>JAKPGM010000046.1 GCA_029550865.1 Bacteroidota bacterium | reverse complement strand
ATATTCCTGCCGACGGCGAGGAGGAGATGCCCTTACCTACCGGGGGCGAATCGCTTTACATGCAAACTTTTCATTTAAAGCACACGAACAATCAGGGCAAGGAAGAAACAGTAGAAATAAAAATTCCCAGTTTGGCGCTGGCGCCCATAGCTCCGTTGGGGGTCGAATCGGCCGAGTTTGAATTCGATTTTCGGGTCGAAAACTATCACCGTCACCGTCAGATGCAGCGGTCGGAAGAGCAGAAGCTCGAAAAAGAACGCGATAAAGGTTTCGATGCGCATTATCGTCCCTGGTACCTGGTCGACAACCCCATCAACTTCGATGGCAACGTAGCCCCATCGGCAACCGCTGAGTCGGCTTCCAGTGCAGGGCAGGTAATCAAAATTAAAATACGGGTGTCGCGTCAACCCACCTCGGCCTGTCGGCCACCCCTCTCCTTGAGAAGGAGAGGGATGGCCCGCCCGACGGGGTGAGGATAAAAAATAATTTTTAAATATCTTCACACAAAGAGCGCAAAGTTCGCAGAGATTTTTTGCGTTATTTGTGTATAAATTTAGCATCCTTTGCGTTTTGAAAAATATCGTTTATTTACAATTTCTCATTTTGTGTTTGATATTGAGCATAATCATGGGGGTTGCATTCGAAAATATTTTATTTTTTTTAATGGCCAGATGGAACTCGCATTTTAGCTTCGAGTCACATAGTTACGCCTGTGGGTATTATTATTTTTTTAAGCTTATTAGTATACCCAGCTTGCATGCTCGTTTCAAACGGTTACCAGGCATTACAAAATTAAGGTTTTTCGCCTAAAAAATGTTTTGTGGCGTATTGTTAAATTTCATGGGGGTTTCTTATATTTGAAAAACTATTTTTTTAGAATCAGAATATTTTTAGAAGCGTACTCAGAAAAGCATAACAGATGAAACGAGCATGTATAGTAGTATTTACAAACGAGTATGAAAATAATTTCTCATACTTGCTTGAATTTGTGGCACAAAACACATTACATGCGAGTTCCATCCGACCGCTATAAAAAATTAAAAATATTTTCGGATGAAACCTTCATGATTGTGCTCAAGCATAAACACAAAATGAATAAAATGGGGAATATTATCCATATAACGAAATAGAAAAATAGAGTAAACAATTAATATTCAACATATTAAATAATTTTATTCGGATGAATATAAAAACGCAAAGTGCGCTAAGTTTTTGTTAAGAACGCTAAGAACAATCTTTGCGAACTTTGCGAATACTTTGGGGTCTTTGCGTGAAATATTTATAAATTATTTTCGGATGAAACACAGTATTACGGTTTCGCAACTTGCGAAAATGATTGATCATTCCATACTACACCCTACCTTTACCGACGAGGACTTGCGCCATAACTGTCATATTGCTTTGCAATATCATGTGGCCTCGGTATGTGTAAAACCCTATCATGTAAAATTAGCCGCTGAAATCGTACAGGGTTCGGATGTGGCAGTTTGTGCCGTTATTGGTTTCCCTCATGGAAATAGCACCATAGGAATTAAGGTACAAGAAACGTTACAGGTCATCGCCGATGGCGCCACCGAAGTCGACATGGTAATTAACATTGGCAAGGCCTTACAGCACGACTGGCAATACCTTGAAAATGAGATTTCTGCTATTAACCAGGTTTGTATTGAAAACCACGCCGTGCTAAAGGTAATTTTTGAAACCGATTACATATCTGACGATAAAGATAAAATTCGACTTTGCGAGATCTGTAACCACGTAAAGGTAGGATATGTAAAAACATCAACAGGTTATGGTTTTACCCGACAACCCGATGGTTCGTACAACTATCATGGGGCAACCGACCATGATCTTAAGCTTATGAGACAATATTGTAACCCGGCAATTGGCATAAAAGCCTCGGGCGGCATACGAAAACTTGAAGACTTGCTACGCGTTAAAAGTCTGGGGGCCAGTAGGGTTGGCGTCACTGCCACCAAACAAATACTTGATGAGGCCTTACAATTTTATACCCGCTAACATGCTATTCCGAATAAAACAAAAAGGGCGAGTTTTCGCCCTTTTTAATTTATCCATATCGTTTTACTGTCTGTTTATCAGTTTGTCAACCGGACTAATCTCGATGAACGATGCCCCAAAATTACTTCCATAGTTTCCAGCAATTACCACCACCAAATCATCGTATTCGAGTAAATTGCGCTCGAGGCAATGGGTAAGCGCCTTATGTACAAACTCGTGACTGTTTTTTGTTTCCTCAATATATTCGGGAACAACACCAAAAGAAAGGGATAATTCCCTGACCACTCGCTTGCTATAACAAAAGGCGTAAATAGGTTTACGTCCACGAAAACCCGACATATTACGAATAGAACGTCCCGTTTCACTGTCGGCTATGATTGCGCGAGCATTTAACGTAATTGCAGCATCCACTGCGGTACGGGTTAGATAAGCCGATCGTTGATTACTTAACACCACTAACGGAACATCGTACATGTCGTTTAACGATTTTTCAGCTTCCCGAGCTACTTTGGTCATAGTCCGAACAGCCTCAACAGGATACTTACCGTAAGCCGTTTCCCCACTAAGCATAATAGCATCGGTATGACTGAAAATAGCATTGGCTATATCACTAACCTCAGCCCTTGTAGGACGTGGATGTTCAATCATGGAATGCAACATCTGCGTAGCCACTATAACCGGCTTTCGTCTGGCTATACACTTCGATATGATCATCCGCTGAATACCTGGAATTTTTTCATACGGAATTTCAATGGCCAGGTCACCACGGGCAACCATTACCCCATACACGTAATCCAGAATTTCATCGATATTGTCAACGCCCTGCTGATTCTCAATTTTCGCTATAATTTTGATTGCACTTTTGTGTTCATCGAGTATCTGCTGTATGGCCAGTACATCCTCTTTGTTACGCACAAAGGAATGAGCGATAAAATCTACATCTTCCTGGATACAAAATTTCACAAACTCCTTATCCTTCTCACTCAACGAGGGCAATCGAAAACTTACCGAGGGAACATTAACACTTTTGCGACTTTCTATCTTTCCATCGTTTTGCACCTCACAATACAAGCTGTGTTCATCCTTCTCCCGAACGATTAGCTCAAGCGAACCATCGTCAATAAGAATGTGGCTATCTACCGGAACATCGGCCACAAACTCAGGATAATTGACATAAATATAACCAGGATGAGAAGGTTCATCAACACTACCACGAACCACAATCCTATCTCCGGTTCTTACCTCGTAAACCTCGACCACACCATTAGTCCGGATTTCTGGCCCCTTAGTATCGACTAAAATAGCAATTTTGTCCGACACCTTTCTAACATTATCAATCACGCGCTTAGCATCCTCAAAGCTCTGATGTGCTGTGTTGATACGCACTACATTCATTCCTTCCTCATACAATTCTCTTATAAATTCTGGCTCACATCGCCTGTCGGAAATCGTTGCAATAATTTTTGTCTTCTTCATATCTATTATTCACTTACACAACCAACTTAGTACAAAATCTATTGATTATCAATTAATTTAAAAACTTTTCGGCAAGTTGCAAAGGTATTGGTTATTTTCGGAAAATTCGCCCTATTTTTATCAAAAAATTAACGATGACGTGGGAAGAAGCCAAGCGGGAATTTCTTACATACCTTAAGCTGGAACGTTCCTTATCGTCTAATTCCGTTGAAGCATACGAAGACGACGTAACGAAACTCTGGCAATTTGTTGAGGCAGCGCAACTGCACAAAACACCTGAAGAAATCACCCACGAGGATTTACAACTTTTTATCGATTGGCTAAATTCCCTTAACATTAGTACACGCACCCAGGCAAGGATTATTTCTGGCATTCGTACCTTTTATAAGTTTTTGCTACTTGATAACAAAATTGATACCAATCCAACCGCTCTCATCGAAATGCCTCATCTTGAGCGCAAACTACCGACAGTTCTTTCGGTCGAAGAAATTGATTTACTCTTATCGGCTATCGACCTGAGCCAACCTACAGGACGTCGCAACAAGGCTATGCTGGAAACCTTGTATTCCTGCGGACTAAGGGTCAGCGAACTCATAGACTTAAGAATCAGTCACCTTTATTTCGACAAAGGTTTTATCCGGGTCATCGGCAAAGGCGATAAGGAACGACTGGTCCCAATAAGCAACAAAGCAATAAAAGAAATACAGCATTACCTTCCCGATCGTAACAGCATACGTTCAAGCATTCCCCGTGAATACGAAGATATCCTGTTTGTCAATCAACACGGCAGAAAGCTTACCCGGGTTATGGTATTTACCATCATAAAAGATTTAGCTGCAAAAGTTGGACTCAAAAAAAATATCAGTCCCCACACTTTTCGACATTCATTTGCCACCCATCTGGTAGAAGGCGGAGCCGACCTACGGGCGGTTCAGGAAATGCTTGGACACGAAAGCATACTCACTACCGAAATATATACGCATCTCGACAGGGAATACTTACGAGATACCATTCTGCGTTTTCATCCCCGCAACTAAAATGCCCGATAGGGATGCTATCGGGCATATAGAGTGTTTGGTAATCAATGGATTACCAGTTCAGGATTTTTTTAGCCTCATCGTCGAGCGCCTCTGTCATAAAGGGGATTCCTGTTACTTCTTCAGTTTCCCTGTTGGCCGACATCAGGTCGCCACGATCGATGGCTGAAATCTTAAATTTACGAGCACCCGCCATAAACTGTTGTAATCCACATTTTAGCTTATCGGCATAGGTGTACATAGCGATAGCGCCAAATGGTATCTTGTCCATTTCCTCAGCGCCCACTTTAGCCTTCACTTCTTCCCAACCAGCAAAGATTTCTTCGGGATATTTTCCAACAGCCGTTACGGAGGGGGGCAATTCATCCCAATGACCATTCAACTCAGCCTTCTTTTCGGGTTTAAACACTCCTTCAATATTGCTTCCGAGGAATCCAGGAATCATTGGAGCACGACCCATACAAACAATCTTGGTGTAAGGAGCAGCCAACGCCAATGCTTTAAAAATATGATCTTCACGAGCAAAACCACCAGCCAACGAAATGTCGGGAACGTATTTACCCTTCGATTCAAGTATTTTGCAATATTCGTAAGCCTTAGCATGTAAAACCAACGAGGGTACCCCCCAATGCTGCATCATATTCCATGGGCTCATACCAGTTCCACCGCCTGCACCATCGATGGTAAGCAAATCGAGCTTCGCATCCGAGGCACACTTGATAGCTAAAGCGAGTGCCTCATTCCCATAAGCACCTGTTTTAAGCGTAATTCGTTTGAAACCCAGCTTCCGCAAATAAGCAATGGATTCCATAAACGAACGATATACTTCTTCGGCTGTAGATAAGTTGGTACCCCCTAAACGACTATGACGGGCAAAGGAAGTAATAGCTCTTGCCTTGAAGGCTGCCTCAACCTTAGGATCATACGGATCGGGGTCAACTAAATAACCACGATCTTTTAGGAATCTTGCATATTCAATACTTTCAACCTGAATTTCGCCTCCAATATCCTTAGCCCCCTGACCCCACTTGAGCTCAATGATGACTTTGTCGCCATATTTATTGATAATATACTCGGCTACACCATTACGGGTATCCTCAACATTCATCTGAACAATAATAGCACCATACCCATCAAAATAGCGCAGAAAAACTTCAATACGTCGTTCAAGTTCAGGTGCCGAGGTAATTTTTCCCTGCGACAGCACAGATTTCTTATCAACCCCCACAACGTTCTCACCCACTACAATAGGAATACCACAAAGGGCTGCACCAACTGCAAACGAATTCCAATACTTAGCAGCAATAAAAGTAGAACCCAATGCCCCCGTCATGATGGGAATTCGACACTTTGTCTTTACCTCATTACCAAATTCGGTTTCGACATTTACATTGGTAAATAAGCAATAATCAGGACTGTTATCCTTGGCTCCATGTGCACCATAGGCATAACCCTGAATACGTAAAGCATGATAGCCAATTCCCAACGAAGTAACATGATTGGCACCAGCTGTTACCTCCCCAAAATTGCGAGGATAAAGTAATTTACGTCCAACCAGCGACGACATCCAGGTCTCGCAGGTACCTTTACACGACGATAAACATAGGGTACATAACCCCAATTCTGCCGGAACGCCACGATTAACCGTTCCGATGGTATCATTGTTCTTTAACCACGAAATCATAATTTCCTCCTTTTCTTGTTAATATTAAAAACACATGGCTAATATAAATAAATATTTTTAGAAATTATTTGAATAAATATGCATTTTTTGTAAAAAAACAGCATTTTTTAATGATGTTTTTTCATAAACACAGCCCGCTAAATAAAAACATTCAAAATTTAAACATCATAAATAAGGCTGTAAAAAAAACACAGAGGAAAAAAATGATAAAAAAATCAGATTTCCTATGCTATCAATCTATCTTTGTGCATAAATTTGTACGATTCAATGAGATTAATTTTATTGCAATGAGAGCTTATCTGGTATTTTGCATCGGACTCATGGCCACGGCAATTATGAGTTGTTCACCTGCTCACAGTGGTGAAAAAAAGGCTGGAAAAATGATTTTTGCTGAAACCGAACACGATTTTGGTACCATAGCGGAAGGTAGCGTGGCGGAGTTTGCGTTTGTATTTCGAAATGTAGGAAATGAACCCCTGGTCATCAGCAATGTTCAAACTTCGTGTGGATGTACTGTACCTGCGTGGAGCCAGGAGCCGGTGAAAAAACACGAGCAAGGTGTTGTGAAAATACATTATAATACCCGTATTTTAGGCAGCTTCAAAAAAACTATTGTGGTACATTCAAATGCAGCCAATTCACCGGTAACGCTTACCATTAAAGGAACAGTTGTACCCACAGCAAAAGAAAATTAAACAGTTAATTACAAAAAAATTTAAGAATGCCTAAAATATCACAACGAGGGCTTCGTATGCCCCAATCGCCCATCCGTAAGCTTGTACCCTATGCCGAAGAAGCTAAACGCAGAGGAATAAAGGTGTATCACCTGAATATTGGTCAGCCCGATATTCCTACCTCGCCTTTAATGTTACAAGCCATAAAAAATTATAGCCCAAAAGTTGTTGAATACAGCCATTCAGCTGGGAATGAATCGTACCGTCGAAAATTGGCCGAATATTACAAACGGCTCAATATCCATGTTGAGTATACCGACATCATGATTACAACCGGAGGATCGGAAGCAATCAATTTTGCTTTTCTTAGCACAATGGATCCGGGCGATGAACTGATCATTCCCGAGCCGTTTTATGCCAACTACAATAGTTTTGCCTCGGCAGCCGGGGTACATGTTGTACCGGTTACCTCTTCAATTCAGAATGGTTTTTCGCTTCCACCGATTGAAGAATTTGAAAAAGTCATCACCGCTCGTACCCGCGGTATCATGCTAAGTAATCCCAACAATCCCACGGGCTGCCTTTACACTAAAGACGATCTGTTAGAACTTAAACGAATTATTCAGAAATACGATCTATACCTTTTTGCCGACGAAGTTTACCGCGAGTTTTGCTATACCGACGATAAGTTTTTTTCGGTAATGGAGCTTGAAGGCATCGAAGAGAATACCATCCTGATTGACTCAGTTTCAAAACGATACAGCGCTTGTGGGGTTCGTATTGGAGCATTGGTAACGCGCAATAAACAGGTTATCAGTACCGCCATGCGCTATGCCATGGCTCGCTTGAGTCCCCCTTCATTTGGTCAGATAGCCGGTGAAGCAGCCATCGATACACCACCCGAGTATTTCGAAACTGCTTTTAACGAATATCTCATGCGTCGAAATTATCTGGTCGAACGACTCAACAAGATGAAAGGAGTTTTTTGTCCTCTCCCCAAGGGAGCTTTCTATACCATAGCCCATTTACCAGTAGATGATGCCGAAAAATTTGCCACCTGGCTTCTGAGCGATTTCAATTATAATGGACAAACTGTAATGCTTGCCCCTGCCAACGGCTTTTATGCCACTCCCGGACTCGGCAAGACAGAGGTACGCATTGCTTATGTGCTAAATATTGAAGATTTAAAACATGCGCTCGATTGTATTGAGGAGGGACTTAAAGCTTACCCAGGTACGAAAATACCATCTACCCGACTCAAAGCCGAACCCGTAACAGGGTAAGCAAATTGATTGTATGACTTTCTTTTTTCAATTTTTTATTACTTTTACAATAAGAGTCATTGCAAAAACAAGCATGAGACGTTTCACTACCATGCCTGTCATGGGGTTTTAAATTTTTTTTTAGGCCTTAAACAGAAGATTATTTATATAAATTAAATTACCAAAAAATGAGAAAGCTGGTTACACTTATGAGCATTGCGATGTTGGTCGCATTTTCTTCTTTTGACAGAAAACCTAAAGAAGTTGAAATTCCATGTAAACAGGAAGGTCTTTCCGACAGTCAATATTTTAGGGCGAGTGGCTCGGCTAAAAGTAAAGATATGGCCAGCGCAAAAGATAAATCGCTACTGGTAGCCAAACAAACCCTTGCTTCGCTAATTAGTTCAACCATCGAATCGGTATCGAGTAGCTATTCCAGCAGCATATCGGGCAATTCCAATTCTTTTAAAGAAGCTTTTGAAACATTAACCCGTGAAACGGTGAATCAGCAACTTAAAAATGTAAGCATCATCTGTCAGAAGGTGAATAAATCTAAAGAGGGATACGAAGTATTTACAGCAGTGGAAATGTCTAAAGTCAAACTCGTTGATGCCATCACTACAAATGCGCAGGAAAACGATAACTTAAAGACCAGCTTTGACGAACAAAAATTTCGGGAAATTTTTGAGGCGGAAATGAAAAAAATTCAAGCGGAGTAATACTTTCTATTCCTCAATAACAGGAATTTACTGTTATTTTAGCAGTTTTAATTCTTTCTAACTAAAAAAGGTTATAATCTCTCCCAGCACAAATAATATCGAGTGCAAGTGGTTTATTTCGCCAGTTCTGGAACAACAGCACCATGACATGCACTGGGAAATGGGATTTTAAGCATAACCGCCAACGAAGCAACAAGGTCCTGTACATCCACAGGGCGATTTACTGTATTTCTTTCGATACGCCAACCATAGAAAATTAAGGGTACCTGCGAATCGTATGTATAACCCGAGTTGTGAACAGCCAATGATTCACCCATTTCAGACCAATTGGGCAACAAAGCATACATAACATCCCCACTCCTGCTTAAATAAAAGCTATTGGCTAACTGGCGATGTAACCCATTAAAACTTCCATTCTGTAAAATCTGACTGGCAGTAATAACATAGCCTATTCCATCGAAATCAAGGAGAAAACGCGCAATCTCTCGCTGCATTTGCTCAATATCTAACTTATCCTGTTGAATAAGTGGATGATTTAAATAAATTTGCTGGCCTTTCCAGAATTTAATCCATTCACCTTCACCATAGAGTGCTTTAAGATAACTTTTTAACAATACGTATGCCTGTCCGGCATTAAACTGTCCTGCAGGCATTCCCCATTCATTCATAGCCTTGAAAGGATATGCCGCTCCATTTGGGGCAGTTAAAAAAAGCAGCACATTCTGTTTGCCCAGATAGCTATCGATAAAACCAAGCAAATGTGCAATCTCCTTATCCAAACGAAGCAAAGCATCGTGCATCTCGTACGAAAGTAACCCATATTGCTGACCAATGTATTCGGTAGCGTTAAAATTTATCAACAATAAATCAGGGTAATCGTCCTTGCCTAAGGCTTCGTTTACGATAAGCGTAATTGCAAAATCTTTCACAAGATTATTTCCCATCGGAACATACTTGATCAAATTGTAATCTTTTCCCCCATCAGTTCGTATGGAAAGACTTTTCAAATCATATGGAAAAGTTTTTTTGCCTTTTATCCCATTTTCATACCGGCTATTATCCGGAAAATTAACCCGTGCATAAATGCTATCGGCTTGAAGAAGATTCCACGTTTGTTGAAGGTAAATGTCGGCCAGTTTTTTACTATTAAAATCTTTTACCCATTGCGGTAACTCAGAAATATATTTGGAACCAGTGACCATTTTACCCGACGTATTATCAAGCCAGAATGCAGCATTAGCCAGGTGCCCTCCCAATAACACAGCGGGCATAGCATCGAGCGATACGGAAAAAACCTTAGACTGCTTAAAGGTGGCCAATCGCAACTCATCGCCAACGGTAGAAGTAAGCAAATTCTTCGCAGAATGCTTTTCGGAATTATTGTCACACCCAATACAATTTGCCGTTTCATCCAGAGTAGCAGGCACCACTTTCCCCGAAAGCTGATCGTACCATTCATTTGCAATAATCCCATGAGCCGAAGGATAGCTTCCACAAACCAGCGATGCCATGCCTGGCGCAGTCTGCGTATAAAAATAGTTGAGCTGAAGATAATCAAAGCGACAGCCTTCATTGGCCAGACGGCGAAAACCATTCTCTTCGAAACTATCCCAGTATCGATAAAGCATATCGGTTCGTAAGCCATTAATGATAAGTCCAACCACCAGACGAGGTTTTGCAGGTTTTTGACTGGTCTGGCCACTTAGACAAGAACAAGAAATAATAAAAAACACAAACGCAATGAAAATTCTTTTTATTAGAAAAACATCATACACCTTACGAAATCGTACCACCATAAAATTTTTCAGGGTTGTGAAAAGTTAACAATAACGCTGGTAAAAAGCCATATAACTACCGTTCTTTTTCCAGGAGAATACTTACCCCTTTCATCTTGCCGCCCAGCGAAGGATTCATTTTGGTAATTTTTATGCGAGCCTTTTCTATGTGGGGGAAACTATAAAAGATACGATCAAGGATTCGAGTGGCTAGATATTCAAGCAGATTAACCGGCTTATCCATTTCCTCCTTGATGATATTGTAAATATTTTGATAGTCAAGAGCATCTACAATATTATCGGACACAGCAGCTCTTTGAATGTCGTAGCAATAGCCAAAACTTACCAAAAAATTATTGCCTACCAATTTTTCTTCGGGAAAACAACCATGGTAGGCAAAAAATTCCATTTCTTCGAGCTCAATATAGCACATGGCTCATTTCTCTTTTTAGTCACTACGTTTCAGTAAAACATACCTTAAGCATTCATTGAAATAAGGAATTCTTCATTTGTGCTTGTTTTCGAAAGACGATCGATAAGGAATTCCATCACTTCGACCGGATTCATATCGGATAGGTAATTTCGAAGAATCCATATCTTATTGAGCATAGCCTTATCGAGCAGCAAGTCTTCGCGACGGGTGCTGGAGGCATTTAGGTCAACAGCCGGGAAAATTCGCTTGTTGGCCAGACGTCGATCGAGCTGCAATTCCATATTGCCAGTACCCTTAAATTCTTCAAAGATCACATCATCCATCTTCGAACCGGTATCGGTAAGCGCTGTAGCCAGGATAGTAAGTGAACCACCATTTTCAATATTGCGTGCTGCCCCAAAGAATCTTTTAGGCTTTTGAAGCGCATTGGAATCAACTCCCCCCGATAGCACCTTACCCGACGCAGGGGCAATGGTATTAAAAGCACGCGCCAATCGCGTAATAGAATCGAGCAAAATCACCACATCGTGTCCACATTCTACCAAACGTTTGGCTTTTTCCAGAACAATATTGGCTACACGTACATGGCGTTCCGCAGGTTCATCGAAGGTGGAGGCTATTACCTCACCATTTACACTACGAGCCATGTCGGTTACTTCTTCAGGTCGTTCGTCGATGAGTAGGATAATCAAATATACCTCGGGGTGATTTTCGGCAATAGCATTGGCAATATCCTTGAGTAACACTGTTTTACCCGTTTTGGGCTGGGCTACAATAAGTCCCCGCTGTCCCTTCCCTATGGGCGCAAACATGTCAACAATTCGACACGAAAGATTAGGATTGGTGGGTGATACCAGATTAAACTTTTCGTTAGGGAACAAAGGCGTCAAATAATCGAACGGTACACGGTCGCGAATAAAGTCAGGATCTCGACCATTGATTTCTTCCACCTTGATAAGCGGAAAATATTTTTCATTTTCCTTGGGAGGACGAATGGTTCCCTTTACCGTGTCACCCGTTTTCAAGCCAAAAAGCTTAATTTGCGATTGGGATACATAAATGTCATCAGGAGAGTTAAGATAATTATAGTCGGCCGAACGCAGAAAACCATATCCATCGGGCATAATTTCGAGTACTCCGGTGGCAGTAACAATGCCCTCGAATTCAAAAATCTTATCGTCTCTTTTATGTTCTACCCGAGGAAGGGTAGGTTCCGGCTCTTCCATTTTTATTTGAGGTAACTCTTCAGTGACAATGGGTTCTTCCGGTTTTTCATAACTGTTATCGGTGGTTGGATAATAGGAATCGGCCGAAACTGCTGCATCTACGGATAAATCGACATTTTCGTCCAGTAAAGGCAATAAAGGCGATTCTTCCTGAACAATTGTTTTTTCTGGAACCTCTGGAGTCGTTGGTACAACTTCTGAAGCAGTTGTTTCTTCTGCTGCAGCCTCTTTACGCCGCCGCTTACGAACCGTAATTTTTTTCTTTTCGCTATCCTCGGAAGTTTTACTCGTTTTACTCTTTTTAAAAGTTGCTTGAATAGCCTGTTGATCCAGGATTTTATAAATCAGATCCTGCTTTTTCAGATTCTCGACCTTGGTTATACCAAGCGACTGAGCAATTTCCTGCAACTCTGAAAGCTGTTTTTCATTAAGCTCAATAATATCGTACATACCTTAAAATTACAAATGATTTTTAATAATTACACATAAAAAATGATAGGAATTATCAGGAGGAAAAAAAGAACTGTTGAATTTTGCTGCAATATTACGGAATTGTTCGAAAATTTCAAAAAAAAAATTTTTTGACGAAAATTTGACAAACGTATACGTTATTTCTTTTAGCATCATTTAATTTAACCAAGCAAATGTAAAAATGGGGGGTAATGGTTAGTAAGTTGAGTTTTTTGGGTGTAAAATGTTAATAATAAATAACTAACCGCTATGCGACAGCTTAAAATCACAAAACAGGTAACTAACCGAGATACCCCATCCCTCGACAAGTATCTGCACGAGATTGGCAGATTGGATATGATCAGTGCCGAAGAGGAAGTAGAACTTGCCCGGCGTATTCGTAATGGCGACACAAAGGCGCTGGAGCGATTGGTGAATGCTAATTTGCGATTTGTGGTATCAGTAGCCAAGCAGTATCAAAATCAGGGTTTATCGTTACCCGACCTGATTAATGAGGGAAATGTAGGCCTTATAAAGGCAGCACAACGATTTGATGAAACTCGTGGATTTAAGTTCATCTCTTATGCAGTATGGTGGATACGGCAGTCGATTTTACAAGCGCTGGCCGAACAATCGCGAATCGTCCGCTTACCACTTAATAAGATTGGTTCAATCACCCGTATATCAAAAGTATTTGCCGAATTGGAACAAAAATTCGAACGCGAGCCTACGGTACTTGAGATAGCTCAAGCCTTAGAACTTGCACCTGCTGATGTTCACGAGGCACTACGAACAGCCAATCGACCCATATCAATGGATGCGCCCATTGGCACTGAGGAAGATGCCAATTTATATGACGTACTGGGTAACACCGACTCGCCCAGCCCCGACAAGGAACTTATGCAAGACTCGTTGAGAAAAGAAATTGAACGCGTACTCACTACCCTATCGGCACGGGAAGCTAAAATTTTACAACTCTATTATGGTCTAAATAACACGCAACCCCTTTCGCTCGATGAAATTGGGGTTGAGGTGGGACTTACTCGTGAACGAGTCCGGCAAATCAAGGAGAAAGCCATAAAAAGATTAAAAAACTCAAGCCGTTGCAAAATGCTCAAATCGTTCCTGGGTTAGCAATTGGTTTGTGTAAGCAGCCGAAAGCTTACTGGAAGCATAGACACACGACACACTGACCTAAAACTATGCCCCGGTGAGCTTTTTGCTTTATAGCCATAAAAGAAAATTCTAATCGACTGGCGGAAAAGTTAAAATAAAGCGCGAACCTTTGGGTTGACGTGGCTCAAATCGAATATTGCCCCCGATATATTCAACAATACTTTTACAGATAGCCAACCCCAATCCACTACCCGATGTTTTAGTGGTAAAATTAGGTTGAAATAATCGGTCGCGCATATCCATGGGAACCCCTATTCCATCATCTTCGACAATGACCGTCCGCCGGCTCCCACCCTTCACGGTGATGATGATGTTACCTGTCTCGCCCTGAGGAATAGCTTGAATTGCGTTATTGATAAGGTTGATAAATACCCGTCGCATCTGCTCCTTATCAGCCATAATCCAGCAACCATCATCATCCAGATGAAGGGTAAAGTTAACCTTCGAATCCTGATACAAGGTTACCACTTCATCGATGATCTGATTCAGATTTACTTTATCTTTTCGAGGTGTAGGCATCTGAGCAAGATTCGAGAAAGCAGTGGCAATAGCCGATAAATTATCGATTTGTTCGATAATAGCCTGTGTAACCCTTTGAAAGTACTCAACATCAATAGTTTGTTCGGTATTTATTCTTCGCTGCAACTGCTGTATGCTCAGTTTTATTGGGGTAAGTGGATTTTTTATTTCGTGAGCCACCTGTCGGGCCATTTCACGCCAGGCCGACTCACGCTCTACCTTCGATAGCACTTCAACCGAATGCTCCAGTTCTTCGACTTTTTTGTTATACTCTTCAATCAAGTTCCCCAATTCGTCCTGTCCCGGATACCGAATCTTGATATTGCCTTTACCCAGTTTCATCTGGGCAATACTTTCCTGTACAATCTGAAGAGGACGGGTCAATTTGTTTGTGGTCACTACTGCAATAGTCACAGCAATAAGAATAAATATGATATAAACATTGATGATAGCGAGCAAGAAAGTTGAAATCTCGTCCGAAAGCTTCGACTGCTGGGTAAAATATGGCAAATTGACGTAGGCAATGACCCTCCCCTGTCGATTCACCAGTGGGGTATAAATGGAAAAATACTTAAGCCCTCCAATCCACTCATTTTGAACATATTCCGTTTTTCTGTTCCGGGAAAGCTGATAATATGCCATGGGATCGATACGGTTGCTGTACAATCCCTTTTCAAAAATCTCGGAACGTGAGCTGGCAATAAGTCGACCATCGATACCATATAAATGTATATCGGTACTGAACAAATTGGATAAATGCTGAAGCAAACTTTCAAGATTACTGTACTCATCGGAATGCCATATATAACTTAATTTTTGTTCCTGCGATAAATTATTATATAGCTCCAGATAAATACTCTGTAATTTTTCTCCATAGGCCTGATAATACTTGCGGCTATACTGCTGGAGAATAAAGTATACGGTAATACCAGCAACAAATAATAGGGAAAACAATAAAATTCCAATAATGGTTAACTGAATACGCATGCGAAATCCACGCTGAAGAATCCTGGCACTGATAGATTTTTTATTGGCCAGTAAAAACATAAAATTAAAGAGCAGGAAATTAATGATAAATAAATAAGAAAAGGAAACCAGCAGGTCAATCAGTGTAGGACTCTGTCGACTTAAAATTATCAACACCTCAGCATTGGGGCGAAAAAACAGATGATCGTATCCACCAAATTTCTCGTAATAATATTTCCCCTGAAAATCAGGATATTTCTCGGTACTGGTATTGTATATAAAGCTACCCGACTGATAGGAAATATTGCCCTTATAGTATTTGGCATAGGAATACTTTTTAAGCCGATCATTTTGCTCATCCTGACTCAACAATAGCTGAGGATATCCCAGTACATCCGTATTAAAACGAGACTCAAGCTGTAGGTAGAGATTGATATACCGGTTGGTATGTTTGTATGGAAACACGCCAAAATAACCTATACGGCCATAATAATTTTTAAGAAAATAAAAGTTGGTATTAATTTTTTCGGCATGCTTCTGAACCACTGAATCGAAAAATGCAAAGCATGGGCTAAAACGATACTCAGGTTTTATTAGCACCGAATCGGTAGGGGTACATATCGTTAATTGCAGATCATATCGATCGAGGTAACCAGAAAAATAACGTTTTTTTATATACTTATAAATCCATGGATAATCAACTTCCTGCCCGAAAAGCTGCCGCTGAAGCGTTGTATCCGAGGCAACCTTTTTATATAAATCTTTAAGGATCAACTCAGCCACTCTATCACGTTCTATAGCAAGATTTTGTGCCAGTTCTTTTTCTTCCCTTGCAATTCTTTGACTACCAATATCGTAGGTTACATATACAGCATACAATGAGAAGATACTCAGAATAAGTACAATATGGGAATAGCTATATTCACGCTCCTTGATTTTTCTGACAAAAACTACAATAAGCAGTGAAAGCGCAAAGATAAGCGCCGAAACAAATCTTTCCTGTAACACTATATAACCCAGCCCAGCATTTATTACCAACATAAAAACACACAGGAACAAAAAATTGTGGCTGGATAACTGACGAATGCATAAATCGAGTAACAGCAAAAAGCTTGAAAAAAGCATGGTAAACGATATGATTATCATAATAGAAACCATGCCTTCGGCAAAAAGCTCAGTAATATTGTAAGTTATGCTGGTATGCTTCAGGGTATGCTCAAATAAATAAGCCGATCCATTGAAAAAAAATATTACGGTAATAGCCTGAAGAAAGGATGGATAAAAAGATAGTTTTTTTTGCTCCTGCCTATGTCGGGCATAAATAAGATAAATAGTAAGATAGCTTATAAAACTGGATACAAAAATATCAGCGGGTACCAGCGTTAATGATCCGATTGAAAATATTTTTTTTGAAAAAAAATCGAGCCCCATGAGCATAGAAGGAAAACCCGTAAAACGCACGATCAGATATATCCCTGATAGCAAAATAATAAAACCAGGGATAACAATTCTGTTTCCCTTCGAGCTTTCTATTTGTACAACTATTTTATAAAATGCCAATGCAAGGAAAAAAATAGCCATTAAAAGTACCAGCGGTATAATCATCCGATTTATGCCGGTATGCTGGAGGGGTTGAGAAAAATCGAGTGAGAAAACGCCAATACCATGGATGTTTTTTACTGGATATTTTTCTTTAAATGTGCTTGACCGTACCCCAACGCTTGCTGGCATTTGAAAAATTGGGTTAAAGTCGTTGGTCAGATACTGGTTTTTAATTACATAATTATCTTTTATGAGCAGTAACCCAATGATTTTATAGGTTTTGACATTCCGCGATATAGCATAAAACCAGCCATTCGAGAGTTGAATAAATTGTTGAAAATCGGTAATAAAGGGCAAAATATCGATTTCTGGGATACGATTATTGGACCACATCAAAACGCTATCGGACTGATAAATGTAAAAGTACATTTTTTGTTTGGCTGCTAATCGACGGAAATCGTTATAAGTATAGCCAGGTATAGCTTCGGGTGGATGGTTATTTAGCAAGGTAGTAATTTCGTCGAGCTGAAGTTCGAGTTCGTTCTCAGCCTGTAAAAATCGTTCTTGAAATCGTTTGTACAACAACTGATGGTAGGCTGATGAGGTAAAAAAAATATCAAGCAATATCGCCAGAGCAATAAACAAGAAGGCATACATGAAGTATGCCTGTACTTGTCTAATATCAAAAGGCTTGTGAGCCATTGGTAGCTTATTTGCTATTTTTTGGGTACATAATCGGTGCGTAACACTTTAAATTCGGTCCGTCGGTTTATCTGGTTTGCAAACTCTTGTTGGTCGGGGTTGAGTGTCTTAATAAACGATTCGGTGAGTACCGTACCTACAGGCAAGAACGGATACTGCCGATTAATTTTTTCGTCCACTACCTTAGGTTCCGATTCCCCGTTACCTTTTGCCACCAGTCGGTCGGGTGCAATACCTTTTTCAATCAGGTAGTCCACTACACTTTGTGCACGACGTTGAGAAAGTTCAAGATTTGCCTTTTCATTACCAATATAGTCGGTGTTGGCCATCAGCAGTATGGTTACGTTGGGATTATCGTTGAGAGTTTCCACCAGCTTATCCAGGGCCGCTTTCGACTCGGGACGTAAGGCAGCACTGGCAAAGTCGTACACGATATCCGGAATTTCAATAGGCCTATCAATTGGCGTAAGGTTGATGATAGTTTTAAAATCTCGACTCCGCTGTTCTCCTTTGGTAGTCACCCGCGATTTGTTGTTCAAATAGCCTTCTTTCAGGGCAATAAATACGTAGTCGGTATTGGGTTTGAGGTTAAACTGAAAATCGCCCTCTTTACCGGTACGTGTCTCGGCTGTGATTCCATCACTGCTTATACTTTTCACGGTAGCATCGGCAATGGGTTTTTCCGTACGATCGTCTATCACACGTCCAGCAATGGTAAATCGCAAGGGAGGCAAAACAAAAATATAAATATCGTCGTTGCCACCTCGGTTAGAGGTAAAAAAGCCTTTTTCTTCATTCGCCTGAAATACAATTCCAAAATCGTCGGCATTACTATTGATAGGAGAACGCATATTTTCCACCTGCCAGCTACCATCGGGTTGAGGTTTAGCCTTATAAATATCGATCCCACCAAGTCCAATATGTCCGTTAGACGAGAAATAAAGCGTACCATCGGGATGAACATAGGGATAAAGTTCGTCGCCAGGAGTATTAATAGATGGTCCTAAATTTATAGGTTTTCCCCATTCATCTCCATTTTTGGTTACCTTCCAAATATCATAGCCTCCAATTCCCCCGGGCATATCGGCAACAAAATACAGTGTCTGTTCATCGAGAGAAATTGCAGGATGCAACACATCCACGCTATCGCCTGCTATGTCCAGCACTTCACCCTTAGAGAACGACTCGCCCGATAGCTGAGCAACCATAATCTGCGAACTGGCCTTTTTCCCTTTAATAGGACGACAACTGGTATAATACATTACGGTATAGTTGCTGTTAATCGAAGGGGTACCCTCCTCAAACTCAGTGTTAATTTCACCGCTGATAGGAACAGGGGTACTCCATCGGCCCTGCTTATCGAGTTTGCTCATATAGATATCGTATGGCAATTCGCCCGTACCTTCTCGCACTGTGCCTTTCGAACCATTACGATTCGAAGCAAAATACAATACCATATAATCGTTGCGTCCAAAGGTAGGACACACATCACTGGCTCGTGAATTCACGTCTTTAAGATTTTCGACGATATAGCCATTAGGATTATCTACCCATTTTTGAGCAATCTGGCACGACTGTATTCCATTTTCACCACGGGGATCGTCGGGCACCAATTCCTTGTATCGACGATACATAGGCTCAGCTTCCTTGTATTTACCCTGTGCCCGCAAGGCATCGGCATAGTATAGATATATCACTGGATTCTGATACTCGCGGGTAATGGTTTTCTTGTACCACAACTCGGCATGCACCGGATCCTGTAAATGCCGGTAACACTCTGCTATGTAAAAAATTATTTCTGTTTTTTTATTCTTGTCCTCTACCACTTCGTAAGCATCGCGATATTGCTCAATGGCCTTAAGCCACTCGCCTGCAGCATACGAATCGTTTGCTTTTTTGAGCTTACCCCCCTGTCCCAACATCCAGAGCGGAAACATGGCCAGGAACAAGGTAATAACTGTTGGTCTGTAATGTCTCATCCGAAATAAATTTAACAATTGACGACGAAAATCTATTTCGCCAATAATTAACCCTTCATAACGCAAAAAAGCCTGCCTTATTTCATGACAAATCTATGAAATTATTGTAACAAAAATAATATTTTGTTCAACTTACCCTTTTCAACCCCCTTTTAAGTCCCGAAAAAAAAAGTAGCGATGGAGAAAAACATTTTTGGTCTTTATTTGTTAAAAAATTGATAATCTTTATATACAATCAGTTACTCCAGTAAAACCAAAACTTTAAGACCATGAGAACGAGCAAAAACCTAAAACGGCTATTGTTGTTACTCACGATGGTAATGACAACATCAGCGTTGTGGAGCCAGAGTTGCCCCGACAACTCAACAAGAAGTTTTGTTATCGACAGCGTGAACAAAACCAGTAAAACCGTGTACTACAGCATTCACAGTGATAGTGCGGTTACTGTTACCCTTTATGGAAGTCTTTTTAATGAACCAAAATATTATGAGATCTCTTCAAATAGTACCGTGAGTGACTCTGTAAATTACGAGAATGAATCTTTTATTTTTTACTTTTATATTAATTATACATATCAAAATGGTTGCTATGCTTATTACTCTAAAACCCTTGATCTTGGCTGCAATGCCTATACATACCAAAATAATGAAGTTGCTTGTGGTTTTGACTTTGGTAAAACCATTGAATTAAAATTTAGCAGTTACCCTGATAGTGTAACCGTTGTACTGGAGGATAAATTAGGGAGTAATAGAATAGACTCTTTTCAATTTAGTGGTACTAAAGACACATCATATAGCTTCAGCAACGTAGGATTCGACACTTTACGGGTTACCTATATAAAAGAATTTTGTGAACGAACCGAATATGTACCCATCGTAATTTCAGGCAATTGTAGCAATTTTGGCTGTGACGCAAGTATCGATATAGATACACTTGGCAACAACAGATATAAATTTACAACAGTTCACCCCAATGCTAATTTCTATTCATGGAATATTTATACCCCGTATGGAACTCAAAAGATCGATACTACAAGCAATACGCTTGAGTTCACACTTTTAAATAACACTCTTTACAGCGCACAGGTGTGGGCTATTGATACATACAATTTTTGCTTTACCAATGCAACAACCCAATTGGCCACAAACCCCTGCTATGCAGAATTGAATGTTTCTTCAAACGACACTATTGTACATTTTTATGTAACAGTTGCAGATACTACTAACAAAACGCTCATCCTCTCGTATGGTGATGGGGACATCGACACTGTTACATACAATACTTACTTTTTGCATAATTATCCACGCAGGGATACTACCTATAAAGCTGTATTGACTATAAAAACAGGAAACGAGGTTTGTAATGTTATTTCGCGTGATGTTGAAACCAAAGACTGTCTAACCACATTCTCATGGTATCCTTCCTACGATCCCAACCAACCCTTAACTGTAAATTTGTATCTCTATGCCGAAAATAGCCCCAATAATGGCCCTGTTCACCATAAACGATACGTATTAGACTTTGGTGATGGTCAACAATATGAAAATGCTATTTTCAGTTCCATTAGCCACACATATCCTAAAGCCGGCGTTTATAAAGTTACCCTTATTACAGAATTTTATGGATCCGACAGTTCGCTGCTGTGCAATAGTACCTATACCGACAGGGTTATTGTTGGCAGCAATCCACTTGTAGCAGCATTCAGCTTCGATACCGCGGCAAATAATAATATACTTTTCTTTGACAACTCAATTGGGAGTATTATCAGCTACCAGTGGGACTTTGGCGATGGGAGTACTTCATCTGTAAAAGATCCAATCCACCAATATAATAGCGATGGAATTTATACCGTGTGCCTGAGTGTAAAAGATAGCTGGGGCAATACACATACCACCTGTAAGGATATTAGCATCGGTAACCCATCCTGTATCATCAAAGCCAACTTTATAGCAAGCAAAAATATAAGCAATCCGCTTGAAATTACCTTTACCAACCTTTCCAATGCCGGCGATAAGTTTTATTGGGATTTTGGCGATGGCAATGTCTCAACTGCAAAAAGTCCTACGCACACATATGATAAGTTAGGCAAATACAAGGTTACACTTACTGTAGCGAATTCAACAGGAAGTTGCAACAGTAGTTACGCACAGGTCATCACAGCTGGCAACCTCGATTGCAGTGCTCAATTCAATGTTTTTGCCAATAGTTCGACCGGCGAAGTTACTGTTACAAACACCTCCCTATCCGCTAATGAAGGTGAAACAGTATATTTCTGGAACTTTGGCGATGGCACCTACAGCAGCAACACAAATCCATCGACAAAAACGTATCCCAAAGATGGCAAATACCGCATCAGCCTGATTGTGTATAATCCCAATACGGGCTGTTACGATTATGCCGAAAAATATGTATACATCTCTCGTCCATGCAAAGCCTTATTTAACTATTATGTCGATACGGCTACCCATACCGTTCATTTACAAAATCTATCGCAGAATGCCGACCAGTATCACTGGTTCTTCAGCGATGGTGGCTATTCGAGCAATGAACATCCAAGCTATTCCTTCAGTGCCCCCGGCATTTACAAAATTAGCTTATCCATCTCTAATGCTTCTGGCTGTGTCGACTCGCACGAAGAATATGTAACCGTAGGGCAATCGTCCGACTGTGAGGCTATCTTTACCTATCGGGTAGCCCCTGGCAATCAGGTTTATTTCTACGATCTTTCGAATGGAGATATTGTCAAATACTTATGGAATTTTGGTAATGGTGCTACTTCAGACCAGCCCAATCCGAACGTAATATACAATAAACCAGGTGTTTACAATGTTTGCCTAACTGTGGTAAATGCTGCAGGTATAAGCAACATTACGTGTGAAAAAGTGGCTATTGGTGATGCCTGCGTAGCCGACTATGATTTCATGATTGAAACAGGCCGAAAGGTACGTTTCGTCGAAAGTTCGTTGGGTAACCCCACCAGCTACCAGTGGAACTTTGGCGATAACGGTCAGGCAAGCGGGCGAAAAGTTGAGCATACCTATGCCGCCAATGGGTACTATCTAACGAACCTTAACATATCGAACAGCAGTACCTGCCGTAGCGCAGCCTATAAACTTATCAATGTAGGAATGCCTGGTACTATTAAGGCTGCTGTTGTAGCTCTATCCAACAAGTCACCCAATAAAGCTGGTGGTTATCCTGTCGACTTTATTGGCGCTGGATTGGGAGATGATGTACGCATCAAATGGGTCTTTGGCGATGGTACGGAAGATACCACCACTACCACACCCACCCATGTATATGCAAATCCCGGAACATACACTGCTTGCTACATCATTAGCGATCCAATAACCGGTGCTTCCGATACTGCCTGCACCGTTGTTACCATTACAGGTATTGAAGATCCTTCGATGCTGAGCAGTAATCTGCAGGTATACCCCATGCCGTTCGATGATTGGCTGAATATCTCGCTGTCGCTTGAAAAATCCTCGAATCTACGTATCAGCCTCTACGACCTGACGGGACGTAACCTACTCGTATCGCGTCGCGAAATTGTTGGCCCGGGAAATGCAGCACTCAATTTAAGTACTTCTCACATCAAGTCAGGCACTTACCTGTTACATATCCAGATCGGTGGCTACAATTACACACGTCTGGTAGTAAAACAATAAAAATCTCAATGATAAAAAAACAGGGAGCCAATGAATGGCTCCCTGTTTTTTTATGAGTTTTAAATTTATAGCAGACTTACAATCCAAACTATTAAATTACAAAGCAGAGAACATAATTGACCTTACAATAAAATAACCTCAACAATGCCCTTGATAGAATGGTTTACAATAAGCCTACCATACAGAATATAAAACGTTGGCAATTAAAAAATATGTTTTTACCCTTTGATATAAGGATTAGCAATCAATTCTTTGAGTTGCTGGATTTGGCGATGAGTACCAATTACAAAAAGCTTGTCGCGTGGGGATAGCGTAATTTCGGGCAAGGGATTGACGATAATAGTTTTGCCTTGCTGCTTAATGCCTACAATACGGGCACCCGTATCGTTGTACTGCTCTAATTCGCGCAGGGTACGACCATTAAAGTAATCGGTGATATGCTCAAGAGGCACCTCATCGAGCACCACATTTCCCTGGGTAGTTTGCATGAGAATATCAATAAACTCTACGATATCGGGTTTAGCCACCATACGCGCCATGCGTCGACCACTCATTTTATCGGGCAAAATTACACTATTCGCCCCCGCTCGACGAAGCTTAATCTCAGCACTATCGTCACTGGCCTTACTGATGATAGAGATTTTAGGATTAAGCTGACGGGCTGTTAAAACCAGAAAAACATTTTCGGCATCATTGGGCAAAACGGTAATAATTGCCCTGGCTCTTTCAATACCTGCCTTCAAAAGCACTTCGTCGTGCGTAGCATCTCCTTCTATAAAAAAAGCCCTCTCAAAATCTATTAACTCATCTTTTTTATTGGGATCAAGCTCTATGACTACTACTGGAATTCCATGTTCAAGCAGTTCCTTTGTAGCTTGAGAACCATTACGTCCATAACCGCAAACAATGATGTGATCGCTTAATTTATCAATCTTTTTTTGCATTTTTTTTCCAAGATAATAATTTTGAAATATACCTTCAACGACAAACTCAGTAAATGCAGCAACAACATAGGCAAATATACCAAAACTTACAATGATGAGAAATGAGGTAAAAATCATTCCCGTTTCGGAAAGGGGGTGAACTTCGGTAAAGCCAACAGTGGCAATGGTGATGATGGTCATGAAAAATGCCTCAATAAAGTTGTATTTTTCAATCCACATGAAACCTGTCACACCAAGGCCAATTATGACAAGCAATAGCAAGAAAGCAATATATATTTTTTTAAACGGTGATCTAAAACGCATAGAGCTTTTTCGTCATAATTTGGTTAAACACTTCACATTGCAAACAACGATGTAACAAACAATGTTTATGGTACAGCTGTAGTAATGCCTGACTTTCAGAAGCATTTCGGGGCACCAAACCATACGTTGTCCATTTTTGAATAATTGTATTTTGCTCGGCTTCCATTTCTTCCAGAATTCGTATAGCTTGCTCCCGGAATTCGTCCTTATCTTTTTCGTGCCCATAGGCAAACATAAGCGGTACAAGGGTATTAATGGTCAGTAACAAAACACTGGAACGCGAAAGCTTTTTGGGAAAATGTTTCGAAAGTACATCGAACTGGTAATGATTGTCCCAATAGGCAGAAGCAGTAACATTGAAAAAACTGAATACTTCCTTGCTTGTTTTAATTTCGAGTAATTGCTGAAAAAAGGCAGGATGCTTGTGAATAAATGCTGCCAGCTGTGCAACACGTACAGCTGGAAAATTAGCAGGCCGAATCCGCATCTTTTTCCATATGTGCCCGTCCATGGGGGTTAGGTTATACTTTTTCCTTAAAAAATTATATTCTCTGTACAATTGCTGCGGATATTCTTCCTGAAAATTTTCGTGCAATAAACCTGCCTGCCCAAGCAAAAGTGCTTCAAGTGCAGGTAATTGATATGCTGTTCGTTGCAGTACAGGCATCGGTACAGAACGCATCAGCATTTCAAATGGTGTTTCGTTAACCTTAAATCCAAAGGCTTTACCCAACCATATCATCGCGCACGACTCCCAGTCGTTATGATTGGAATCCAATATCCGTCGTATCAATTGAGCTCGTTCAATCAAACGTTCGGCAATAACTTTCGATAAAAGGGAGGTAATGTAAACTGGTTCTACTTTCCTCAGGTAATCCTTACATCGTATATCAGATTGTATTGAATTGTAGTGCTGATAAATTTTCAACAATTCAACATCAAACGATAGTTCTATGGTAGGTACCTCAATACCCTTTGAGTTAACTGTCGGTTGATCGTTTTTGTAAACTACATGGAGAATTACGTTATCGAACAATGGATTAAGATGATGCTCGTGCTTGTACCAGTCGGAACTAAATACGTGAATTTCGCAATTACCAACCCAAAGGGTGCCGCCAATTTTAACACGCGTATTGTAAAAATCAGGACCTTCATCCACATTTCGCATTCCAGGAGAGACTATCTCCATTCGTTCGCCATCACGCAAGGTATACACTTGCTGGTCGAACAAATGATGTTGCCATATGTAGTACAAAAATTCTTCCGACATCACAGTGCATATCTTGAATAAGTATCAATCATTTTTTTTGGATGCATGTTCCTTTCAGAGATCTTCCGATTGCTTATGCATTGCTGCATGGGTAAATTTAGAAAAAGATTCCATAATACCGACGAAATGTAGCCAAAATAATTTCAACATTTGGACGAAAGCGCTTTTCAGTGGCACATTTCAAAAATATCTTTTTTTGATGCGAAATGGACAAAATTCAGGCTATTTTTCTGACGATTAGTCATTAAGGCTGTTTTTGTCAGTCTTTTTTTATTGATTATTCCCCATGAGCAGGATGCTTTTTTAAAAACCCACTGAAAAAATACTCCTTGCGTTGCGGTTAAATCTACCGTCTGTTGTAATCATGTTTAAAAATAGCACACGGATATGACTGATTAACAATGATTTACACTAATTGTGATTAACCGTTGCATCGGTGTTATACGTGTTCTTTTTTTAATGGCACACTGACTACGCGGACAAAACGGATTCACACTGATTTATCCTTGATTATCCGTAATATTTCGGGGCACAAAAATCATTAAGATGCTATTTTATCAAAGCCTGTTTGGATTCATTTATCTGAGCAAGCTACAGTAGCCTTTAACATTTGATACCCATTACGTAAACAAAATGTCATATAATTTTTGCATAAAACATTTGTATAAAACTGTAACTTTAAATGCAAAAATTTAGGTTAGCCAATCGTGCCCACAGGCCTTATGAGGGTTTAATTGGTTAGTAGTTAAACGCAAAAAGCTGCCTTTTTGGAGGCAGCTTTTTTATTGTAATACTCAGATCAGGTAATGTGCTTTTATACTTTAGGACGCAACTTACGCACTTCGGCGCCCGTAGCCCAAATTTCGCTTTCGCGAAGTTCTTTGAGTTCTTTTTCGAGCTGTTCTTTGTAATTAGGACCGCTGGTAGCTTCGAGTACACGTTTACATTCACGGCCATCTTTAACGCGCTGATAGAGTTCTTCAAAGACGGGCATAACGGCCTCTTTGAATCGCGGACGCCAGTCGAGCGCACCACGCTGAGCGGTTGCCGAACAGTTAGCATACATCCAGTCCATTCCCTTTTCGTCTACCAGTCGAATGAGGCTCTGGGTAAGTTCTTCGACAGTTTCGTTGAATGCTTCGGAAGGACTGTGCCCATTCTTACGGAGCACTTCGTACTGTGCATCCATAATACCAGCCAGGGCGCCCATCAATACACCACGTTCGCCGGTAAGATCGCTGTACACTTCTTTTTCAAAGGTTGTAGGGAAAAGATATCCCGAACCAATAGCAATACCCAGTGCAAGGGTACGTTCGAGGGCTCTACCAGTAGCATCTTGAAATACAGCATAACTGCTATTAATTCCCGAGCCTGCCAGGAAGTTACGACGAACGCTGGTCCCCGACCCTTTGGGAGCTACCAGAATAACATCGATATCGGCAGGAGGAATAACACCGGTTTGGTCTTTATAGGTAATGGAGAAACCGTGTGAAAAATACAAAGCTTTGCCTTTCGTCAGATGCGGCTTAATAACAGGCCACAGGGCACGCTGAGCTGCATCCGAAACCAGATACTGAATGATTGTTCCTTTAGCAGCAGCCTCCTCTATAGGGAAAAGGGTTTTACCTGGCACCCATCCGTCGTTGACTGCCTTATCCCAATCGGCCTTAAATTCGGGAGCCTGTCCTACAATCACATTAAAACCATTGTCGCGCATGTTAAGCGACTGCGCAGGGCCCTGAACTCCATAGCCGATAACAGCTATGGTTTCGTTTTTCAAAACCTCCAGTGCCTTGCTTAAGGGAAACTCTTCGCGGGTTACTACTTCTTCTATAACCCCACCAAAATTAATTTTTGCCATGTGTATTAATTTGATAATTAATAGTTTAAACGAACTTATTGTTCTTTTCTTCTTTTGCGACACAAAGATAATTTTTTTTTCATATCCAACATGCTACATTCTTAATCTACAACATTATGATTAAATTTGTGTGTTTTAGCCAAGAGAAAATCATGGAAGAAGTTGCACGAATTCTCATCATTGAAGACGAAAAAAAGGTTGCTGCATTCATTCAGAAGGGACTCGAAGAGCATAACTTCAAAGTTGATTTAGCCTACGACGGATTATCAGGGAAAGAAATGGCTATCAAAGAACATTATGATTTGATTATTCTGGATATCAAGCTTCCCCTGATGGATGGCTTTGAGGTTTGCCATGCCATTCGTAAAACCAACAATCAGGTGCCCATTCTCATGCTCACTGCATTGGGAAGCCTCGAAGATAAAGTAAAAGGATTCGATTATGGCACCGACGACTACCTGTTGAAACCTTTCGAATTTGAAGAACTACTGGTAAGAATTCGAGCACTGTTAAAACGAACGGTTCAACGAAGCAATAAAGAACCTGAAACAACAATTCAAATTGCCGACCTTGTCATCGACCGTAACGCTAAAACTGCCACACGGGCAGGAAAGAAAGTAGAACTCACAGCCAAAGAATATGCACTGCTCGAATATTTAGCGCTCAACGAAGGAAAGGTCGTATCTCGTCTTGAACTTACAGAAAAAATATGGGGTATCGATTTTGATACCGGTACCAATGTCGTGGATGTGTACATCAATTTTCTGCGCAAAAAAATTGATACTGGTTTCCCCAAACGCTTAATTCATACACGAGTGGGAATGGGGTATATCCTTAAAGCAGATGAGGAAAATCCGTAGACAAATAATGCTGTAAACAAAAATAAAAGACAGTTTTAAAATTGCTGATTTTGAAATTATGCGATTCGTCAAAATTAAGAAATTACGACAATTACCGCATTTATCAGCGTAAATACCATAGCTAAGCAAGCTTATGAAAATCAAGACTAAACTTACCATAAACTTTACTTTGCTGGTAGCCGCAATTCTGGCAGTAGCTTCTATTAGTGTTTATCTGTTTTCGTTACGTTATCGACAATATGATTTTTACCTGCGTTTACGGCACAAAGCGCTCAATACTGCTACGTTGTTACTTAACATCAAGGACATAAGTCCTGGTCTTTTGAAAATTATCGACGAAACAACCATTTCTACCCTGCGCGATGTGAAGGTGTGGGTACTTGATGAGTCAAAAAAAATCCTGTACAGCAATACCGATTCGGCCTCTACGGCTCAAATTTTACCAGCATTTTCGTACATGCGCTGGACCGATAGCAACTTCCGTACCAAGGACGATAAAGTATATCTATGCATCGTGTATAACTATAACAAGCACAAATATTATGTGCTTACTACGGCTGAAGATTACTATGGAATGGCAGAACTTAAAAATCTACGTTTCATTCTGATCATTGTATTTGCCATTTCGATGATACTAACGGTTCTGGCTGCAATATTAAATACACGTCAATCGTTGCAACCCATCAAGGAACTCATCAGGCAGGTTGATGAAATCAAGGCTTCGAATCTACATAGCCGTTTGTCGATGGCTAACAACAAGGATGAAATAGCAGAGCTGGCTAAAACTTTTAATAAAATGCTTGAGCGACTCGAGCAAGCCTTTGAAACCGAACGCATGTTTGTATCGAATGCTTCGCACGAGCTTCGCACCCCGGTTACGGCAATTAAAGGCCAGATTGAAGTCGCACTCATTAAAAACCGTCCTGCGGAAGAATACCAACGTGTCCTTCGGTCAATACTCGACGATGTAAACAACATGAGTACCATTATCAATGGATTTCTTGAACTTGCTGAGGCCAGTACCGAACCCGCTCGAATCAAATTCGAAAAAGTTAGACTCGACGAGTTGATTTTTGCCGTTAAAGACGACCTTGCCCGACAGAATAAAGGGTATAATGTTTATGTCGACTTTGAAAAATTTCCAGAAGAAGAAGATAGTATTACTATCAACGGAAACCCACGCCTACTTAAAATTATGATATCCAACCTTATTGACAATGCCTGCAAATTTTCACCCAACAGAAAAGTCACGGTCAAAATCAACTACGATGAAAATACTGTTGATCTGAAATTTATTGATGAGGGGATTGGTATTCCCGAAGATGAAATTAAATACATTTTTGAACCCTTGTACCGTACCCGAAATAGTACAGGACAGGTTGGAAGCGGCATAGGTTTATCAATAGTCAATCGTATTGCATTGCTACATCAGGCTAAAATTGAAGTACATTCGGTGCTTAACAAAGGTACTCTTTTTCATATATCTCTACCACGTACTGCAAGTGAGGCAAAAACTGAAGTCAAAGCGCTCATTAGCTAATCATTTGCAGGAAATCTGTTTCGGTTATTATGAGTATACCCAATTGCTGGGCTTTCTGAATTTTAGAAGGACCAGGATTTTCGCCAGCAACTATATAGGATGTTTTCGACGAAACGCTATCGACCAATTTTCCCCCATGGGCTACTACCAGTTCTTCAAGCTCTTTGCGTCGTTGTGGGGTTGCATAGCTTCCAGTTATAACGAATGTCTTACCTGCCAGAGCATTTGAAATTTGAGTCTGTTTTGTGTCATCAATCCCAAGCTGTATGCCATGCGATCTGAGTCGTTCCACTAAAAGCTGGTTATCGCTATCGCTAAACCAGTCGATAACACTTCGGGCAATAATTTCCCCAATTTCGGGTACCTGCATCAGTTCCTCGTAGCTTGCCTGACGAAGAGCATCGATATTTTTAAAATGAGTAGCGAGCTTTCGGGCTACCGTTTCCCCCACATATCTTATACCCAATGCAAACAATACCCGTTCGAATGGCACCTGCTTCGACGATTCAATGCCTTTGAGAATATTTTCAACCGTCTTTTCCTTAAAACTTATTTTCTTCACTTTTCCCAGCACAGGGTCTTCGATTACCTTTTCCAGACCGTACAATTGGTCAAAGGTTAGCTCATATAAATCGGCAGGATTTCGGATAAGCCCTTTGTCAAAAAGTAGCTCTACTTTTCCTTCCCCAAGCGATTCTATATTCATGGCCTTACGACCAATAAAATGCTCAATCTTACCTTTGATTTGCGGCGGACAGCTTTTTTCGTTAGGACAGTAATGTCGAGCCTCACCCTCGTTACGCAGCAAAGGGGTTCCGCACTCAGGACAGTTAGCTATAAATGTTACTTTTTGAGCATTGGCTGTACGTTTCGAACGATCTACATCCACAATTTTAGGGATAATCTCACCCCCTTTCTCAATAATCACGTAATCGTCGAAATGCAAATCGAGAAGTGCTATTTGATCGGCATTATGCAGCGAGGCACGTTTAACGATAGTACCACCCAGGGGTACCGGTTCAAGGTTGGCTACCGGTGTAATAGTGCCCGTACGCCCTACCTGAAACGAAACGCTTAATAACCTGGTAATAGCCTGTTCTGCTTTAAATTTGTATGCAATAGCCCATCGGGGCGACTTAGCTGTGCTGCCCAGCTGCTGCTGCAAGGTAATATCATCAAGTTTTACCACTACTCCATCGATATCAAAGGGTAAATTTTCACGTTCCTTTTCCCAATGCTGAATGAAATCATATACTTTGTCGATATTTTCACATAATTCGCTATATGGCTGAACATGAAACCCCCAATCACCAAGCAATTGAAGCGAACGAAAATGGCTGGTTTCCAGAGGCGGTTCGGTAAGCAGATAATAAACAAAGCAATCGAGTTTACGTTTAGCCACCTCGCTCGATTTGAGAAGTTTTAATGTGCCGGCAGCAGCATTACGAGGATTGGCAAACGGTTCCTCTCCGTTGTCTATACGTTCCTGATTTAAACGTTCGAATTGCTTTCGGCTAAGCATTATTTCTCCCCGAACTTCAAAATCATCGGGTGCCGAAGGATGACTGATGATAAGCGGAACTGTTGGGATAGTCTTAACATTAGCTGTAACCACATCGCCTTTTTCACCATCGCCACGGGTAACCGCATAGGCAAGTCGACGGTTTTCGTAAATGAGGCTAATAGAAGTTCCGTCGTATTTAAGCTCACACACATATCGATACGACCGATGTCCTAAAGCACGGGCAATACGATTGTCGAATTCCTGCAACTCCTCGTACGAATAGGTATTAGCAAGCGACAGCATGGGAAAACGATGAGGGCGTTGCTCAAATTCATTGCTTATATCGCTTCCTACCCGAACAGTAGGTGAGGAGGGATCATGAAATTGAGGATACTGGTTTTCCAGCATCTCCAACTCTTTAAGCAAACGATCATACTCGTAATCGGAAATAATAGGTTGATTTAGCACATAATAGTGATAATTGTGCTTATGAAGTTCCTTACGCAAAAACTCGATGCGTTCCTGCGCCTGTTCGGGTGTCATAAACGGTCTGCTTAATAAGTTCGGAATTCAAAGGGAAGTTTAAGGGTATACTGATAATGTTGACCCAGTTCCATCACTGCCTCATCATCTTCTTCGTAATACCACACCACCAGGCAATTATTTCCCTTTTCACACTGTTCTTTAGCCAATCTGAAAATGTCAAGCATAGCTTTCGACGAACCACTGTTGATATATTCAAGCTTGATATGAAACTGCGTCAATGGTTGGGGGGATTGGTAATACTCCTTCAGCCATGCTAACAGTTTTTCGAAAAAAACGCCCGGATTTTCAGGTATCGAGCGTCCTTCGATGGTCATAATTCCAGTGGAAGCATTGAATGAGGCTTGAGGAGTATTGGAAGTTTTTTCAATAAAAAGGTCGGTCATGATTAAAAAGTTAGGTTGTTACAAATATAGAAAATTTATTAAAAATGCATAGAAAAAAGTAATTTAAGTATTTGGAATTATGCAAGTTCCAGGATATATGTATGATATATTAGTCAATAGCTTACTCATAACGCAACGAAACAATAGGGTCGACACGCGCAGCCTTACGTGCAGGCACAAAACCCGATACCAAACTTACCAGCATACATAGTAACACACCCATTCCTATCCAGAGCCAGGGAATGATAAACTTCCCCCCCATAATCAACGAAACCATATTGCCAATGCCAATGCCTAACAATATTCCAACGACACCCCCCAGCTGTCCGATGAGGATAGCTTCGATAAGAAATTGTTGAAGGATCGTCGAAGCTCTTGCCCCAATAGCTTTACGAATACCGATTTCGGTAGTGCGCTCGGTTACCGATACCAACATGATATTCATAAGCCCTATAGCTGCCCCAAAAAGGGTAATAATTCCAATGAGCGTTGCTGCAAGGGTAACCAATCGAATGTTGTTGATGAGCATCTGCGATAACGAATTACTTGCCTGCAAGGCAAAATCGCTTTCCTCAAAGGGTTTAAGCCTACGAATGATACGAAATAGGCCTTCTGCCTCCTGCATAGCTATTTCGTATAGTTGCGGATCGTAAGGTTTGATACTGATGCGGTACGATTGATCGGGCGTAGGAAAATATTGACGGGCATTGGTGATGGGTATGAGACAAATACGGTCCCATCCCCCAAAACTCGAACCTTTTTCCTTAAAAACACCAATGACACGATATTTGCCATTGGCGATGTTAATATATTGTCCCACAGGGTCAATGTTCGTTTTAAAAAGTTTTCGGGCTACCTCAGCGCCAATAATGGTCACATGTTTGGCTGTTGCAATCTCGTCGGAAGTAAAATTTCTTCCCTTTTCAATCTCTCTGCCCGAAGTAAGAACATCATTCTCATCTACCCCCCAAACATCAACATTAGGATTGGTTTTTTGGGAACCAAATTTTATCGTAGTCATCCCCGACACATGTGCCGAAATAGAAACAATAGCTGGAAAAGTAAATCGTTCCTTAAATGAGCGTGCCTGTTGATACGTGATATTGGGATCATTAATTTTTCGTTGCTGACGACCCACCTGCTGTACCTGCATATCGCGCCGAACAATTGCAAAACTATTGGCACCCATAAGGGAAAACTCGCGGGTTAGCGTGCTTTTAATAGCATCAATAGCCATAAGAATACCCACTAAAGCCATTATACCAAAGGCAATAATGAAAATAGTCAGCGTGCTTCTTATGGCATTTGCCCGAATGGATCGGACTGCAACGCGAATATTTTCAAGCAAAAGAGGTTTAATACCACGCATTTTCCAGTACCTGCTTTTTGCTCAAATGTAGCACAAAAAAAAGCTCCAGCCAATTTTTTTAGCTGGAGCTATCAATAGCTTTATTACCAAGGTATTATACAACCTTAAACTTTCCGAGGTCATTGACGTTGGAATACCTGATAAATTCGGCACGTTGTTCATTTTGTGAACGAGCAAATTTCAGGTATACCTCCAGCGTTTTCCAGTAATTATGATCGCGGTTGGTATCCATGAGTAGTAGGTAACCCATGATGATAAATCCTGCCATTTCCACCAGACGGCGGGCGTGAAAATCGACAAATTCGTTATTATTGGCATCAACTACTTTTTTTACAGCCTCCTCGTAAGCCTGAGTCATGGCAACCAGGATACGGCGGTAAGTTTCGAGCTCGGGTTTGATTTCCGTTGCTTCGAATTCTTTGATACGAGCCAGATAAGCCCCTGTAGTCACGCCCCTGATCGCAGCAACCACCTGCAGCTGGGTAGTACCCTCGTATATCGAGGTTATTCGGGCATCGCGATAAATCCGTTCCACTGGATAATCTTTCATAAAGCCCGAACCACCATGTATCTGTACAGCATCGTAGGCATTCTGATTACAAAATTCGGAGGCAATACCCTTTGCCAGCGGAGTGAATAAGTCAGCCCATTTCTGGTATTTTTTCAGTTCCTCTTTTTCCTCCTTAGTAAGCTCGCGTTCCTCGGAGATATGGGTAAGCGTTTTATAGATATCTACGTAACGAGCGGTTTCGTACAAAAGAGCTCTTGAGGCATCGAGCTTGGCTTTCATTACCGAAAGCATCTCGTATATAGCCGGAAACTCAATAATGGGTTTGCCAAACTGCTGACGTTCGCGTGCATAATTCAGTGCTTCGCGATATGCTGCTTCGCTAATACCAACCGACTGAGCCGCAATACCTAACCTTGCGCCATTCATCAGGGCCATAACATATTTAATGAGCCCTAAACGTCGTTGGCCGCAGAGTTCAGCAGGAGCATTCTTAAATACCAGCTCACAGGTTGGCGATCCCTTAATCCCCATCTTATTTTCGATGCGGCGTACAGTTATGCCCCCATTACGACGGTCGTAAATAAACATAGACAGACCACGCCCATCGGTAGTGCCCTCCTCCGAGCGCGCCAATACAAGCGCAATATCACCATCACCATTGGTAATGAAACGTTTTACGCCATTGAGATACCATTGATTGGTTTTTTCGTCGTAAGTAGCTTTTAACATTACTGCCTGTAGGTCGCTACCTGCATCGGGTTCGGTAAGGTCCATGGCCATGGTAGCCCCCTCACACACGCGGGGAAGATATCGCATCTTTTGTTCCTCTGTGGCAAATTCATTGATTGTTTCGGCACAATCCTGAAGTCCCCAGATATTCACAAAGCTCGCATCGGCACGCGATACAATGTCGGCCGCCATAATGTATGGAACAATGGGAAAATTAAGCCCACCAAAACGGCGTGGCAACGACATACCCATCAAGCCAGCCTGTTTCAGTGCCTCCAGATTAACCTGAGTACCCGAAGCGTATTTTACCCTTCCATTCTCAAGTTTCGGACCTTCGTGGTCGACCGACTCAGCATTGGGTGCCACAATATCTGCACATATTTCGCCTACAATTTCCAATACCTTGTCGTAACTGTCCATGGCATCCTCAAAATCCTGAGGGGCATAGTCATATTTATTTTTTTCTGTAAAATTTCTTTCTTTTAGTTCAACGATCCGCTTCATTAAGGGATGTTGCAACTGAAATTTCAGATCGGGATTATCGGTATAAAAGTTGCCCATAATTTTCTGCTTTAATGAATTGACAAAATGTAGCTATTTTGTATTTTGCTTATAGTATTTGATCATTTTAGGGATTACATCCTCAACATTTCCCGTAATGACGTAATCGGCAATTTTATTAATTGGTGCATAGGGGTCGCTGTTGATGGAAATAATCATGCTCGATTCCTGCATACCGGCAATATGCTGAATTTGTCCAGATATACCGCAGGCGATATACAGTTTAGGACGCACGGTCACGCCGGTTTGACCAATCTGACGGTCGTGTTCAGCAAAGCCAGCATCGACAGCTGCACGAGAGGCACCCACTTCAGCACCAAGTACTTCGGCCAATTCGAAAAGAAGCTGGAAATTTTCTTTTGAACCAACACCGTATCCCCCAGCCACAATGATGGAAGCATTTTTAATGTTAACCTTCGACTTTTCCATCTGACGTTCAATGATACGCACAGCAAAGTCGGTATCGTTAACATATTTTTTAGCCTCGAGCTTGACAATCTGCCCTTTATAGTTAGGATCAACTATTTCCTTTTTCATCACCCCTTCGCGAACGGTTGCCATTTGCGGACGACAATCGGGGTTGATGATGGTAGCGATGATGTTTCCACCAAAAGCCGGACGAATCTGGTAAAGGAGCTTGTCGTAGGTTTTATTGGTTTTTGTTTCGGTATGCGAACCTATTTCCAATTCGGTACAGTCGGCAGTTAGACCACTATGCAAGGCCGACGAAACCCTCGGACCCAGGTCTCGGCCTACCGTGGTTGCCCCCATCAAAGCTATTTGAGGTTTTTGTTCTTCAAAGAGCTTAACCGTTATCGAGGTGTATGGTAATGTAAGATAATGCTCCAGCGCAGCATCATCTACCACATAAAGCGTATCGACACCATACGGAAATATTTGCTTTTCTATTCCTTCCAATTTGTAGCCTATTGCCAATGCTTCCAGCTTACAATTTAACTCGTTGGCAAGCTTACGCCCCTTTGTCAAGAGTTCCAGGCTCACATCCTGGACCTTCCCATCCTCTATTTCACAAAAAACTATTATGTTATTCATGTTTTCAAATTTTTTCATTAAACGAATGTCATCCGATGGTATGATTTTCAATCAACTCTTTCATCAGCTGATTGATATCGGAATCGCTGTCGGTAAGTCTTTTAGCTTCTTTGACCTGGAAAACAATGTTTTCGATCTTTTTAACCTTGGTTGGCGAACCGCTTAGACCTAACTGTTCGCGATCGCATTCGATATCGTTAACACTCCATTCTTTTATGTTCAGATAGGGTTTTTCGTTGATTAGTGCCATGTAATCTTCCGATTTTTCAGCCCGTTCGCTAATGGTAGTAGCGTGTTTGTATTTCATTAGCAACCTGGCATTTCTGGGACGGCATGCGGGAGCTGACCCATTGACGGTAACCAATATGGGAAGTTTACCCTCAACAATTTCTACTCCCCTTTCGAGACGGCGTTTAACGCGGATTGCTCCATCTTTAACAAACAGAACATCTTCAGCGTAGGTAATTTGAGGTATGCCGAGCTTTTCGGCTACCTGGGGACCTACCTGAGCCGTATCGCCATCAATAGCCTGACGACCCGCAAAGATTAAATCGAACTTACCAATCTTTCGAATGGCACACGAAAGCGCATAAGAAGTGGCCAGGGTATCCGACCCAGCAAATGCCCGGTCGGTAAGCAAAATACCATCGTCGGCACCACGGAATAAACCTTCGCGCAAAATTTCTGCCGCTCTAACGGGCCCCATGGTGAGCAACGTAACAGTTGTACCAGGAATCTGATCTTTTAAACGTAATGCCTGTTCCAGCGCATTTAAATCTTCGGGATTAAAAATAGCAGGCAATGCAGCCCTGTTGACTGTCCCATCGGCTTTCATTGCATCCTTGCCTACATTGCGCGTATCCGGAACCTGCTTCGCTAATACTATAATTTTAAGTCCCATCCTATTTAATTTTTTTTCAACAACCAAAATTTTTTTAAAAAATGCGAACAAATATAATAGTCGGTTTTTAATTTACCTGACAACCAGCGTAGTTTGGAATGTTTTTAAATTATCGATATAAAAAAGGGGGAGGATTTTTCTCTGGAAAAAAGCTTGGTCAGCTGATTAAACTCCAATTAATGTTTTCCTTTCTTGTTTTTGAGACCAGAAATTTAAGTTTGACGTTTTCGGGAGAATTGAGTAGAGGGTCTTTTTCCACAATATCCATTGCTATATCCTTAGCCATTTGCAGTATTTGCTGGTCTTTCGCCAGATTGGCGATATGAAGTTCAAAAGGCATTCCACTTTGTTGCGTTCCCTCAATATCGCCAGGGCCACGGAGTTTTAAATCGGCTTCTGCAATTACAAATCCATCATTCGAAGTTTCCATGATGTGCATCCGTTTTCGGGCATCCTCCGACAATTTATGGCTGGTAAGCAATATACAGTAGCTCTGATCGGCCCCTCTACCCACCCTACCACGCAATTGATGCAACTGCGACAGACCAAACCTCTCGGCATTCTCAATTACCATAACCGATGCATTCGGCACATTCACCCCTACCTCAATGACAGTGGTTGATACCAGCATATGATGCTTCCCCTCAACAAAACCTTTCATAGCCTCATCCTTTTCTGCAGCTTTCATTTGCCCATGAACCATACAAAGGCTATACTGTGGAGGGGGAAACTGCTTCTGAAGTTGATGAAACCCTTTTTCCAAAGCTTTCAGGTCGAGTTTTTCAGACTCTTTAATGAGGGGAAAAACAATGTACACCTGTCGTCCCAATTCAATTTCCCGCTTTATCAGGGCTATTACCTTTTCGCGCTGTAGGTCGGTGAAATGTCGGGTGATGATAGGCTTCCTTCCTGGCGGCAATTCGTCAATAACCGACACATCAAGGTCGCCATACAGAGTCATGGCCAACGTTCGCGGGATGGGTGTCGCCGTCATCACCAACACATGGGGGGGTGAAGTGTTTTTTTGCCATAATTTGGCCCGCTGTGCCACCCCAAAACGATGTTGCTCATCGATGATAACTAACCCAAGATTTTTAAACTGCACATTATCCTCTATGAGGGCATGAGTGCCAATGAGTATGTGCGTAGTACCTTCGGACAGACCTTCCATTATCTGTCGTCGTGCCGATTTTTTTGTCGATCCTGTAAGTAACTGGATATTAATAGGTAAATTCTGCAACAGACGGACAAAACTTTCATAATGTTGATTTGCAAGAATTTCAGTAGGAGCCATCAAACAGGTTTGAAATCCATTGTCGAGCGCAATGAGCATGGTCATAAGCGCTACCAGCGTTTTACCGCTCCCTACATCGCCCTGCAGTAAACGATTCATCTGATGTCCCGAGCCCAAATCCTTACGTATTTCCTTGATTACCCTTTTCTGGGCATTAGTAAGCTCAAAAGGCAAATTATGCTGATAAAACGAATGAAACAAATCGCCTACCTGCCTACATATCAGGGACGAGGGCATCTTTTTTCGAATCGACTTTTGATAGGCAAGGTTGAGTTGAATGGTAAAAAGCTCTTCAAATTTTAAACGGTACTCTGCTTTTTTTAGTTCCGCAATAGATTGGGGGTAATGTATACTTTGCAAGGCATCGCGAAGCGAAACAAGATTCAAACTTTTAATCAAGTAGGTTGGGAGGGTTTCTTCGACTTCCTTCAGATATTTTTCCAGGCAATGTCCCATGAGTTTGTGTATCCACCGCGAAGTCATGAAGTATTTCTTCATCCGTTCAGTGGTGTTGTAATAGGGCTGCAATGCAGGCCTAAAACTTTGATCATCTGTGAAGGGATCTATTTCTGGATGGGGAATACTATATTTTCCATTAAAAAAATTGGGTTTTCCATAAACAATGTACAAGGTATTAATCGTATAGGTTTGCTGTACCCATTTATGTCCCTGAAACCATACCAGCTCTATTGCGCCAGTATCATCAATAAAAGTGGCTACCAATCTTTTTTTTATGCCTTCACCTACCATCTGGTAACCAACAATCTTACCAATAATCTGTATGTAGGGTAAATCAGGGGCGAGCTCATTAATTTTATAGAAACGCGTTTTATCAACATGTTTGTAAGGGAAGTACAGCAATAAATCCTCAACCGTGACGATATTCAGGTCTGCTGCAAGAATCTCAGCACGTTTGGGACCAATACCTGGTAAATATTTTACAGGTGTATCCAGGGAACTCATGGGATTTGAGAATCACAAACAAAGTTAAGATTTTAATTTAAAGTTCCTCCTGGCTTGTAGAATTTCTTCATGGTATTGCATTGCCCACTGAGAAAGATTATTGAGCTGTTCGAGTAAACTTATTCCAATTGGAGTGAGTCGATATTCAACCCTTGGAGGTATTTCAGCAAAATAATGACGTTCTACCAAACCATCTTCCTCCAGATGACGCAAGGTATATGTCAACATTTTTTGAGAAATACCCTGAATATGATGCTTAAGCTCGTTAAAACGCAATACTCCTTCTTTCCCCAGGGTTGTAATAACATAAATCGACCACTTATCCCCTACCCTGTCCAGTACATCCTTAATAGGACAAAATTTTTCTTCACTCATGTTTTTTTCTATTCTTCAACGATTTCAACAGAAAAACCCTCAAAGTTATAAACAAATTTCCAGGGTTCTTGTTATTATGTTAGTATAAAAAATACATTTAGTATCAATAAGTAACTATTGTTAAATTTAAAATTGTAAGATTATGAAAAAAACAGCAAATTTCTTTGTTCATTTCCGATTAGCAGCAGCGTTTTTGCTCGCTGGATTGTTTGCTCAGGGCGGATTACAAGCACAGTCGAAATGGCAGGTAGACAAGGCGCACTCAACGGTAAAGTTCTCGGTACAACATCTTGTAATTTCTGAGGTTGAGGGTAGCTTCCGTACCTTTGATGGTAGCATTGTAAGTAAGAATGACGATTTCACTGACGCCGTAATTGATTTCTCGGTCGACGTTAATAGCATTAACACCGATAATGAAATGCGGGATAACCATTTAAAAGGCGATGATTTTTTCAATGCAGCTAAATTTCCCAAAATGACCTTTAAAAGCAAGTCGTTTAAAAAAGTGAGTGGTAATAAGTACGAGCTGGTAGGCGATTTGACCATCCGGGATGTTACAAAAACAGTAAAATTTGATGTTACCTATGGCGGAACCGCTAAAGATCCCTATGGAAATATTAAGGCAGGTTTTAAGGCCTCTGCTGTAATCAACCGATTTGATTACGGACTTAAGTGGAATGCCCTTACCGAAGCTGGTGGTGCAGTAGTTGGCAATGAAGTCAATGTATCCTTAAAACTTGAATTTAATAAGGTTCAATAAACAACTGGCCGTAGTTGATTCTAACCGGTTTTTCGAAAAAAATGAAAAACCGGTTTTTTTCACACCGACATCGAACGTTTTACCCCAAACATTCCAAACATCATGAGCAAAGCTGTAAATATGATAACCTGTATAACTAACGAATCATTCACAATAAATACAGCATGTTCGGTAGGAATTGAAAGAAATAATAGAATAGTTATTAATCCACGTGGAACTATAAATAATAAGGGTTGAATCGAAAGTTTAAATATTTTTAGTAAGACCCAACGACTTCCATAAATAGCCACAATAATTCCCAATGACCACAGAAAAGAACCTAAATCAAACAGTTTGGACGTTTCAATCATAAAACCAAACAGAAGAAAAAAAAGCGACCGAATGAGAAAGGTCATTTCCACAGTAAGTTCTTTAAATCGTTTGATTTCAATTTTTAAAACGTCAGGATGTAGCTTTTGAATCGCATTAAAGTGCGCTAACTTTTCAAAATTAGCAAAAAATAAGCCCAGGACCAGGATAAATAACAAAGCAGGCAGGTGTAATTCTTTAGAAACTGCATATACCAGAATTATCAATAATATGATAGGCGTGTATCGTACATGATGATTTAACTTACGAAGCAACAGCAATAGTCCCACCGTTACTATAAAAGAAAGAAACGCAATGAGAACAATTTGAATAAAAAAATGACCTACTGCATTTATGCCCAAAGAATCATTATATATTATAAAATTGAACAAAATAACTCCAAAAATATCCGACAAACTGCTTTCATAAACAATAAACTCTCGATTTTCAGCACTAAAATTTCTGCTGGTAGGAATTGCAATAGCACTACTGATAATAGACAACGGAAGAGCATTAATCAAGCAACTTCTAAAAGGCAAATGGGTGAAATAAAAAAATGCCGTTGCAAAAGATATAGTAAGAACAACAATCGACAGCAGAGCCAACAAAGAGGATTTAGCAATCAAGGGAAACTTAGATTTATTGAATTCGAGTTCGAGGGAACCTTCAAGCACAATAAGAATAAGCCCTATGGTACCCAGGAGAGGTAATACGGGTGCAAGATTAGGCATACTAATCGACAGCGTATCAACTGCCTTTCGCATTACCAATCCCAAGACAAGTAAAAGTATTACAGAGGGTAATTTTGTTTTTGAAGCCGTGATATCAAAAACGTACGAGAGTAGTAATAAAATACAAAGCGTTATGATAATGGCACCTGTCATGGTTTTATTTATTCAGAGAAATAAGGCAATAATAAGTCTTCGAAACGATAGAACCCGGTCTCCTTATGTTCCAGATTCTTTGCTACAAATATAGCCCCATTTCCAAACGCTTCACGCGATATCGACTCATGGATAAGTCGAACTGTTTGAAATGGAAACCCAAAAATGATTTCGTGCTTACCAACTATGCCCCCCGCCCGTATGGAGCTTATTTGCGAATAATTTACATCAAGAACATCAGCTATTTTTAAGGCTGTTCCCGAAACCCCCTGCTTTTGTTTGAAATGTTCTTCGAGCACCACAATATCTACCCACGGGGCAATCTTTTTTAAAAATTTAGCCGCAAACATTAAGTAATTAACGCCTAAGGTAATATTGGGCGACCAGAATACAACGGTTTTTTGGGCTATCTCTTTCAAAAAACTAATAGTTTTATCGCTATAATGCGAAATAGCCGAAACAATTTTAACTCTTCTTTCAGCAGCAGCATTTGCATATTGATAAATACTCTCCTCATTAGAGAAATCTACTATATAATCAACGGGTTTCTTTTCCAACACATCATTGATGTCGCATTCATCCACCGATATAATTTCACCTGGATCCGGCGTATCAATACCCAAAAATTCAGCAGCTGAACGATGTGACAACAATTTTTGTTTTCGCATCACCCATTCGAGACTAAATTCATGATGCCTCAAAAACACTGTAGCAACGGCCTTGCCTGCCCGGCCAAAGCCCATCAATCCAATTTTAATCATAGCTTTTTTAATTTATAAACGTATTTCTAGCTCTTTTGCGTATATCGACTTGTGCTCAAAAAACGAAGCCACATAATAAGCACAAGCCGAAACTAACATGAGGGGCACAAAAAGTGAATAACCACCAGTCATTTCGGCAATGAGAAACACTGCCGTTAGGGGTGTTTTGAGAACTCCTGAAAGGACTCCCGCCATGCCAACTACAGTAAAATTGATGACATTCAAGTTAAAAAGTCCTGTGTAATTAAGGGCGATTGCAAGCCAATAACCCAAAAAACCTCCCATAACAAGTGAAGGGGCAAAAATGCCACCGTTCCCACCCGCCGAGATAGTAATACTGGTTGCTAAAATCTTTACATACAACAATACAAGAATGCTAATAAGAGGCAGAAATGCATACGGCTGAAACAATTGATTATTGACTATTGTAACCTCCTGCTGATTGAAAATAGCCTGTATTGAAAAATATCCCTCACCAAACAACGGAGGAAAAAGAAAAATTAGCAAGGCTAATGCAACTCCACCAACAGCCGCACGATACCATTTATTAGATATTGCTTCAAAGCGCCTTTTAATGCTGAACGATTGTCGAATAATGATTACAGCATATAACCCAGCCAGAATACCCAGTAAAACATAAATCGGAATAGCATCAATTTTCCAGCCTGTGGTAATAAGCACAAATAGCTGACCCTGAAACAAAATTCGTGACACCACAGCCGCAGTGGCACTGGCAAACAACAAGGGAATGAAAGCTGCTACTGTCGTTTCGGCAAGTAATACCTCGATAGCAAAAAGCACACCAGCTATGGGGGCATTAAAAACTGCAGAAATACCAGCTGCCGCACCGCTTGCCAGCAAAACATTCCGATCATCGTCGGTAATTTTAAAATATCGGGCTAAATTAGAACCAATGGCCGAACCCGTAGCTACAATCGGAGCCTCGAAACCCGCTGAACCCCCAAAACCCACCGTAAAAGCACTGGAAAACAAATGACCATACATATGCTTACGATCGATATTGGAGGACTTATTCTTTATGGCATAAAGTATAGGACTAATGCCAAACTTTAGCCCTTCCTTGTGAAATATCTGCAAATAAATTAGAGTTAAAAATAACCCCATAGACGGAAGAAGAGCATAAAGTAAATTGGAATACTTTTGATTTATAACAAATTGAATGAAATAATGAACGTATATCAATAAATTTTTTAAGAGGAAAACCGAAAAACCAGCTACTATACCAATTAACACACAAACCAGGATAATGACCGTACGTTTGGGTAATTTAAGAACTAAACTACGCAAACGAAACTGAAGCGTATGTCCAAGAGACTTTAATTGCATCTAAACTTTTTAAGGACAAATTTACAAAATTACTTAAGTGACTTCCCTAAAAAATAGATTTAGCAATCAAGAATAGCTTTTCTCAATAAATTAAGCGCAGCTATGGTACTCCGCTGAATATTCCGCATGCGATTATCGCCAAATAGAAAATCGTTGCTTATCACTTTTGATTCAGTGGCGACAGCAATCCAAACAGTTCCAACAGGCTTTTCAGGTGTTCCTCCGTCGGGACCAGCTATCCCGGTAACCGCCAACGCAAATTGCGTTTTGAATTTTTTTAAGCAGCCCAATGCCATAGCTTCTGCCGTTTGACGACTTACAGCTCCATGGGTTTCCAGAATTTTTGGGTCAACTCCAAGCTCCTGGATTTTTACCTCGTTGGAGTAGGCTATTAATCCGCCCTTAAAATAGGCCGAAGCGCCTGCTACTGAGACGATGGACAAAGCTATATTCCCACCCGTACAACTTTCGGCTGTTGAAACTGTAGCCCCACGTTCGAGTAATAATCTTCCTACCACACTTTCCAGCGTATCGTCGTCGTATCCAAAGATATATTCTGGAATGATTGCATGCAATTGTTGCTCGGCTTGTGCAATCATCTCCTGTCCCTGGGGATGATGGTAAACCGAAAGACGAATCTTTACAATTCCCGGAGAAGGTAAATAGGCCAATTTTACTTCCTGGGGTAATGACTTTTCCCAATTGGCAATTGTTTCGGCCAATACCGACTCGGCGACTCCTGTGGTAAGGATAGTTCGATGATATATATGCTCCAGCTTAAATTTTTCTATCAAAATCGGAATCACCTGCTCGTCAAGCATTTTCTCCATTTCAAAGGGTACGCCGGGCAAAGCAAAATAACACCGTCCCTCTTTCTCAAAAAACATTCCCGGTGCTGTGCCAATGGCATTGGTCAACAGGGCACAATTATCGGGCACCCATGCCTGACTCTGGTTAAGCTCATTAAGTATACCTCTACGTTTGGTAAGAAAAACTTTAATTTGTTCCAGTACATCCGGATTAAAAACCAACTTTGATCCAAAATATTCACAAAGTGCAGGTTTGGTAATATCGTCGGACGTTGGACCAAGTCCACCGGTAAGAATAACAACCTTGCTCTGCTCATGGGCACGTTCAAGTGCCTGTAAAATCTCCTGACGATTATCACCAACCACAGTGGCTTCCCTTACACGAATTCCTATAAGGTTGAGTTTTCGTGCTATGTAGGCCGCATTGATATTAACAACTTTACCAATCAACAATTCATCTCCTATGGCAATGATGGTTGCCTGCATCTGGAAAATCTATTGAATCGAATCAATGTTGTAGGGAGTGCTCTGATATACGTAATAGTTGAGCCAGTTCGAAAAAAACAGATTGGCATGGCTACGCCAGGTCACTACCGGACGTTGAGAGGGATCATCGTTGAGAAAATAATTTTGTGGAATATCGATATCCATACCCTTGTTTTTATCGCGCACATATTCCTGATGCAATGTATGAGGATCGTATTCAAAATGTCCAGTTACAAATATCTTTCGTCCATCCCGATCCATCACAATATGTACTCCCGCTTCGCGCGAATATGCTACTATCTGCAGTTCTGGAATTTTTTCTATATCCTCGCGTCTAACTTCCGTATGACGAGAGTGCGGTGCCATAAAAACATCGTCGAATCCACGTACCAGTGGAAGCATGGGGTCTGTAACAACATGTTCAAAAACACCAAACATCTTTGCCGGCAACTTATATTTTGGGATACCATAAAAATGATACAACCCTGCCTGAGCTGCCCAACATATAAAAAGCGTTGACGTTACATTGTGTACTGTCCAATCCATTATCTCCTGGATGTTCTTCCAGTAATCAACCTCTTCAAATTCCAGATGTTCGATGGGAGCACCGGTAATGATAAATCCATCGTACTTATGCTGCATAATTTCTCGATAATCCTTATAAAAAGTTTTAAGGTGCTCCTGAGGGGTATTCTTCGAAATATGACTTGCAATATGTACCAGCTCTAACTCTATCTGCAGGGGCGAATTCGAAAGCATTCGAATTATCTGAGTTTCAGTAGTCTGCTTGATAGGCATCAGATTGAGTACTGCAATGCGTAAAGGACGGATATCCTGATGAATAGCCGTCGATTCGGTCATCACGAAGATATTCTCTTGCCGCAAAACATCTATTGCAGGAAGTCGGTCGGGTACATTAATAGGCATAGTTCGTAATTTTTATAAAATTGATGCAAAAGTAGTGCCTTTGAAAGAAACAACAAAGCAAATTATGACCACACGATAAACAGCGAAGAAACCTCCATAATCACAAAGCTATCTTTTGCCATGTCTTTCAATGCAGGCAAAGACAGGTAACATGCTAACCTATTAAAAAATTACATTCGGATGAAACGAGCATGTATAGCAGTATTCACAAACGAGTATGAAAATATTTATCAGTTTCGAACTTGCCTATGTGTAGAAAGCTCATCACATGCGAGTTCCATCCGGCCATTAAAAAAAAATTAAAATTAATTTCGGATGAAATTATCAATCATTCGCCCCAATATACCATTGATTTCTGGCAAAATATGCTTTTTTTTCAACATTTCAGCAGCAGACTGAATAAATGGGCTATTCTCCTGTAATTCTTCATCGGCACTGTCCAAAAAAAGATGAAGTAATTCGGGGGTTACTTCGAGATGAAACTGTAATCCTAACACCCGATTTTGCCATATATAGGCCTGATTTTCACAAGCCTCTGAACGGTATAACAGCACACACCCTGGTGGAAGGTCATAGGTATCGCCATGCCAATGAAAAGCGGTAAATTGGGAGGGAAGCCCTTCGAGAACCGGGTGTACGGTATCGGTTCGAAACACATCATAAAACCCAATTTCTTTCCAACGATTACGATAAACCCTGGATCCCATTACCTGTGCCAATAGCTGACTACCCAGGCATACCCCCACAATCTTTTTATTGGCTGCAATTGCCTGACGAATAAATTCTTTTTCGCCCGACAACCACAGGTATTTATCCTCGTCATGCACACTCATTGGACCACCCATAATCACCAGCATATCATAAGCACTGTGATCTGGCAGACTCTCAAGCATATGAAACCGCGTAAAGCTCACTTCAAAATGCCTTTCCTGAGCCCACTGCAAAATATATCCAGGTTCCTCAAACAACTCGTGCTGTAAAATATGTATGCGCATAGACTCTCCCTTTATTTTTTTAAAACCCGTTTCTTTACCAATTGTTCATCAACATGCCAATTTATGAAAAAAATTTAATCCATGGCTATCTGTGACCATATAGGTGTAAAAATAACTTTAAGTAGATATGGTAGGGCTTTGCTACTTTTACAGGCACCAATATGAATCTTGACATGCGAAAAATCATCATTGAAAGCATATACGAAACCATCGGATTGTGTATCTTTGGAAGGTCAAAATTTGCCACCCTGATATTGTGCAAGCATGGAAAAAAACTGGATCATCAAAGAACAAGGTCAACCTTTTGCAGTAAAGCACATTATGGAAGTTTTGGGGGTGGAGTATCCTGTTGCAAACCTTCTTGTACAAAGGGGAATTACTACCTTCGAACAGGCAAAAACATTTTTTCGACCCAGTTTATCCGACCTACACGATCCCTTTCTGATGAAAGACATGGAGGCTGCCGTCATTCGTCTGGAAAAGGCTATTAAGAATAAGGAAAAAATCATGATTTATGGCGATTACGACGTCGACGGAACCACAGCCGTTTCTTTATTTTTAAGCTTTTTAAAACAATTTACCCCTCACCTTACTTATTACATTCCCGATCGATACACCGAAGGATATGGTATATCATTTAAGGGGATTGACCATGCAGCTTTTCAGGGAGTAACGCTGATTATCTCACTCGACTGCGGCATTAAAGCCGTTAAAAAAGTGGCCTATGCCCAACAAAAAGGAATAGATTTTATCATCTGCGACCATCATACCGCTGGAAATAAATTACCAGCAGCAGTTGCCGTCCTTGACCCCAAACGCCCCGATTGCAACTATCCCTACAAAGAATTATCAGGTTGTGGCGTTGGATTTAAATTACTTCAAGCTTATTGTCAGAAAAACAATATCGACCCCCAAAATTTATATGAGTTTTTAGACCTTGTAGCTGTAAGCATAGCATCCGATATCGTTCCCATTACCGGTGAAAACCGTATACTGGCTCATTATGGGCTTAAAAAACTAAATACTAACCCACGTAGTGGACTCAAGGCTATCATTTCCATTGCCGGTATCGAGGGCAAAAATATTTGCATCGATGACATAGTATTCAAAATAGGACCACGCATCAATGCTGCGGGTCGTATCGACACTGGAAAATCATCGGTTGAACTGCTCATAGCCGAAGATGAAAAGGTCGCCTTAGACAAAGGGGATCTTATTAATGACTTCAATAATACGCGTAAAAATATCGATGCCACCATCACCCGAGAAGCCCTTGAAATGATTGCATCAAACAAGGAACTTCAAAACCGACGCACTACGGTAGTATACAAACCCACCTGGCATAAAGGTGTGATTGGCATTGTGGCTTCGCGATTAATCGAAAGTTATTATCGGCCCACCATTGTTTTTACCGACTCCAACGGACTCATAACAGGTTCTGCCAGGTCGGTTCCGGGTTTCGATCTGTATCGGGCTATTGAGAGTTGCAGCCACTTGCTCGAAAGCTTTGGAGGTCACATGTATGCAGCAGGCCTTACGCTTCGAAAAGAAAACTTTGCTGCCTTTCAAAAACAATTTGAACAGGTTGTAACTGAAAACATTCTTCAAGAACAGTTGGTTCCCTCTATTGAAATAGATATGGAACTTAAACTTAAAGATATTTCTCCAAAATTTTTACGCATTCTGAAGCAATTTGAGCCCTTTGGTCCAGAGAACATGATGCCGGTGTTTTTTACCGAAAACGTAGTCGACAACGGAACCGGTCGACCGGTGGGCTCGCAAAAAGAACATCTAAAGCTAAACCTGCTGCACGAAGACGAACCTTTTAAGCCATACTCAGCTATTGGATTCAACCTTGCCCATTTATACCCCGAAATTGCCAACGGAACCCCATTCGACATTTGCTACTGCATCGAAGAAAACGAATACAGAGGACAAAAAAGCATTCAATTGCGAATCAAAGATATTAAGCCAGACAAAAAATTAATCACAGAAATTAAAAACAATATGACAAAATTGAAGCAAAATAACTGAGAAACTTAAATTCACCACCTATGAAGTATGGATTTTTTGATGATCAATCAAGGGAGTATGTTATTACCAATCCGCAAACTCCCTGGCCATGGATTAATTATCTGGGCACGGAAGATTTCTTCTCGCTAATCTCAAACTTTGGCGGAGGATACTGTTTTTACAAGGATGCTAAATTTCGCCGAATCCTGCGATACAGGTACAATAACGTACCCATGGATGCAGGGGGCAGATATTTTTATATCAAAGACGGCGATACCATTTGGTCGCCCGCCTGGAAACCCGTAAAAACTCCCCTCGACAGCTACGAATGTCGACATGGCATGAACTACACCATCATTGCCGGTAGTAAAAATGGCGTAAAAGCAAAAGTTTTATTCTTTGTCCCCTTGAAAACATGGGCTGAAGTTCATAAAGTTACATTAACCAACGAGACTTCAACGTCCAAAAAGCTGAAACTTTTCACATTTGTGGAATGGGCTCTTTGGAATGCTGCTACCGACATGGAAAATTTTCAGCGTAACCTATCCACGGGCGAAGTTGAAATTGAGGGTTTGGTGCTTTACCACAAGACCGAATACAAGGAACGTCGCAATCACTATGCATACTATGCAGCTGCAAATGTTTCTATTCAGGGATACGATACCGATAGGGAGAGCTTCTTTGGCCTATACAATGGTTTTGATGAACCGCAAGCTGTGCTTGAAGGCAAACCGCGAATGTCGGAAGCACATGGTTGGTCGCCCATTGCCTCTCATTATCTCGAAATAGACCTACAGCCTGGCGAAAGTAAAGATCTTATTTTTGTGCTGGGATACGTCGAAAATCCCGAGGAAGAAAAATGGGAAAGCAAAGGAGTTATCAATAAAAAGCGAGCCAAAGAAACCATTGCTCGTTTTCAAACACCCCAACAGGTCGATGCCGCATTGGCAGAGTTGAAAAAGTACTGGGATAACCTGCTAAGTATTTTCAACGTCCGTTCGCACGATGAAAAACTCGACCGAATGGTCAATATCTGGAATCAATACCAATGCATGATCACCTTCAACTTCTCCCGTTCGGCCTCATTTTTTGAATCGGGCATTGGACGTGGCATGGGTTTTCGCGACTCCAATCAGGATCTCATTGGCTTTGTTCATCAAATTCCCGAGCGGGCGCGCGAGCGTATCATCGACATTGCCTCCACCCAGTTCCCCGACGGTAGCTGTTACCACCAATATCAGCCACTCACCAAACGTGGCAACAATGATATTGGCAGCGGTTTCAACGACGATCCCCTGTGGCTTATTCTGGGTACCATTAGCTATATTAAGGAAACAGGCGACTTTTCCATCCTCGACGAAATGGTTCCCTTCGACAACAACCCTGCTATTGCAAAATCCATGTTCGACCATCTGAAAGTATCGTTCGACCATGTGATCAACAACCTTGGACCAAACGGTCTACCCCTTATTGGCCGAGCCGACTGGAACGATTGCCTTAATCTCAACTGCTTCTCAACCAACCCCGATGAATCGTTCCAGACTACTGAAAACAAAACCGAAGGTTCGAAAGCCGAATCGGTAATGATTGCTGGACTATTCGTTGTATACGGTAAAGAATATGCAAAACTGTGTCAGAAACTGGGTAAACACGAAGAAGCCCAACGCGCAATGTCGCATGTCGAAAAAATGATCGAAGCCGTTAAGAAATATGGCTGGGACGGCGAATGGTTTATTCGGGCCTACGACTATTATGGACGTAAGGTAGGTAGTAAAGAAAACGAAGAGGGAAAAATATTCATTGAATCGCAAGGATGGTGTACCATGGCCGAAATTGGCAAAGAGGAGGGGCTTTGTCACAAAGCGCTCGACTCGGTCAAAAAATACCTCGATTGCGAATATGGAATTGTGCTCAATCAACCAGCTTTTTCCCGGTATTACATCGAATATGGCGAAATATCGAGTTATCCAGCCGGATATAAAGAAAATGCAGGTATTTTCTGTCATAACAATCCCTGGATCATGATCGGCGAAACCAAAATAGGCAGAGGCGACAGAGCCTGGGAATACTACAAGAAAATTTGTCCTGCCTACCTTGAGGATATCAGCGATTTACATAAAACCGAACCCTACGTATACTCGCAAATGATAGCAGGCAAGGACGCTTATCGCCCAGGTGAAGCTAAAAATTCATGGCTTACCGGTACAGCTGCCTGGAACTTTTATGCCATTACTCAGTACATATTGGGAATACAGCCCGATTACGATGGCCTGATTATCGACCCCTGTATCCCCTCGGAATGGAAAGGATATACAATTACCCGAAAATTCAGGGGGGCCACCTACCAAATTGAAGTAAAAAATCCCTCAGGGGTACAAAAGGGTGTAAGTAAAATTACCCTCGATGGAAAAGAACTTAAAGGAAACCTCATTCCCATCCAACCAGCTGGTAAAACATATCACGTTGAAGTGGTAATGGGCTAAAAAATAATCACGGACAGGTGCATTTAACCTGTCCGTGGTTTTATAAATAAACAACCCAATACGCTAATAATATCTTCTAAAGAGAATAGGATAACCTTTCCGGGAAGTTTTAATACGATAAATAATACTAAAATTGGTGTAATAGTAAATATCATTAAAACGAGAAACCGAGGTTGAAAAACCATCAAGGTAATCGGAAAAGACATACCGCAGACCTATTTCTGCACTGAATGCATAGCGATTATCATAAATCAATTTTACCATCACTCCCCCCAGGGCAGTTGCAGCATAATGAAATCCATCTTTCACAATATCGATGCGAGGCACATAGTCACTCGAATTGCGTTTAATGCCCGTATAATGCACTATCCCACCTAACCCTCCAAAAACATATAACCCTTTGTTGGAATAAGTACTAAGCAACCCACGCCGATTATAAATAGCAAACGAAGAACGACGTCGTTCCTCTTTAATAATAGCATGTTCGTATTGTAGCGTATGTTCAAGCCCGAAGGTATTAAAACGGTACCCGCGATAGGCATTATCTCCACCTTTATCCGTACCACTAATCATAAGAAGTACAAGATTAAGTTTTATGGCATTTACCTCAGAAGTCTTATATCTTGCACCTACCATCAGAGCGGGACGTGTCGTGAGCAGGTTGATATCGCGCAAACCAAACAAGTTGTTTTTAGTAGGCGAAGTGCCTCCGATATCGCCAAAATAATTAGCAAAGCCTATCCCTGCAATAGCCTCATAGCGCGTGATCTTCCAGCGCTGAGCCATTGCGGTATGACTCAACAATAATAAAAAAAATATGATCAGACATTTACGCATCGATATTTTGCTTTGCTTTACAAAAATAACAAAATAATATATTTTTGGTTGGCAATTAGTTGCGAATATCAACCCCCCACATGAGTTTTTTACGAATAGTTTGAAAAAACGAGTGATTGGGCAAACAGGCGAGAGCAATCTCAAAAGGTGCAAGATGAACTTCGAGCAGGTAATCACAGTCAAACACCTTGGACTGCGAATCAAGCGTTACCAGGTACTTCCCCGATCGCGAAGAAGCCCGTAGTCCTATGGTTTGATGGTGCGGGATAATAAGCGGTCGTACCGAAAGATTATGTGAGGCAATAGGGGCAATAATAATAGCCTTAACATCTGGCGACACAATGGGACCACCCGTACTCAACGAATAGGCAGTGGAACCCGTTGGGGTTGAAAGAATCAACCCATCTGCCCAATACCGATTCACTTCCTCTCCATCAATCGTTGTCTCAATGGAAATCAACGAAGTATCGTGTTTCTGTATGGTAATCTCATTTAAGGCATACGGGAATGCAAAAAAAGGATTGTTCTCGCAATGAAAACTCAACAGAGTACGACTGTCGATACAATACTTCCCCTCTACCAACATCGACACCGATTCTTCAATCTCATCCTGCGAAATATTAGCCAGAAATCCCAGTCGTCCCGTATTAATCCCTGCAATGGGTATCCCTTTATCCTGCACATACCGAATCGATTCCAATAAGGTACCATCTCCGCCCAGACTGAAAAAAAGTTTAAAATCTGAAGTAATATCTTGAGCCTGGCTGAAAAGATTATATTCAAAAGATAAAGCCACCCCCATTCCAGCCAGATGTTCTACAAATTTTTCATGTAGATAAAGGTTTAGATGATATTTTTTTATGCTCGAGAAAAATATATCAATTCCCTCTTTGTAGGCAGGATCTATACGACGTCCAAAAATAGCAACCTTCATCTATAAAAAAATTTTTAGATATATAGAAATGGTAAAATAGACCTCACAAGTAATAAGCACCTCACTCTTTCAAGCATACAGGTAATAACATTTTCGCATTTACCAGGATTAACTTTTCCAAAGGTTTGTTTCATGCCTTAAATATTCAAGAAACGCATAAACAATTCGTATCTATCATCAAGCAGTTGATTCATGGCATCACTTTCCATGAAAGAGGCCTTAATAATATAGTTATAGCGGTTAAAAGTTTGAATAATTGAAGTCATATCCGTGACGTTCAGTTTTAGCGTCACATCAACCTTTGTAGTATCGGGACTACTGGAAATGTACATGCTGAGAATCTTAGCATCGTTACTTTCAACAATTTGTGAAATATGAGCCAGCGAATAATCGTTCATGTTAAGCTCCAGAACAATGATAGCCCCGGGGTTTTTAACTGCAAGTAATTCGGCAAAATATTTTACCAGGGAATGCAAGGTAATGACTCCCAGATAGTATTTTTTCTCGTCAAGTACAGGAATAACTGTCAAATCGAGCCTGGCCACCTGTTCAACAACCTGATAAATATGCTGATTAGCTAGTACATAGGGACGTTGCAATGACAGGGCATGATTTCCCAGTGGTTCATCGGCCATGTTCAGGTCATAAATGTCTTTGTCGGATATAAGCCCAAGAAACTCGAGATTATTGACAATAGGCATGTGCGAAATACGAAAGATATCCATATACGATAGGGCTTTTAAGCCCGTATCGGAGGTACGGAGGGCAGGAATAACATCCGACATAATTTCTTTGGCAAACATCCCTTTTATCTTAAGTATTTCTATACCTTTGCAAAAGTATTTATTTTCGAAATCCAATGATAATGAAAACGCATTTAAGTGTAAATATAAACAAAATTGCGACCATACGCAATTCTCGCGGCGGAAATATACCAAATGTTGTGGAAGCCGCCATCCGCATTCAGGGATTCGGTGCCGATGGTATTACCGTTCACCCACGTCCCGATGGAAGACATATCTGTGTCAATGATGTTTATGATTTAAAAAAAGTCATTACCACCGAATTTAATATTGAGGGCAATCCTACCGAGAAATTTATACAGCTGATAACCGATGTAGTTCCTGATCAGGTTACGCTTGTTCCTGATGCACACGATGCTATCACCTCGAATCAGGGTTGGGATACCGTAACTCACAAAGCCTTTCTCACCGATGTAGTAAAAGAGTTTAAAAAATATGGTATTCGCGTATCAATTTTTGTCGATCCGGTGATTAAGATGGTGGAAGCTGCTGCCGAAACAGGTGCCGACCGTATTGAATTGTACACCGAACCCTATGCATCGGCCTACCCTCTGGACCCTCAAAAAGCAGTTGCTCCCTACGTCGAAGCTGCTAACGTTGCCCAACGTTGTGGACTGGGTGTGAACGCTGGTCACGACCTGAACCTGCAAAACCTTCGATACCTCAAGCAAAACATACCATTTTTAGCCGAAGTATCTATAGGACATGCCCTCATTTCCGATGCCCTTTATCTGGGTCTCGAAAATACCGTAAAGGCTTATAAGGCTTGCTTGCAGGACAGCTAAGACTATTACTTTGCCTGATAAAAACAATTCTTCGGCGAAAATATCTTTTCCTCTGCCTTTAATGCTTTAATAGCTTTATCTACCTCTTTTTTATCCAAACCAGTAGCCGCTACAATCTCTCCGGGGCGCATAGGCTTACCCGTGTTTTTTAGTACCGATAAAACAAGTTCCTTGCTCATACCTTATACCTTATTACATTTGAATTTTCAAAGTTATTAAACTTCAAAAATAAATTGTTAGGTTTGCAAAAATTGTTTTTCCATGGCTTATTCCCTCCGGAAAAAATTTTTGAGCTATTCCAAAAAGTTCATTTTTGCTTGTATTTCGGTTAGCGTTTTCTGGGTGATGATGTACAAATATGTCAATCCACCCATTACTTCCCTGATGATTATTCGAGCAGTGGAGCATGACAAGGCTAAGGGAAAGTTTCGACATCAGCATCGGTGGGTTTCGCTCGAAGATATTTCCCCTAACATGGTATGGGCAGTCATCGCTGCCGAAGACAACAATTTTACTTCTCACATGGGAGTGGATTGGCAAGCTATTCAAAAAGCACGAAAAATAAATAAGTATAGCCGGATAAAACATGGAGCGAGCACCATTACTCAACAAACAGCCAAAAATGTTTTCCTGTTCCCTTCGCGTACTTATTTTCGTAAAGGACTTGAGCTATATTTTACCTGCTTAATGGAATTATGCTGGAGTAAACGCCGAATAATGGAGGTTTATTTAAATGTGGTGGAAATGGGGCGTGGAATCTATGGCGTTGAGGCTGCTTCACAATTTTACTATAAAAAAAGTGCCAGCCAGCTTACACCGTCCGAAGCAGCCATGCTGGCCGCAATACTGCCTGCACCGCTACGACGTAATCCGGCACAACCTTCGCAGTACCTCATCAATCGACAGCAACGAGTTTTATCGCTGATGTATAAACTTGGAAAACCTAACCTTTGATAGCATGCGAATTCTGTTTTTTCTACATAAAATAGGTCCTTACCATCATGCCCGTTTTACCGAACTGGCTAAAAACTGTGAGCTGATAGCCGTTGAAATTTTGCCAGATTCGAAAGAATACGATTGGCAAAACATTGACACCGGGGTCAACTACCAACGGGTACAGATGAAAACCAATGCCCACGGCCAAGAATTAAAAGGTAGTGCTTTACTACACGAAATACGTAACCTCATCGATTGGTATCGGCCACAGGCGATCATTACCATGGGCTGGAGCAACCGAACCTACATGGCAGCCCTGTACCTGGCCAAAAAAGAAAAAATCCCGGTTTTTTCTATGAGCGACAGCACATACAACGATGTCAAACGATATCCCATAATGGAGTCAATTAAAAGTTATATCGCTACTTCCTTCGATGGATTTGTAACAGCAGGCAGACGTAGCGAAAATTATCTGCTAAAATTAGGGGTTTCCCCTGAAATTATTTTTAAACCCTTCGATGTGGTGGATAATTCCCACTTTCAGGTCGAAGGAAAAAGAATGTTGAGCTTTGATTACGATTCTCCCTATCTGCTATGTATCAGTAGGTACATACCTAAAAAAAACCTTTTCACGCTGATCGAGGCTTTTCACCATTACATCACTTTACACCCCGAAGAAAAAACAGTTCTTTATATTGTAGGCTCTGGCCCTCTTGAATCGGCCTTGAAAGCCAGGATATCGAAATATACACACCATCAAATCCGCCTGCATCCTTTTGTACAATACGACGAACTTCCCTCGCTATATCATCATGCCAGAGGACTGATTCTGGCCAGTACAAGCGATCAATGGGGGCTGGTGGTAAACGAAGCCATGGCTGCTGGCTTGCCCGTAATGGTATCAAATCGTTGTGGCTGTGTAGACGATCTGGTTATTGACGGAGAAAATGGCTGGGTATTTGAACCTTCCCTCGAAGGCATTGTGACTACACTCGAAAAGTTCTTTGCCCAATCGCCCGAAAAACTCCGTGAGATGGGAATGAAAGGCCAAAAAATTATTCAAGCATACGATCTTAAAGACTATAAAATTGCCGTGCTATCAATGATCGACAACGCCAGAAAAGCAACAAGAAAATGGTCGAGGTTTCAAAAACTCATCGTATTTTTACGTATATTTTTATCGTAAAGCATGCTTACTGGAAATGAATGGGTATACGCCATCCTGCTTGCCATCGGTGTCATTGGCATTCCCATAGTGCAAATGTTCAGCAAAAAATATTATGCCATGTTTTCACCACTTACCATGGTATGTGTGGTGTACTTTTATTATGCACTGCTGGGTCCGTTGAATAAGATAGCAAGTGGTGAGGTTATTGTACGTACTTACGACCTGCGCGATTACTTTATACCAGCTATGACTGGTTGCCTGGTTTCCTTCTACTCCATCGTGCTAGGATATATTGCTAAAAGACGATTCAGAGGGAGAGCTTTTGCTCTTAATTTCCCGGTTGCTTCCAAACAGCTTCGCAATGTAGGACTCACAACCATTGCCATATCATTATTCCTGTTTACCATTTTTTCAGGTGGAGATATTATTTCTCGCATTAATTTTTTGGACACTTCAAAATCCAACCAGGATTTTTCGGGGTCCATTGCCAGCTACCTGATGCTTTCTATTAATTTTCTGGTTGTAGGGGCTATTCTTACCTTCTACTATTACTACAATCGCAAAATCTTACTCGTCTTTCTTTTTATTTTCGGGCTCATTATTTCCCTATTTATCAACGAGGCTTTTCGATATCGAATTGTCATCCTCATTCTTGCTATATTTACTGCGTACCATTTATATCGACAAAAAAAGCCCAACTGGATATTCCTGGCAAGCACACTGATACCCTTCTTCATCCTCATGGGCATACTGGAAATTGCACGGGTGTATGGACGGGGTATTGATGTGAGTCGTATCGAAAATGTTCAATATGGCGACCTTGCCGAAAAAAGTCTTAACGAAACCGACGTTTTCTGGGCAACAGGACTGTTTATGGATAAAGTGCTTGATATCCGCGATTATACCTATTTCGACTTTATCGTGAATGCTATAGCTGCACCCATTCCAAGAAAAATATGGCCAGGTAAACCCGATGGAAGCTATATACTCTCCACCAACGACGATTTGTTTGAAGGAACAGGACGTGGTCAGGCCTACCTTAATTTTAGTGAGTACTATCTTGCCTTTGGCTGGTTAGGGGTTGTGGTAATCTCGTTTCTTTGGGGATATTTTTTTAAAACAGTTTGGTTGTGGTTTTTAAAATACAAAGAGCATCCACTTGCTATTACGGCTATTGCCGTATTTAATGCATACATTTATGTAATCATTTCTCGAAATTATTTCACCCAGCATCTTACTCTTTTCTTTTTTACCGTTTATCCAGCCTTTTTTGTGATATGGCTGTATCGAAAACGATTTATAAATCCCTTTGCCTATGCTCGTCGTCAATATCGTTGACAGAATTGATATGGTAAACTTTGGTATCTGGAATGCAGCTACCGCAACTGCCCCTATACTTAAAGCCAAATATGGCGTTATTTCTCAATTGTGGTTCCCCCGAACAACCGATCCTATACCTCAGGATTTGCCTGGCATGATAGACCTGTTTCCTATCGATAACCTCGACGACTTACCTTCCCTCCCCTCCGATACAATTGTGGTAACCCATGGTTGTTGGCGTTTACCTACACGATTGGGATATCGCCTCAAGAAAAAAGGTTACCCATGGATGTTTGTACCCCATGGTATGCTGGAACCCTGGAGTATGTCGCAAAAATGGTATCTTAAGTTTCCCTATTATTGGCTATTCGAAAAACCCCAATCGACCCATGCCGACGTGGTTAGGGCTGTAAGTTTACCCGAAAAACTGAATTTACAACGCATCTATTCCCATGTAATACACATTCCTAATGGAAACTTTCCCCCAAAAAATATCCCGGCAAAAAATTGGACTTCTTCTCCCCTAAATTTTCTATTTCTTGCACGTTTGCATAAAAAAAAAGGACTCATACCCCTGCTTCGATCCTGGAAGCGGTCCTCATTAAATAATAATCCTGCTTTCAGACTCATCATTGCAGGACCCGATGACGGCCTTTTAGGTTGGCTCAAAAATCAACTACCTGGCACCAGCAATGTGAGCTATATTGGTCCTGTTTTTGGTGAAGAGAAAAATCAATTATTGCAACAGGCGCACTTTTTTGTTCTTCCCTCTTTCAGCGAAGGATTTCCCACCAGTGTAGTCGAAGCAATGCAATACGGCCTAATACCCATTATTTCTGAAGGATGTAACTTCCCCGAAGCTTTTGAACAGGAGCTTGCTATTAAGGTTCTGCCTGAAGAAACACACATAAAAGAAATACTGGAACATTTGACCACAAATCTGAACGATTTGGACCATCGAAGTGAAAAATGCCGTAGCTTTGCCCAACAATATTATTCACTTGAACACATTGCCGACCTTCAGTATCATTACTATCAACAATTAGTACATCATTAAAAAAAATGCTATGCGAAAAGTAGGTTTATATTGGCTGTTGCTTCTTCTTGCCCTTTTTTCGTGCCGGGAACAGCCCCCAAAGTTTGTCGTTGCACGTACTTCGGTACCAATGGACTCATTGACGCTCTCCTGCATTGCCGACACCTTTATAGCCGATCTGGTAGTAAAAAATCCCGATTCGGCCGATTGGTGGACGGAAAAATGCGTACAACGTTTACAACGTAAAACATTTGTTGACACAATATTCCAACAGCTATACCACCAGCAATTAATTGCCTACGATTATTATTCGGGTAAACCCTTATCTATCAGTCAGATTAAGGAACTCGAGCACAGAAATGACTTCAATCGCAATATTGTGGGAAAGTTTCAGTTTTACGAGGGATGGTACTACGACTACCAGAAAAAGGTTTTCCTAAAAAAAGTTTATGCTATTATTTTTGGCTACGAAACATACGATGATAATGGGCTGGTGAAGGGGTATAAGCCAATGTTCAAAGTGGTGTTTGAATAAGACGTTCGATAAAAAAGTAAATCCCGCCTTTTACAGCGGGACTTACTAACCAATTATTAACCCAAAAACATGAAAACTAACTACTAACCAACTACTAACTAACTATTAACCAACTAACCAACTTGCTACTCATTTATTGAATGATTCAATAATCGTGCCAAAATTTAAAATCCAAGTTATTTCAATGCTTTTATTTTATAATTTGCTTCGACAAGTCCCTTACTGATATTGAGAAGTTTACTTTTTAGCATTTTCCTTCGTAAGGGTGAAATACGGTCAATAAAAAGAATTCCCTCAATATGATCGTACTCGTGCTGAATAACGCGTGCTGCAAAACCATCGTATACCTCCTCATGAGGTTTAAAATCCTCATCGTAATAGGCAATGCGAATAATTGACTCGCGCTTAACATCTTCGCGTATACCAGGTAGACTAAGACAACCCTCATTAAATATTGTCTCTTCACCCCAACGCTCGAGTATTTTAGGATTGATAAAAACCTTGCGAAAATCTTTCAGCGCCGGTTCCTCCTCAGCCATTGACGTAGCATCTACAACAAAAAGTCGGATCGACAGTCCAATTTGCGGTGCTGCCAATCCTATCCCATCCGACACTTTCATGGTTTCAAACATATCCGCTATAAGCGTTTTTAAATTTGGATAATCAAAAGATATTTCTTTAGCCACCTGCCGTAATACCGGTTGACCGTATACATAAATCGGGTAAATCATGATTTTATTGTGTTTGTTAACATTTTTTTGCATTCAAATATTCCTGCAACATGATGGCTGCACTCATCCTGTCGATACGCCCTTTATCCTGTTGTTGCGATTTACTAAAGCCACCTTCTATAAGCAAACGTTGCGCTATTTTTGAGGTAAATCGCTCATCGACCTGACGTAAAGGTATATGTGGGTAACGTTTTAAAAATCTCTCAATAAAAGGATTGATAAAACGTAAAGCATCCGATCCACCTTTTCCATTAGTTTGAACTGGATAACCAATAAGAACCAATTCGACCTCTTCCTTTGAAAAATATCCATCAAGAAATTGCCATATCTCCGATGGACTTAATGTTATTAGCTGTTGTGCAATTATCTGCAAAGGATCGCTTACAGCAATCCCTATTCGTTTTAATCCATAATCTAACGCCAAAATCCGTCCCAAGGTTCATATTTTTTGCAAATATCGGGAAAATATTACCAAATCAGCCAGTAAAATATATCTTAAATCAACACTAACTATCGATAGGAAGTAAGGAATAAAAAATTTTTACTTTTTGAGTTACCTTTAAAAAAAAATCGACATCCAATGTAACATTAGTTGGCTGCGTTATCGTATAATCAATAAATCGCATGCGAGAAGATAAATGCAAACTAACTAACAAAAACCAGACCATTAACCTTAAACCAACCTGCTATGTACCAAAAAGTATGGAATAGATGTTACGGAGGAATTTGTATTTTAAATTTTTACAGCGTTAAGGGTATAAGATTTGAATCATACACGGGATTCAAGTATGGAAGGTATCTAATAACCACCGACGAAGTGGGAAAGATTGATCGACCCTATGAGGTTGAAATAGGCTTCATGAAAGAAGATGGGACCACCCTGCGGGAAAGTGTGAAGATTACCTACATGGACTTTAAAAATCGCATGATTAAAGGGGCGCAGGAAAGCTTTGGTGGTTTTGCGCTCATTGACATTGATTTTCCGCAGTTTGACAACATTCCTTCTCTTAAACTGAGCAATCGCGACAACATTGCCGTCGCCTCACCGGTAGCCATCATCGGGCATCAATGGGAACAAAATAATATTGCCATCAAGACAGGTATTGTGTCTTCCTACTATCTGCATCAGGGAAAAAAATTGTTAATGTTTGATGTTTCGACCGATAGGGGTAATGCGGGAGCCCCCCTTATCGATGCTGAAACATGTGAAGTCATTGGTATCATCGGACATCGTCTGAGCGCAATCCATGAAGAATACAAGGCATTGATGAATGTGATCAACGCTAACATTGAGTCGCTTAAACTTTCCGAAGGAAAGCTTACCCTCAACGATATCGATCCTATTCAGGTACTTATTGCTAATCAATATCAAATTAAGCATTTAGCTCAGGAAGTATTCCGAAAAGCCTCTTTTACCTATGGCTATGCGCTTCCTATCAATTATGTATGTGAATTTTTCGACATTGCAGAACTGGAAAAAGACATCGTTTACCTGCATGTAGAAAATAAGCAAAGCGATTGATATTGAAGAATAAAGCAAAAGATTCGCATGTGTGCAAAAAGAACTGCCCCAAATGCTGGGGCAGTTTCTTTTTATGAAGGTTATTTGAGTTACTTCACAATACCAATTTTTACAATGCTGGTCTGCGTATATGTTTTACCAGGTTCCAGGACCACTGAAGGGAAATTCGGTTTATTGGGTGAATCGGGGAAATGTTGGGGCTCCATGGCAATGGCGCCTCGATAATTGTAAGGTTTACCCGATTTGCCCACAACCTTACCATTCATAAAATTACCAGAATATACCTGTATTCCGGGTTCAGTGGTATATAGTTCAAGTACACGACCACTGATGCTATCGGTAAGACGTACGGCTAAAGCAAGTTCATTATCTTTTTTATCGAGTACCCAATTGTGGTCGTATCCTTTACCGTTCTTCAATTGTTCGTTGTCTTCATTGATACGTTCACCAATTTTGTGTGGTTTTCTAAAATCGAATGGGGTATTTGTAACATCGGCAAGTTCACCGGTAGGAATAAGCAAGCTATCGACAGCAGTAGTCTGGCTGGCAAAAATTTCAAGATAATGATCGAGTATATCACCGTTACCTTCACCATGCAAGTTGTAATAAGCATGATTGGTAAGATTGAGAACCGTTTTTTTATCGGTGGTAGCCTCGTATTTCATAATCAATTCATTGTTGTTGGTCAGGATGTACTGAACGGTAACTTTCAGGGTACCAGGATAGCCTTCTTCTCCATCGGGCGAGGTGTACGTTAGGGTAAGGGTATCGCCCTGCTGCGTAGCGTCCCAAACTTTCTTGTCAAAACCTTTGAGCCCACCATGTAATGAGTTGCCATTATCATTGGCATACAGCTTATAGGTTTTTCCATCAAGCTTAAACGTAGCTTTTCCAATTCGATTAGCATATCTGCCCACCACACAACCCAGGTACATATTGTCGTTGAGATACCCATCAATAGAGTTATAGCCCAACGTAATGTCGTCGTACTTGTCATTCTTGTCGGGTACCAACATGGACACGATACGAGCACCATAATTGGTAATTTTAACGACCATACCGCTGTCGTTGGTGAGGGTATACAAATTAACCTGTTTTCCATCAATTTCGCGTTGAAAAGCAGAAGCTTTCACCAGCGTATCGACAGCTTCAAATTGGTTGTTTTCCTGTTTCTTCGTCGAACAGGCGGCTACCAGTAGAGTAGCTAATACTGCACTTACAAATGTTCTCATAGCTGTGTTGTATTAAAGTTATTGACCGTTTTTGGTTAAAAAGATATCTTTTCTTTATTCCTCTATTTCAGTATCACCGGTTAGGTCAAGACTTGCCGAGAGTGGTTTCAACTTGTTCTCGGAAAGTTCTTTATAGGTAGCTCTATTGCGATATGTATCGCAAGCCACGTACAGCGCATTTCGGAAAGAATCGCACGAAGCAATTCCTTTCCCAACAATATCGTACGCCGTACCATGAGCTGGCGAAGTACGAATGATAGGCAGTCCAGCCGTAAAATTAACTCCCTGCCCAGCAGTCAATGCCTTAAAGGGGGCCAACCCCTGGTCGTGATACATCGCCAGAATGGCATCGAATTGCGTAAATTGTCCCGATCCAAAAAAACCATCGGCTGAAAAAGGGCCAAGTGCATATATACCTGCCTGTTGCGCCGCTTCAATGGCAGGAATAATTATTTCATTTTCTTCACTTCCCAACAAGCCATTGTCGCCAGCATGGGGATTAAGTCCCAGCACAGCAATCTTTGGATTGGTAACTGCAAAATCGGCCACCAACGACTCGTTGATGAGTTTCAGCTTGCTCAAAATACGTTCTTTAGTTATATACTTCGGCACCTGCGATAAGGGCACATGCTCACATACCAAACCTACCCGCATGACATCACTGACCATAAACATTACTACTTCTGGCGCATTGAACTTTGCCTGAAGGTAGTCGGTATGGCCTTTATAGGAAAATTTATCCGACTGAATATTAAATTTATTGATTGGCGCTGTTACCAAGGCATCTATTTTTCCAGCCATCAAATCATTCACAGCCTGTTCCAGTGCCACAAACGCTGCTTCGCCTGCCATGGGGGTAGCCTTCCCTAACTCAACCTTCACATTATCATCTACACAATTGACAAGATTGTTACGTTTAGAATGAATCTCATCAACCGTACGGACTGAGTTGAGAACTACGTTGTTCAGGTTGAGCACTTTGCGGTAATAGGCTGCAACTTTAGCCGACCCATAGATAACCGGTGTGCACATATCGAGTATGCGCGGATCGGATAAGGTATTAAGAATAATTTCATACCCAATCCCATTTATATCGCCATGCGTAATCCCTATCTTAATTCGTTTCATGAAAAAATAATTTTTCTTGTAACTTACTATAATTTAACTTTTTGCTTTCCATGATCAGTATCCTCGAAAAAATACCCGTCATTTCGAGCAATTATATCCCCATTATTTCACCGAACTACCTGGGGCAACAGTAGTAGATGGAGCAACAAATTCGAGTCGTCCGTCCTTATCTTCGGCCATAAGTATCATACCGTGCGAAACGATACCTTTAATTTCCCTGGGTTCGAGATTGGCAAGTAAACATACCTGTCGACCGATAATATTTTCAGGTTCAAAATATTCGGCAATTCCCGACACCACTGTCCGTTGGTCGATACCTGTATCGATGGTAAGCTTGAGTAATTTTTTGGTCTTAGGCACCTTTTCGGCATGGACAATGGTACCCACGCGGATATCCATACGTGAAAAATCGTCGTAGCTGACAGAAGGCTTCTGAGGAACCGCAGTATTTACGTTAGCCTCGGCTGGCTTTTGCCGATGAAGTTTATTCAGCTGTTTTTCGATAGCGTCATCCTCTATTTTTTCGAACAGCAACTCACTTTTACCCAGTTGATGTCCCGTAGAAAGAACATCTACCTGTCCAGCGTTATCCCAACGGTAATTTTTGGGAAGCTGTAACATACGGGATAGTTTCTGGCTTGTAAAGGGCAAAAAAGGCTCACCCAGGATGGCCAGATTAGCAGCTATTTGCAAAGCGTAATTCAGGATTGTCTTTACCCGTTCAGGCTTTGTTTTGATGATAGCCCAGGGTTCTGTATCGGCCAGATACTTATTTCCCAGCCTTGCAATATTCATGTATTCCTTTAAAGCCTCACGGAACCGGAAGTTTTCGATATTTTCCTCGATATTTCTTTTATAGGATTTTAATTGTTGCTCGATTTCGCTTTCGTACTGTTCCGTATGGGTAACCTCGGGTACTATGCCGTTGAAATATTTGTGGGTCAGCACCATGGCACGATTAACAAAGTTACCGAGGATAGCCACCAATTCGCTATTGTTACGGGTCTGAAAATCTTTCCAGGTAAAGTCGTTATCTTTAGTTTCAGGGGCATTGGCAGTGAGCACATACCGCAGCACATCTTCTTTTCCTGGAAAATCCTGTAAATATTCATGCAACCATACTGCCCAGTTTCTCGAAGTAGATATTTTATCCCCCTCAAGGTTGAGAAACTCATTGGCAGGCACATTATCTGGAAGGATATATTCGCCATGAGCCTTTAGCATCGAGGGAAAAACAATACAATGGAAAACGATATTGTCTTTACCAATAAAGTGCACAAGGCGTGTTTTAGAGTCTTTCCAATATTTTTCCCAGTGAGGGGTAAGTTCTTTGGTAGCCGAAATATACCCTATAGGTGCATCGAACCAAACGTATAATACCTTTCCTTTAGCATTTTCGAGAGGCACAGGAATACCCCAGTCGAGGTCACGGCTTACGGCACGAGGCTGAAGTCCCAAATCGAGCCATGACTTGCATTGTCCATATACGTTAGTTTTCCACTCTTTATGTTCTTCGAGAATCCATTGTCGTAACCACGTTTCATGCTTGTCGAGTGGCAAATACCAGTGCGATGTTTTGCGCAGCACCGGTGGTTTTCCACTCAATACCGAGCGAGGATTTATAAGATCGGTTGCATTGAGCGAAGTGCCACATTTTTCACATTGGTCGCCATACGCTCTGTCATTGCCACAATGAGGACAGGTCCCCATGATATAACGATCGGCTAAAAATTGTTGTGCCTCCTCGTCGTAATATTGCTCCGTTTCCTTCTCGATGAACTCATTTTTATTGTATAATGTCAAGAAAAACTCCGAGGCAGTCTGATAATGCACAGGAGATGAGGTGCGTGAATAAATGTCAAACGAAATCCCAAAAGCTTCAAACGATTGTTTAATCAAAGAATGGTATCGATCGACAATAACTTTGGGTGATACATTTTCCTGACGAGCTTTAATGGTAATGGGTACCCCGTGTTCGTCGCTTCCGCAAACATAAATCACATCCTTTCCACGCTGACGCAGGTATCGAACATAAATATCCGCTGGAATATATACGCCCGCCAGATGGCCAATATGCACAGGACCATTAGCGTAAGGCAATGCAGCTGTAACCGTATAACGTTCAAATTCACTCATTGGCATCCCTTTTATTTCATTTTTGAAAGTGACAAAGATAAAAAAATACTCAGGGTGTTGGAATATATTTTTGTATATTCACGCTTTAAAAATTTAAAAGGTTATTATGATAACTCCTGAATTTCTCAAACCAGGGGATACTATTGGTATTGTAACACCAGCCCGATTTGTTTCAGAAGATGATATTCAGTATGGTATTCATTGGCTAACTTCACAAGGCTTTAAGGTAAAGCTTGGGGTGCATGCGTACGAACGTTATCATCAATTTGGAGGCACCGACAAACAACGAATAGCAGATTTTCAGCAATTTATCAACGATCCCGAAATAAAAGCCATATATTGCACCCGCGGTGGATATGGTTCTGTACGCCTTGTACAACAGGTCAATTGGGAACAATTTATAAAACGGCCAAAATGGATTATAGGTTTTAGCGATGTCACTGTATTTCATTCGGTGGTTCATCAGAGAGGAATAGAATCGCTGCATGCCCCCATGCTATTCAGCTTGAAACAAGATAGCAGCGATATTACTTCTTTTGAAAAAACGCTCGCCATCCTGCGCGGAGAAAAACCTGTATATACCTGTGCCCCGAATCCTTTGAACAGGCAGGGAAGAGCTCGCGGAGTATTGGTGGGAGGAAATCTATCGGTACTTTACAGCCTCCGAGGAACCGATTATGACATTTTTACGGGGGGTAAAATTTTATTTCTCGAAGACATTGATGAATACTTATATCATATCGACCGGATGATGATGAATTTAAAGCTGGGTGGAAAGCTCGATAACCTCAGAGGTCTTATCATTGGTCAGATGACAGATATGAAAGACAATAAAATTCCATTTGGAAAAAACGCCTATGAAATAATCTCCGAATATGCTTCCGAACTTAATATTCCGGTTGTCTTTGGATTCCCTGCAGGCCATGAAAACATCAATCTGCCCCTTATCCTTGGTCGAGAAATTTTGCTGGAAGTGGATGATGTTGTACAGGTTACTTTTCGATAATTTTTTAAAATTAATTAGCGACTATTTTAAGCAATCTTTACAATAGCCACTTGTGCATTCAAAAAAACTTCAGTAGGTTTGCGCAAAAGACCTTTTATAAATGCACGAAGGTTTAAAATTAATAGAACTGCTTATTAAGGGAATCATCGTGGGATATATAGCCTCAATCCCGGTGGGACCTATTGCTATCCTCTGTGTTCAGCGAACTTTAAGCAAAGGTCGACTGTCGGGATTTGTATCCGGACTAGGGGCTTCTACTGCTGACACCTTGCTTTCCATAATAGCTGGATTGGGACTTTCTTTCATCATCGATTTTATCAACGGTTATACCTACATATTTAAATTTCTTGGCGGTGCGTTAGTTATTTACATTGGTTTGCGCATATACTTCAAAAACCCTGTAAAACAGTACCGTGCCAAACAAATGCGAAAAACTACCTTACCCAAAGACTACGTTACTACCTTGCTTCTGACACTGTCCAATCCCCTGAATGTTTTTTTGTACCTTGCGGTATTTACAGCATTCAATGTGGTCAAAGGCGTGAGTACTTTCGAACAATTCACAGCTGTATTTGTAGGCGTATTTGTAGGAACTTCCCTTTGGTGGTACACGCTAACCTCCATCGTAAGTCTTTATCACGATCGTTTTAACATCCGTAATCTCTGGTGGTTGAATAAAATTTCTGGAATCGGCATACTTCTATTGGGACTTATTATCCTGGTGAGCATCATTATATAGAATGTTAGTGTTTTATGGAAAATAGCAATTCTTTATATCCCCTAAAATTTAAACCGATATTAAAAGATGTGTTATGGGGAGGCACAAAGCTACGAGATTTACTGCATAAGAAGGGAGCATCGGATCGTTGTGGTGAAAGCTGGGAGATTTCCGATGTTCCAGGAGCTTCGTCGGTAGTGGCTAATGGTTTTCTTGCTGGCAACACCCTTAGCGAATTAGTTGAGGTATACATGGATGATCTGGTGGGTGGAGCTGTATTTGAGCGTTTTGGCGAACGCTTTCCTCTGCTCATCAAATTTATCGATGCCAACGATAGGCTTTCCGTTCAGGTACACCCCAACGATGAAATGGCTCTGCGCGAGCACAACAGTTGGGGGAAAACCGAAATGTGGTACGTCGTACAGGCTGAACCCGATGCCGGTCTTATCGTTGGATTCAATCGTCCCATGGACGCAGAAACTTATGTGAAATACCTTAACGAAGGCCGCCTGGAGGAAATTTTACACTTCGAGAAAGTGAAAGCGGGCGATGTGGTTTTTCTTCCAGCAGGGCGCATTCATGCCATTGGTGCAGGCCTGTTAATAGCTGAGATTCAGCAAACCTCCGACATCACCTACCGTATTTACGATTGGAACCGCCTCGATGCCACAGGTAAACCCCGTGAGTTACATACCGAACTCGCCCTGAAAGCCATTGATTTTCGACCTGTTAAAAACATCAAAACGAGCTATACCGCTGCCTTAAATCGTAGCGTAGAGTTGGTGAAATGTCCCTATTTCACTACTAATCTATTAGAATTTGAACAAACCATCGAAAAAGACTATGGGGCTATCGACTCGTTTGTAATTTATATGTGCCTTGAAGGCAAGTTTACCATCGAAACGTTTGATTCGAACCCCGTCGACGTTACCATGGGGGAAACTGTGCTTATTCCTGCTGAGATTAATAATTTATATCTTAAACCTCAACCCCGTTCAAAAATTCTTGAAGTTTATATCGATAATACCAACTGATACTTTTTGCGAAATGAGCTAAAAAAATGATAACTATGCAAGCAGAGTTCGTAAAAAGTACGGCAAATTATCAAGACTGTCCACCTGGAAATCTTCCCGAATTCGCTTTCATTGGACGTTCCAATGTTGGCAAGTCGTCGCTCATCAATATGCTAGTGAATCAAAAACATTTGGCACACACTTCGGCTAAACCTGGTAAAACGCAAACTATAAACCATTTTTTGATAAATTTTCACCCCAAAAACAAACCTCCCCAAAAAACAGTAAGCATGTATTTTGCCGATCTTCCCGGTTATGGCTATGCTCATGTTTCGAAAGAAAAAAAGCAGCAATTTGAACGCATGATTGCTGGATATGTTCTAACGCGAAAAAACCTTTTAACCTTATTTGTACTCATCGATAGCCGGTTAGACCCCCAGCCCAATGATATGGGTTTTATACAGTTTTTGGGCGAAAACCAGGTTCCTTTTGCCCTGATATTTACCAAAGCGGACAAGCTTTCGACAAGCCGCTTAACTCGCAATATCGAACAATTCAAAAATCAGATGCTTGAAACCTGGGAGGAGCTCCCGCCGGTATTTATAACCTCGGCCATAAAACACACAGGACGGGAAGAGATTTTACAATACATCACCGAATGTATTGACAAATACTGGAAAAGATAACATGTCATCGGGCCTGGAACGAACCAAAAACAACATCGGCTCTTACATTTAGCCGACCATTTGCAGTTGCAGAATCGACAAAATAGCTGGTATTACCAAAAGAAGCCGTATTACCGTTGGGCATGCGGGCTTCGCCAAAAGCCGCACTGGCATCAATGCGCACCTGCATGTCGGGAGGTAATAACATTTCACTTGAACCAAATACCGTATTCACTTTTACATCGATTCGTTGATTATCCAGGCTATCGGGACGAAAATGCTGCCAGTCAAAAACAGCCTTTCCAAATATCACATTGTATTCCTTACCAGGTTCTGGCTTTAAAAACACACGTTCACCAAATATTACCGTATGTTCTGAATTAGAAGAATTGTAGGTTCTGAATGAATGACCAAATAAAATTTTTAATCCCAGGTAGATAAAGAAAAATGCAATAAGGATTTTAAAAATGGGGAAATCGACATTAAAAACTACCTTAATGATTAGACTTAGCCCAATAATGATGAGCAAAATGCCCCAAAATACACCTGTTCCCATTTTTGACATAGTTTTTGCGTTTTAATTTCAACTCAAAGTTAGTCACTACCATATCTCCTACAAAGCTTTTTTCGGTTAATGCCAAATATTCATCGATTAAATATCGGTAAAATCATGCCAATTTGTCGTTTATCAAGTTTTTTGGCAAAAAATTTGTGTTAATCGGTCGGAAACAAAAAAACGTAGGAATAAATATGAGAAAAGCAAAGGAAAAAGAAAAGAATAAAGAACAACAGGCACAGGTTACAACAAATGAAACCATACAGGCTGAACCACAGCCTGCAGCTGAAAATATGACAGGCGATAATACCCAAAAGGCTACAGATACAGCTGAACAAATTTCAACTGAAGCTGAAGTAACCACTCAGCTGGAAGAGATTAAACAAAAATATGAAAGCGAAATCATGGAATGGAAAGATAAATATTTACGTTTGTCGGCCGAGTTTGACAATTACCGCAAACGTACCCTGAAAGAAAAAATGGAGCTCACTCGCTATGCAAGCGAAGAAGTATTGAAAAACATTCTGCCGATAGTAGACGACTTTGAACGAGGGATAAAAAATCTGGAAACAGCCACCGACATTGAGGCAGTGAAAGAAGGTATTTTTCTGATTTATAATAAATTTAAAGATTTCCTCACGCAAAATGGCATCAAAGAAATAACCATAGAGGAAGACAAAGCATTTAATACCGATTTTCACGAAGCGATAACAAAAATTCCCGTTGATGACCAGTCGCTTAGCGGCAAGGTGGTGGATGTAGTCCAGAAAGGATATTTACTCAACGACAAAGTGATACGCTACGCTAAAGTCGTTGTAGGTGAATAAATTTACAATAATAAACTTGCAATTAATATCAGCAATATGGCAACCAAGCGCGACTATTATGAAATACTTGAGGTTCCACGAAATGCAACCAAAGAAGAGATAAAAAAAGCATACCGAAAGCAGGCACTTAAATATCATCCCGATCGTAATCCAGGAGATAAAGAGGCGGAGGAGAAATTTAAGGAAGCTGCCGAAGCGTACGAGGTACTGAGCGATGATGAGAAACGTGCCCGCTACGATCGGTATGGACATGCTGGAGTCAGTGGATCCAATGGTGGTGGTTTTAGTGGTGAAGGAATGACCATTGAGGATATTTTTGCTCACTTTGGCGACATATTTGGAGGGCATTTCGGTGGGTTTGGTTTTGGAGGAAGTCGCACCAGCGAACGTCGTACTACAAAAGGACAAAATCTACGTATCAACGTAAAGCTCACCCTGGAGGAAATAGCACGAGGGGTAGAGAAGAAAATTAAGGTAAACAAATATATTCCCTGTGATGCTTGTGGTGGAACGGGTGCAGCACGAGGCAGTTCGCCATCCACCTGTACTACCTGCCATGGATCGGGGATGGTAACCAAAATTACCAATACCTTCCTGGGGCAAATGCAAACCACCACTACCTGCCCTACCTGTGGCGGGGAAGGAAAAATTATTACTTCTAAATGCAGCAAGTGTTACGGCGAAGGTATTGTTAAAGGCGATGAAATCATCACGTTAAACATACCAGCCGGCGTAGCAGAAGGTATGCAAATGACGCTTAGCCGAAAAGGTAATGCCGCACGTCGGGGTGGCATTAATGGCGACCTTATTGTTACCTTCTCGGAAGAAAAACACCCAGAGTTTATTCGCGATGGTAACGATATACTATATAGTTTGCTGATAAGTTTCCCTCAAGCTGTGTTAGGTGGATATGTAGAAGTGCCCACCCTCGAAGGCAAGGTAAAACTTAAACTTGAACCAGGAACACAACCTGGGAAAATTCTCAGGCTCAAAGGCAAAGGACTGCCCGAAGTAAACGGTTATGGGAAAGGCGACATGCTGGTCTACGTAAATGTATGGGTACCAAAGAATTTATCGCGCGACGAACGCAAAATAATCGAAAAATTTGCCGAATCATCGAGTTTCACACCCGCACCCGAACCCGATGAAAAAAACATTTTCGAAAAAATACGTGGCCTTTTTAGCTAAGCCTATCCATGCGCATTTTTTGCCGATACCTGAATAAAAAATTTAGTCATTTTGCACACCGAAATAGATAGGATAATGCTTACTGCAATTGGGATTAAAGTTTGCCTGGCAATTTGGGCACCGGAAGTGGGAATGCATATATTCATCAATTGTTAGCTCATGGCCACATATGCCACAAATAACTGCCTTCTCGCCAAAATCTTCCTTAGCCCATGGAATAATATCATGTGCTTCCATTTCATGGTGACAGCTATTGCAAGCATAATAGCGATTGCAACACTTCATCCTGATAGCTATTACATCGTTGCTACCATGATAATGTTTACAGCGTGTGTGGCTGTCGAGGGAAATCCCATAAATCGTTATGCCGTTTATTTGAATGCTATTCATCCGAAAATAATTTTTAAATTTTTCTTAAAAGGCCAGATGGAACGCGCATGTAATATGTTTTGTGCTCTAAAATCAAGCAGGTATGAAAAATTATTTTCATACTTGTTTGCGAATACTGCTCATACAGGCTCGTCCCATCGTATCGATATTGGAAATAATTTTTCAAAACAATTACGAATATCCCCAGATTTTATATCTGTAACACAATTCAATGTTCCAAAAGTATGATATTCAGTGCTCATACAGTCGTGCGATTGACAAAAAGTTAACATATCGCCTCATTGGCATAAAATATGTTTGTGAACATTATTTTGCATGAATTGTTTGTACAACAATAATCAAAAATTAAACCAGAAAATATGGCATACAATTTATTAAAAGGAAAGCGTGGACTAATATTTGGTGCCCTTAACAGCAGTTCCATAGCCTGGAAAGTAGCAGAACGTGCCTACGAGGAAGGGGCAACATTTATTTTAACGAATGCACCCGTGGCAAAACGACTGGGCGAAGTAGAAGAATTAGCCAAAGCCTGTAACACTGAGGTGATCTATGCCGACGCCACCAACCTCGATGACCTGGAAATGCTTGTTAATCTTTCACTGGAAAAATTAGGTGGAAAGCTTGATTTTGTATTGCATTCCATTGGTATGTCGCCCAATGTCCGAAAAAATATTCCCTACGACAACATTAACTACGACAATTACCTTAAAACCCTTGACATATCAGCATTATCCTTACATAAAATCTTGCAAATATGTCGAAAGTATGATGCCATCAACGAATGGGGTTCAGTCGTTGCGTTATCGTACATAGCATCTACCCGTACACTTTATGGGTACAACGATATGGCCGATGCCAAAGCAGCTCTCGAATCCATTGTACGTAGTTTTGGATACATTTACGGTCGGGAAAAGAAAGTACGCATCAATGCCGTATCGCAGTCGCCCACCATAACTACTGCCGGAAGTGGTATAAAAGGATTTAATTCATTATTTGATTTCTCAAATCGCATGTCGCCCCTCGGTAATGCCACCGCTGAAGAATGTGCCGATTATTGCATTACCCTATTTTCGGATTTGACCCGCAAAGTAACCATGCAAACACTCTACCACGATGGTGGCTTCTCGAGCATGGGTATGAGCGAAGAAGCTATGACCCAGTATGACAAAAGTTTTGAAGAATGTGACTAATCTAGTACACCTCAGGGACAAAAGTCTGGTCCTCTACCGGTGGACGAACATACCCCTCATCGCTCTGGCGTGGGGGGACTTTTATTTTTTCATACGGCACCTCCTCGTATGGAATTAACGAAAGCAAATGATGAATACAATTAAGTCGCGCCCGAAGTTTATTGTCGGCATTGACAACATACCATGGTGCCTGCTTAATATCGGTATACTGAAACATTGTATCCTTAGCTTTTGAGTATTCAACCCATCTTTTATGCGACTCAAGGTCCATAGGACTAATTTTCCACCGTTTGGCCGGATTATTGATTCTTTCCTGGAAACGACGCTCTTGTTCCTCGTCACTAACAGAGAACCAGTACTTTATAAGAATAATGCCCGAACGAATCAGCATGCGTTCAAATTCCGGGCATGAACGCAGGAACTCCTCATACTCGGCGTCGGTACAAAATCCCATTACGTGTTCCACCCCTGCTCTGTTGTACCAACTGCGATCAAATAAAACCATTTCTCCAGCAGAAGGTAAATGAGCTACATAACGTTGAAAATACCACTGGGTCTTTTCCTTCTCAGTTGGCACCCCAAGCGCTACTACCCGACAATATCGAGGATTTAGATATTCGGTAATACGCTTGATAACTCCGCCCTTCCCGGCTGCATCCCTGCCCTCAAAAATTACAACTACTTTAAGCTTCTTATACTTGATCCACTCAAGCAGCTTAACCAGCTCCATCTGAAGTTTCCGTAACTCCTTCTGAAGCCGCTTTTTTTCTTCTTTTTCTTTTTCTTTCTTTGACATGGTATGTTGGATTAGGATTAGGCAGCTTAAATCAAATATTGCGTTTTCAATATTTGAATAAATATACGAAATCTATTTGCAAAAATCAATTTTTTTCAAGCATCTATCCCCATACCACATCCATTGCCATAAATATTTTATTAGCGCTATGCAAATACGACAACCCAGGAAAAACAAAAAATATTTTGCTTCTCCATAGGGTTGGTTTCCAATCCACTATCCTGTAAAGGAATTTAACGACAATAGACCTTAAACCCAACATGTTCCCCCTTTGAAAGGGGGGGAACCGTTAGGTGAATGAAAATAAGAAAAAGCTAACTATTGTGCTTGTCAAAAACGTTCGAGGTTCGAAAAAAAGTAGCTAGCTTCGATTTGAGCATTTTCATCGCTATCGGAACCATGAACGGCATTTTCCTGTACACTCGAAGCATATAGTTTGCGGATTGTTCCTTCTGCTGCGTTGGCAGGATTGGTTGCTCCAATCAACGCTCTAAAACTTTCCACCGCATTTTCTTTTTCCAGGATAGCAGCCACCACAGGACCCGAAGTCATAAACTTGACCAAATCGTTAAAAAAAGGCTTGTCCTTGTGAACTGCATAAAAACCCTCAGCCTGTTCCTTACTCAATCGAGTCATCTTTAAGGCACGAATGGTAAATCCCGCCTCGGTAATCATCGACAATATTTTACCGGTCAAATTTTTCCCCGTTGCATCGGGCTTAATCATCGTGAATGTAATATTTCCCTTCATTTTTATTTAGTTTAAACCAACATTCAGTAACTATAATAAAACACTCATCGGCAAAATTGTTCAAAGCCATTAGCTGTACATTTACACCCGACAATCAAAAACGATTGATAGGGGAAATATTGGGTATTAAAAAAATGAACTTATCTTTACAGCTTCATTTTTTTACAAAAATATAAAAGTAAAGTTTTTAGAAAATTGGAACCGAAAATAATTGCTGAAATAAGGGAATTGTTGCAAACACCTCGGCGTATAGTAATTTTTACGCATGTTAATCCTGATGGGGATGCCATGGGATCGTTGATGGGGCTTTATCATTTTCTAAAAAAACTTCGGCACGAGGTTACCCCGGTAACTCCCTATGAGTTTCCCTTTTTCCTGTCGTGGTTGCCTGGTACTGACAATGTAAAGGTATTTACCCGACAGGCAAGTGAGGTAATTGATAAAATTTCAGAGGCCGATATTATTTTCTGCGTCGATTTTAACGATTTGCGCCGACTGAAGGAAATAGAACCACATGTTACTAATAGCAAAGCTGTTAAAATTCTCATCGACCATCATCCCTACCCCACTCAAGCATTTCAGTACTATATTCACCGGGTCAACGCTTCGGCAGCTGCAGAACTTGTTTATGACTTCATCCTTGCACTGGGCTATCAGCAAGTCATCGATCCTGTAATTGCCGAATGTATATATGCCGGTATAATGTCCGACACCAATAGCTTTAACTACAATATAACCGATGCATCGACTTTCCGTAAAGTAGCCGATTTGCTTGAATATGGCCTTGACCACAACCGTATTTTTGGCTTACTTTACGATAATTACTCATTCAACCGAATGCGCCTGATGGGCTTTTGCCTGAATCAAAAAATGGTGATCCTTCCCCAGCTACATCTGGGATACATCTGGCTTACCCAGCAAGAGATGAAAATGTATGACTTTCAAATTGGCGATAGCGAAGGTTTTGTTAACCTCCCCCTATCGATTCGGGGTATCTACATTTCGGCGCTGTTGACCGAAAAAGATGATTATGTTCGTATCTCCTGCCGTTCAAAAGGTGAATTTCCTGTCAATAAGCTATGTGCCGATCATTTTGAGGGAGGAGGACACAAAAATGCTGCCGGCGGTGAAATACGCCTATCAATGCAGCAAGCTATGGCAGAATTTGAAAAAATCATGGAAGGTTATCGAGATGAAATCCATCGCTTATATCCTAACGGTTAGTCTCTCAGCCTTGTTGTTATTTGCTTGTCGACCTTCGGCAGTAGAACCAGTAAATACCAAACCCGACAATCGCCAGCAGGAACATTTCATTGCCCTCAATAGATACCTACTCGAGCGGGATATGATACTCATTGATAACTATGCCCGCCGTAATCAGCTAAAGCTGACCCGTACCCCCTCGGGACTAAGCTATCAAATCATCCAGCATGGAAAGGGTCGAAAAATTAAGCTGGATGATAAGGTAATATTTGCATATCGTCTTTCATTGCTCGATGGAACAGTTTGCTATAGCTCCGATTCCACAGGCTTAAAAACAACTTACATAGGAAAAGGCGAATTAGAGCGTGGACTCGATGAGGGACTTACCTATTTACATGTAGGTGATTCGGCAATTTTTATTCTCCCCCCACACCTGGCCTATGGCATAATAGGTGACGGAAAGTGCATTCCCCCACGATCCTGTATTGTATACCATATCCGAATAGATAGCGCATTTTCGCCAACGAAACGCTAAAAATTATATAGCTTTGTCATAAAAAACCATAACTTTAGCGAGAACTTTTTCATATAGTGTTGTATGGTAAAAAGATATCTGAGTCTACTATTGACCGTCGCTGTACTAAGCTCATGCCAGTTTTTCTCCAAATACGATGGCTATAAAAGAACATGGAGTGGACTACACTATAAGCTGTTGGCCATTGGCGACGATACACAAAAACCTTCTATAGGCGATTATATTACGGTCGAATTGAAATATAAAACCTTAAACGACTCGGTGTTTTTCAGCGGAAAACGTCGTTTGAGGTTGGTTCATTCAGAATATAGAGGCTCTATCGATGAATGCTTTGCCATGTTATCCAAAGGCGACCGAGCTGAATTTATCATCCATGCCGAACCATTTTTCCATAAAACCTTGCAAAGCAATATGCCTAATTTCCTTAAACCAGGCAGTGATATGAAGGTCGAAATTGCAATGCTTGATTTTCAGTCGGAAGAAGACTATGAAAATCAAAAACAGGCTTTCATGAAATGGATCGAAGATTTTGGCGATTACGAAAAAGAAGTTCTCAAACAATATTTGCAAAAACAGAAATTGTCTATCAAACCCACCGCCTCGGGGCTGTACTATATGCGCCTGGTACAGGGTAATGGCAAAAAAGTAAAATTGGGCGATACCATTGTGGTTGACTATGAGGGTCGCTTTCTCGATGGCAAATTTTTTGATTCCACTATCAAACGCCGCGAGTCGTTCCAGTTTGTATATGGCACTGAGTGGCAGGTTATAAAAGGGCTGGAAGAAGCCATTGGCATGATGGAAGAACACGAAAAAGCACTAGTCATTGTTCCCTCCGACTTAGCCTTTGGCCCAACGGGTTCCTCAACAGGGATCATTCCCCCATATTGCTCCCTGATATTCGAGATAGAACTAAAAAAAATTAATTGACAATTGCCACGCAACCAATCATACTATCACCATCATAATGATACACAAGAAAAATTAACATATTGGGTCAAATAAAGTAAAAAAACGACAGGTATGAAAAGACTACTAATTGGTTTTGTAAGTTTTGCGCTTATCTTAAGCGCCTGCATGGATAATACAAATCTGGAACAGGAGAGAGAACAACAGCTACAGGTATTAAAAGATTATCTGGCCAGCAAAAACATAACCTTTGCTGGAACAGATACTGTATATCGCATTTTTATAGATTCTTCTTTAAGGGATTCGACCAGCGTGCCCATTAAGAGTACCTATTATGTAAAAATCAACTACAACCTGCGGCTGGTAGATAACGAAAATTTTAAATTGGTCGAAACCAACAATCATACGCTGGCCAAAAAGAATCGCTTAATTCCTGTCAACTTTTTACCAGGGCCTGCTTTGATTGCAGTTAATTATACAGCATTATACGGTATTTATCGTTCGTTATTGCAATTACAAAAGAACGACACTGCCGATTTTGTAATTCCTTTCGATTGGGCATTTGGCTCATACTATACCGACCGTATTCCTGTATTTTCTTCACTAATATTTCAGGTACGGGTGGTAGAAGTAATTCCCGATATCGTAGCCTACGATAAATCGTTCTGGCAACGATGGGTAGTTGATTCACTTAATCTTTCGCTTAGCGATACCACCGAAGAAGTCCCTGTATACATTAAAACATACAATGAAGGCGACACAAACAAAAAGGCTGCTGACTACAACAACGTAACCGTTATTTACAAAGGTTGGCTTACCGATGGTCGAGTATTTACCGACGATTATGATACGATAACTTTTAATCTCGGCAGTACTACGATAATAAAAGGCTTTGCCAAAGGTGTAGAGCAACTCAACCTGGGGCAACGGGCTAAGATTTTTATCCCTTACTACCACGCTTATAAAAATGTCGCCCAGACCAATAACCTCGGGCAGGTAGTTATTCCACCCTATTCGTCCTTAATCTATGAAGTACTGCTATACAAGATAAATTATTAGCGCACCACTCAGATTCCGCATCCTAAGGATGCGGAATCTTTTTTATCCCACCTCTTTATAAATGCCCAACTGTAAACTCGCCCACAGGTTGCATTTACCCAACAAGTAATACCATCACACTCAAGAAACAGAAAGCAAAAATAGAGAACAAACTATCCTTAACCCATGTTAATTTAAATTTTTCGCAAGTAATGAGTTTCCTGCCATTGGTAAATATAACCAAAATCATATTTGTTCACCTCTGAGCTTTTGATATACAAAGTGGTAGCATAGATTATACAGTGTTTATAAAAAAATACTGCGATAATTTCATTTTATATCAAATATTCTTATTTTTGAAATCATATATACTAATATGAAATGCTGTTCTATAATTATAAAGTAATTGTCATGGAAAAGAAGCTCATATTATTCTTATGTTTTTTTGTATCCATACAAAATTCGTTTACAAAAGAGACAAAGCCCAAATTTGGGAAAATCAGCATGGAGGAAATGCAAATGACCTCATATCAAGAGGATACTGCTGCTGATGCTGTAATATTATTTCAAACTGGCGAAACCGAAGTACAATTTAGCGAGAACAATGGTTTTCAGTTAGTTCATGAGTTCTACAGAAGAGTTAAAATTTTCAATAAGAACGCTTTCGATTACTTCGGCAATTACATCCTACCTTTATATCATAGCATAGATGGTAGATCTAAAGAAGAATTGTACGATTTAAAGGCAGTAACCTATAATCTTGAAAATGGATCAATTGTAAAGACTGAGATTAAAAAAGATGCAATTGTGTTAGAGAATGTATCGCCTATCTTGGATGTTAAAAAGTTCTCTATTCCAAATTTGAAAGAAGGTTCAATTGTTGAAATAAAATATAAAATAACTTCTGATTATTTGTATCATCTTCAGGAATGGTATTTTCAGTACCCCTATCCAGTAGCATACAATGAATATGTAGTTAAAATACCTGAATATTTTCAATACCGATCCATTCCTTTTGGCTATGAACCGGTAAGCTACGAGTTGACAAAAGAGAATGGTTCAATAAGTTTTGTAAATCAACGCGACAAGAAGTATACTACAATTGACTTTTTCACGTATGTTCATAAGTGGACTGCGAAAAATATGCCTGCATTTAAGAACGAACCCTACATAACATCTATTGATAATTATAGAAATCGAGTGGAATTTGACCTCGAAAGCGTATATTTTCCATGGTCGGTACGTGAAGATTATTCCAGAACATGGGAGTCGATCAATAAAATGCTTATGAATGATGAAGATTTTGGAATGCGTCTGAAATCTACCGGTTTTTTAAAGACCTATCTTGATATGATTATCAAACCCGAATATAATGATGAACAAAAGATTGCTGCCATCCACGAATACATCAGAAAGAATATTAAATGGAATCAATTAAACAGATATCACTCATCAAAGGGATTTAAAAAAGTACTCGAGGAAAAAACGGGTAATTCAGCCGATATTAATTTACTTTTAGTGGCAATGTTGCGTGAGGCAGGTTTTGATGCGAATCCTGTTGTAATCAGCACCCGTAATAATGGTTTTATTCACCCCTATATCCCATCTACCGCACGTTTTAACTATGTAATTGCGTAAGTTAAAACAAGCGGCAAAACATATCTTCTTGATGCCACTGAAAGTAATTGTCCTTATTATCTTTTACCCACAAGATGCCTGAATGGTCAAGGAAGGTTAATGAATGAAAACTATACCCAATGGGTAAATCTTAATCCCAATCAGGAATATGACGAAAACTCATATTATACTATTGATATACAAGAAGATGGCACCCTTAAGGGCAAATATAGTTTCATCAAGAAGAAATATGCCGCACTATCGCTCAGAAATCAAATACAACAACAAAGATCTTTAGATGATTATATTCTTTCAGTCGAAAAAAAATACCCTGGCCTGGACATTAGTTCCTATTCTTTCTCGGCTCTTGACAGCGTTGATTTGCCAGTAAGCGGAGAATTTGAGGTTGAAATTAAAAACTCAGCAGATGTGTTTGGAAATCAAATAGTTTTTGCCCCCCTATTATTTGAAGCAATGAAGAAAAATATTTTTAAGATTGAAGATAGAAAATATCCTGTAGAATACGAATATCCTATTAGTACTACCTGTCGATTTTTATATACAATACCCGACGGATATACTGTTGAAGCAATTCCGACTTCGGCATCATTTTCATTACCTGATAACAGCGCTACATTTAATTATAAAGTTACGGTAGATGGGAATAAAATATCAGTAATCTATAAATTAAAAATCAATAAAATTACTTTCATGCCTACCGAGTATTCTTTTTTAAAAAAGTTTTACGAGACTATTGTAGCAAAACATAATGAAAATATTGTTCTTAAAAAGAATAACTAAGAATTTTTGCTATGCATAAGCACCTTGTGGGCAATTAAAGAGTTTTTCCAATTTTCAGTAAATTATGGCTAAGCTTGCTATGAAATTTTAATTTTTTTGGATAAAACGCTTTGTATCGAAGCATTTAAATATATGCAAGTTTCATTCGTGCTTATTTACAAACATGCAAAAATTACCATCGGATGAAACGATCATGTATGGCAGTTTCACAAACGAGTATGAAAATATTTATCTCATTTTCGTACTTGCCTATGTGTAGAAAGCTCATCACATGCGAGTTCCATCCGACCTTTTAAGAAAAATTTTTAAAATTATTTTCGGATGAAACGAGCATGTATAGCAGTATTCACAAAAGAGTATGAAAATATTTATCTCATTTTCATACTTGCCATGTGTAGGAAACTCATCACATGCGAGTTCCATCCGACCACTATAAAAAATTAAAAAATATTTTCG
>JAKPGM010000065.1 GCA_029550865.1 Bacteroidota bacterium | reverse complement strand
AAAAATTTAAACTCACCACAGAGAGCACGGAGGGGCACGGAGAAAAATATATAAGTTTTGAGACGAGATTATTAAAAACCTCTGTGTTTCTCTGTGCCCTCTGTGGTTAAAAATTTAAACTCACCACAGAGAACACAGAGGGGCACGGAGAAAAATATACAAGTTTTGAAACGGAATAATTAAAACCTCTGTGCTACTCTGTGCCCTCTGTGGTTAGAACATTTCAGGGATTATCTTGTTTCTGCCGAAAATAATTTTAAATGTTTTTTAAAATCGGTGGATGGAACTCGCATGTGATGAGCTTTCTACACATAGGTAAGTACGATTTTCATACTCGTTTGTGAATGCTGCCATACATGCTCGTTTCATCAGCAGGTAGGTTTTTGTCTGCTATATGTCAAAAATGTTTTTCAAAAAAAGCTAATGCGTGGACTTGTTAATTTGATGAAATTTTAATTAATTTGTGTAAGCTAATATTTAAGATTTTAAAGAATATGTATAAGACGGTTGTCATACATTCTCGTTCGACTTACTGGACAAATCCCGAATTGAGTGAAGAAATGGAGGTTGACTCCGACGATCTGGCTAAGGAACTTGAAGAGAAATGTAATGAATTGGAAAAGCATGGCTTCTCTATAATTTCCATTTTACCCATTAGCTCGGGTAGCATTTCAAATGGGAACGGATACTATCATACCGAGAGTATCATCATTGTAGCTCATAAATAAAGTAAATTATCTTCTCAAGGAAAGGCTGCAGTTTGTGAGGCAAGTCTGCAGGGTTGGATTATTTTTCTTTCAAGTGAAGGCCACATTCCTTATGTTCAGGAGCTTCCCACCACCAGCGGCCGGCTCGTACGTCTTCTCCTTCCTGTATGGCTCGCGTGCAGGGTTGACAGCCTATGCTGGGAAACCCTTTATCGTGCAACGGATTATAGGGAATTTGGTATTCTTTCACATAATCACGCACCTGCTTTTCCGACCAGTTAACCAAAGGATTGATTTTTAATAATTGATGGGTTTCATCCCATTCAATCATTTGCGTATAAAATCGTGTAACGGATTGATCTTTTCGCAATCCACATACCCAGGCATCGAGTCCCTGAAGTGCTCTTTTCAAAGGCTCGGTCTTGCGAAGCTGGCAGCACAACTTTCGGTTTTCGATGCTATGGTAAAATAGATTGATGCCATGAGTCTTAACCATCTCCTCGACCTGTCGATAATCGGGAAAATAAACATCGATCTTTATGCCAAAAAATTGATTGGTTTCATCAATAAGGGCATAGGTTTCGGGGAAAAGTCTTCCGGTATCGAGAGTAAACACTTTAACATCTTTCGATATTTGCCACATCATGTGCAAAATTACCTGATCCTCAATGCTTAAGCTCGAAGCCAGCGCTATGCGATTGCCATATTGCGACATGAAATACTGTAAAACCTCCTGTGGCTTTGCCTCCGAAAATTGGGCATTAAGCTTAGCAATGTCATCTTGATTCATATCAATAATTTTTGGCAAATTAAATGAAAATCTTGCTATGTTTAAAACCCTTTACAAGCTAAAAAGTTGAATAAAAAACATTAGGTTTGTATCAATTTTTTTAGTTATGGTGGCCAGAAGGGTTATAGTGCGCGGAATAGTCCAGGGGGTGGGGTTCAGGCCTTTTATTTATCGATTGGCTGCGCAGTTTGGACTCAAAGGTTGGGTACATAATACCAACGAGGCGGTACACATTCATGTTGAAGGTACTGAAAATAGCATTGCACATTTTATACAATTGATTCGGCTACAGGCTCCTCCAGCCGCTAATATAACAGCTCTGGAAATTGAAGCGGTTGATACAGCTTTTCCTCAGAATTTTGAAATCCTCCACAGTACAGATGTTTCAGAGGCTGTAACCCGTGTGAGTCCTGATATAGCTGTTTGCGAAGAGTGTTTGCACGATATGCAGGTGCAGCCTCATCGTATCCAATATCCTCTGATCAATTGCTGTCATTGTGGACCTCGGTTTACCATTATCGAGCAGTTGCCTTACGACCGGCCGCATACAACTATGAGCGTTTTTGAAATGTGTGAACTCTGTCGAAACGAATACACCGATCCCTCCAATCGACGTTTCCATGCGCAACCCATTGCATGTAATCACTGTGGACCTCATTATACACTTTATTACTGGAAAGATGAGAATAGGGAGCGAATTGACGATATCGCTACTATTCTCGATTCGATGGCAAAGGCTATAGAGAAGGGAAAAATATTTGCACTGAAGGGGATTGGGGGGTACAATCTCATTTGCAATGCTCAGGACGAGCAGGCAGTTGCTGCGTTAAGGCAATTGAAGCGGCGGGAAGGTAAGCCCTTTGCTGTGATGTTCAGGGATTTGGCTACCCTAATGCAGTATGCTCATGTTAACGACCACGAAGCACAGATACTTACTTCGTTTCGTCGACCAATAGTTATTTTGCCTTCAAAGAAAAGTTTGGCACCATCAGTTTCTATCGGCTTTCCTACGATAGGCGCTATGCTTCCCTATATGCCATTTCATTATTTATTGTTCGATAATCTCTCATGCGATGCCCTTGTGTTTACCAGTGGTAATATGCACGATGAACCCATTGTAATCGATGATGGGAAGGCAATGCTGGAGTGGGAGCGTAAGGTCGAAGGGATAGTTGCCTATAACCGGAATATACGCAATCGGGTTGATGATTCGGTTCTTGCAGTAACAGAGGCGGGAGAATTGATTTTTATCCGACGGGCAAGAGGGTATGTCCCCGAACCCATTAGGGTCGAAGGTTGTAATTTTGAGGGTGTGTTTGCAGCTGGTGCCGAGCTCACCGGAACCTTTGCTATTGGAAAGGGCAACGAGGTTATCTTAAGCCAATACCTGGGCGATTTACAGAATTATGAGAATCATGTATTTTATCGAGAGTCCTTCGAGCGTTTTAGTAAGCTGTTTCGTTTTTTCCCTCGTTTAGCTGTAGTGGATTTGCATCCCGATTATCATTCTACCCTTTTTGCCGAACAACTCAATGTTCCGATTTTTCAGGTTCAACATCATCATGCCCATGTGGCATCGGTAATGGCTGAATATGGGATTTCCGATACGGTGATAGGCATTGCCTGGGATGGTACTGGCCTGGGAACCGACGGAAATATATGGGGGGGCGAATTTTTAATCTGTACACCTTCAAATTTTGAACGATACGCTCATTTTGAGTATGTGCCTTTACCGGGAGGGGATCGGGTAGTGGAAGAACCCTGGCGTACTTCTATTGCTTACCTTTATCATTTCTGGAAGGACGAAATTTTCAAGATGAACATTGATTTTCTCTCAAAAATTGATCGAAAAAAAATTCAAGCCATCGTGCTAAGTTTAGAGAAACATATTAACTGTCCGCTATCGTCAAGTGCGGGACGATTGTTCGATGCAGTTGCCGTTTTGATGGGGCTTGGCCTGAAGCCCTCTTTTCATGCTGAACTACCCATGCGACTCGAAGCATTGGTGCAAGCGTACGAACCTTTTTCACCTTACTCGTATGAAATTAAAGAAAATATTATCAGCTTTGCACCTACTTTTGAACAAATATTATTTGAAATGGGGCAAAAAAATCAAACCCACATAGCCAAACGTTTCCATGATACGCTCATCGATATTGCGTTAACGATATGCACAAATATTCGTCTTGAGAAAGGTATTGAAAAAATTGTCCTGTCGGGCGGAACATTTCAGAATAAATATTTGTTAAACAAATTAAAAACCATGTTGATGCAAACAGGGTTTCAGGTATATGTTCCGTCACAGCTTCCGCCTAATGATGCGGGGATAGCATTAGGGCAAATGTATGTGGTAGCCATGCAAACTAAAAATCGATAAATCATGTGTTTAAGTATTCCTGCAAAAGTAGAAAAGATTGAAGGTAATGAGGCGATTGTAAATCTCTCGGGGAATCGTTTAAAAGCTGCCCTCGATTTGTTAGATAATGTTAAGGAGGGGGACTATGTGCTGGTGCATGCAGGCTATGCTATCCAGAAGATTGATGAGGTAGAGGCCGAGGAAACCTTGCGTTTAATTCGTGAGTTAGAAGAGGATATGTCCAATGATTGAGGGGATATCGCTATGATTTAATTAACTGATGGTTAAAATTAAATAGGAACTGTAACGTATAATGAAGTATATATCGGAATTTCGCGATACAGAGGCAATAAAAAAACTATCGCAGCATTTGCATGCTATTACCAAAAAGCCATTAACCTTTATGGAGGTTTGCGGTAGTCACACCATGTCGGTACATCGGTTTGGCATTCACGATTTATTGCCCGAAAATGTACATTTGATATCTGGACCGGGATGTCCGGTGTGTGTGACAGCTATAGATTACATCGATAAGGCGGTAGCGCTGGCCAGGATACCGGGTACTATCATTACTACTTTTGGCGACCTTATAAAAGTACCAGGAAGCTATTCAACACTGGAAAAGGAACGCGCAGCAGGTGCCGATATTCGAATTGTCTTTTCTATCAATGAAGCTCTGAACATTTCAGTTACTAATCCGGACAGGGAAGTTATTTTTTTGGCAATAGGCTTTGAGACTACAACACCGCCTACGGCAGCTGGGATATTGCGGGCACATGAAGGGCAAATAAAAAATTTTAGCATTTTATCGGCTCATAAGATTATGCCACCACCCATGGAGGCGCTTATTGAAGAGGGGATACCCATCGATGGCTTTCTTGCCCCCGGCCATGTGAGCACCATTACAGGTACGGCTATTTATGAATTTATCCCCCGACAATTCGGAAAAGGGGTTGTGGTGTCGGGATTCGAACCTGTTGACATCCTTCAGTCGATTGCTATGCTGGTTGACCAGATACAGAGAGGAGAACCTAAGGTTGAAATTCAATATCGACGCGTGGTTCGTCCTGAGGGGAACACAAAGGCACAGCAGATGGTTGATGAAGTTTTTGAGGTGACATCGTCCAACTGGCGAGGATTGGGAAATCTTCCCAATAGCGCATTAAATCTTCGCTCTAAATACCAGCATTTCGATGCTGAAAAAAAATTTCAGCTCGTGCTTAAGGAACCCAAAGAACCCAAAGGATGTATCTGTGGTTTGATTTTAAAGGGTTTGCGACAACCACCCCAGTGTCCACTTTTTGAAAAAGTATGTACCCCCGAGAATCCAGTTGGGGCCTGCATGGTTTCCTCCGAAGGTGCCTGTAACGTCTTTTATCGTTACAAGAAATAATCCGATAATTCAGCTCTGGTAGTTCTCCTCAAAATGTAAGTTTTGTGTGTTTTTAAAGTACATGGTATGTCAAACTTTTCGAAGCATGTAACTTATATCAACAAGTTAACCCGAATGTATTATGGGCAACAAAATTTTGTAATTGTTTACACAGGGGTTATTTCCTACAAAACTAATTTTAATTTTTAAATCGTCGGATGGAATTGCATGTAAGTATGTAATGCACTTCAAAATTAAGCAGGTATGAGAAATTATTTTAATGCTTTTTTTGAATGCTATCATGCGAATGTTTTAATTTTTGCTAAAAATATTTGTTTTTATCTAACAATTTTGTATTTTTAGACGTTAATTTTCATAACAATATGGAAGATTTATACATTGAGGCAACGAAAAAAACTCCCGAAATTCGCGCTTCACGAAAAGGAAACATACATATATTGGGGCGTTCCATTCCCGAGGATCCCATGAAATTTTATGAACCTCTTTCCCGGTGGTTGACAGAATATAGCAAAAATCCAGCTCCGGAAACTGAAGTTTGCGTTCAACTGGAATATTTTAATTCGGGAACATCAAAAATTTTGCTTACTTTGCTGCGGCAATTAGTTGAATTAAAGCCCCGCAGTGACGTTCGAATAAAATGGTGTTACGAAAGCGGGGATGATGATATTTACGAAAGGGGCGATTATTTTGCTTCGTTATTGGAAACAGACTTTGAGTTTATTGAAATAACCTAGCGAAAGCCCTTCGGGGCTTTTTTTATTACGTAAAATGGATGTCAATGGAAAATAGGATTACTTTGTTGGTGCTTGCTGCTGGTATGGGTAGCCGCTATGGTGGCTTGAAACAGGTTGATAAAATTGGTCCTACCGGGGAAACCATTACGGATTATTCCGTGTATGATGCCATGCGTGCTGGCTTTGATAAGGTGGTATTTGTAATTCGGAAAAGTATTGAAGCCGATTTTCGGGAAATATTTAACCGAATTGAGAAGCACATGGAGGTAGAATATGTGTATCAGGAACTCGACGCGGTACCCTCGGGGGTACAAATTACGCCCGAACGTACCAAGCCATGGGGTACAGGTCATGCTGTGTGGGTGGCTCGTCATGCCATTGATACACCATTTGCTGTTATCAATGCAGATGATTTTTATGGCTCCCAATCCTATCGTATTGTTGCAAATTATCTGAAAGATGATAAAATTCCCTCACAGGAAAAATACTGCATGCTTGGTTTTCCCCTTCGAAATACTCTGTCGGAGTTTGGGCATGTGTCGCGCGGTATCTGCGAGGTGGATGATCATCATTTTTTAAAAGCTATTGTCGAGCGTACCAAAATTCAGTATGCCGATGATAAAAACTCCATTATTTTTTATGATGAGAATGAACAACCCTGTTCCCTGATAGGTAATGAAACTGTTTCGATGAATTTCTGGGGTTTTTCTCCTTCCATTTTTGCGTATCTCGAGCATCAATTCGATGCTTTCATTCGGCAAAATGCGCAAAGCACTAAAGCAGAGTTTTACTTGCCTTCGTCGGTTAACGAACTTATTCGTACAAATACGATAAGGGTGAAGGTTTTACAAAGTCCCGATGAGTGGTTTGGGGTTACCTATAAAGAGGATAGAGAAGTAACGGTTCGGCGTATCCGTCAGCTGATTGATAAAAGACAGTATCCGCCACAATTGTGGCAGTAGTAGTAACAAAGAAAGCGGGATTTCAATAAATCAGAGTATTTATTTTGGCTCTTGAATAGTAAACTCAAGGGTGAGAGACGATTCATTGCCCAACAAGTCCCATGCACGAATGAGCAGTTGGTTTTGGCCTTTAAAATTCGACAGATAACCTGTCAGGGGTTTCTCCGGTGAACGATTGAGGGAATAGGTCATACGTTGTACAGAGGTGCGGTCATCAGTCGCCGAAACGAATAGCTTGCAGTAGGGTGGGTATATCACTTGTGTCGACTCTTTTTGATTGGAAAGGTATGCAGGGGAAGAAAACAGGGTGTATATTTTAGGACCTTCGTTATCGGAAAATATCAGTAACGATTGAGAGGATATATTATCAACGTTATCGGAAGCTGTAATGTCGAGTTGATGAAAACCATCTTTCTCTATGCTAAACGCATTGTTGTATTTATTGTATTCGCCTTTGTCGATAGAATAAAGTATTTCATTCAATCCGGCTTCATCGTCTCGTGCATAAAGTTTTATGCGAGAATTTTTATTGACAAAGATGGTATCACCGATTTGCAAAAATGGGCCTTCTATCCGGTAGCTGATAGAGGGACCCGTGAGGTCGACATACGGAAGAGAAGCATTTTGGGTTCCTTCTGAAATGTCGCTGCGATTATTCACATAGTCAAGCGCATAGGCCTTAACGATAAGATTACCCCCTGTATTGTTAAGCATGACAGGTTTCTCGTATTTTTTATATTCGTCATTGTTGATTGAATAATATATTTCTTTTGTTCCTGCTTTATTGTCGATGGTTGTCAGCTTCAACAGGGAACGTCCCGATGAGAATTCTTTTCCATTGATAATATAAGTTTTTCCCATAATTTCAGGAATAATCGTTGGGGGCGTTTTGTCGATGTAGAACGAAAAACGAAGGGTGTCAGAGGTATTGCCTACTTTATCGACAGCCCAGTAGCTGATCAAGTACTCCCCCTGTGGCAGTCGGTTAGCCTCAATAGGTTTCTGGTATGTGCTGGGGGTAGTTTCGTTGAGAAGGTAGTACAAATTCTCTGGTTCGCTCAAGGTATCTTCCATTCGGAAAATAATGCTGGCGTTACCGGCAAGAATTTGCTCATAAAAGTCACCTTTTATTTCCATTGAGATGCGTGGGGCTGTTTTATCGACCACAATAATAGAGGTATGAACTTCTTCCACATTACCTACATTATCGTACGAAAAGTATTTTAGCACATACTCTTTTTGTTCCGATAGCTCGATGGGGGCAGTATATTCTACATAGCTACCTGCGTCGAGGCTGTACATTATTTTATCAACTCCCGAAAGGGCGTCGGTTGCCGAAAGGACTATTTTAGCCTTTCCCGACACATATACTTTTCCCTTGCGCATATGTTTTCGGGTCGATTCAAGGCTTAATTGCGTAATAGGCGGCTTGCTATCGGCATACACCTCAAAAATGATGTTTTGCTTTGGCAATACTGCCTGTCGGGTTACCGTATCAACACACGAAGGACTTTGAATGGAATTATAACCTTCGGTGTCGAAATACATGGGATTGGTGTAGCGCTTGGTTTTTTCGCTTTCAAGACGAACTACACCATTAGCCGCATCGGGCTGTGTACCAATAAAAAGGTATATGGGCAACGACTTGTTGACGTATAATTTGCCATCGGGCGCTTTATACATCTTTTTTTCAATAACCGGAAGCGTTTGCGCAGACAACATTGCTTCCCAAAGAACAATTGTAAAGAGTATTAACCAGTATTTCGCCTTCATATAGATTAAGTTGATAACCGAATTTATTATTCACTCACGTGCTGTACAAACTGAAAGGGTATCTTCACCAGTGATTGAAATTCTTTACCGGTACTGAACATATCCTCATCAATATCGAGATAATGCCAGAAAACCATGACGTTAGCATTACGGTCGAGTAAAGCTTCCAGGTAATTCATTATGTCGAGAATAGCTTTTGCCGATGCTGAGTTAAAATAGTTCAGATGAATGTGTAGCTCTGTGTTTGGAGCCGGATTTTGAATGTATTGCATTAACCAGTTGAATACAGTCTGATAGAATCCAGTAACATCTTCGGGAATAGAAATTCCCGTGATCTCGAGTTTCCCTGTTTGAGCGTTGAAATCTATACTGGGCGTATTTTGCCCTGAGGGAATTATCAGTGATTCCATAATATTAAGCATTTATGTATTTTTTAATTATCGAAAGGAACGTTTTCAAATTGATTGGTTTTGATATATGGGCATTACATCCTGCAGCGACGATCCGTTGAATATCATTTTCGTCACCAAAGGCTGTTTGCGCCACTATTGGAATTGTTGGATTGAATTTTCGAATTTCGCGAGTAGCTTCTATACCATCCATTTCAGGCATGCGTATGTCCATCAGGATCAGGTCAAAATGTTGTTTTTTAGACAGCTCAACAGCTTCCTTACCATTGATAGCTCTAACGATTATGGCTTTTGTTTTTTTCAGAGCTTCTACCAGTAAGAAGTAGTTGATATCTACATCCTCTGCAATGAGTATGGTTTTGTTTTCCCATTGAAATTCAGAGGTTTCCGATGGAAGAATGTGCTGGGTGTATTTAAGCCCTATTACCAATACATCGTCAATCTGGTCGTTATTACCTTTCCAGTTTTCATAGTATTCTTCAAGAAGCTTTTGTTGCTCACTCATGGGTAAGTGGCTGATTTCGAGTAGAAAATTTCGAAAATTAATGCTCATCATCTTGGCCTGTTTAGGTCCCCCTATCTGGTCATAATATCCATCGGAAAAAAGATATATTTGGTCGTCAAATTCAAGTTTTACCTCACGATTGGTGAACAATTTGTTTTCTGTTTTATAAATTCCAATGGGCATACGGTCGGCCTCAATAATCTGTAGTTCACCTTTGCGTATCAGATATGCAGGGTTATGGGCACCAGCAAATTGCATCGTATTATTTTCAAAGTCGATGATACACAGGGCAATATCCATTCCATCTTTTGCTTCGGAGGGTCGCCCCGTTTGGTGTAATGACTGGATAACATAATTGCGTAGCTCGTTGAGTATTTCACTGGCATGGAAAGTAACGATGTGGCGGTTTATCGTCATTTTGCTAACTATTTCGTTGAGAAAGGCAATACCCAGCATGCTCATAAAGGCACCCGGTACGCCATGTCCGGTACAGTCAGCAACAGCAATGACAGCAATATTGTCTTTTGACGATATCCAGTAAAAGTCACCACTTACTATATCTCGTGGCTTAAAGAGAATAAAATGCTGGGGAAATATTTTTTCAAATACATATTGGGGAGGCAGTACAGCGTTTTGTATTCTCTGGGCGTACAGGATGCTGTCGGTCAACTTTTTTTTCTGTTGCGAAACTATTGCATGCTGTTTTTCAATTTCCTGTTTTTGCTCGGCAATTTGCCGATGACTTTCCGACAGCAAGGCATTGGCATGTTTAATTCGGCGTAGCTGCTTAAATATAACAAATAAAAATAGGGTAATGAGAATGATAATGAATATCAGGGATGCCAGAATGATGTTAGTAGTTTGCTGATGGGCTTTTTGTAGTCGTTCCTTGGCTTGAAATTCTTTTTCGCGTAAATCCCGAAGTTCTTTTTCCTGTTCCAGTAATCTCAGGGTAAGTTCTTTTTCTGTATAAACGCGCGTAAGTTCTTCACTTAGTTTCTTTTTTTCGGCCTGGCTGGCATACACTTCCGCCTCGGCCTTTTTGGTTTGGTCTTCGTAGCGTTTTATCTCTTCTTTTTGAATATGGCTGCGTAGCGAGGCAGCCATATCAAAATATTCTCTGGCTTTGTCCTGTTTGCCCAGTTTTTCATAATTCTCGGCTAACATGCCGTAGATGGTTTTCAGCGCATTCAGATTATTCAATTCCTGCGCTATTCCCAGTGCACGGTTCAGGGTATTGTTCGATTCGGCGTAATTTTGCTTACCTTGTTGGGCAAGGGCAATATTGATAAGGTCCTGAACGATATCGGTTTTCTTATTGAGCTGTTCATTAATTCTAAGCGATTGCCGGAAGCTTTCTATTGCTTCGTCATAATTATTTAACTCCGATTGCAGATAACCAATGTTGGTACTTAATACTTTGATTGCATTTGTATTGCCCAACTTTTCGTTAGTTGCAATGGCTTTTTTAAACCAGTCGATTGCTAGTCGGTAGTTGCCCTTATCGCGGTATAGAAATCCTATTTTTGACTGAGTTTTTGCAAGCTCTATCCTGTTACCCTCTTGTTCGTATCGTGCGCACATCGTTTCCAGTTCGGTTATTTCGTTCGATGTTTGTGCAAATACGGCATGTAACAGGAACAACAATGTTGTGGCAACCAGTAAAATGTGACCTCTGTTGTTTTTCATTTGCCTTGCTTTTCTATGATAAGTAAAGTTAATAAACTTTCTCAATTGCAATTTGTCTATCCCTTATTTTGTTTCAAAGTTTTTAAAATATTCGAAAATTTTTCGCATTGGTTTCAATTCTTTCGGGTAAAATATACACTTATAAGATTTAAAATTTTTTATAAATATATAATAATCAAATATATATTACGTGTATGATGATTATTTTATATCTGAATATTGATTTTTATCAGTCGTTTAACTGATAAAAATGTGAATAAACTACCGGGGTAACCCTAGATTATTCTTTAACTTTAATTTAAGAAAACTACAATTTACTGAACCACAAACTACTGCCAGGCTATGAAAACAAAGGAAGAAAATTACGCCGAAGTATCGTACAATCCATTTTTACATGCAGTTGTTGTAAAATGGAAAGATGTTGATACCCTTAATGAGTGTCAGCTTGCCCTTAATGCTGTAATTGAAACCTTAATGTGTTTCAACAGCAAAAAGGTGATCTCAGATTTTAGTTTTGGAAAAACCTTTTCGGGGGTGGTAACCGACTGGATGAAGGTAGAATTTATCCCCAAATTGATGAGTAATGGTGTAAGAAAACTTGCACTATTGGTGGAGAATGCCAATATGAGCTCATACTTTCGTCAAAAATTGAGCAAAGATGCAAATTCGATGGGTGAGGTATTAAAACTTTTTTACAATCGCAGTGAGATGGAAGGGTGGTTGCGTGATTATGAACTAATACCGAAACCTGCTCTACAGAATGTAGAAGATGCTGCACGTTTTGGATACTTCCTGTAAGGGTGCCAGTAGCTTTTCTTGAAAGGGTCGGCCCGGGCATGATGTCCGGGCTTTCTTCATTTGCAGCAATCGTTACATGCTTCGGGATGATTGGATTTTTGGTATGCCTCTATTCCTTCTTTAAACGAAAAATAGGCTACTCCTGCCGCGCCAAAGGCATCGATATAGGGAATATGGAAAAAATGATAAAGTAGACTGGCTGCCAGTACTACCACCGAAAGGTACACGCAAACCAAGCCACAGCGTGCATCGGCGATTATGGGTGCTGAATTGAGTTTTTTACCTACCCGTATTTTAGCAGTGTAGAGAAACATCATAAAAACAATGCTCAAAAGCGTAATAACGATTCCAGGAATGGTAGTTACGGGTTCTTCTTTATGGAGAATGTTATTGACAATGCCATATAACAACCCTATTCCAAGTATCCAGAAACTTATTGCAGTAATTCTTAGGGCTAACCTTTCGTAACGAGGATGAGCGCTTTCTTCGTTATTTCTTATTCGATGCAACATAACAATAATCCCGCTTGCCGACAGACTTTCAATGAAACTATCGATTCCAAATCCAAATAGCGACAATGATTCGTCTTTCCAGCCAAAATATACCGATACTAACCCCTCGATAAGATTGTAAAAAACGGTAAGGTAGGCCAACCATGTAGCACGTACCCACAATCGGACAGTTGTGAAATTCATTTTTTTTTTTTCAAGAAACAACCGGAAAGGCAAAATTGTTGAATTGCTTTAACGCAATTTAATTCCGCTAAATATCCCTTGTGTAATTTGAACTGTTTTTTTGTCGTTGGGTCGGTAAACCGACAGGATGAAGCTTCCCTGTGCTACAGAATCGGTCGAAATATCTGAAATGACGAATTTTCCATCGACATAGGGCGAACTATTGCTAAAAAACGGAACCGTGTCAGTAGAGCTAACTATGTATCGAACCATGTGGCACGATTGGCTGTTCAAGGCATAGGTGTCCTTCAGACGATTGCAAATTTTAAAGAAAAGCTGTTCTCCACCAGCATTGGTGCCTTGAAGAGTTATGCCATCATCGTTAATGGTTCCTTGTGAGGTAGTAGCGTTCCATAATTTTCCATCGATGTATGCACGAATTCCTGAGGTCGGATAGGTTTCTTTCGTATAGCTAATATTTGCAAAATCACCTTCGGAAATAGTAATGGTTCTTTTCGTACGGGGGTTATAGGCATAGAAGATAAAAGAACCCGAAACAATCAGGGAATCTTTGTTGAATAACGAAAGAAATACCATACCACCTGCCAGGGGGTGGGAGAAGGTGGTATAAATATCGTTTGAATTATTTGGTTGGTAGGTAGCCCAGTGTGCACTGACGGTATTCAGATCGTATGTTTTGCCAGCAACGGTGTCGTTAAGGGTGATGGTTAGCTTTCCGTTGGTAGAGTCAAGCCCCAGAATGGTAAGCTGCTTGCCGCATAAAAAAGCTGAATAATTGAAAGCCTTCCATACAGCACTGTCGACACGTGCCTCGATACCCTCGGTAACCGACTTGGATCCCGTTGGCCCGGTTGGCCCACCTTCATCGATGCTACAACTGTTTCCAAAAAGAATGAAAGCTACCGCAAGGTAAGCCAAACATTTTGTTAGAACCTTTTGCATAGGTAATAAGTTTATTTTGGGATAAATTTACGAAATGAATATGAATTGGTTGTATTTCGATGAAAAAATTTACTTATTTATTCAACTCGATTGGTTATAAAAATTCTGAAAATATTTTACAAAACGAGCAGATATGGCAGCATTCATAAACGTGTATGAAAATATTTAACATTTTCGTACTTGCCATGTGTAGGATACTTATAACATGTGAGTGTTCCATTCGACCATTACAAAAATCTAAATATATTTTCGGAAGAAACCTTTATATTCCGATTAATCACCAGTACAAAATATAGTAAATTGACCATATATTCAAAACGCAAAGTGTGCAAAGTTTAGCCAAGAACGCCAAGAAAAATTTCTGTGAACTTTTTGCGTCTACTTTGTAGTCTTTGCGTGGGAATATTTTAAAGAATGATGAAGGCACTTCACTCCGTAAAAACACACATCGTTCATCATATAACCTCACCCCGGCCTTGTCGGCCACCCCTCTCCTTGGAAAGGAGAGGGGCTGGGGGTGAGGATAAAAAGGACAGCGGCAGGGGTTGAAATTAAAAGTAGGTAGGCCTTGGGAGAAGAAATTTTAACAGCCTTAAAAATTAGCACAACCCAACATCTAAGCGTTGTGCGGTGGGTAGCACAAATGCGCGGAGGTGTGGAGCAGTGAATGGTCAAAACGGCAAGTATGGCCGCAGTGGCGCTTGTCGTTTCAAAGCGTTGGCAGGAGGAAAACCTTAAGTGGAAACGCTGCAGCTATTCCGTAAAGTACAGGCCACAATAAACGCCACGGCCAACGATTTAGCTTACCCTGCCTGGCATACTCCGTTTTGACCAGAGCGGGTGGGGGATCATTTGTGCTTGATTTTCTTTGCTACTTTCTTGTATCAAGACAAGAAAGTAGGGGAAAGAAAATATTTGCTGAGACGAAGAATGGGTTGCAGGTTAATCCTCACCCCGCCCTGACGGCCACCCCTCTCCTTGCAAAGGAGAGGGGACGGGGGTGAGGATTAAAAGGACAGCGGCAGGGTTTGAAATTAAAAAGTAGATAGACCTGGGGAGAAGGAGTTTTAGCAGCCATAAAATTTAGCACTACCCAAAATCCAAGCGTTGTGCGGTGGGTTGCACAAATGCGCGGAGGTGTGGAGCAGTGAATGGTCAAAACGGCAAGTATGGCCGCAGGGGCGCTTGTCGTTTCAAAGCGTTGGCAGGAGGAAAGCCTTGAGTAGAAAAGCTACAGCTATTCCGTAAAGTACAGGCCACAATAAACGCCACGGCCA
>JAKPGM010000062.1 GCA_029550865.1 Bacteroidota bacterium | reverse complement strand
TACACCAATTACGTCAGTTGGAATAAGTTCGTTGGATAAAGAAAACATAAATATTTATCCTAACCCTGTTTCCAATGAATTGGTCATAGAAATAGCAGGAAGTACCGAAATGACCAACTTTGAGATATTAAATGCTACAGGACAAGTAGTATACAAAGGACAATTCGTTGAAAAAACGGTTGTGCCCACAAGAGGTTTTCCTTCGGGCTTGTATTTAATAAAACTGGGGAATAAAGAATTGTATGAAATAAGAAAAATAATTAAAAAATAGTTCATCTCTAACCCATACAGGCTGGCACTTTGCGGGGAAAGCCACTATCAACAGAGCAAAATCGGCAATGAGCCAGCCTGTTTTCTTAACAATTGCCGACATAGAAAAAGCTCTTAGCCTAAAACAAAGCATATACCATATACTACCAAAAGAATTGCTGATGTGCTTTCAATACGGTATCATGTTTTCTATCTGCAAATTACGATATCCCATTTTAGAAACATTTTATATTTCGAATCGGATAAAAAATTATTTTAAAAAAAGTTTGTAAAAACAAAATACTCCCTTATCTTTGCACCGCTTTTGCATCGCAGGGGCGATTAGCTCAGTTGGTTCAGAGCACCTGCCTTACAAGCAGGGGGTCGTAGGTTCGACTCCTACATCGCCCACTCAAATTTTATCCTACCTTGTTTTTCTTTCCATTTTATATGCTTAGTCGGTAATTTATTTCATACGTTTTACATGCATAAGCTTCAGGGTTTTATTTTATCCGAAGTAACGGTTTTATTTACACAAAAACATTAGTGACGGGAAATTTTACAATTTATGCGTTTACCTTGGCCTTTTCTTGATGTAATCCCTCGCTACCATTTACATTGGTGGCTATATCCTTGTAAATAAAAAGCCGTTATTTAAAATTGCAACCTGTTGATTTTATTGACAAGCAAGCTATGCCATCTGATTAATATCATGGTAAATGCCTTATTCCGATTTTGGAGGTTTGATAAAATAGCGGGCATATACTCCAAATACTATGAGAATAACATAAACAAAAGCCCCTATCATAATTGACTGATAATCTGCATTTTTATTGAATAGAAAATACAGGGGTATGCCAATAAGCAGTAAAATAATGATTGTGTTGATTGTTCTCATGGTAAAGGTAAATTATGGGTAAAATATACAATTTTTAAACAAATGTATTCCTATTATAGCTGCCTCGCTCCTTCTCCAACTACCTTGAAAAGATTTATATTTTTTTGAAGCAATTTGTTTTTATATGTTTGATATTGAGATATTTAAATATTGTATAGAGAAAAATCGTCTATATTTCATCTTAACATGTGGTATAACGCCTGGGTGATGTATTTACTTTGAGCATGCGAAACTGATTTTTCAACAATAATCTTTTAAAAAAATGTGATATGAAAAAACTACTACAGCGTTTACCACTACTAGCCTTCGTGCTACTTGCGTATAGCTGTGAGGAACAGGAAGATGGGAGTTACGTTCCTCCAATTACGCGCTATGAGTTAATTCATGGTACCTGGAAGCTTCAGGCTATCAAGATGTCGGATGAGTTGGCCAAGGCCAATAAGACAAAGCCCGACGAAATTACGCTGACAAAAGAATTTAATTTTACTTCTTTTGTTATTGCCCTAAATGCCGATTCGTTGTCGGGCGAGATTAAGCCCACAACTTTTGAAGTAACGGGCAATGCACCTGCTTTATTTGCCACCAGTGGCTACTGGGATATGGATACACCTTATGCCCGAGCCGATGGAAAACCTTCTAAAATTCTACTATTTGCCGATGAAGCCAAAACACAATTGCTCGACGAATTGGAATTGACAACCGTTCCAGGGAAAGATGTGGTATTGGAATTTCGGCTGGTACGTTACACCGAAGGTAATCCCTACCTTTCATACACCTATAGATTAAGACCGCAGTCAAAATAACATAAAACATGGAAGCAATGAAACGATTCATATTATATACCCTACTAATATTGGGTTCTGCCCTATATGCGCAGAAACCTATTGCCGAAATATGGACACAGCCGGCATTTTTCCGTCCCGATGATACCGTAGCTTTTTATTTTGATCTTACCGGTACCGACCTCGAGGGGACAACGGAGGATGTATACATGTGGAGTTGGTATCCTACCGAACCCGATGCAGGTAACTGGAATAACTCTTCCGACTTTGCCAAATTGATTCATGTGGAAGGTAATATCTGGAAGTTTGTTATTGTTCCAACGCAGTACTACGGTGTTCCTGCCGACCAGATTACGGCTTTTTATGGTTTACTGAAAAATAAAAATGGTACCAAGCAAACCGATGCATTTGCACCCGATAAAGGAAATACCATTTTTGTTCCCAGCGATGCCGTTATTAAAGGTTCGGCACGCATCGATTATTTTCCTAAAGAATGGAAAGCCGATCGTCCGCTTTCGATATTGGTCAATACCAATAATACCTGGTCCGATTGTGAAACCTCTGCAGTGCAAGGTAAACTGGCTACTGCTACCAACGTCCATATTCATGCTGGAATAAACAATTGGGCTGTTGTCGTAGAAAATAATCCTACAAATGCTGCAAAAACTGCATTGACCGATCTGGGTGGAGGAATATGGCGAATCGACTTCATCCCCAAAGATTATTTCAATAGTGGCAATACTAAGATTAATAGTATCCATGCCGTATTTGCCAATCTCGACTGGAGTTTGATGGGTAAGGATGCCAATTGTGCCGATTTTTACATTGCCGCACCCGAGGAACCAGAAGTGATCCCACCAGTTTTTACCATTTTCCCACAGAAATTCAGTAAAAAGGATATCATTTATCTATCGCGAGAAAATAATGAAGCTGGCGTTACAGGATTGACCTATACCATTACTGCAGCCGGGGTTTCCGATTTAACCGGGAGCTTCAAAGGAACTACTGCAAAGTTTGAGGCATTTATCGACCTTGCCACCTGGCTGAAGTCGGTTCAAACCGTTAGCAAAATTCATCTTCTGGTTAAGGACAACAAAAACAATGTAATTGTTGATTCCGATATTAACCTGGTTCAGTAAGTGTTTTATTAATTCATTAAAAATCGAACACAATGAGCATGAAAAATATAAAAATATATAGCCTGTCGAAATATTTTATCGGCTTGCTATTGCTAACTTTTGTATGTGTACAAGGATGGAGCCAGGGCGGTAATATTACCGCTCGAGGTACAGTGGTCGATACCACGGGTTTGCCACTGGCTGGAGTTACAGTGGTAGTAAGTGGTACCAATAAGGCTACCCTTACCGATGGTAATGGTAACTTTGCAATTGATTGCCCTGCAAATAGCACAATAAAATTTTCCTATCTTGGCTATAAAACGCTTGAACTGACTGCCGATGCCTCGATGCGAGTCGTAATGACCGAGGAAAAAATCAATCTCGATGAGGTGGTCGTTGTGGGCATTGGATATGGTACCATGCGCAAAAAGGACCTCACGGGTTCCATCAGTTCGGTATCGTCCGACAAATTTACTAAGGGGGTCATTACAACTTCCGAACAGTTGATTCAGGGTAAAATGGCTGGTGTTACGGTAATGCGCACCAGTGGTGACCCCTCGGTGGGGGCTTCGGTAAGGTTGCGTGGAGGAACTTCGCTCACAGCGGGTAATAGTCCACTTTACGTGATCGATGGAGTACCGGGTGCCGATATCAATACTATTTCGCCCAGCGATATCGAATCTATCGATGTATTGAAAGATGCCTCAGCTGCAGCCATTTATGGTTCGCGCGGTGCGAATGGGGTAATTATCGTAACTACCAAAAAGGCTAAGGCTGGTCAGGCAAAAACGGAATATAGTACCTATGCTGCTGTATCCCAGTCGGCCAAAAATTACGATATGCTCTCGGCTAACCAGTGGCGCGAATACGTTCGAAACAACCATGTTGTGGGTGCTGTTGATTATGGTGCCAATACCGATTGGCAAAAGGCTATTCAGCGTACGGCCTATACTCAGTACCACAATCTGTCAATGGATGGTTCGGCCAATAACCTCTCGTATCATGCTTCGCTTAATTACCTTGATAATCAGGGGATTGTTATCGAAAATTATCTGAAACGCCTGGGGGGTAGCATTACCATCAACCACAAGGCACTCAACGATAAGTTGAACCTCGATTTCAGCCTTAGTAGTAATTTCGATAAATACCGTCCTACCGATGCTTTCGTTTTTCAACGTACCCTTAATCTCAACCCCACAATCCCGGTTTATAACCCCGACGGAAGTTTTACCGAAATAGAGGGATTGAACTACGAAAATCCTGTTGCCTACATTAAAAATCGTTCGCAGGAAGAGACACGTAATCGTTTTCTGGGATATATCAAGGCAGATCTTGAGCTATTCCAGGGTATGCATTGGGTAACAAATGTATCTTACAATCTTGGCAAACACGATTATAGCTTCTATGTCAATTCGCTCGACCGCATCGAGGGGGCTTCTGTAAAGGGAAGGGGACAAAAAGCTACCGACGAATACTCGAATCAGCAACTCGAAAGTTATCTGACCTACGATAATACTTTTGGCGATCATACTATTGGCTTGATGGGAGGATACTCTTACCTTTATAACATGTATCAGGGTTTTGGCGCAGTTCGTCGTGGCTTTTCAACCGATTTGTTCCTGTACAATAACCTGGCAGCCGGTCTCGACTATCGTCAGGGCGATGTATATTCCTACAAGGGCGACGCAAAGCTGATTTCATTCTTTGGACGTTTCAATTATAATTATCAAAGCAAATATTACCTAACGGCTACCCTACGTAGGGATGGCTCGTCGAAGTTTGGCAAAAACAATAAATGGGGTGTTTTCCCTTCGGCTTCGGCCTCGTGGCGCATTTCTGCCGAAAAATTCATGGAGCCCCTTCGCAATGTATTGACAAATCTTAAATTGCGTGTGGGTTATGGTGTGACGGGTAACCAGGAAGGTATCCCCAGCTACAAGTCTATCATGCTTTTGGGACAATCGTCGGAGGATCCGCAGGGGTATACCTATTTCTCTTTCGACGGTACTACAGGTAAATGGCTCACGGCATACGGTATTATTCAAAATGCTAACCCCGATCTTAAGTGGGAGCAAACGGCTCAAACCAATATTGGTTTAGACGTTTCGTTATATAACCGTATCAATATCACCCTCGATTATTATCGTAAATATACTTCCGACTTGTTGTTTACCTATGCTGTTCCTCAACCCCCCTACCTGTATGGCAAAATGCTGGCCAACGTGGGTAACCTTTCGAACAATGGGTTGGAAATAACGGTCAATGCAGCTATTATTCAACGGAAAGATTTTAGCTGGAATGTGGATGTCAACTTTGCAACTAACACGCAGAAGATTGATAAATTGTCGAACCAGCTATATACCACCGATGCTGTTCCTGCGGGATTGCTAACTGGAATACGTGGTATGTCGGGGGTACAGGCTCAACTCATTAAGGAAGGCTATGTCGCTGGTACATTCTACGGACTGGTGTGCGATAGCATAAGCTCGTCGGGCAAATATGTATATCACGATTTTGACGGCGATGGAAAAATTACAGATAAGGATAAAACCGTCATTGGCGATGTACAGCCCGATTATACTGCTGGTTTAAGCATGTCATTTACCTATAAGCAATTCGATTTAGGATTTTCGTTTTATGGTATTTTCGGCCAGGACCTCTTAAATGCATCGTACATGAGTGCTATGGATGATGCTCGCCTGCCAACCTACAACGTCCCCGATGCAGCTTTAACCGATAAATTAAAAGCGCCAGCCGACTATTCGAGCTACTGGATTGAAGATGGTTCGTTTGTGCGACTGCAAAATGTTACACTTGGATATACCTTACCACTGAAAGTGAATAGCTGGGTGAAACGGGCTCGTGTATATGTCAATGCCGAAAATCTGTTTGTGATAACCAAATATTCGGGTCTCGACCCAGAAATTAATCTCGATGGTCTTGATTTTCCTGGTATTGAAGTGTTTAACGCATACCCCAAACCCCGTACCTATTCGGTGGGTCTAAGTGTTACCTTTTAATGGGTTGAGTAAATCTGAAATTTAAAACATAAAAATTTTACTGATATGCAAAACAAAAACAATATAAAATCGATCGGCACCAGAAGAGGTTGTACCTCAGGTCAGTGGAATCGCACCTGGGTGCAGGTATTATCTTTGCCCATAATTACACTTGCCTTGCTATTTGCCGGAAGTGGCTGTACCGATCTGGATGAAACTATCTACGATAAGCTCACGCCCGACCAGTATGGTCAGACCGAGGCTGAGATTGAAACCATTGTAGGACGTGCCTATGCTACGCTACGTGGCTACCGCAATGAGGAAGGTCCCCATTTTCCCACAGAATTCGTTTGGTTCCTCAACGAAGTGGCATCCGACGAAGCTACCATACCCACCCGTGGTACCGACTGGTACGATAAGGGGGTTTATCAGGAGATACAGCGTCATAAAGTTAAACCCAGCAACGACGTGGTACTGAAAACATGGGAATATCTCTACTCTGGTGTGGCTGCCGTTAATGGAATCATTTATATGGTCGATAATTCGCAGTTGTCCGATGCAGCGAAGGCTAAAGTTAAGGCCGAGCTGCGCGGTTTACGTGCCTTTTACTATTACCGACTCATGGACTTCTTTGGTAACGTTCCGCTTCAAACCGACTATACCGACACATCGCTTAAAACCAACACGCCACGTGCCGATGTATATAAGTTTGTAGAAAGTGAGCTACTCGACATTGTTGACCTTTTGCCTGAAACAGGGTATGGAAAGTTTACGAAAAACGTTGCCTATACCTTATTGGCTCGTTTATACCTTAATGCCGAAGTTTACAAGGGCGAACCCGAATGGCAGAAATGTATTGATGCCTGCGATAAGGTAAAAGGCTATGTCCTTGAACCTGACTATTTCACCAATTTTTTGAAAAATAACGAAGTAAGCAAGGAAAACATTTTTGTCATCCCCTACGACGAGAAGGTTACCATCGGCAATTATCATCAGTCGCTTACCTTGCATTATAAATCCCCGCTCGTCTTTGGATTTAGTGCCGCCTGTGTAAATGGTATATGCGCCGAACCGGGTATATATTCGAAATTCGACAGCACCGATGTACGTCGTCGGGCATTGCTTATTGGCGAGCAAAAAGACCGTAAGACAGGACAGACTGTCTTGATGGACAATGGTAATCCCCTCATTTATACCGAGGAAATATCGAATTTCGAGAATGCTCAACAAAACGAAGGGGTACGGATGGTAAAATATGAGATTACCCCTACCGATCAGTGGGAACGTAGCAACGATTGGGTAATTATGCGTTATGCCGAAGTTTTGTTGATGAAGGCCGAAGCACTCTTACGAACCAATCAGGGTGCACTGGCACAACCCCTGGTGGCTCAGGTTCGGGCACGGGCTGGTTTAACCACCCCTGCAACCATCGACCTGGATTTTCTGTATAACGAACTGTTGTACGAGTTTATGTGGGAGGAACATCGGCGCATCGATCAAATACGTTTTGGCAAATATGGTTTACCCGGCTGGGAAATGCCTGGCAGCGATAAAAACATGGAAATATTCCCAATTCCTGCAAAAGCACTTCAGGCCAATCCTAAACTGGTTCAGAACCCTGGATACTAAATCATGTCCCGTGATGGCAGCGTTCTTCTCATACTGGTTTTTGGTTAGTAGTTAGTAGTTGGACAAGGAAAAATGTCGGACAACAGCTGTCTGTCCGGCATTTTTTTCAATTGATGGATTAGACGAGTGTGTATTAAAATACGTGGAAATGAGTAGAAGGGTTATTTTTCTGTTGTGTTCAGGCATGCTTGCCTTAATGCTTTTGGCCGCCTGTAAAAAAAATGATACCCCGCAACCGGCAAGCTCAGTTCAGGTATTGAAACCGGTAGCGGTGGCAAAGTCAAACAGTACCAAAATTTTTGTGCATTACATGCCCTGGTTCGATACGCCTGAGTCTTCGTCCGATGGAAAGTGGGGCATACATTGGCGAATGGCCAACTGCAACCCCGACATTATTGATTCTTCGGGGCGCCGACAGATTGCTTCGTGGTTTTATCCTCTTATCGGACCTTATGCTACTTCCGATAGGGATGTGATTGAGTATCACCTGCTGTTGATGAAATATGTCGGTATTGATGGGGTACTTTTCGACTGGTACGGGGCTAATCAGCTATACGATTACCCAACCATTTTGAAAAATACCGAAGCCGTTATACAATTTACCGATAAGGTGGGATTATCTTTTGCTATTGTTTACGAAGACCGAACTGTAAAAGCTGCAGTAGACGCAAACCCCGAGGAGGATGGCATTTATCTGGCTCAACAGGATATGGGTTATGTTGAACAAAATTTTTTAATGCTGCCAATTATATTCGGATAGATGAAAAACCGCTGTTATTGCTTTTTGGACCTGAATATTTTCACGCTTCAGTTCAATGGAAGGAAATTTGGAATGCCTTTTCTCAACCCCCGCTGTTCCTTGTATTGAACGGTAAGTATGCAGAAGTGGGCAACGTGGCTGCGGGTGAATATCTTTGGGTGGATGCAAGCGCTATTGCCGATAAATATACCCGGTTGAAAACTTTCAAGTACTGGATGGCAGGTGCTTATCCTGGTTTTAAGGATTATTACAAAGAGGGAGGATGGGGGAATGGTTTGGGTTTTACCTACGATTACAACAATGGCAAACTTTTTCAGGACATGCTCAATCAAGCAAATGCTCAGGGAGCTAAGTACTTGCAATTGATTACCTGGAACGATTTTGGTGAAGGTACCATGATTGAGCCGACCCTTGAATTTGGATTTACTTTCCTTGAACAATTACAGGCTTTTACGGGCGTTGCCTACTCTAAAAATGAACTGGAATTGATACATCGTCTATTTCTGCTGCGGAAAAATTTAGCTACAGACGCTACAGCGCAGAAACAGTTGAATCAGGTATTTTACTATCTGGTGGCACTTAGAGTAGATGAAGCAAAGCAGTTGATTGAATCACTTGAATAATCATAATATTATGGTAAATATGACACGTTACATGCGAATATGGGGATGGCTTCTGACCATGTTATTGATTGGCATTGTTGCCTGTGAGGACAAGCAAGATCCCGTAAACGAAAAGCCTAAAACCGATACGCTGGTGGTTGAAAAGGATACTTTTCAGGTACCAGCAGTCGAGAAATTAGTGTTTTACGAAATTAACCTGCGGAGTTTTGGACCTGGATGCAATCTGAAGGAGGTGGAAAATCAGCTTGATTCAATACAGGCGCTGGGTGTCAATGTAATTTGGCTGATGCCTATTTATCCCATTGGTGAAATCAATAGGGTAGGGGAATTGGGGTCACCTTATAGCGTTAAGGATTACACCGACGTAAATCCCGAATTTGGTACGCTTAACGATTTGAAAAGTCTGGTCAAAGCGGCTCATAAAAAAAATATTGCCGTGGTGCTCGACTGGGTGGCCAATCATACCGCCTGGGACAATCCCTGGATAAGCAATACCGACTGGTATACGCAGGATGCGAATGGCAATATCATCAGTCCACCGGGTACAAACTGGGCCGATGTAGCCGATCTTAACTATAACAATGCCCAGATGCGTCTTGAGATGATTAAGGCCATGAAATTCTGGATTACTCAGGCCAATATCGATGGTTTTCGCTGTGATGCTGCAGATTTCGTTCCTTACAGCTTCTGGCGTCAGGCCATCGACTCGCTTAACAAGATGGGAAAAAAGCTTATCCTACTTGCCGAAGGTTCTCGTACCGATCACTTTACCGCAGGTTTTCAGCTAACCTACGCCTGGGACTATTATGGCAAGCTGCTTAATATTTTTGGAAAAAACGAGGCTGCTTCGGGTATTTTTTCAACCCATAATGCCGAATATAGTTCCATTCCTGCCGGTAAGCATAAGCTTCGTTATATAACCAATCACGATGAATATGCCTGGACGGCATCGCCAGTTTCCCAGTATGGAGGTAAGGAAGGCTCTCTTGCTGCCTTTGTTATTACTGCTTTTATGAGCAAGGTGCCCCTTATCTATGCAGGACAAGAACTGGCTGTGCCCAATACCATTCCTTTTTTCTCGGTATATCCGCTCAATTGGGATATGAACTATGCTATCAAAAACCAGTATCGGCAGATTATGCGCATACGGCAAAACATGAGAGTTTCTGAGAAAACAATGGTTCCACTCACGGCCGATACTAAGGTGGTGGCTTTTAAACTAACCGACCCAGCTAATGCTAAAGATTCAAGCTTGCTTGTTTTTGTCAACTGTCGAAATGCCCAGGTAAGCTATACCCTTTCTGCAGATGTGCCTCGTTCGGTTAAAAACCTGATTACCGGTGACACGGAGAATCTTCCCGATCAAATATCATTTAAGCCTTTTGAATTTAAATTGTATGCGTACTAATTATGAGGTAGTTAAATAAAACTTTAATCTCTAAATTTTTATATATGAAAGCATTGTTTTGTTGTGCTATGGGGATCATATTGTCTTTTGTCAATACCCCTTTATTTTCACAAAAAATTGATAATCTTGCAGTTACTTCGCCTGATCAATCGATCCGTGTTACCGTGCAATTGGTGAAGGGGAAAGTATTTTATCAAATCATGAAAAATGAGCATTCGGTTATTGCGCCTTCCTCAATAGGGCTAAAATTTCGCAACATCCCCAATTTTACCGATAATTTTATCGTTGTAAAGTCCACTACTTCTTCTTATGATAGTACCTGGGAGCAACCCTGGGGCGAGCAACGTTGGGTTCGTAATCATTACAATGAGCTGAAGCTTGATTTGAAAGATCGATCGAACAGGATGTTACAGCTCATTTTTCGAGCGTTTAACGATGGGGTAGGAATGCGCTATCATATTCCGGCTCAGCCTGGTATCGATAGCCTGATTATTATGGACGAACTTACGGAATTTAATTTTAAACAAGACGAGAAAGCCTGGTGGATTCCGGTACATCGCGATAATAGCTATTACGAAAGTATTTACCGACTCACCCCGATGAGTCAGATCGATACTGCGAATACGCCAATTACTTTTGAATTGAGTAATGGCCTATATCTGGCAATTCACGAGGCAAACCTTACCGATTATGCCTCTATGACCTTACAAAAGCAGCAGGGTAATGGTTTTGTTTCCTGCCTGATTCCCTGGTCAAATGGTGTGAAAGTGTATGCAAAGGCGCCCATGAATACACCCTGGCGAATTTTCATCATTGGAAATACGCCAGGCGAACTGGTTACTTCAACCCTCATGTTAAATCTTAACGAACCCTGCGTAATAAAAGATATTTCATGGATAAAGCCGGCAAAATATATTGGTATATGGTGGGGAATGCACATGGGAACGTACACCTGGTCGCAGGGGCCCAACCATGGGGCAACTACCGCGAATACTGTTCGTTATATCGACTTTGCAGCTAAAAATGGCTTTAATGGGGTTTTGGTCGAAGGCTGGAATTATGGCTGGGATGGACAGTGGTACGTAGATGGTAGTAAATTTAGCTTTACCCAACCTTATCCCGATTTTGACCTTGAATATTTAGCCCGGTATGCTCAGTCAAAAAACGTACAGCTTATTGGTCATCACGAGACAGGAGGGGCGGTGTCGAATTACGAAAAACAAATGGAGGAGGCATTTCAGCTATATAACCGGCTGGGCATCCGATACGTAAAAACGGGCTACGTAAACAAATACCTCGATGGCAAAGAGTGGCACGATAGCCAGTTTGGAGTACGTCACTACCGCAAAGTCGTTGAGTTGGCCGCTAAATATCATATCACCATTGATAATCATGAGCCTATAAAGCCTACCGGTATATGCCGAACGTATCCCAATCTGATGACGCAGGAGGGCGCTCGTGGTCAGGAATACGATGCATGGTCGCCCGATGGCGGTAATCCACCTTCGCATACCACCATCCTACCTTTTACCCGTATGCTCGCTGGCCCTTTCGACTTTACCCCTGGTACCTTCAATTTTAGTAACCCGGCAAATCCAAACACCCGTGTTCAAACCACCCTGGCCAAACAACTTGCCCTGTTTGTGGTGATATATAGCCCTTTGCAAATGGCTTCGGATATGCCCGAAAATTATGAGGGTAAGCCTGCTTTCGAATTCATCAAACGTGTACCCTGCGATTGGGAAAAAACAATTGTACCACAGGCTAAAATTGGCGAATATGTTGTGATGGTTAGAAAGGATAGAAATACTGACAACTGGTATGTGGGGGCTATTACCAACGAAAAAGGTCGAGAAATGTCATTAAAACTCGATTTCCTTGAACCCAACATACAGTACACAGCTCACATTTTTGCCGATGGCGATGCAGCCGACTGGAAGAACAATCCTTACGATATTAAAATTTACAGCATTCCTGTAAGGAATACCGACGAAATACCCCTGAAACTGGCTGCTGGAGGTGGTGTGGCCATCGAAATTATAAAACAATAACAAAATTTTCTTTCCCTACCAGCAGGTTTCCTTCTCAAAAGAAGAGAAAGGGTAAGGGGTGATTTTTAATTTGAGACGCCAGGCATGGCGTCTTTTTTTATGGATGTAATACAAAAGTTATTCATTCGTTATCGCTACCAATATTGAAAAGAATTGACGTTTTTCTTGATGTTTTTCTAACGTTTTTCTTATATTTAGAAAAAAATATCGTATGCATATTCTTCGCTGGCATTCAATATTTTTATTCTTCAGCATACTATGCATATGCTTAGAGGGGAAAGCCCAGATCCGTTTCGAAAGTTACACCATTAACGAAGGGCTATCGAGCAATAATATACGTTGCCTTTTTCAGGATAATAATGGATTTATCTGGATAGGTACTAAGGATGGCCTCAATCGATTCGATGGAAGTGAATTTTTAAACTTTTATAGCACCGGTATAAATTCGAATAGTATCAGCCATAACACTATCAATGTTATTCAGCAATACGATAGTAAAAGGCTCATTATATGTACTTCGGCAGGGATCGATTTTTATGATTTAACGGCCGATTCATTTTCACATTGCGATTATTTTAGAGGAAAAATAGTACTTACGCTCTTGAAAGATACTGGAGGATGGTATTGGGTGGGAACTTTCAACGGATTGTACTATGCCCATTTTGCGAAAAATCGGTATGTTGATTTTTCGGCCCAACCCTACAGTTCAGTTGGGCTGCGTGGTGGAACGTTTATGTGTTTTTACAAGGATAAAAGGGGACGACTGTGGGCAGGTACTGACTCGGGATTGAATATCCTCGATTATACCCGTATGCGTAATGTGGTAATTACAGCAGGAAAGAAAGGAGGTATTAGTGCAAATTATGTTCAGGATATTGAAGCCGATAGCGAGGGAAACATTTGGGTGGGAAGTTCACAAGGGGGGCTCGATTACTGTACTGCGGATGAAAGCATGAAGGATGTGCCAAAATTTAGTCGGTATATGCCAGGTAGTGTAATGGATATATTTTGGGCAAATGACGGAAAGCTTTGGGTGGGACATGGTGCGGGAAAAGGCCTGTATCGTATCTTGAAACCATTCGATAATGCACAAATTGAGTATTACAGCAATGAACCTTTCAACGTTTCTTCCATTAGCGACAATTCTATCGAGTGTGTATACCAGGATAGGGACGGAGACATGTGGATTGGTACCTATGCCGGAGGGCTAAATTTTTATTCCCCTCGGTTCAAAAAATTTAATTCGATAGTTTTCCCGGCTTTTACCGGACGTTTAAGCAACAATAGCGTAAATGCTTTTGCAGAGGATGATAAATACTTCTGGATTGGTACCGAAAACGGTTTAAACCGATTGGAAAAGCGTACCGGAAAATTGAAAGTCTTTAAAACAAATGGCTATGGTACGTTAGGGGCAAATGCCGTGTATGCGCTATACATCGATTCCCGTAAAAGGCTATGGGTGGGTACCTGGGCAGGTGGACTGAATTTGTACAATTACCAAACCGAAACTTTTACCGTTTTTCGTCACGATACGGCTAACCCCTATTCTTTGCCCAGTAACCATGTTTTTGCCATTACCGAAGATCGTTCACACCGACTCTGGATTGGAACCATTCGCGGAGGGTTGAGTGTTTACGACGAACAAAACAATCGCTTTGTCAACTACCTTTACCGTCCGAAAAAACCAATGGGGATTTATTCAAATTCTGTATGCCATATAGTGCCAGCAACAGGCGGAAAATTATGGTTGTCAACCTATTTTTCAGCCGATTTGTTCGACCCATCTACTGGTATTTTTCAACATTTTACTCATGTCAAAAAAGGAGGCGGTGATCTGGTATGTATTTTTAATGATTCAAGGGGAAACACCTGGTTTGGCAGCGAAAGTGGACTTTCCGTAATGCCGTCATCGGATACGCTTGTTAAATACTATGATTTCGGTCCCCAATATAAAAATATAAAAGCCATTGTGGAAGATAACCACGGAAATCTTTGGCTATCTACCAGTCGGGGTATTGTTAAGTTTCAAAAGGCTACATTATTGCCCGATACTCCTGTTTTTAAACTATTTCACGCCCACGATGGTTTGCAGGGCGATAATTTTAATGTCCGTTCGGTGTATAAAGACGCAAAAGGCATGCTTTATTTTGGCGGTGTGAATGGTTATACATGGTTTTATCCCGACAGTATTGTTGATAATCCTATACCGCCTCGTGTTTTTATTACAAAAATCTTGAATTATAAAAATCGGTTGCCTATTGCAAAGACACCTTGTTGTAAGGATACCATTGTGCTACAGCCCGAACAGAATTATATTATCCTCGAATTTTCCTCGCTTAGCTATATCGCTCCAGCGCATAATAAATATCGTTATAGGCTTAAGGGATTTGAAAAGGAATGGCATATTGTATCGCAACGTACGCCTGCTGTCTATACCAACCTTCCGCCGGGGACTTTTACCTTCGAGGTATATGGATGCAACAACGATGGGGTATGGAGTACAACCCCAACACGACTTGTTCTTATAGTTCGTCCACCCTGGTGGAAAACTACTATTTTTTACATCGGACTGATAACCTTCGTAATTGCTCTGGTACTTGGAATTTTTAGATTACGGGTTAAAAATTTGCGAAAAATTAAAAAAGAGCTTGAACAATTGGTGGCACAGCGTACCGAGGAATTACTATTGGCCAACAAACAGCTCGAGGAAAGCCAGGAAGAAATTATTGCCCAGAATAATGAACTGGAAATGCACCGGCATCATCTCGAGCAACTCGTGGAGAGCCGTACCCGAGAACTTCAGCAGGCGCTCAAAAAAGCGGAGGAATCGGATAAGCTTAAATCGGCTTTTCTTGCCAATATGAGCCACGAAATTCGTACTCCTATGAATGCCATCCTGGGTTTTTCTACCCTCATTGCCGAGGAATTGATACCGCCCGATAAACGAAAAGAATATGTGCATATCATCCAGAAAAACTGCGATACGCTCAACGTGCTTATCAACGATATTCTCGATTTATCAATGATTGAATCCGACCAAATTAAGTTCATTTACACGGATGTTAACATAAATCAGCTGATGCTCGAATTGGAACGACAGTTCCAGATTGCTAAGCCCGAAAAAGTTGAAGTGGCTTTTGTGTCGAAATCGGCTCCTCAGGTTACTATTCGTTCCGATTACGTTCGTCTCAAACAGATTTTATCGAATTTGCTTGGCAATGCCATAAAATTCACTGAAGAAGGATATGTGCATTTTGGCTTTCAGGTGAAGGACAAAATGTTGGAGTTTTTTGTTAAAGATACAGGGATTGGCATCGATCCCACTCAATCCGATAAGGTATTTCGTCCTTTTGGGAAAGTAAATCCTTCTCATGCGAATACCTTATATCGAGGAACTGGGTTAGGACTTTCGATCAGTAAAAAGCTGATCGAGCTCATGGGTGGAAATATATGGTTTGAATCGGAAGTGGGCAAGGGTACTGTTTTTTATTTTACCTTCCCTTACACAACTCCTGCAAATGGAGGAGATTCTAATGCTGCTAATTTCAGTAATACTGTCGTCAAAATCGATTTACATAAATGTACGCTGGTAGTTGCAGAGGATGAAGCTGATAATTTTTATTTTATCAGCGAAGTACTTAAAAGTACGGGTGCCAGAGTTTTATGGGCAAAGGACGGTGAGGAGCTGATGGCTTTACTTGAAGATGACCAAAGTCCTGATCTTATTCTGATGGATATTCAAATGCCCAGATTGAATGGGATTGAAACCTTAAAACGAATCCGACAACAAGGATATAAAATTCCTGTGATTGCCATTACTGCTCATGCTTATCGCAACGAACAACTGGAGATTATGAAGCATCCTTTCGATGGATACCTCCCCAAACCCATCAAAAGAAATGAATTGATGCAGATTTTAGCAAAATTTCTGTGCAGAGAGTAACGCCGTCAGTTGGTACTCTTTCGATAACGCAGGAGTAAAATCTGAAAAAGTGCTATGGCGAAAATACTTAGCGCCGTAAATTCGGGTATAAGATCCATAAACGAAGAACCTTTCAGGAGTATCATTCGAATTACCCGCATGAAATAGTAAATTGGATTGAGATGGTTGAGCAACTGTGCCCAACGTGGCATTGTCTCAACAGAAGTAAATATACCGCTGAGCATGATGCAGACCAATAATATGAAAAATAATACAAATAAGGCTTGTTGTTGTGTTCGCGATGATACAGCTACCAGCAGGCCTATGCTCATAGCTACTATCAGATAAAGCGTAGCAAAAAGATACAAATTGCCCAGGTTCCCAACAATGGGGATATCGTATAATAGCTTGCCTATTGTTAATCCAATACTAAGCTCTATCAGGGCAAGTATTAAAAAGGGAAGAAATTTGCCCGCAATAAACTGATACTTATGTATGGGGGTTACATTGATTTGTTCAATGGTTCCAATTTCTTTTTCTCTCACAAAATTAAGAGTTGACAAAAGCATGCCAATGATGGTAACCAGCAGTACAAGTATGGCAGGCAACATAAAGTTCTTGTAGTTCAACTCTGGATTAAACCAATGGTGATAGGTGACTTTGATTTCTGCTGGTTTTGCCAGAGTGGCCACATTATGCATGTTATCTTTCATAAATTTGGTCAAAATAGATTGAATGTAGGCGCTCGAGATGCCAGCAACTACCCCGTTGATGGCATTGATGCTAATTTGCAACTCTGCATAGCCTTCCTGCTGTAATTTCTTCTCAAAATGTCGAGGGAAAGTAACAATAATATCAGTTTCCCCTTTCTTCATGTCTTCTTCGGCTTTGCTAATCGAAATTTCCGATGGCTGGACTTTGAAAAATGGTGAATGTGCAAATTTGTAGTAAATATTACGCGAGGTATACGACATGTCGCTATCGACAAAGGTGATACGTAGATTTTTTATTTCGAGTGTGGCTGCATTTACCAGAATAATAAGCTGTACAAAGGGAACAACAAAGAGAATAGGCAGCATCATCCTGTTGCGAAATACCTGTAAAAATTCTTTTCGAATGATAGCCAGAATGGTACGCATACAATTTTAGGTTAGGTAAGTCGAACTTTAAATTTCTTAATGGCTAATCCCATAAATAGCAGGGTAAATAATACAAGCATGAGCGTTTCGAACCATATGTATTGGAGCCCAATGCCTTTTATCATAATGCTTTTGATGATGATGATGAAATATTTTGGGGGCAATATGGCGCATAGCCATTGTAATATACGTGGCATGTTTTCAATGGGAAAAATAAAACCCGAAAGCAATATAGTAGGCAGCATTAGGCCAACCAACGAAACCATCATAGCTACCAGCTGACTATTGGTGATACTTGAGATAAGAATTCCTAATGACAGTGCAAGCAGGATGTATAAAAGGCATTCGACGATAAGTAGTACCAAACTGCCTTTCACCGGGAGTTCAAAAACAAAATAACTCATCAACAATACTGCAGCAGCATTTATAAGCGATAGCGCAACGTATGGTAATACTTTTCCAACAATAACATGAAAAGGACGAAGTGGCGAAACCAACAAGACCTCCATGGTTCCCATCTCTTTCTCACGCACTATCGATACCGAGGTCATCAGTGCCGATATTAGCATAAGTATCAGGCCAATGATCCCAGGTACAAAAAAGTATACCCCTTCGAGATTGGGATTATATACCATCCGAATTTGTGGAACAATACCGATAGGTTGTTGGCTCGTTTGGCTCAGTTCACGTGCATAGCTGTTAATGATGGCAGAGGTGTAGTTGACAACCAGATTGGAAAAATTGGCATCAGAGGCATCGGAAATAAGTTGAACATTGGCAATTCCTTCTTTCTGTAGCTTTTGACTGAAATGGGGCTCAAAAACAATTACTTCTTTAATTTTACCCCGACGAAATATAGATTCAACCGATTGCAATCCAGAAAGGTAGGTTTTTACCTTGAAATATCCACTTCCTTCCAACTTTTGAATGATTTGTTGGGTAACCTCATCTTTCGATAAATCGCACACCGCAATATTAACCTGTTTAATTTCGTTTGTTAAAACAAATCCAAATAACAACATTTCGACGATGGGAATACCCAGTATAACCACCAGCGTTCGTTTGTCGCGAAGGATGTGGTATATTTCTTTCTTTACAAAGCCCCAAAATGCTTTCATAGTTTTAGCAATTCGTCAGGGTCGAGTTCGGTGAAGCTGTTAATAATTTTATCGGCCAGCGTAAGTTTTTCGGGCGAAAACGAAGTGGTAATGGCAATAGCTTTCATGCCCGCACTTTTGGCCGATTGAAGTCCAAAAATAGAATCCTCAATCGCAATGCATTCCTGAGGTATAACGCCCAATAACTCCGCTGCTTTAAGATAAATCTCGGGATGAGGCTTGCCATGTGTAATTTGTGACTCTTCAACCAATGCATCGAAAAAATGACGAATGTCGAGATTGTCCAGTACAAAATCCAGATTTTCTTTTGGCCCCGAAGTGGCAACCCCAAGCCTTATATTTTTTTTTCGTAGTTCGAAAAGTAGGGATACCAATCCATCAGGCGCCTTAATGGTTGACTTAAATACCTCCCGATAAAGAGCCTCCTTTTCTATAGCTATTCGCTGAACTTCGTCGGGGTCGGTTATGCCCAATAGTTGTTCAACAAATATTTTGTTAGTGCCTCCAAAAATGTTTTTTACCTTTTCGGCCGATTCGGGCTTCCCATACTTTTTACAAATAATTTGCCATGTTTCGTCGTGTACCTTGCTGTTATCCACCAGCACTCCATCCATATCAAAAATCACCGCCTTAATCATCTTTTTCCTTTCGTTTTTTAATTTATCACATTTATTTACCTCATTCAAGAATTTGTGGAATAGGAATTACGCGCAATTTGATAAAATACTTCATCCATCGATCGGGCATTATACTGTTTTTTGAGTGCCTCGGGGGTATCAAGTGCCATAATTTTTCCTTCCGACATGATGGATACCCGGTCGCAGTACTCAGCCTCATCCATGTAGTGGGTGGTAACAAAAACAGTGGTTCCCAATGCTGCCGCTTGATGGATGAGTTCCCAAAATTGTCGCCTCGTCAACGGATCAACTCCTCCTGTAGGTTCATCCAGGAAAACTACAGACGGGTTATGAAAGGTTGCGATGAGAAAAGCAATTTTTTGCTTCCATCCCAGCGGTATGTCGCTTACCAGCGTATTTTTTATCGATAATAATCCAAATTCGTTGAGTAATGATTCCGTTTTCTCGGCAATTTGTTTTTTGTTCATGCCGTATATGGTGGCATAAAATTGGATGTTTTCAGCTGTGGTAAGGTCGTCGTACAGCGAAAATTTTTGGCTCATGTAGCCAATATTTTTTTTAATGGCTTCGGATTGTGTGTATACATCGTAACCATTGACAAATGCTTCGCCCGAGGTAGGCGTTAGCAGCCCACATAAAATGCGCATGGCTGTTGTTTTTCCTGCTCCATTGGCGCCTAAAAAGCCAAATATTTCTCCTTTTTGCACCGAAAATGTTAGGTGATCGTTGGCGACAAAGTCCCCAAATTTTTTTACCAGGTCATGGACCACAATTACGCTATCGCTCATATACCATTTATTCGTGCTGCATGTAATAAATAAAGCAATCTTCAACAGTCGGTTCCATACGTTCGATGGTGATCTGGGAAATACCCCTCTGATTCAGTCCTCGGGTTATATCGCTTACCCCGTATCCGTTGGCAATTGTAAAATGAACCTTTCGCCCCGATAGATAGGCGGTTTTGCATTCTGGCATCGAAGCAAGCGCTTTTTTAAGGGAATATATATTTTCGCCCAGGGCAGCGTAAAGATTTTCCGGATATTTTGCTATCAGACCCGTGGGGGTGTCGGTCGAAAGAATTTTCCCTTTTTGCATTAAAATTACTCGGTCGCATAGACTTGCTTCATCCATGTATGGGGTAGAGACCAAAATGGTGACCCCCTGATGCTGTAATTTCTTAAGCAACATCCAGAATTCTTTGCGCGACACCGCATCCACACCGGTAGTTGGTTCATCGAGAATGAGTACCTCGGGTCGGTGTACCAGCGCACAACATAGGGCAAGTTTTTGTTTCATCCCTCCCGATAGCTTTCCCGCAGGCCTGTTGGCAAAGGGTTCGAGCTGTACGTATATGTCATCAATAAGGTCGTAGTTCTGGGCAATGGATGTACCGTACAGGGTAGCAAAAAAATTGAGATTTTCTTCTACCGTCAGGTCGGGATATAGTGAGAAACGACCAGGCATATACCCCAAACGAGGCCGAATTTGCTGATAGTCCTTAACCAGGTCGTACTGCCCATAGGTTATTTTACCCTGGTCGGGCAACAGCAGCGTAGCTAAAATTCTAAATAGGGTGGTCTTTCCCGAACCATCGGGACCTATGAATCCTAATAATTCATTCGGCTTGACTTCAAATGTCAAATCCTCGATGGCTAAAACTTCGTGATAGCTTTTGCTTACCTGGTTTAATCTGAACATGATTTTAGTCTTTCAGAAAAACTACTTCTGCCGGCATGCCAATTTTAAGGTATCCATCGTTTTTGACGTCGATTTTCACAGCATACACCAGATTGACTCTCTCCTCTTTGGTTTGTATAATCTTAGGCGTAAATTCGGCTTCGGATGCAATCCAGGTGATGGTTCCGCTATATGAGCGTTCTTTTTCCTTCAGGTCATCGACATATACTTTAACCTTTTGCCCTAACTTTATTTGCGATAGCTGCTTTCCCGAAACATAGGCTTTGAGCTTAAGTACCGATAGGTCGGCAATCTTATACAATGGTTTACCAGGAATGGCCAATTCGCCGACTTCGGCGTATTTTTCCAGAACAGTACCGTCGATCGGATTTTTAATGGCGCATTTCTGAAGCTGATCCTGTACTTGAGCTACCTGGTAGAGCAAGGAACGTATCTCGGATGATATGGTACCTTTTTGACGTTCGGTTGCTCTGATTTGACGACGTAATATGCGTTTTTGATTTTTTAAATCGTCCAGCTGCTTGGTGGGCGCTGCATCCTCTTCGACCAGACTTTCCAAACGCTTTATTTCTGAGTCAAGGACATCCATCTGCTCCTCCTGGACCGATATTTGGTCGGAAACCTGAAAAAGTCGTGCCTCGGCCGCCTGAACTTGCGCAATGAGTTGCTGCTTTTTATAATATAATGATACCGAATCAAGATAGCCAACGATTTGATCCTTATTGATCTGTTGGCCCTCCTGAATGGAAAAATCTATGATTTTCCCCTGAATTTCCGAGCTAACCAGTACTTCGATGGATTCAAAATTTCCATAGGCATCTGTTTCGGGTCGTTTCGATTTGCAACCCAGCAACAATGCTCCGGCTAGAATTGTCATTAGCATCAGGCGGATAGCATTGTTTCCCAGTATTGATTTGCAGCTACTCATCCTTTTAGGTATTTTGATTAGATATCTGTTTATTTATTTTGCAAAACTAATGATTCTATAGTGCCTTTCAGCATGTGATAATTTACTTTTTCTTGCATCCAGAGTATTGCATCGGTTTCGAGCTGAATACGGGCTTGATGCTCAGCATTAAGGTCGGTCAAATAGTCGGAAGTAGTAATCATGCCTTTATCGAGCCTACTGGAAGAACGACGTGTAATACTGCTGCGTAGCTCGACAATGGACGAGTCGGTTCGTAGGGCTTCGCCTAGCTGTTCAATTCGCGTTTGTGATAACCTGCAGGCCATTTTAATATTTTGAGAAAATGTGCTCTCCTGGTTCTCAATCATTTGCTTTTGCAACAGGATTTGACGTTGTTCGTTGCGGTTGCTATTCCAGTCAAAGATGGTCCAGCGTAGCGATATACCAACGATGTAGTAAGGCTCGAAGTTGGTAGAAAGCATGTTCAGAGCCGGTCGCCCGTATCCTGCCTGGGCAAAAGCTACCACAGAGGGTCGACGCTTTGTGGCTGTCATCAACCTTGTGCTCTCCAGTAACGATTGCTGTGCTTCGAAGTTAAGTGATTCCAGCTTTTTACCGTCGATACTATCCAATGCATCAATAGCAATGGGCAAGAAACGTGTGCTGTCCGTTGCCTGTATGCCCGTAAGTTCATATAGGTTATCGTACAACCCCTTCAATAAATACGCATTTTCCTGAATATGTTGAACTGTCTTGAGTATTTCTACCCGGATAACATCAATATCCGATTCCTGCAATATGCCATGTCGAACTGCTGCAGCTATGTTTTTCTCTTTCTCCTGAAGGGTATTCAGGATGGTCTGGCTTAAGTCTTGTTTCTTACGAGTTAGTAAAATTTGAAAATATATGCTGTTTACCTGATCTATCAGCTTTCGAAGTTCCATTGCATTCCGATATTGATCTATCTGTGAGGTTGTGTTAATATTCTGTGTTGCATATTTTCTTGAACCTCCAAGATATAGTGGTTGCTGAATATCGAGGTATAATTTGTATTGGTCACGAGGACTCTCAATACTCCGACGGGTAAAGGTAATGGGCTGGGTCGTGGGGTCTGGCAACATCAGGTTGAGGTTTATGGCATCGCTTTGATATAAAGCTTGCCCCATCATTCCTATCTGTGGATACCATTGGTGATTCGTATTTTGTAGCTTGAGTTGCCCCATATCGTCAATGAGCTGACGATTCGATGACAGTACATGAGTTTCTACCAATTTTTGCCAGCATGTATTGAGCTCAACTACTTCCTGTCCTTGTACCACGACAGAAGCAAACAGTAAGATAGCTCCCCACCATTGTGCGCCTTTGTGCCATAATTTTGAAATGACATTCAGTAGCATCTTATAGAAACTACTCATTATTAGGTAATTGATATTTTTCATGCCTTTATTCATGGTTTAATGGCCTTGAGAATAAATTTTACTACTTCTTTCTCCCGATTCGCTATAAATTCTTCGAATGTTGTTCCTACGCTTTTTAACACTATATTTTCGAGCATAAACCTACCCATAAATGGGAATACACAAAGTGAAATAATGTTCGTTAGTAACTGCTCTGGTCGAATGAAAATTATGTTCCCTGCCTGGGCTTCTTTTTCAATAAGTGCTGTCAAACGTTCGATGAGATTATTTCCATTATTATCAATAACCTTTCTGAATGTCTGTACAAGCCTTTCAGGATTGGTCAGTAATTCTCGTAACACAAAGTTTACAATCCGAGGATTATTTTTTAGAAATGAGATGTATAAATGTACTATCTCTTCAATTTTTGTTTCAAAAGTTGTATTTTTTTCAAGAACATTGTTGATTCCAATAGGCAATTGCTTTATAATTTGGGGCACTATTGCTTCAAAGAGCTTATCCTTGGTTCGGTAATAATAATGCAATAGTGCTTTATTGATGCCAGCTCTATCGGCTATTGCCTGCATGCGAGCACCTTCAAAGCCTTTTTCAATAAATTCTTGAAAGGCTGCGTTAAATATTTTTTCTTCGGTACGCTGATTTTCCATTTTTGAATTAACTATTAAGTTTAACTATATAGTTAAACCGTTTGGCAAGTGTATAAAAATATTTTTTTTTGACCATTATTTTTTAAAAAAAGTTGTCTTGCACAGAAAACATCATCTATGAAGAAGCACTACTTTATTCCACTTTTGTTTGGGATATTGTTATTACTTTGTATTGTCCCCATCGGCACTATTACAGGACAGGTTACGCCTACACCGGTTGAAAAACATGGCTTTTTGCGGGTTGATGGCAATAGGATAGTAGATCAACATGGGCAGGTAGTTCAACTGCGTGGAATGTCTTTATGCTGGTCGCAATGGTTTCCTCGGCATTACAACTATGAAACTGTAAAATGGCTTCGCGACGACTGGCACTGTGATGTGGTACGTGCAGCCATGGCTGTGGAATGGGATGGCTACCTGTCGCATCCCGATCTGGAACAGGGTAAGATTGAAACAGTGGTTCATGCAGCAATTGAGCTGGGGATTTACGTAATTATCGACTGGCACGATCATCATGCCCATCGAGATGTTGAGGCAGCTAAGAAGTTTTTTGGTGAAACGAGCATGTATGGCAGTATGCACAAACGAGTATGAAAATATTTATCAGTTTCGTACTTCCTATGTGTAGAAGGCTCATCACATGCGAGTTCCATCCGGCCACTATAACAAATTAAAAAATATTTTCGGATGAAACG
>JAKPGM010000057.1 GCA_029550865.1 Bacteroidota bacterium | reverse complement strand
GAAACGAGCATGTATAGCACTATTCACAAACGAGTATGAAAATAATTTTTCATACCTGCTTGATTTTAGAGCACAAAACATATTACATGCGAGTTCCATCCGGCCTTTTAAGAAAAATTTTTAAAATTATTTTCGGATGAAATTTCATAAACCTATCAATTTACTTATATTGGGTTCGTTAATTGTAGCCGTATCTGGTACTGCCTTATTTTTGTTATTGTCGCAGTATCATTCAAGTATAATTACCACAATCAGCGTATTTGTTCTCATCGCAATCATCTCTTTTATAGTTTTCAAGCAAATTCTCGAAAAGTTTATTTACGAAAAAATAAAGGTCATCTATAAGACCATTCATACGCTAAAATTACCTAAAAAAGAGAAGAATAAACGTGTTAACCTGAATGAAGATGTGCTGGAAAAAGTAAGCTGGGACGTCAGTATGTGGGCACAGAAACACCAGCAAGAAATTGAAGATTTGCGGAAGATGGAAGCGTATCGCCGCGAATTTTTGGGAAATGTTTCTCATGAGCTTAAAACCCCCCTATTTAATTTGCAAGGTTTTGTATTAACGTTACTGGAGGGAGCCATTGACGACCCAGAGGTAAATCGTGCTTATTTGGAGAAAGCAGCCAAAAATCTCGAACGTATGATTAACCTGGTAAGAGATCTGGAGATTATTGCACAACTCGAATCGGGTGAAATCAAAATGAATTATTCGAGATTCGACATCATCAGCTTGACGCGTGAGGTCTTTGAGATGCTTGAGCTAAAAGCTAAGCAAAAAAACATTCAGCTTATTTTTAATGAAAAACATGATGATGGTCTTCCCATCTGGGTTATGGCCGATCGGGAACGTATTCGCCAGGTTTTGCACAACCTTATTGAGAATGCTATCAACTATGGGAATGAGAACGGAAGAACAAAAGTATCATTTTATGAAATGAACGATCTCATTCTGGTGGAGGTTTCAGATAACGGGATTGGGATAGAGGAAAAGCATATTCCACGTCTTTTTGAACGTTTTTATCGGGTAGATAAAAGTCGTAGTCGAAATCTCGGTGGTTCGGGTTTAGGTTTGGCCATTGTCAAACATATCATCGAATCGCATGGGCAAGCCATTCATGTTCGTAGTGCCCCTGGGGTAGGCTCTACATTCTCCTTTACACTTCAACGCTATTCAAACTAAATCATTCTAAATTAATCTGTTAGAATAAATTTTGTTTTTTCCGCGGTTGTTTTAATTTTGCACCAGTTTTTTTAAATCGAAAATCATGGCAACAACAGCAGATTTTAAGAATGGTTTATGTATTGAATTTAATAACGATATTTACACTATTGTTCAGTTTCAACATGTAAAGCCTGGAAAAGGTGCCGCTTTTGTAAGAACAAAGCTCAAAAGTCTTACTACGGGAAAAGTAATTGATAATACATTCGATGCTGGAGTAAAGATAACGCTGGCGAGAGTGGAACGCCGTCCCTATTCGTACCTCTACAATGATGAGTATGGTTATCATTTTATGCACAACGAAACTTTTGAACAGGTTACTCTTCCCAAGGATATGGTATATGGGGCAGATTTGATGAAAGAAGGACAATATGTGGAGATTGTATTTCATGCCGATACGGAAACACCATTGAGTTGCGAGTTACCTCCCTTTGTTGTGCTTGAGGTTACCTATTCTGAGCCTGGTGTAAAAGGGGATACAGCATCTTCTACAGCTATGAAACCAGCCATTGTGGAGACGGGCGCCCGCATTAACGTTCCCTTATTTGTAAATGTGGGCGACAAAATTAAAATCGATACGCGCGACTATACTTACGCCGAGCGAGTAAAGGAATAGGTAGCTATTCTTTGTTGCTTAAGTTTATTTCCCTTTAACCTTTAGGGGTATTATTTATCATGCCGATATGTTCTGCATGAAGATTTGTTTTTCCCATTTATGATAAAATATTCATCCTAAAATAAATTTTAATGTCTCAAAAGTCTGGTGGAACTCGGATGCAATAAACTGTTACATACAGGCAAGTTAGGAAATACAATTATTTTCATACTCGTTTCTGAATACTGCTGCCATACATTCTCTTTTTGTCCTGATTATCTAACAATTAGCTATACAGCTTCGCTTCATATCATGAATATTGTATAAACATAAGCTGCTTTTAGGAAAAAATCTTTATTGCATTGTTGTGGTTGCTATAAAAGTAGGCAAAAATCTGTTTTTTTCTTTTTGCTCCTTAATTATTTATAAATCTTAGAAAAATTTTCTAACTTTATAGGTTAATAATGCTTGCCTTTAAATTGAGAGAATCACAGAAAATTCTTATCACAAAATATCATAACCATGAGCATAGAAACCTTCTCAACCGGCATCAAGGGGCTCGATGTTGTTCTAAAAGGTGGGTTAGTCAGGGGACATACCTATTTAATTGTAGGAACAGCAGGGAGCGGCAAGACTATATTTTCGATTCAGTGGTTATTGAATGGGGTAAAAAGTGGTGAGCAATGCATGTTCATTAGCATGGCGGAACCAGCAGAACAATTACAGGCTAATGTAAGTAGTTTTAACTGGGATATATCAGCAGTTCGGATTATTGACCTTAGTCCCAAAACAAAGCCTGAGGTAGTTGAAGAATATCATGTATTGTCACCGGTTGAGGTGGAGCCCATGCATGCCTGGCAGTCGATATACGAGGCTATCGACAAATATGATCCTCAGCGTGTGGTTATCGACTCGGTGACTTTTATGAGTTATCTGTCGGTTGATACCTTTCAATTTCGTAAGCAACTTCTTTCCTTTGTCAACTATCTCAAAGCAAAGCGATGCACCGCTTTTTTGATATATGAACCCGAGGAAATGAACAAGGATGTTTCGCTTCCGCTTACCGTCGATGGGGTAATCATGTTACGTAAAACGCTTTCCAGTTCAAAGGTTTTAGATATTCGTACCCTGGAGGTGCAGAAACTCCGTGGACGCGGGTATTGTTCGGGCTTGCATCCTATGCGAATAACCCACGAGGGTATTACTATTTATCCTCATATCATTGAGCAAATGCACACGCCCAATCTCCCTAACGCTAAAATTTCATCAGGTATCCCTTTACTCGATGAAATGCTTCACGGGGGGATAGAGGTCAATACGGTAACGTTACTGACTGGGCCAACGGGTATTGGCAAAAGTAGTATGGGTACTCAATTTGCGCTTTCGGCTGCCAATGAGGGGCGAAAAGTGGTTGTATATTCCTTCGAAGAAACACCCGAATACATCATACGTCGTGCTACTGAAATTGGACAAAATATTGTACCTTTTGTACAGCAGGGAATGATAAATATTCGACATATCAATCCCTTGGAACTTTTTCCCGACGAATTGTTAAGTATGATCCGTGCCGATGCAGCCGCAAACACATCGGTGCTTGTTCTCGATAGTATACGCGGATATCATATGGCCATGGAACAATTTGGGGACATGGATGCACATGTTCAAAACATGGTTAGTTATCTTAAATCGGCAGGAATTACAGCATTTTTTATCAATGAACTCGAATACATTACCAGTGAAGCCGTTCGTTTAACCGAACTAGGAATAAGTTACATTGTGGATAATGCCTTGTTGCTTCGATTTGCAGAGGTCGGAGGAAAAATTATCCGAATAATTGGTTGTATTAAAAAAAGATTGGGTTCATTTGAACCCCAAGCACGCGAATTTTTCATAACAAAGGATGGGTTCCAAATAAAAGAAGAATTACCTGAATGCAGTTTATTCAGTGGTGCAACAAAGGCAAGCTAAAATTATACAGGTGTCGAAAGTAATAATTGCAATATCTGGGAATCTCGATAGTCAACTTGTTGCCGAACTATTGGCCGAGGAGAAGGTTGGCTACGAATTGTTGCGCGATAGCGAACTGTATGAGAAGCTGTTTCGTGCTGCAAGCCTTATTATAGTAGATTCGAGTAATGCACGACGTTTTACGACAATAATTGCAGAGGTAAAAAAGCAATCAAAGGTTTATATTCCTGTACTAATTTTGCTCCCTGCATATGAAAAGGCTGAAAAGTGGCTGATTGAATATTTCGACGATATCATTCGTATACCCACATCCCGAAAAGAGCTAAAAACTCGTATTCATCTTCATCTTCAGCTACATCGGCAGTCGGTACAAATATTGGAAAACAGTGAACAGAAGTACCGTACTATCTTCGAGGCTACGGGTACAGCCACCCTCCTGGTAGCCGAGGATACTACTATTCTTATGGCTAATGCGAATGTTTATTCACTAACTGGCTATACTCCAGAGGAACTGATAGGCACTTCATGGACTAAATATGCCTCTTCCAGATACTTAGATCAAATGTTGCATTATCACCGAACCAGGCGAATTAATCCCGATGAAGCGCCTAATAATTACGAGGTTGCCGTTTGCATAAAAGTGGAGAGGAACGAACAGTTATTTTGACGGCTACGATGATGCCTCGCTCAAGCGAAAGCATTATCTCCCTGATGGACATCACCGAGTTAAAACGAGCACAGGCACTAGCCAGAGAAAGTGATGAGCGGCTTCGATTAGCTTTTAATACTACTCCCGATGCCATTGCTATAAGTCGACTATCGGATGGTTTGTACGTAGATGTGAATGCTAGTTTTGAGAGTTTAAGTGGGTATGGCAGAGATGAAATTATTAATCACACTTCAACTGAACTAAACATCTGGGAAAACGTATCGGAAAGAAATTTATTTTTACAAAAGGTACGTGAAAAGGGCTTTGTTACTAACTATGAGCTGAATTTACGAAAAAAAGATGGTCAAATCTTCCCTGCATTGGTATCTTCGGCTTTGGTCAATTTGAATAGCCAGGAACACCTTATTTCTATCACGCGTGATATTTCAGAATTTAAAAAAGCACAGGAACAAGTCCGATTGCTTAGTAGCGCTATTGAACAAAACCCCATTGCTGCTCTTATTACCGACGTTGAAGGGAAAATAGTATTTGTCAACAAGTGTTTTACGGATCTTACGGGTCATAACATTTCTGACCTAAAGAACGATGTGCATGTATTATTTCGACCCAATAATTTTAGCAATAGTTTGATGCAACAATTGTTAGAGAAAGTGGGTCAAAAGGAGAAATGGTCAGAAGAACTAATGATAGAACGTAAGGACGGAACTCAATTCTGGGCCTCGGTAAGTCTTTCTGCTATTTTTAATCTGCAGGATGTTGTTAGCCATTATCTTATCACGCTCGAGGATATTACTGAAAAGAAAAAAATTCTTCAGGATTTGGTATTGGCCAAAGAGAAAGCTGAAGAGAGCGACCGGTTGAAAACAGCATTTCTTCACAACATATCGCATGAAATTCGAACCCCGATGAATGCCATCATGGGTTTTTCGGAATTCCTTGTCGATCCCGAGTTGCCGGAGCAAAAACGTAAGCAATTTGTAGAGATTATTCTTCGCAGCGGAAACCAGCTATTATCGATTATTAATGATATAATTAGCATTGCCATCATAGAGGCAGGGCAGGAGAAACTTTATGAGACAGATACAAATTTGGCAGAGATAATTCGGCTGGTGTATAATCAGTATCTATCTCAGGCGGCTAACCAACATATAGAATTACGATGTGATCCACTACTATGTGAAAATGATTATTACATAAAAACAGACAAAACGAAGCTTATGCAGATTTTGAGTAATCTTGTGGGTAATGCCATCAAATTTACCCACCAGGGTTATGTTGAATTGGGGTATCATGTTGAAAAGGAATATATTTTGTTTTACGTGCGTGATACTGGCATAGGGATTCCAAAAGAAGCTCAGGGCGAGATATTCAAGCGTTTTCGACAGGCCCGGCGTTCCGATGGCAAGATTTATGGAGGTTCGGGTCTTGGATTAGCTATATCTAAGGCTTATCTTGATTTGATGGGAGGACGTATTTGGGTTGAATCCGAGGAGGGGAAGGGCAGTAATTTTTATTTTACAATTCCTAATAGGCCCCTTATTATTTCCCAAAAAGATGATGATGTTAGCAATATTGAACCTACTTTATCATTTAAATCAAAAAAACGTATTCTGGTTGCTGAGGATGAGGAATCCAATTTTGCCTTGATTGAGGAGTATCTATCGGATTTAAACGTTGAAATTGTACGTGCAGAAGATGGCGAGGAAGCCATTGAGATATGTGAGCGTCAGCAACCCATCGATCTTATTTTGATGGATATTAAAATGCCTCGGAAGGATGGACTCGAAGCAACGATGGCAATAAAAAAGAAACACCCAACTATTCCCATTATTGCACAAACAGCCTATGCACTTGAAGAAGATAGGACAAAGATTCTGCAAGCTGGCTGTGATGATTATGTATCGAAACCTTTGTCAAGAGAGCGACTTATCCAGGTTATCCGTTTTTATTTGGATTGACTACCAATGGAAAATTTACCATTTTTGTTTTTTCTTTAGCCGATATCGGTAGGCAATAGCAAAGCCATTGAGCAAAAAGGTTACTACAAGTAACACAATAATTCCAGCGGCGGCGTTGATGGCAAAAGCAGCCTGTGGCCTTGAAATCCAGTTAAAAATTTGTATGGGCAGTGCTGAATATTCATCCATTGGGTTGGTTGGGGCAAATGGGACGTACACCAGTGCACCCGCCACAATCAGCGGGGCTGCTTCGCCAATAGCTCTCGAAAGCGCAAGAATGATACCCGTGAGTATATTTCCAGCAGCTGCTGGTAAGATGAGGCGGTAAATGGTTTGCCATTTGGTAGCGCCCAGGGCATAAGAGCCTTCCCTTAAGCTGTTGGGGATAGCTTTTAATGCTTCGCGTGTGGAAACAATTATAACGGGCAAGATCAGTAAGCTAAGCGTGAGGCTACCAGTAAGTAAACTATTTCCCAGGGCAAGTGTCCGGGCAAAAAGCTCGAGACCCAGAATCCCATAGATAACTGAAGGAACTCCACTCAGATTAGCAATATTTTTTTCGAGAAGGTGAGAAAATCGATTTTTTTTACCGTATTCCTCAAGGTAAATGGCACCCATGACTCCTATAGGAATAGCAAAGATAGCAGTGAGTACCATCAACCAGATTGTTCCCATCATGGCAGTGTAAATACCGGCTTTTTCAGGGAAACGCGAGGGTAACGAAGTGATGAAGTCCCAGCTTAATCGGGGTATCCCCATCTTAAAAATGCTGACCAAAAAAATCACCAGCATCAACAAAGCAATACTAATGGTTATCAGGCCAATGACCTGAAAGGTACGGTCATATATTTTTTTGGTAAGGTTATATTTCATATTTACGGTAATAGCGATTCTTAATCCAGATCCCTAAGTTGTTGGTTAAAAAGGTAAAAACAAAAAGGGTAATGCCGCAGGCAAAGATTGTACTGTATTCCAGCGAATTTCGAGGTACATCGCCCATGCTTACCTGCACAATGTAAGTCGAAAGTGTTTCGATGGGCACGAGAGGATTAAATGTAAATCGGGGCTGTTGGCCGGCAGCCATGGCAACAATCATAGTTTCACCGATAGCTCGGGAGATTGCTAAAATAATAGAAGCAATAATACCCGAAGATGCAGCAGGAAGAAGTACACGAATGCTGGTTTGAAATCGCGTAGCCCCGAGCGCATACGATGCATGGCGTAACGAACGGGGAACAGAGTTGATAGCGTCTTCGCTCAAGGAAGAAATAAGCGGCATAATCATGATTCCCATTACAATGCCTGGAGAAAGGGCATTAAAACCAGCCATTCCAGGAATAAACGATTGTAAGAAAGGTGTTACAACGGTTAGGGCAAAAAAGCCATATACCACTGTGGGAATGGAAGCCAATAGCTCGAGAATAGGTTTAATAACGCTACGGAAAGTAGGATTGGCATATTCACTCAAATAAACAGCCGTAATAAGCCCCATGGGTACAGCTACTACTAATGCTATAATTGAAGTGAGAAAAGTTGCGGTCAAAAGCGGCAGAATACCGAATTTTTTGTTTGTAAATAACGGAGTCCATTCCGTACTTGTTAAAAATTCTACAATGGATACCTGCCTGAAAAACATTATCGCTTCATACAGCAATATCCAGATGATACTAATAGTAACCAAAACGGTAAGGGAGGCGCTTATTTTTAGCAACCACCCTACCATTATTTCGGTACGCTTTCGGTTCATGCGTCGGCAATGTTTAAGCTATATTATTGCTTTTGTGTATGTTTTTGAAGGAATTCGTTCCATTGATCTTTTGCAATCTTGTAAGCTGTGCTGTCGAGGCTAACGTATCCTACCTGAGGCGCTAATGCGATGCAGTTGTCGAGGTAAAATTCTACAAAGGCTTGAACTTCTGGTCGAACGAGGGATTTACTGTTGATATAGATAAAAAGTGGACGCGAAAGGGGGGCATAGGTTTTATTCTGAACGGTTTTAGCATCAGGATATGTAGCTCCTTCCCCATTGGCCGGGTTCTCATCATCAATAGGCACTACCTTCAACTTGTCCTTGTTGTTTTCGTAGTAGGCCAATCCAAAGTATCCCAAAGCCAACTCATCGGAGGCAACACCCTGTACCAGCACATTGTCATCTTCGCTAGCTGTGTAGTCGCCGCGGCTGCTCTTAGCTTTTCCTACAATAGCTTCGGTAAAATAATCGAAAGTTCCAGAAGCAGTTCCAGGGCCATAAAGATGAATTTCCTTATCGGGCCATTCGGGACGTATTTGATTCCATTTCATAATCTTTCCTTGTGCTTCGGGTGCCCAGATTTTTTTTAGTTCAGATACTTTTAAATCCTTTACCCACGTATTTCGAGGATTAACTACTACCACCATTCCGTCGTAAGCTACCTCAAGTTCAAGAAAATCTACGCCATTTTCTTTGCATGCAGCTATTTCTTCTTCACGAATGGCACGAGATGCATCGTTAATGTCGGTTTCTGCTCGGCTGAATTTTTTAAAACCTCCACCTGTGCCCGATTCGCCAACACTAACTTTCACCTGTGGATAGGTATGACGAAATTCTTCGGCTACTGCCTCGCTAAGTGGAAATACCGTACTCGACCCATCAATTAGGATTTGTCCTTTAAGAGTATTCTGTTTACTTTTGTTGCCACAACTGGTTGCTAATAAAACAACCATAAGTAGCATTGATAGTTTTACAATAATTTTCATGTTGATCAATTTTTATTATTATGCCGAATTTTAAATAAGCTAACAGACTATTAAAAATTTCTTAACAAAAGTCACAACTAATTGTAAAGTCATTCATAAGCTAATATTAAATTATTGTTAAGTGCTAATTTTGATATAAACGAAGTGCTGTTGTTCGAATTTTTTTTCTGCTTTAATCACCCCTTATTGATGCGGCAGCAGCTTTACCCGAAAGATGAAAAGAACTGACCCATATTCGATACATTGATAACTTTTATACCTGCTACCGTGAAAAAATATATTTTTATTTTGTAATTTGGCAACAAACAAATTTACCATTTATGATTAGCTTAAAATTTTTGTTTGGGCTGTATCCTTCGACTTCTAAAATTGAGGAAAAAGAAAAAGCTTTGATGAGTCAATATGAGGATTTTAAAGCTATTGAAGCCTCAGAGAATTTGAAGCGATACTTCGAATTAAAAACTTTTGTAGAGTCTGCGGAATTTGCTCAGAAAAAAAAGGAAATAGCCTCTCTTGCGTTTAAGGATACTGAAGCCTATCAAAAAGAGCAAGAATATCTTCAGCTAAAAAAGTCGAAACGTATTGTCACCTATTATCGTGTGATTCATAATCCGCTATATGATAATTATTTACAGATAAAGGATTCGGAAGAACTCAAACGTTATTTTGAGTTGAAAACATTCGTAGAAAGTGACGACTTTAAGCAAAAAAAAGAGGCTATCAAGCAATTAATTTATAAAACATCGGAACTATATCGTAAAGAGAGAGAATTTCAGCAAATGTCGCGTACGCCGCTGGTAAAAAATTACTACAAAGTACTTTCGTCGGAGGCATACAAAAATTTTAAGGAGGTTCATAATTCTGAGCTACTTAATCGATATCAGCAACTAAAATCAATGGTTGAGTCGGAAACTTTCCGGCAGAAGGAGCAAAAGATTAAAAAGGAACGTTTCGAAGATACCCCAGAATATGCTCAGCTGCTTGAGTACAAAAAACTTCAATCGAGTAAGCCTATCAAAAGTTATTTTCGCATTATTCAGACTCGGTCGTATGCTGTATATCAGGAATTGGCCGATTCGGCTGAACTTCGTAATTATCTGGAACTAAAACAATTTATTACCTCTGAAGAGTTTGTTGCGCTGAAACGCGATAAATCTTCTTTTACTGGCTCGGAAGCAGAACAGCGGGAGAAGGAATGGCATGAGCTTAAGCACAATGATCGTTTTAAAATATATGAGAAGTTTATTGGTTCAAACGATTTTCGTATCATCAACGAGGTACAGAGCTCAGGAATGTTAGAACGGCTTCAAGAACTCGAAGCCATTGTGGCAAGTCCTTCTTTTGTGGAAACACAAAAATATTACCAGCTTAGCTACGACGAACGTTGGAACATGCAGGAAGAAAGTAAGATAAAGGAGGAGTATGAACAATTGAAGAAAGACCCACGACTGGTAGCTTATTTTAAATTTATAGAATCAAAAGCATATGCACAATTTCAGCAGGCTGTTGATTCGGGCATTATCGATAAGTATGAAAATTTAAAGGCTGAAGTTGAAAGTCCAGCTTTCATTAAAGAAAAAGAATATCTGCTGCTGCCGTTCGATCAAAAGTGGCAACAGACGGAAGAATATGCTCGTTTTCAAGAATTTCAGGCGCTTTCGGCAGATGAGCGAATAAAAAAATACCTTTCTTTTACGGCAACTTCAGATTTTAAACTCTTTGAGGAAGTAAGCCAAACCGGCGAGATTAATCATTTTGAGGAACTCGAAAAATATGTACAGAGCGATGAGTTTAAGCGGTATAAGGAATACATGCTGCTGAGCTTTAAGCAAAAATGGGAACAGACCGAGGAGTATGCCCAAGAGCAGGAATTTAAAAAATTAGACGCTGATGCTAAAATTCGGTGGTACTTAAAGGTCAAGGATAGTAACATTTTTGATGAGTTAAAGCAGTGGCAACTTACATTTTACGACGATTTTGATGGTTCTCAGCTGGATAGTTCGCGTTGGCTTACTCGCTACTATTGGGGGGATAGCTTTTTGCACGATGCTTATTCACTTTCTACCGATCGACATTTTAATACCGATGGAGCGAATGTAACTGTACGCGACAGCCGTTTGGTAATTGAAACCCGCAAGGAGAAAGTAACAGGTAAGGCATGGGATCCAATGTTTGGTTTTGTTCCCAGGGAATTTGAATATACTTCGGGCCTGGTCAACACGGGGAAAAGTTTTCGCCAGCAGTATGGACGTTTTCGTGCCAAAATCAGGATGAGCAGCCACCCTGGGGTTACTTCGGCATTCTGGATGGTTGGGACTCAAATCATTCCGCATATCGATATTGCAAAATATGTAGGGAAAAAGCTGTGGATGAATGTTTTTTGGGGCAATCTGGCTGAACCGAATGGTGTTCGGCATGCAGGAACCAACCTGTTGAGTCTTAAGCCTTCGCTGAAAGAATATATTTACGAATTGCGCTGGACACCCACAGAATTAGTATGGTACATCAATGGATTGGAAATGTTCAGGGTTACCGACCAGGTGCCCCAGGAACCCATGTATATCCAGTTGAGCTGTGGTATTATGAATGATATCAATGGTAATCAACTGCCGACGACGATGGAGGTCGATTGGGTAAAATGCTACCAATATACCGATCAGCAAACAGCGAAGTAATGCTTACCAGGATATACAACGGTTTTGTTAAAGTATTGGGCGACATCAAGGTTTTCCCATATCCTCTGTTTATTATATACGACCCGGGCAGCTATAAAATTAAAGGCGACGAGATGCGCGAGGTCATGCAACGGGTCGAACCAGGCGATATACTGGTGCGGGGTTATGTTAACTATCTGGATGGATATCTAATTCCTGGTTTTTTCAGTCATGCAGGCCTTTACCTGGGAAAGGTGGATGATGATGATAAACGTTTTGTGAGGCCACAAGCCATGCATCTGTTTCGAACAGGCGAACAAATGGTTATCCATGCTATGGCCGAAGGGGTATTTATGGAGGATGTGCTAAATTTTTGTCGCTGCGACTACATGATAATACTTCGTCGCAATCCTGCCATTGAATCCCAAACAGCTCGTCAAATAACCTTTCGACAGGTATTTGAACACGCCCTGCTGCAACTGGGAACACCTTATGACTTTCAGTTTAATTTTTCCGATATTCGCAAGCTCTCGTGTACCGAGCTGGTATATGATTGTTGTAAGGATTTTATAACAGAATATGGTATCCAACCTCAAAGTCATCGGTTTCTTTTTTTCACAAAAACCATCCTCTCCCCCGACGATTTTGTTATTTCACCCTTGCAAAAAGTGTGGCGAAGCAGGGCTATTCCTCGAAAGACGCTAAGGAAGTTGGGTATTTTATGAGATAATCAAGAAAATCGTTGTAATGTAAGGCATTATTGATAGAATACTATTTTCGGTCATATAATGTAAAAGTTTCTCCTTAGTGTTGTATTAATTTATAAATTTGCAGCAATTTGACTTTTAAGAAGAGAGCTTGCTTTTATGGGCAGAGTTTAAGTTGTTTTAGCTAAAAAATACGATGACGTTTAAAGTTGAAGTTTTAGGACTTGGCTATATAGGGTTACCAACAGCCGCTATTATTGCCAGTAATAACATTCCTGTTATTGGTATTGATGTAAAGCAAGATGTTGTAAATATAGTAAATAGGGGTAACATCCATATTATTGAACCCGAATTGGAAGGGCTTGTAAAAAGCGTAGTAGACAAAAAGTTATTAAAAGCTCAACTTCAGCCAGAACCAGCTGATGTTTTTATTATTGCTATTCCAACACCTTTTATGGACGATTATCATCCGGATGTCACATTTGTAGAAAATGCAATAGAATCTATATTGCCCTATATTCGTGAAGGTAACCTGATAATTATTGAATCAACTTGTCCTGTTGGTACTACCGAGCACATGGCTGAACGGATTTTTAGAAGGAATCCAGAATTAAAAGATAAAATCTTTATTGCATATTGTCCTGAGCGAGTATTGCCGGGAAATGTTATTTATGAGTTGGTTCACAACGACCGAATTGTAGGGGGTATTGACGCGATTTCCACACAAAAAGCTTTTGATTTTTATAAACTTTTTATTAAGGGGGGCATTCATCAGACAAATGCCCGAACCGCTGAAATGTGCAAATTAGTTGAGAACTCGTTTCGAGATGTCAATATTGCATTTGCCAACGAATTGTCAATTATCTGTGATAAAGCAAATATAAATGTGTGGGAACTTATAAAGCTGGCTAATTATCATCCAAGAGTAAATATACTTCAACCCGGTACAGGAGTAGGGGGACATTGTATTGCAGTTGACCCATGGTTTCTTATAAGTGAATTTTCAGATGAATCGATACTTATCAAAACTGCACGTCAGAGAAATCTGTATAAAACAAAATGGGTAATCAATAAAATTACCAACGAAATTAGTAATTTCGGGAGAAAGCCCATAGTAGCTTTTATGGGGCTTTCATTTAAACCCAATATAGATGATATAAGAGAATCCCCTGCGCTAGAGGTTTTTAATCATTTTTATCGTACAAATTTATGTACATGTTTGGCAGTGGAACCCAATCTTCAAAAATTGGAGGATATTCCACTTTCTGCATACGACGTTGCAATTGAACAGGCGGATATTATTGTTTTTCTTGTTGCTCATAATGTGTTTAAAAACCTTAAGATTTCTGAGAATAAAAAAATACTCGATTTCTGTGGAGTGCGAACCCAAAAAGAATGAAAAAGGTCTTAGTTGTAATTGGAACGCGTCCTGAAGCCATAAAGATGGCTCCCGTTATTCAGCAATTGCTACAATTGAATGATTGTTTTGAAACAAAAGTATGCCTTACAGCACAGCATCGCCAGATGTTGGATCAGGTTTTGAGTTTTTTTCAATTACCATCTCATTACGATTTAAACTTGATGACACAACAGCAAAGCTTGTATGAACTATCATCTCGCATACTTTTAGGTTTACAAACAATACTGGAAGCAGAAAGCCCCCATGTTGTTTTGGTTCATGGGGATACTACAACGAGCATAATGGCTGCTCTGGCTGCATTTTACCATCGTATTCCGGTAGGGCATGTTGAAGCCGGTTTGAGAACATACAACAAATATTCTCCTTGGCCAGAAGAAATTAATCGCCAACTCACTGCACGTATTGCAGATTTTCATTTTGCACCTACTGATTTAGCTAGGCAGAATCTTATTAATGAAAATATTAAACCAGAACATATTTATGTGACGGGTAATACCGTAATAGATGCCCTACATTTTACCATTCAAAAAATTAAATCTTCACAAACACTTGAGCAGGAGCTGTTGTTAAAACTCAGACAGGCGGGTTTAAACAATGTAGAGCAGATTTTTAGCAAAAAAATCATTTTAGTAACGGGCCATAGAAGGGAAAATTTTGGACAGGGTTTTCAAAACATATGTAAAGCCTTGAAAACAATTGCACAGTTACATCCTGATACTCAAATTGTCTATCCGGTACATTTGAATCCTAATGTCAAAAAACCAGTTTATGAGTTCCTATCTGATGTAAATAATATATCTCTCATAGATCCAGTTGATTATCAATCTTTTGTTTATTTGATGGCAAAGTCTACTTTTGTCATCACCGATAGCGGTGGTATTCAGGAAGAAGCCCCTGGGCTGGGAAAGCCTGTTTTGGTTATGCGTGATACTACTGAACGACCTGAAGCGGTTGAGGCAGGAACTGTAAAACTTGTGGGCACTGATGTCCAAACTATTGTGGATCAAGCCAATGTTTTACTAACTAATGAAAGTGCTTATAAGCAAATGGCTAATGCAGTGAATCCATATGGTGATGGTAAAGCTGCTCAGTATATCGTAGACATCTTAAAAGATAAGCTTTAATTGTCATGAAAGTTGCTATATTCGCTAATGGATTACCACATTACTTTACCAAACAGCTTGAATTAATGCAAAAGAAGGGAGTAGATCTGGTAGTTATTGTTCCAGCATCTCGTAGTCAAGCAATTGGTAAAAATGTATATGAAGTTGATTGTCAGTTTAATTTTAAGGTTATTCGTACAAAGGAATACCTAACATGGTACAAAAAACCTTTTTTTAAACATTTTTTTTCAATCATAAAAAGTGAAAAACCAGATATTGTAATTGTTGGCTGGCCATATTGGATGGGGATTGTACTCAACCCTATGTTACTTTTTTGGTTAAAACGAACTTCAACTAAGCTTGTTTTTAAAGAGATTCCTTTTCAAATAGCACCTTTTAATCAACCAATTCGTTATTATTACGATTATCCAATTTATAATGAAGATGAAGTTTACGAAAACCCACACAAAATAAACAATAAACTTCGGTATACATTATTGGCTTTGCTACGTAAGTATGCATATCGATGTATGGATGCGGTATTAGTATATCGCCATGATGTATTTGAATTATATTCATCATATGGGGTTAGTTCTAACAAAATTTTTGTAACGTATAATAGCCCTGATACTAATGATATTTTTTCAATTAAGGCCGACCTTGAAAAAATAGAAATACCTGTTGTGCCTTATTCTTTAATTCATGTAGGAAGATTAGTGAGGTGGAAACGAGTACATCTGTTAATAGATGTTTTTGCTGAACTTGTCAAAAAATATCCACAGGCAAAACTGTATATTATTGGTGATGGCCCCGAAAAGAATAACCTTATCAATCAAGCCAAATCTTTAGGTGTCCTTGGTCAAATAGAATTTTGTGGGGGAGTTTATCAGTATTTCGAGCTTGGAAAAAAGTTTTTAGAGACACAAATTTATGTTTTGGCTGGTATGGGCGGTTTATCTATTAATGAAGCAATGGCTTTTGGAAAACCAATTGTTTGTTCCATTTGTGATGGTACTGAGAAATTCCTTGTACGAGATGGAGTAAATGGATTATACTTTAAGGATAATGATAAAAACGATTTATATCAAAAGATCGATTACCTTTTTAGTAATCCTGATGTTATTCACAGGATGGGTAGAGAAAGTGAAAGAATAATTCGTGAAGAGGTAAACATAAATAAAGTGGTAGACCGGTATATTTATGCGTTTCAACAGATTGTAAAAAAATCGTAAGTTGGTTTAAAAATGTTGTATCCATGAGCAAAAGTATTAAAATAAAAATAGATATTTATTTATTATTATTATATCGCATTCTTATTATCTATCTCCTCTTCACTCTCAGTCGGCTCATTTTTTATGTTTATAATGCGGGGCATTTCGATATCAGCTTGTCACGATTGCTTATTATTTTCATGGGAGGACTAAAGTTCGATACTACAGCGATTCTGTATACCAATCTGTTATTTATTGCTTTGAGTATCATTCCTTTTCGCTTTCGACATCGTCCCACTTATCAGAAAGTGTTAAAGTATATATTTTTTATTACCAATGGAATTGCCCTGATGACCAATTTCATCGACATCCCCTATTACGATTTTGTGCTCGAACGAACCACCATTTCTATTTTCGACCAGTTTAAACACGAAACCAATCTTCCAGGGTTGTTTGTAAGATTCGTATTTGAGTATTGGTATATCACCCTTTTATATATTTTAAGCTTATGGTTGATGGTGTGGCTCTATAATCGGGCAACTTTTTCTTCCCCCTTTCCGAAAAATAAGCTGTGGTATTATCCATATCATACTGCCCTTGCTCTGATTACAATTGTTTTGACTATTGGCGGTATTCGGGGCGATTTTAAGCATAGTACTCGTCCTATTACCATGAGTAATGCAGGCGAATATGTTAATCATCCAAACGAAATGGCTATTGTGCTTAATACGCCGTTTTGCCTTATTCGCAGCACAGAGGGAGCACATTTTGCCCGTCAACAATATTTTTCCAATGATGTTTTAAGGGAAATTTATAATCCTATTCACACTCCTACAGATACGACTCAGTTTAAGCCATTGAATGTGGTCGTAATAATAGTCGAAAGTCTGAACAAGGAATTTGTTGGTCGTTTTTATCCCTATCTCGATAACGGTGCATACAAAGGTTATTGTCCTTTTCTCGACTCGCTGGTAGATGTAGGTTATACATTTAAATACTCATTTGCCAATGGTCGAAAATCCATAGATGCAATGCCTTCGATACTGGCTTCAATACCTGCTATTGAATCACCTTTTGTGCTATCGTCGTATTATAACAATCACATGACAACGTTGCCGAACCTACTCAAGCCAATGGGATACAAGTCTGCATTTTTTCATGGGGCGCCCAATGGCTCGATGGGCTTTCTGGCATTTAGCCGTTTGGCAGGCTTCGACGAGTACTACGGTAAGAATGAATATAATAACGATAAGGATTTTGATGGTACATGGGGAATTTGGGACGAGGAGTTTCTGCAGTTTATGGCAAATACGCTCGATACTTTTCGACAACCTTTTATGGCGTCGGTTTTTACAGTCACCTCGCACCATCCTTTTGTACTTCCCAAACGGTACGACAGCGTGTTTAAGTCGGTCGATTTTCCTTTACAGCGCTGCATTGAATATACCGATTATGCCATCCGTCGTTTTTTCCATACTGCTTCGCGTATGCCCTGGTATCGAAATACACTTTTCGTCATTACAGCCGACCATGTAAGCCTCAATCAACGCGAGGAGTTTAAAAATCCTATTGGTTATTTTTCGGTACCAATAATATTTTTTCAGCCAGGCAGTAAACTCCGAGGCATTGATACCCTTTTGGTGGCTCAACAAATCGACATCCTGCCTACCATTATGCACTATCTGGGGTATAGTAAACCCTATTTTGCTTTTGGACAAGATTTGTTCGATACTTCCTATGCAAATAAGTTTGCCGTAAATTATTTGAATGGTGTATATCGGTTATACCATAAGAATTACATGATAGAATTTAATGGAACCCAGGCCTTACATTTATATGACTTTCGGCGTGATTCACTTTTACAACACGATCTTCTGGGAAAAGATCCCGCTGTAGATCGGGAAATGACCGATTTAATTAAAGCCTTCATACAGCAATACAAGAACCGTATGATTGACAATTGCCTTACCCTACGAAAGGGTTGTGAGTAATTGTCCTTCCCTGGGGAGTTAATTACACCTCCAATTTACCTCTGAAACCACGGGCAGCATAATACGATTCGGCTCCATTGTGGTAAATAAATACGGTATCGTAACGACGGTCGCCAAATAAAGCACCACCCAATTTACGAATATTATCAGGAGTTTTAAGCCAGCTGGAGGTTTTAGAATCAAAATTACCGAATTGCTGAAGATAACGATATTCCTGCTCGGTCAAAATTTCAATGCCCATATCGGCTGCCATGTCGATGGCGTTACCTGTGGGTTTATTGGCTTTTCTTACTTCCCAGGCCTGCCGGTCATAGCAAAGGCTGCGTCGACCCGTCGGACTCTCTGCCGAACAATCCATAAAAAGGTATACCTCATGTTGAGCGTCATATTCCACTACATCGGGCTCTCCGCCGGTTTGTTCCATTTGCCAGAGCGACCAAAGCTTGTCGGGACGATTGATAAGACGTTGCACCACATCTTCCCAGTGAATATCCTTATGCCTGTGCATATTTGCTCCAAAGCGTTGGCGGAGTTTTTTTAGCAATTCTTCTTTTTGTTCAGCTGAAATCATGTTAATGGTTTTTAGAATGAATTATTGGCTTTTATATAATACCTATATAAGCGTTGACCAATATGTTTTTTATCCCATTGCTGGTAAATTACCCCGAAAAAAGTTAAACACATTTTTATCAAAACATGGTTTAACACCCTGTTTTCTGGACATTTAAAAAAAGGTTTAGGACAAATTCCTTGTCATCCTGTATCTTAACCCTCTATTTGGTAGAACCAAATTTACAAATTAATTTTGGATGTACCTGTTGCAAACAACATGCAGTCCGCAGCCTTTACATAACTGCAAGAACAAGCTTTCCTCCAGTGACCTGATAATTAGTTCCGAAATATTATCGATTGTTCTGTGTATGCAAGTACTTGAAAAGAAGAGCAAGAGATATCGAAAGAAAATCCACTGCTGCATTGGGCGGGTGATTGGAGATTTTTAAGTAACTTTCCAAAAAAAGTGATGTTAAACCAAATTACTTTCGAATGAAACGAGCATGTATAGCAGCATTCACAAACGAGAATGAGAATAATTTTTCATACTTGCTTGATTTTACATCACAAAACATATTACATGCGAGTTCTATCCGACCGCTTTAAAAAATTAAAATTATTTTCGGATAATAATAATTTCTTATACCTGCTTAATTTTAGGGTCAATATTTTTACAAGCGGGTTCTGTTTGACCACAATACTTAAAAACAATTTCAAATGCAGGGACATCTGTATCTAATTCCCACCTTTCTGGGTCATGAAGAGGTTGAAGCGGTTTTTCCACATTATAACATAGTGCTTATTGAGAGTTTACGCTATTTTGTGGTGGAAGAGCTAAAGACAGCCCGGCGTTTTATCAAGCGGGTCTGTCCTCAACGTTCGATGGAAGAATTGATTTTTTTTGAGCTGAACGAGCATACGCCAGTGACCGATATCGGTAATTATCTTGCACCCTGTTTGAAAGGCGAGTCTGTTGGGGTACTATCTGAGGCGGGTGTGCCCTGTGTAGCCGATCCTGGGTCGTTGCTGGTAAGGCAGGCACATATACATGGTATTGAGGTTAAGCCATTGATTGGTCCATCCTCCATTCTACTGGCCTTGATGGCTTCGGGGCTCAATGGGCAGAATTTTGCCTTCGTGGGTTACCTACCTGTTGATAGGCGTGAAAGACAAAAAGTTATTCGTCAGCTCGAACATCGTTCATGGATGGAGAATCAAACCCAATGCTTTATGGAAACGCCCTATCGTAATCTACAGCTTTTCGAGGATGTAGTTCAAACAGCTCATCCCGATACACTTTTGTGCATTGCAAGCGATCTTACATTGCCCTCGCAGCGTATTGTTACGCAGTCGATTCGGGAGTGGCAAAAAAATAAGCCGGACATTCATAAACATCCGGCTATATTTCTACTTAAAAAAGGGTAGTATTTACATGTTCTGGATAATTTCGGTGCCAAATTCCGAACATTTAAGAAGGGTAGCCCCTTCCATCAGGCGTTTAAAATCGTAGGTAACTCTTTTCTTTTGAATGGCAGCTTCCAGCCCCTTAACAATCAGGTCGGCAGCTTCCTGCCAGCCCATGTATTCGAGCATCATTACCCCCGACAAAATAACCGAACCGGGATTAACCTTGTCCTGTCCGGCATATTTGGGTGCTGTGCCGTGGGTAGCTTCAAAAATGGCATGCCCGGTCTGGTAGTTAATATTAGCTCCTGGGGCAATACCAATACCTCCCACAATGGCTGCCAGTGCATCGGAGATGTAATCGCCATTCAGGTTGAGGGTGGCAATAACCGAATATTCGGCAGGACGTAGTAAAATTTGCTGTAAGAAGGCATCTGCAATACTATCCTTGATAATAATTTTTCCTTCGGCCAGTGCTTTTTTCATGGCTTCGTCGGCAGCTTCTTTTCCTTTTTCTTCTGCAATACGATCGTATTGTGCCCACGTGAATGTTTCTTTGGCGAATTCCCGCTCGGCCAGATCGTACCCCCATTTTTTAAACATTCCTTCGGTAAATTTCATAATGTTTCCTTTATGAACCAGGGTGACCGAAGGTTTTTTAAACCGGATGGCATATTCAATAGCGGCGCGAATCAAACGTTCCGAACCTTCCTTCGATACAGGTTTTATGCCAATCGATGAGGTCTCGGGGAAACGAATCTTCTTCACTCCCATCTCTTGCTGCAGAAAGTTAATGACTTTCTTTACTTCTGGGGTATCGAAATTCCATTCAATTCCTGCATAAATGTCTTCGGTATTTTCACGGAAAATTACCATGTCGGTAGTAGTGGGATCCTTGACGGGCGAGGGAACACCTTTGTAGTATCTTACGGGCCTAAGGCACACATATAGGTCAAGTATTTGCCGGAGTGCCACGTTAAGCGAACGTATTCCTCCGCCAACCGGGGTAGTAAGCGGTCCCTTTATAGCGACAAGATGTTCCTTAATGATATCGATAGTTTCCTGGGGTAACCAGTCGTTTTTCAAGCGGAATGCTTTTTCGCCTGCATAAACTTCTTTCCAGAAGATCTTTCGTTTACCTCCGTAAGCTTTTTGCACGGCTGCATCAAATACCCTTACCGATGCTGCCCAAATATCCGGTCCTGTACCATCGCCTTCAATGAATGGAATGATAGGATTATCCGGCACAATTAGTTTTCCATTCTCGATGCGAATTTTTTCTTCAGCCATATTATGTTGGTTTTAATTATTCCAGATCTAAATTTAGCTGTTGTCGTAGGTTTCCTATTGCATTATTCTTACTCATCAAGTATTTCAGTCGTTCTTCGGCTGTATAGGGTATATTGGGTCTATGTTCTTCACTTGCTATTCTGGCGTTTATAACAATATAATCGTTTGAAAGTTCATCGCATAGGTATTTATGGAGCTCATGCTTAAGTACTTGCTGGAAATCTTCCAGAACAGTTTGATTTAGAAATTCAATTGTAAGGATACCGCCCTCTTCGATTTGAGGGGTTTGGTGTAGGGCACTGTAAAAGCGCAAATGAGTATTTTTAATGTTTTCAACAAATTTTTCGTAAGCGGCTAATAATTGGTCGGGAGTGAATGGTGTGTTTCGCTTGTTTTGGGGTTCTTTTACGATAGTCGTATTGGTGTTCGATGATGAAGAATAATTATTTCCTTGTTGAAGGCTACTTAGCATCTCTTTTAAGGATGGTGTGGAGATACTGGTTTGATGTGAAGGTGCTGTAGTATTTGATTTCGTTTGTGGTGCATTCGTAGTAGGATGTGGTTTATCGGCTGGCTTTGTTTGCGTCGACGCGGATGGATTGGCAGTAGTCTCAGCTATGGGTACTGGAGTTTTTTTTTTATTGGCCAACCGGCATAGTTTCGCAAAGGTGATTTCTAAAAACAAACGCTGATTTCTACGTTCCTTTAAATGTATTTCGCAGTCTGCTAATATCTCAAGACTATCGTAAAGAAAATCTAATGAACAGTTAGCAGTTTGAGCCAGGTATTTATTACGAATATTTTCTCCTACTTCCAGTAACCTTATTGTGGCCTTATCTTTGGCAATCAGTAGGTCGCGCATGTGTTTGCCCAATCCTTCTAGGAAGCTTGGTATGTTGAATCCTTTAGCAAGGATTTCGTCGAGTATTATCAGGGCTTCCTGGACATTTTCCTTAAGGAAAGCTTCTGTCAACCGGAAATAATATTCATAATCCAGTACATTCAGACTTTGGATAACATTTTCGTAGGTAACCTTTCCATTCGAGAAGCTAACAATCTGGTCGTAAATGGAAAGAGCGTCGCGTAACGCCCCATCTGCTTTCTGGGCAATGATGTTAAGTCCATCGAGGTCGTATTCGTTTCCTTCGTTTTTCGAAATTTTTGCAAGATACTGGACAATATCGTTGATTTGGATTCGGTTGAAGTCGTAAATCTGACAGCGCGAAAGAATAGTAGGTAAAATTTTGTGTTTTTCGGTTGTAGCTAAAATAAAAATAGCATGTCGTGGAGGCTCTTCCAGTGTTTTTAGAAAAGCATTGAAGGCTGCCTGCGAAAGCATATGTACCTCGTCGATTACGTAAACGCTGTATCGACCTATGGGAGGGGGAATACGAACTTTATCGATGAGTTGACGGATATCTTCCACCGAGTTGTTCGAGGCTGCATCCAGCTCATGGACATTGTACGAACGAGACTCGTTAAAGGAAATACAACTTTCGCATTGATTGCAGGGCTCAATATTTGGGGTGAGCGATTGGCAGTTGATGGTTTTGGCAAAAATACGTGCACAGGTTGTTTTTCCAACCCCCCTGGGACCACAAAATAAATAGGCCTGGGCTAAATGATTATTTTTTATGGCATTTTTTAGCGTTGCTGTAATAGCACCCTGCCCTACCACGCTATCAAAGGTGGTAGGCCGATATTTTCGGGCCGATACAATAAAATTTTCCATACCAGGTCTCAATGCCTTGCAAACCTAATAGAATTTTATGATATACCCAAACCGTTTTTACTTTTCTGATACTTCATTTTTCTTCGTTGTACTGATATTATCCCATTTTGATGAGGCAAAATTCTGGTTATTTTTTATATTTGTATAAGCTACTATGCAGCGAATTGGTTCTAAAGTCATCATGTATTTTAATACCAATGGTTCGCATAAAAAAATTCCGACTTTCTGAAAGACTATTCTGAAGAACAATTATTTTTTGAATGAAACGAGCATGTAGAGCAGTATTTCCAAACGAGTATGAAAATAATTTCTCATACCTGCTTGATTTTATAGCACAAAACATATCACATGCGAGTTTATTCTGACCGATATAAAAAATTAAAATTATTTTCGGATGAAGAAAGGGATATTATTTTATTGTATTTTTCATCTTTTCGTTGGGATATTACATGGTATTTCAGTCGACAGCCTGGAACAAAAGGTGAGGGTTGGAAATATACTGGAAAAAAAAGACGCATTGAAAACGCTGGTTGAGTATTATCAGGATAAGGATTCGACGAAGTGTTTTTTTTACATTAATGCATTGTTGGAGCTGGGTAATAAAAATGATGATCTGGAGGCACAAGCTCACGCTTATTTGTTGGAGGGACATTTTTATAAAAAGCGGGGAAACTATAATGAGGCCATACAAAGAATAAAAAAGGCCATTGCATTGCTTGAGCGTAATCATCGGGGAATATTATTGGGGAAGGCTTACAATGATATGGGTGCGGTGCTGGTCGACAGAGGATACTATTCTGAGGCTGCACATTATTTAACCAATGCTATTCGTGTCTTTGACGAACAAAAGGATTCTCTCCAACTATCCAAATCTTTGCTAAATCTTGGGCTGGTGTTTTATTATCAGAAGAATTATCCCTTTGCCTTGCAGTATTACGACAGAGCACTCAGCATTCGCAAAGCATTAAAAGATAGTAGTGGAATGGCGCTGCTGTGGAATAATATTGGTATCGTCTATTATTATCAGGGAAATAAACACAAGGCAATCGAAAGTTTTACTCATGCCCTGGAAATATATAGAAAAAAAGAACTCAAACGCCAAATGTCTTTACCCTTGTTCAATATTGGAGAAATATATTTTGAAAATAGGCAGTATGACTCAGCTCTTCACTATTATTACCAGTCATATGCTATTGATACATTTCTACACGATGAGGCGGGTAGTACCAAAGCGTTGATAAAAATAGCTGCCACTTATGCGGTCAAGCGCAACTATGAGAAGGCTCGAATGCTGGCACACCAGGCACTTGGATTGGCTAAGGCTATCGATTCAAAGGAAGATATTAAGGATGCTTATATTACGCTGGCCGAGATTTATAAGGATTTGAAGGATTATCGATTGGCATACGATTACCTCGATAGTGCGAGCCAGGCAAAAGATTCGTTATATGATGCAGCGGTGGCAGAACAAGTGGCCGAATTACAAATGAAATATGAGAGTGAGAAAAAAGATTTGCTTCTACAAAAACAACTGGAAACAATTCGACATCAGAAGATCATTACTCGTATACTGGCTGGAGCAACTCTGATTGTGATAGTCTTTTTTATTTTTGGATTGATTGAGTATATACAAAAACGTAAGGCATACCAGATTCTGGAAATTCAGAAAAAAAATATCACCGATAGTATTAACTATGCCAGCAAAATACAATCGGCGCTTTTGCCCCCCGAAGCACTCATGCAAACCCTTCTCCCTGAATCTTTTGTACTCTACCTGCCCAAGGAGGTTGTAAGCGGCGATTTTTACTGGGTATTTGGTACCAGCGACAGGGTATTTATAGCGTTGGCCGATTGTACAGGCCATGGAGTTCCTGGTGCTTTTATGAGTATGCTTGGTTTTGCTTACCTCAATGAAATTGTAAGTGGTAATCCGACAATTGGGGCCAATGATATATTAGAACAGCTACGAAAAAAGGTAAAAGAAAGCCTTCATCAACACGAAAAATCGGAAAGTAAAGATGGAATGGATATAGCCATGTTAATATATTTCCCTGCTGACCGAAAAATAGAATATGCTGGGGCTAATATTCCACTCATGATTTGTCGTAACAGTCATTTATATTATTTGCCACCTGATAAAACGCCCATAGGGTTTGCATTTCAGGAAGAACATGTTTTTTCGGCTATTACTATCTATCTACAAGCGGGCGATACATTATATCTCTCATCCGATGGGTACTGTGACCAATTTGGGGGAGATGCTATGAAAAAGTTAGGACGGGCACGTTTCGAACAAATCGTTACCGAGGCTTCGCAGTTGCCTATTAAAGCACAAAAGTATTTTTTGACTGAAAAATTCCTCATCTGGCAGGATGAGATGGAGCAAATCGATGATATCTCGATAATGGGGATTCGTCTCACTTAAAACAAAAAGGAAGCCTGTCGAAAGACAGGCTTCCTGGCTGATATTTATACCATCATTATCGGATAAATAATAACTCACGATATTTGGGCAAAGGCCATTTAACATCGTCAACAATGAGTTCAAGCTTATCGATGTGGTAGCGTATTTCTTCGAAGTAAGGTTCCACATTTTCGTGGTACGACTTTGCTCTGTCGTTGATATCTTCGAGTTTATTTGCTACCTTCCGTGCTTCAATCATCTCGTTTACTTTGGCCTTAATGGTCGAGATATGATGGTTGATTTCCTTTACCAGCTCGATGCGAGCGGATGCCAATTCCTGAAATTCTTTTTCACTAAAAATTTCTTTCATGGCCTTAATATTCTCGAGCAAAGAGGTCTGGTAGTCGATGGCCACCGGTACGATATGATTCATAGCCAGATCGCCCAGTACGCGAGATTCAATTTGAATCTTTTTTACATAAATATCCTGTCGAATTTCGGCTCTTGCTTCAAGTTCTTTGTGATTAAATACTTTAGTATCTTCAAATAGTTTAAGAGCTTTTGGTGAGGCCCAGAGACGATTCAGGATATGTACGGTACCATCAACGTTCAGGCCGCGTTTTTTGGCTTCTTTCTTCCATTCCTCACTATAGTTATTACCCTCAAAACGAATGGGCTTTGATTCTTTGATATAGCGGGCTAAAACCTGCAGGATAGCTTCATCCTTTTTAACGCCTTTCTTGATGAGAGCATCGACATCTTTTTTGAAGATTGTCAGCTGTTGAGCAACTGCAGCATTGAGAGTGGTCATGGCCGAGGCACAGTTTGCCGATGAGCCTACCGCCCGATATTCGAAACGATTACCAGTGAAGGCGAAAGGTGATGTGCGGTTGCGATCGGTATTATCCAGGAGTATCTCAGGAATACGACCAATGTCGAGCTTTAATGCAGTTTTTTCTTCAGCGGTCATTTTAGCGCCGGTGACCTTTTTTTCAATTTCGTCGAGCATCCGGCTTACCTGGTTGCCAAGAAATACCGAGATAATAGCAGGTGGAGCTTCATTGGCACCCAAACGATGGGCATTACCTGCCGAAACAATAGAAGCTTTCAATAAATCATCGTTATTATGTACTGCCTTCAGTATATTCACCAAAAATGTCAGGAATTGTAAATTACCTTTTGGGGTTTTGGTAGGAGAAAGCAGGTTTACCCCTGTGTCGGTTCCCAGTGACCAGTTGTTATGCTTACCCGAACCGTTTACACCCTTAAATGGTTTCTCATGCAGCAATACGCGGAAATTATGTTTGCGTGCAACCCGACGCATTAATTCCATAATCAGAAGGTTGTGGTCAACAGCCAAATTGCATTCTTCGTGCACCGGTGCAACCTCAAACTGATTGGGTGCTATTTCGTTGTGACGGGTCTTTGCAGGGATTCCCAACTTCCATGCTTCGTACTCGAGCTCAGCCATGAAGGCTTTTACCCGTTCGGGGATGGAGCCAAAATATTGATCCTCAAGCTGTTGGTTTTTAGCCGATTCATGTCCCATCAGCGTACGTTCGGTCATCACCAGGTCGGGACGAGCCCAGTATAGCGCTTCGTCAATCAGGAAATATTCCTGTTCCCATCCCAGGTAGGCGAAAACTCTTTGTACATTTTTGTCGAAATACTGACATACAGCTGTGGCAGCCTGGTCGACAGCATGAAGAGCTTTTAACAGAGGCCCTTTGTTGTCGAGCATTTCGCCAGTGTACGAGATGAAGATTGTGGGAATACATAGGGTACGATCGAGGATGAAGGCGGGTGATGAAGGAGCCCATGCCGTGTAGCCTCTTGCTTCAAAGGTGCTACGTATACCACCACTTGGGAAGCTGGAGGCATCCGGTTCCTGCTGTACCAGTAATTTTCCGGTAAACTCTTCTATGACCTCTCCATTGCCTACTGGTTCCATGAAGGCATCATGTTTTTCAGCAGTTCCTTCCGTTAATGGATGAAACCAATGGGTGTAGTGGGTGGCGCCCATTTCCAGCGCCCAGGCTTTCATCCCAGCAGCAATCTGGTCAGCCATTCTACGTTCAATGCGGATGCCTTTCTCGATAGCTAATTCAACCGCACGATAAGCCTCTTTCGATAAATATTTCATCATCTTAGGCTTATCGAATACATACATTCCAAAATATTCAGATGTTTTGGCTGCAGGTGGTGTGGCAATTTGTGGTTTGCGCGAAAAAACCTGCTCTAATGCTTTCTGTCTTAATGTTTCCATACCACTTTTTTGTTTAAAAAATATATTTTATATGTTTTAACATGGCAAAAATAATAAAAGTTTTTAAAAAATTATATTTTATAGAAAATTTTATCAAAATTATTTTAATATAATGATAATATGTAATAAAAAATTGTAATAATTATAAAAAATATAAAATATTAATGAGTGTTTATATAAAATTGGTGTATTTCTAATAAAACACCTTATAATTTATTATAGTACTAAAAATAATAAATACTTTTTCGAAGGAATAATTTAAGGCAGGCATCGAGATATTTGAATTTTTATCCAGATATTTATTACTTTGATTTTATAACGAAGAAGACTATTATTATATAAATAAAGAAGGAAAACAATTTTAACAAATGTTGGTATTTTGGCTAAAACTTTTATACATCCGAAGATATTATTAATTTTTTGTAAAGGTTGGATGGAACTCGCATGTTATGAGTTTCCTACACATGGCAAGTACGTAAAGGATAAATATTTTCATACTCATTTGTGTATACTGCTATACATGCTCGTTTCATGAAGACCAATAATAAAAAAATATTTTTCGAGGAAAAAGCCTACAAAATATTACTTTTGTTTTCTAATTTATAGGATAATAATTAGCGATACAACGTTTACAGATGGGTATACTGGTCGTTGAGATTTAAGCAAAAGACATTTGCATGATTAAAATACTTGGCATTGCATGAAAATATTAATCGTAGGAGCTGGAAATATGGGGGCATGGTTGGTGGATGCTCTTTGCCTCGACCATGACATTGCGGTAATGGATAAAAACAAGCAACGTCTAAAATTTTTATTCAGCTGTCATCGTTTTACTACGCTAGAGGAAGTTAGAGAATTTCAACCACAGATGGTAATCAATGCGGTGAGTCTTCAACATACTTTCGAGGCATTTGACGAGCTTCTACCAGTGCTCCCCGATGATTGTATTTTGTCCGACATTGCCAGCGTGAAAAATGGATTACACGCATATTATCAAAAAACAGGACGTAGGTTTGTTTCTACCCATCCAATGTTTGGACCCACATTTGCTAATATTAAGGAATTAGCCAGGCAAAATGCTATAATTATAACCGAGGGCGATGAAGAGGGTAAGCAGTTCTTCCGGAGTTTTTACGAGTCTCTCCATTTGAATATTTTTGAATATTCATTCGATGAGCATGATCGTACCATTGCCTATTCTCTCACTATACCTTTTGTTACTACTTTGTTATTTGGCGCAAGTATTAAAAAGCAAAAAGCACCTGGGACAACCTTTCAGAAACATATGCAGATAGCCAGAGGGTTGATGTCGGAAAATAATTATTTGCTTTCGGAAGTATTGTGTAGCCCCTATTCTGCCGAACAGATTGATGCTATGAAAAAAGTACTGGAGCATCTTTCTGAGTTGATTCAACAAAAAAATACGCCTGCTTTACATGATTTCTTTGAAAAAGTACGAAAAAATATTGAATAAACGCTATCAAACTTCTTGCGTACTGAGTAGCATTTTATAAATGTTTAAAAAAAAACAAATTAAATTTATCGGTCTTATAATAATATATTGTATATTTGGACAACCTATTTATTTTCCACTGTAAATATTAACTTTTGTTTTTGTAATAAATGAAAATACATAGGTTTAAAAAATAAAACATCAGTACAATGAAACATTTCAAAGTTATCTGGATAGTCGTCCTATTCCTTGCGGGAATGATAAGTAGTTGCAATTCATGTAACAAAAAGAAGGTCCCCGAGGTACAGGTAGAGGTGGATACAGAGATAATTGAAAATATAAATCAGGCAAAAAAGATTTTTTATTCATTGCCTTCTCCGCTGGAAACAGCCATGCTTATTAAGACTGCAGGGGCTACTTATAACGAAAAATTACTTAACCCTTTAAGCAATGTTACTAATTATACTACCACCAAGAGTATGGCTTTGAATCTGGGCATATATACTACCGATTTAAGCTTTGCTAGTTTGTTCGACCAAACGCAAACAGCCATCAATTACATGCAAGCTGCAAAGAAATTAGCCAATGGGCTGGGTATACTTGATGCAATTGACAATAAAACCATCCAACGGTTGGAAGAAAATATCAATAACCGCGATGTTATCATGGATATTATATCCGAGACTTTTATGTCAACCAGTAGCTTCTTAAAAGAAAATGACAGGACAGCAGTTGCCTCTATAGTGTTGGTAGGGGGGTGGATTGAGGGATTATATATTGGTACATCCCTTATTGATCCGAATAACCTAAAAGATAACAAACTTGTGGAAAGAGTTGTCGATCAAAAGCTTTCACTCGATATTGTGTTAAAACTTCTTGAAGAAAATAAAAACAATCCGGACGTTGCTTCCGTATATGTTGAAATGAATGAGCTTAAAAAAATATTTGACAAAATTGAAATAAAAACCTCAAAAGTTGAGGCAGTTACTGATAAGGCCACCAATGTTACTACATTGAAGTCAACTTCAAAACAGATAGTGACACCTGAGGTCTTTAAGGAATTGACGGAAAAAATTCGCTCGATACGGAGTAATTTTATTATGTAATTTGAAAAATGTGCAACGAATTTATACTATAAAACCAAGCATCCTATGAAAAAAATTTTTTCTATTGTATTGCTTTTCATTGTCACTCTGGGTGCGTTTGATGCCAGTGCACAGTGTAAGGGCTTTGCAAAGAAGATTTGTAAGGCAGCACTCGATCCATACATTCATGATGGCAATTTTCATGCAGCTGTTCTTACCGAAGGGGAAGAGGCCGAACTCTATAAAACTTTTTATTCTGATACCGAATATCGTATTGCCGTATGTGGTTCGGAACAATTGCCCAAAATTGAGTTTAAAGTCGTCGATGCCAACAATAATGTTCTATATTCTAACAAGGAGCATAATTATGCTACTACCTGGGACTTCAGGCTTTCGTCTAGTCAGCAACTTAAAATTGTGATAAAAGTGCTCACATCTACTACGAATGTCGAAAATGTTCAAAGTGGCTGTGTGGCAATCATGTTTGGGTTTAAAGAAAGCAAGTGACTTTAATTTACTTATTTTTTGATCGATTCGGCCAATTGTAGCAATGAGTCTACCATTGCGTGCCAGGAAAAGCGATATTGTTCGGCCAGAACATTAGCAGCCATTTCATCTTCCCGATTGTTTACATAAAAGTCTTCAATAGCCTGGGCTATAGCCTCGGCATTTACTTCGGTTACATATCCTGTGCGTCGGTCAAAAACTATTTCCGATAATCCTCCTACATTGGTTACCAACATAGGACGTTCAAAGTTGTAAGCTACTTGCGTAACTCCGCTTTGTGTTGCCGATAAATAGGGCTGCACCACCATATCGGCTGCACAGAAATAATATTTTACCTCGTCGTTGGGGATGAAACGATCGGTGAAAACAATCTGGTGCTTTATGTTGAGCTGCTCGGCCAACTGGAAGTAGTAACGTTTGTCCTCGTAAAACTCTCCGGCAACAATGAGTTTAACGTTTAGCTTTTTTACCCTGTCGGTAGCTATCGCACGTAAAAGTAATTCCAGCCCTTTGTATTTGCGGATAATCCCAAAGAAAAGCAATACTTTATCAGCGTCCGACAGCCCTAAATGCTTCCGGGCTTCGGTTTTAGACACTTTATCCCCAAAAATATCGTAAATGGGATGTGGAACAAAAAGTTTGTTAGGATTTGGGGTTAGCGTTTCTAATTGTAGCAGCACCGACTTTGAAAGACAAATAAAACCATGACAGCTATTGATAAAGTATCGAGTAAGCAATTTATCGGCAAAACGTTTTTCGTGCGGAAAAACATTGTGCATAATGCCAATAATTTTGGTGTTACGACCTCTAAAAAGGCGTAGAATCGATCCCAGGGCAGGCGCCAAATAGGGTAGCCAGAACTGTACTACAACAATGTCGGGTGATTCGTGCGAAAGATAACGAGCAGTTTTTAGCCATGAAAAAGGATTTATACTACTTATCAGTGGCTTGATTTTTAGTAGATAGGTGGGTTTCCCTTCTACTGTTTGGGTTTCACCTGGGAACAGGAATCGTGGATATTGATAGTAGTATGAGACAATAGTTGTTTCTATTGAGTTTTTGATAAATGCGATGGCCAGCGACTCGTTAAAGTTTGCAATTCCTCCGCGTAACGGATGAGCAGGGCCTATCAAAATTGCCTTCATGTCAGCGTATATTTATTTTTAATCGGGTCAATAAAAATCGTGTTGACCTTAGTAAAGGGCTAAATTACTTCAAATATCAACTTTAACAAAGAAAATAATCAAATTTTGCTTCGTTACGATAATTCATTTTTTCTCAGGTGATGATAAACTATCCAACCAAGTTTGCGACAGTAAATAACTTTTAGATTTAGGCATAACATAAAATGCTATACGTTAAAATAAATGTAAAAATAACACTTGTTAATATGCTGATAATTAGCAAAATAAAAAAATGTGGTACATAAATAGTAGGGATGTCGTAAATTTTACGTATATTTAAATATAGGAAAATGGGCGAATGCCTCTACATTTGGAGGAAGTTTGTTTTCAATTGACTTTCAAACAAAACTATTAACTATTAACTAATTAACTATTAAACAACAAACGTATGGTAAAAAAAGTATTCCTTCTTGCCACTTTCCTGATGGGAATGGCAGCTGCATTTGCGCAGGAAAAGCCAATTACGGGGAAAGTTGTGGATGAAACGGGGGCGTCGCTTCCGGGCGCTACGGTCAAAATCAAAGGAACCGACAAGGCGGTAGTGACCGATGTGAATGGAACGTATTCCATTACAGCAGCAACTGGGTCTACCCTGGTATTTTCTTACGTGGGCTATGCTACGCAAGAAATTACAGTGGGCGAAAGCAATGTAATAGATGTAGCCATGAGTCCCGAAGTCACCGAAATGAGTGAAGTAGTGGTCATCGGGTATGGTGTACAGAAAAAGAGCCTGGTTACGGGGGCGATAGCAAAAGTTAAAAGTGATGAAATGGTAGGACAACCTTCTTCACGATTAGAACAGTCGTTGCAGGGAAGAACTGCAGGAGTTGTTTTCAACAAAACTTCTGGGAATCCTGGTGCACAAGTCACAGTCCGTATTCGTGGGGTTTCTTCTAATGGAAATGCAGACCCCTTGTTTATCATCGATGGAATGAAGGTTTCAAAGTATGTGTTTAATGAAATTAACCCCAATGATATTGAATCGGTAGAAGTTCTTAAAGACGCTGCTTCAGCTGCTATTTATGGTTCTGAAGGTGCCAATGGGGTAATAATTGTAACAACCAAGTCGGGCAAGGACAAAAAAGGCAAAGCTAGCGTTTCATACGACGGATATTATGGTTGGCAGCAGGCCAGTTATGCTCCGGTCATGAGTGCAAGTCAGTATATCGATTACTTTAGAGAAGCCTATGCCTACGATAGAATGTATGGCAATCTTAATGGCGGTTTAGGCAAATTGCGTGCAATTGCAACCATGATGTATGGGGCCAATGTCCCACTTTGGTCGTCTGCTGACGATAGTTTAGCTGTTTTGTACCAAGATCCTGCATCTTTGCAAGCATATTTAAAGTCCAAAGCTGATGAAGCCCTATCGAATGGCACAATTACTTCAGCACAATATAACAGTTGGGCTTTAAACAAAAATGTACCACTCTCGTTTGAGCAATACAAGTCTCAACTATTTAGTCCTACAGCACCCGATGCAGGGTATAATATTCTACGTAAATATGTTGATACCACTTATGCTGGGACAGATTGGATGAAAGAAATATTTAATACGGCTCCGATACAAAGTCATACGGTTTCCGCTATGACGGGAAATGAAGCTGCTAATCTATACCTCTCTGCTTCCTATTTTTCTCAGGATGGGGTAGTTGGGCAGGAACGAAATAATTTTACCCGTTACACATTTAAAGTAAATGGTGATGTTCAGGCTAACAAATGGTTGAAACTTGGTGCTAATGCTAATGTTGCTCATTCTGAACAACGCAATATACCGGTTAACGACCTTTATGATGGTGTAATAAGTGCTGCAATGTCGCACGATCCCACCATTCCTGCTATTTGGAACGATACTTCTGAAATATGGTCATATTTGCGAAGAGTGGGTCAGTATCCCAAAACTGCCGCTGCTCGTCAGACTTATTTGCAAGGTTTAATAAAAACTGATGATGGTAGATGGTATTCCAATACGGCTATGCCGGTAAATGAACGCTTTAATCCATTGGCTAAAATAAAACTGGCTGAAAATGATAAAGCTACCACAGAACGTTTGATAGGAACGACCTATGCAGAAATTAAGCCATTTGAATTCTTAAACTATCGAACCAGTTATAGCGCAGAGGTATCCTATGTTACCAATGATAATTGGGGGGATAAGTATTATATAAACAATACTCGTTTTAGGGACCATAGTTATGTATTTAAAAGAATAGCCAGATATTATAAATATCAGATCGATAATGTGATTACTTTTAATAAGAATTTAAATGGACACGATATTACGGTGATGGCGGGTCAGTCAGTTGAGAAATATCTGGCTTATAGCGTTCAAGGTCAGCGAATCAATTTGCAGGAGGCTAATGAAGACTGGGCATTCCTCGATGCTGTTCCGGAATCGGGTGACTCGATATATGTATATAACCGTACCAATGGAGGGTTTAAGGATATTCTAACTCAAATGGGGTATTTCGGGCGTGTAAGCTATAACTATAATGAAAAATATATGGTTAATGCTACACTCCGTAGGGACGGTGTATCGAAGTTTGCCCCTGACTATCGTTTTGGTTATTTCCCCTCCATTTCTGCCGGGTGGAATGTCCATAATGAACCATTCTTTAATGTGCCTGCTATTTCGCAATTAAAGATTAGGGCTAGCTGGGGTCGGAATGGTAGTCATGTTTCTGCCGATCCCTGGCAATGGATTTCCACAAGGACTGCTTCGATATTGGGGGGTACGAAAACGATTATCACTGGTGTGGTTAAAAACCCTAAACTCCACTGGGAAACATCCGAACAAATTGACGGAGGATTTGACTTAGGGTTATTTAAAAATCGTTTGGTAATTGGCTTCGATGTATACTCCAAGCGCACTAAGGACCTTCTGGCACGGCCTATTAAAGCTACATGGACCGACGAAGTTCCATATTATAATGTTGGTCGAATTGACAATAATGGCGTGGATTTAGAAGTTACATACGCTCAGCGTGAATCGGAACTTAAGTATTCGGTTAAGTTAACGGGTACCTATCAAACCAATGAGGTAAAAGAATTTAATGCTGCTAAGTTACAGGGGTATTCGGCTCATGGTTCCCCCGCTGAAGAAACAGCATTCGAGGTAGGACAACCTGTTTGGTATTTCCGAGGATACAAAGCATTGGGTATCTTCCAGAGCTGGGAAGAAATACGAAATTATACCTATACCGATCCCGTTACGGGCAAGAAAACGCTTATTCAGCCCGATGCTGTTCCTGGAGATGTAAAAATAGCTGATGTAGGTGGAAGAATCGATCCGGCAACGGGTAAACCTACACTACCTGATGGTAAGATTGATGCTAACGACTTTACAGCTTTAGGGAAACCACTCCCGACGTGGTTACTGGGTTTGAATATTGACCTTGAATACAAAGGCTTTGATTTAAGCATGTTCTGGTATGCTGAGCTGGATAAGGAAATTTACAATAATACTTTACGAAACGACTTCCTGCACCTCAACCGCCCGGAATACTTTTACACCGAACGTTGGACACCCAATAATCATACCAACGAGTGGTTCCGTGCACGTTATCAGGATCCTACAACAGGTAGTACACAAATAGGATTTAATAGCTTGTTCTTTGAAGATGGAAGTTTTCTGAGACTAAAAAACATCCAGTTGGGTTATACTTTACCGGCTAGCATCTCTCAACGTCTCCAGATTGGTAAACTGCGTGTCTATGTAAGTGTCGCCAACTTGCTTACGATCACTAAATATAAGGGTTCAGACCCAGAAATTGGCATTACCGGAAATGTTAATTCTTACGGAGTTGACCGTGGAATGTATCCTGCTGCAAAAACCTATACTATCGGTATGAATTTAACTTTCTAACCATTAAAAAGAAGAATCTATGAAAAAATATAAGTTTTCAATAGTTGCCATTATTTCGGGCATGCTGATATTAGGTTCGTGCTCGGAAGATATCTTGGATGTACCTGCTTTGGGTAGGTATGTGGGCGATCCCGATCCGAATGCTCCAATGGATTATGCTATGGTCAATGGGGAAGCGATCGGATTGTATAGTTATGTCAATATGTGTTATAATAATGGATGGGGTTACTCTACCTATGTAACGCTTAATGTAGCTTCTGATGATGCTGTCTCTGGTGGTGCTTCGGCAGGCGACCGTCCTGAATACGAGGCTGCTGAAAAGTTTACTCTTGATCCTAACAATCAGGGCACTATTGCCTTGTTTTCAAGGTTCTATGGTGGTGTGGCAAAGTGTAACAAGTTTCTTGATTCATATCCCGAAAGAGACAAGGATACCGTTTTACGTTGCCGGGCCGAGGCAAAATTCCTCAGAGCATTTTACTATTTTTATCTTGTGAATTTGTATGGTGATATTCCTTTGCCGCTGTCTTCTACCGCTCCGGGGGATCTGCCACAAGTGCCAAGGGATACTGTATATGCACAAATAGAAAAAGACCTTCTTGAGGCTATCAACGATCTTCCTGCAAGTAAGGCTGATTTAACTCCTGATGACCTACTTATTACGCGCGCTACTAAGAATACTGCACGGGCCTTACTTGGGAAAGTTTATGTTTATCATTCCACTATGCTGGGTGCCAATAAGTGGGCTGAAGCTAAAGCTCAGCTGGATGCTGTAGTTAATTCTGGTGAGTATCAGTTAGTAAGCGATTTTCGTAGCTTGTGGTCAAGCACGAATGAGATGAAAGATGGTAACCCAGAAAATATTTTCGAAGCATACTATACCGATGAATTTGGATGGGGTTGGAGTGGGGTTCCTCGCGGTAATCTCGACATGCAATTGATGGGTATACGTGACCTTACGAACTATCCAGGCCTTGATGGTGGCTGGGGCTTCTGTCGTCCGACTAAAAAGTTAGTCGATGCTTTTATTAGCGAAAATGACTCAATCCGCCTCGATGTAACTGTTGTGGCAGAAGATTGGCCTGATGTTGCTAAGAGTTGGGAAACTCAAGGAAAACTCCATAAGTCGTTGAAAACGGCAGGAGCTACCTATTCCGATCCTTATGATGGTACGGGATACTGGAATGGAAAATATCGCCAGGACGAACATCCCATAAATGCCCAAATGTACGCTCAGAACGAAATCATTATGCGCTATGCTGAAGTTCTGTTACTTTTAGCAGAAGCCGAATATCGTTTAGGAAATGAGGCAAAAGCTCGTGATTACATGAATCAAATTCGTGCACGTGTAAAATTACCTGCTAAAAATTCCTCCGGTGAACAGCTCTGGAATGACATCGTAAAAGAAAAACAAATGGAGTTGGCGCTGGAATCGGTAAGATATTGGGACTTAATTCGTTGGGGTACTGCTGCTACAGAAATTCCTGGCTTTAGAGTCGATCGAAAAGGTTTGTGGCCTTTCCCATTGAACCAGCTTGCTGTTGACCCCAATCTGAAGCAAAATCCTGGATATTAATACTCTTATTAAAATAAAAATTAAAAAGGAGAGGACACCCTCTCCTTTTTTTTATTCCAGCAAGTTATACGGATCCCATATTTTAAGGTGGTAGCGATTCCTTGTTATTGCTTACAATTGCTTTGTTGTTAAATCAGCGCAATTAAAACAGAAAATCTCTGACACTTTTTGCAATATACCCGATTTGTTCTTCATCCAGTTCGGTATGCATGGGTAGAGATATTACCTGGTGAGACAAACGCTCGGCTACAGGGAAGGAACCTTCCGAATATTTGAGATATGAAAAAGCAGGTTGAAGGTGCAACGGAACAGGGTAGTATATAGCGGTTGGTATTTTTTTCTCTTGTAGGTAATGCTGGAGTGTATTGCGTTGTCCGTTTTTAACAATGAGGGTATACTGGTTGAAGGTGTGAGAAGGTGTTGACACGGGCAATTGAATCGATTTTACTTCTGCAAGCAATTTATGGTATTGCATGGCAGCTGCTTGGCGTTTACTAATGTACTCGTCGAGATGCGGGAGTTTTACTCTTAGAATGGCTGCCTGTAAGGCATCGAGGCGGGAATTTACGCCTGGCATTAAATGATAATATTTTTTTTCAGCTCCATGATTTGCAATTAAACGTGCCTTATAGGCCAATGTGGCATCTCGGGTAAAAATAGCGCCTCCATCGCCAAAACAGCCCAAGTTTTTAGATGGGAAAAAAGAGGTGGCCGCTATGTGTCCAATAGTACCTGCTTTACAAGCCTTTCCGTTATAGTTGCAGGTAGCCCCCAAAGCCTGAGCAACGTCTTCGATTACGTAAAGATTATGTTTTTGGGCTAGGTGCATAATTTTTTCCATATCTGCGCATAAACCAAACAGATGCACAGGCATAATAGCTCGGGTACGCGGAGTGATTAGCGATTCCACCTGACGTGTGTCGATGTTGAAAGTATCGGGATCAATATCGGCAAATACAGGAACTGCGCCAAGTAACGTAATAACTTCGGCCGATGCTATAAAGGTAAAGGTTGGTACAATGACTTCATCCCCCGGTTGTATTCCTAGCGCACGTAATGAGATCATCAAAGCATCGGTACCATTAGCGCATGAAATTACATGGGGGATATTCAAGTAATCGGCAAGTTCTTGTTCAAAAGCTTCCACTTCTTGCCCTTTGATAAACTGTGTTGAATCTATTACCCTTTGAATGGCCGCATCTATATCGTTCTTGATGGCCATATACTGACTATGTAAATCGACCATTACAATGGGTCTCATCCGAAGATATTTTTTAATTTACACTGAATGTAAATTCTGGCAGTAATTTAAACAATGAAAACATTTTTGAATGTTTCTGGATATAAAAATAAGATAAAAAAACCGGTTGGCATTCTTTCCAACCGGTCATTCATGTTTATAAACCAAATTCTTTTCTAAGAATATCGACGTAATTTAGTTCTTCCCAACCGAAAAATTTAACCTTCTTAAAAATACGTTCGTGGCCGTTTTGCTGAATAGTGTAGGTTTCGTTGTCCTTGTAGAAAACTTCGACCTCATCTTCGAAACACTCACGACCAAAGTGTCCGTATGCGGCTGTTTCGAGGAAGATAGGATTTTTCAGTCCAAAACGTTTGACAATAGCGTAAGGACGGTTGTCGAAGATTTTGGAAATTTTTTCGGCAATTTGCGCATCGGTAAGTTTAACTTTTGCGGTTCCATAGGTATTAACGAACAAACTTACCGGTTGTGCAATACCAATAGCATACGCGAGCTGAATAAGTACTTCGTCGGCAATACCTGCAGCAACCATATTTTTAGCAATATGACGTGCTGCGTAGGCGGCCGAACGGTCGACCTTTGATGAGTCTTTTCCGGAAAAAGCACCTCCCCCATGAGCACCTTTGCCTCCATAGGTATCGACTATAATCTTGCGCCCTGTAAGTCCAGTATCACCATGTGGTCCACCAATGACAAATTTGCCCGTTGGATTTACATGCAGTATATAGTTGGTATCGAATAGCTTTTGTAGCCTTGGTGATAGTTGACTTACCACACGGGGTATCAAAATTTTCTGAATGTCTTCCTTAATGGTTTGCTGCATCTTTTTTTCAGCCGCATGACGTGCATCGGGTAAATCTGAATCGGGAAGGACAAACTCATCGTGCTGGGTGGAGATTACTATCGTATGTACTCGAAGGGGTTTATTGTTGTCGTCGTATTCAATGGTAACCTGTGATTTAGCATCGGGACGAAGATAAGTCATTTCCTTTCCTTCTCGACGTATCTTCGATAGCTCTCGAAGCAACCGATGGGCTAATTCAATGGGCAACGGCATGTAATTTTCTGTTTCGTTAGTAGCGTAACCAAACATCATTCCCTGGTCGCCTGCCCCCTGCTCTTCCTCGGTGGTGCGAACTACCCCCATTCGAATATCGGGGCTTTGCTCGTGTATACTCGAAATTATTCCGCAAGAGTTACTCTCGAACATGTATTCGCCCTTGTTATACCCAATGCGTTCGATGACCCTACGGGTAACTTGCTGTACATCAACATAAGCTTCTGTTTTGACTTCTCCACTGAGAACAACCAAACCCGTAGTACACAGGGTTTCACAGGCTACTTTCGAATTAGGATCAGCACGAAGAAATTCATCGAGCAATGCATCTGAAATCTGATCGGCTACTTTGTCGGGATGCCCCTCCGAAACCGATTCCGACGTAAATAAATATCCCATAACTCCAAATTTTAGATTTTTAAACTTAAAAAACAGGGAAAGGGGTAAATGGTTTGATTACAGTGGATAAAAAAATGCAGCTTCGCTGTCATTTTAGCATTTTTTACCGTGGTTGCAATCAGACACAAATCTTTCCACTTTTGTTTTGCAAATGTAATGTTTTTTAAATAAACAAATTGCCACTGGTCTATAAAAAGATTCAGGTGGCTGATAATCAATTGTTTATTGACGTGAATATACGTGTACACTACTTTGGGCAGCCGGTAAATAATTTACACCAAACCATGCTACAAGCAATAAAATAAATGATACCGCAAGGATTTGGTAAGCAAGCTTATAATTCTGAGTTTTGTGTTGTCTAACGTGTATGTAAAGCAGGTAGGCCAGCCAGGTAATGAGTGCCCACGTTTCCTTAGGATCCCATGTCCAGTAATGCCCCCAGGCTTCTTTTGCCCAGAGTGCTCCTAATAATAAGCCAAAAGTTAAAAAAGAAAATCCTGTGTAAACTAAAGTATCGGCCAGGGGAAGCAGGTTTTTTAGTTTTTCTTCATCAGCTTTGCGCAGATGCAATACTAATCCGCGAATGGCTACCAGCGACGATGCTCCTGAGATGGAATAACCAAGCAGGTAGACAATTACATGGGGTGGAAAGAACGGACTTTGTAAGGCTGGCATCAATGTTTTGTCGTGCGATTCGGGATTGAGTAAATTAAGCAGGATAAATAAAATAGCAAATGCATTACTATAGGCAGCAATCCATCTTTGCTTCCACCGTTTATAGGTAATGAAGCCGGCCAGTGAGATAAAAAAAGTGTACCATAGCCGCGTCTCGCCTAATGTTCTCAGTGGCGGACGTGTAAGAAACACCCAGAACGAAACAATGAAAAACGCAATCGCTACGATGCCTAGTAAAATTAAGATATCACCCCATTTTTGTTTTTTGGGCATAAAAATCAGGGCGCTACCAGTTACAAAGGCAATGATGCAAAAAATTGCTATATAGGTATATTCATGCCAACTCATGGTCTTCTTCTTTTACATTAATTTGATTGCCCTTCCAGAATAGATAGGATGTACCCAGCATAAGTAGTATGATACCCACATAAACGAAGGGTAGCCAGGGGTCCCTTACTGCTTCCAGTACACTCAGTTTTGAGTATTTGCCCATATTTTCATCGTAGCCAATTTGATATAGCTTCCATCCTGCTATGCGGATAGGTTGGTTTACTGCAATTCGATACACCTGCGCTTGACGATCGGGCATCAGTATTTTTACTGTTGAGCTGAATTTTTTGGGTTGCGGTATGGTCATGGCAATATAATAATCGTCGATTTGAATGTACGATGCAGCGAATAATGGGCTGCCACTGCTTATCCACCCTGTATGTACTTTTCCATTACGGCGGTCGGTTATTTCCAGAAAAGCAGCCTGCCCACTTAAGGAATCCTTTGAAGGGACATACGTTGTATCCCCTTGCTCAAGTGCCGAAGGATAATATTTTAGCACTTTTATGGTAAAATGTCGAATGTTAACGGTAAGCCCTTCGGTGATAAGACTCAGATTATTGCGGTCGCTCTGGTCGATATCATTGGTTTTGGCATCCACTACAGCGAGTTTTGCTGGGAACTCATCGATAGAGAAATCGATCAGATGAATTTTAAACGGGAACTGGATGGTATGTCCCTGGACACTGTAACCATACTCCACCGTTTGATTTTCGTAAACAGGTATCTGGTAACGCTCTACATCGGCCGAAGCCAATCCTGCAGTAAAGGCCAAAATCCATAAACCTCCATGTTGCAGCGTAAAAGCAATGTTACGTACTGTAAATGGATAAATTCTGCGAAAAATGGTTAAGCCAAGTACAGTGAGTAAATATATCAGACAAAGAAAGAAAAGCCAGCTGTTTTTCAGGGTGTTCAAATCGAAGAGGTATGGTGTAGCCGCATGTATCTCTTGCTGGGGTATTAAACCCATGGTCAATACTACCAGCAGAAAAAGTAAAATGGCACTGATAGCAGCTGGTAACGACGAAAGCCATTGAACAAAGTATGTTCGTCCGAAAACAAACTTAGCCAGTAACAAAATAGATAAATAGATTAAGCCCAAAATGATATTCCAAGGCCATTGGGGTAGCTGAAAATGAAGGGTGGTAAATTCATTGAGCAATAAACCTATAAGCAGTATTCCTGCTGCAATGGTAAATCCTTCTTTATAGCTCCAGGGTTTTTGCCATATCGTTCTTTCGTTTGTCATAACAAGATGAAACAATTTACTTGCAAGTTTATCAAATAATTTTAAGACAAAAAAGTCTTTAATAAATTAACGTTTTACTGTACAAAAAAATATTTTTTTTAGTTTCGCCCGGTGTTTAACTAAAAATTAAATTTTATGAGACAAAGATTAAAATTTTCGGTTCGGTTGGTTCATTTCAGACAATGGACCAATAAAAAGTTTGCTGTATTTAACAGCATGCATCGGGTAATTAAAATCTGTACGCTGGCATTGGCTTATTCGTTGGTAACCTCGCCCAAACAGGGAAGGGCACAGGAAGTTGACACTACCCAGAGTAAAGTAACAGCCATTGATGAGGTAACAGTCCAGGCATCGCTGCTTGAGTTAAAGAGTGCTGAGCTAGGACGTCAGGTCGAAATTGTTACTGCTGCCCAGTTACAGCTGGCTCCTGTAAGTAGTATAGATGAGCTATTACGTTACCTACCCAACATCGAAACCCAATCGCGTGGGGCTTTTGGTACCCAGGCCGACTTCAGCCTTCGTGGCGCTAATTTCAGCCAGATGCTCGTGCTCATCGATGGGCACAAAATCAACGACCCTGTTACTGGGCATTTCAACAGTAACATTCCTTTAACAACTTCCGAAATTGATCGTATCGAAGTAATTTATGGTCCAGCCTCCTCCGAATTTGGACCGGATGCTATGGGGGGCGTGGTTAATATTGTGACTAAAACATTTGCCCGAAAGCTTCCTCAAAACCAATTCGATGCTACCAGTAAAATTTTGTATGGTGAATACAATTTAATATCTGCCGACCCCGGTATTTATAAAGTTTGGGACAAACTGGCAGTAAGTGCGGGCGCGCTTATCAATAAATCCGATGGCAATCCACTGTTGTCGGGTCGAAAAAATTTTTTTAACAATCAGACTTACTCGGGTTCGCTGGCCTATCAGCTTTCCCCAAATACCTCTGTCGCCTACCGCTATGGTTACGATTATCGCGATTTTAATGCGCAGTGGTATTATAGTACTTCACGTTTTGATAGTGCTTTTGAAACTGTCAACCGCAATCGACATCATTTGCAACTGGTGCACGAGGCGGGAATACATAAAACCGTGCTCTCAGGTAGTTATATGGCTACCGACGACAAGTTTGTGTTTAATAGCAGTAGCACGGCCAACAACAAAACTACATATGGTCTCGCCCGTTTAACCCACCAATTGACCTTTTCGGACAAGTTTACCGCATTAATGGGTGCCGAATACAATCAACGGGCTATTGAAAGCAACAACAGAGGTAATCATAATCTTTGGCATGGTGCATTGTTTTTACTTGTATCGTATAAACCAGTGTCGAAGGTGGTTATCAACCCATCATTACGTGCTGATTATGACGAATGGAACAAGTTTTATTTGCTGCCTCAGTTGAGCTTGAGCTATGCTGCTTCAAAAAAGGTTAACCTTCGATTGGCGGCCGGTAAGGCGCTTCGAATACCCGATTATACAGAATTGTATTACAATAATTTTGCAACTCATGTCAACCCAAACAATCGGTTAGGTAATCCACAGCTTAAAGCTGAGTCGGCATGGAATTATGAGGCAGGGACTGATATTCGAATTTTACCAGCCCTGTGGTTCTCCACTACGCTCTTTTACCGTCAAACCAAAAACCAGATCGATTACATTGCTGTTAATTCCAATACCATTACCGATTTAACTAACCTGACACCCGATGCCAACTATTGGCGTGCTTTTAACAATAGCAAGGTAAATACACTTGGCCTGGATACCCGCCTGAACTATCACCTGCGTTTTTCCTCTAATATTCAATCGCAGTTTACCGTTGGGTATTCTTATGTCGACATCGATGTCAATTCAAATGCTCAGCCATTGTATCTTCTATTGCATAGCAAACATTTGATTAGCACCTCTCTTTCGTTAAAGGTATTTAAGGCATTACTTAACCTGACGGGCAATTACAGGGTGCGCGAATCCTCGCAATATGTGGCTACTATCGACCGGTATCTTAAAAAATCGTATGCCGTATGGAATACCTCTCTCGATTATCCTGTGTTGAAGAATAACCTTTTTATCAACCTATCCGTTCACAATGTTTTTGATATGCAATATTCCGATTTTGTGGGCGCCGAAATGCCTGGAAGATGGATGGCAGGGGGGGTAAAATTTAATTTCTGATCAACAGGGAAATTTCTCATCGGGGTGAGTTAAAAGCTCACTCCGATTTTAAAGAATAAAAAAAGGGTTTAGTACTTTTTACTAAACCCTTCAATTTTTGAGTGACTCCGGAGGGACTCAAACCCCCAACCTTCTGATCCGTAGTCAGATGCTCTATTCAGTTAAGCTACGGAGCCAAAATATTTTTTTCGGATTGCAAAGATAGTGCTTCTTATTATTATGGCCAAAGAAAAATTGAAAAATTTACTCAGTTTGTAGTAATACACGTGCATTATCGACCGCTGCTTCGGATATTTCTTTTCCACTAAGCATTTTAGCTATTTCCATTACCCTTTCATCGGGTGAAAGAAGCTTGATTTGCGTGTGGGTGCCTTTTTCGCTGTCGGACTTGTAAACCAGGTAATGATTTTTTCCTTTTGCAGCTACCTGCGGTAGGTGTGTGATGCTGATTACTTGCATGTGAGCTGCCATAGATTTCATGATTTGCCCCATTTTATCGGCAATCTCACCCGATACTCCGGTATCTATTTCGTCAAAAATGATGGTAGGCATCGCCAACGACCGGGCAATAACCGATTTTAAGGCAAGCATAACCCGTGAAATTTCACCCCCCGATGCTACCTTGGCAATGTCCTGAGGTGGAATTTGACGATTGGCCGAGAATAGATACGTTACTGCGTCGAGTCCTGTTGTATGAAACTCGGGTAGCTGCTCAAAAGCAACCGAAAAAACGGCATGTGGCATACCCAGCTGGCGTAATATCTGCATGATTTCTTCTTCAAAGGCTGGAACAATTTTTTGTCGGTTTGCACGTAGCTGTTCTGCTATTTCGGTTAACCGACGCGTTTCCTCTTCATGCTGCTGGCGAACTTTTTCAATTGCTTCGCCAAAAGACTGAATATTTTTTAGTCTTTCACCCAACTGTTGTTGTAGTTCGAGCAGAGCGTCGGCATTTTGTACACGATGTTTCTGGCAAAGTGTGTAAAGGTAGTCGAGCCTTTGCCTTACAGTCTCAAGTTTTTCGGGGTCAAGTTCCACCGACTCGTCGAGGCGTTCCAGTTCATTTGCTATATCACGCGCCTCAATATATAAGGCATCCAGGCGCTGTAACAAAGGCTCTGTTTTAGGGAAAAGGCCTTTAATACGTGTAAGGTAGTGGATAATTTCCTTGAGTTGGATCAGCGTACCCCGTTCTTCAGCGTTAAGGGCAGCTACTGCATAACCAAGATACTGCTTTATTTCTTCAGCATTGCTCAGTAATTTCACTTCGTCTTCCAGCTCCTGTTGTTCGCCCTGACGAAGTTTTGCCTGTTCCAGTTCATTGAATTGGTGTTGAAGGTAATCAAGCTCCTGTTGCCCTTTCTCCGATAGCGCTATCAACTCAGTCAGCTCTTTTTTTAATTCATGATACCGACGGAACGATTCGCGGTACTGCTGAAGTAATGCCTGATTGCCAGCAATGATGTCCAGTACCTTCAGTTGAAATCCCCATTCAGTCAGATAGGAATTTTGGTGTTGGGAATGAATGTCAATTAATTTTTCACCCAGTTCTTTGAGAACGCTTAAGTTAACGGGTGTATCGTTAACAAAAGCTCTTGAACGTCCGGTTTCAAGAATCTCTCGTCGGATAATTGCAAGCTGGGCATAATCAATTTCATTTTGTTCAAAGAAAGTCTCGAGGTGGTAGGGACTGATGTCAAACGTAGCTTCAACAATGCACTTACGATTTTTATCAAGTAAGGCATCCGTATCCGCTCGTTGACCCACCAACAACGAAAGCGCTCCCAGCAAAATCGATTTACCGGCACCCGTTTCGCCCGTTATGGTGGAAAAACCTTCGCCAAGTTCAATGTGCAGCGAATCTATTAACGCATAATTTTGTATGGTAAGCGACTTGAGCATCGGTTCAATGTTTTCGCATAGGCAAAATTACAGTTATTTGCGTAAATCAACTACCTCGACATCCTTATGCGCTTTGACATCAAAGGTAAATTCGCTATCGGAAAGACGAGCCGAACTGTCAAACTTGTCGACATAAAAAATATAGTGTATCCCCGATTTCATAATCATTTTGGCGGCAACCAGTCGATACTCGTCTTCCTGAATCAATAACTTGATAATGCTGTACTTTTTGTTGATATCAAATGGATATAAATCAACCTCATGGCAATTGTAGCGATTGTAAGTGGTTTGCCCCAGATAACGAAATTTAAAATTTTGCTGATAAAGGGTAAAAATTTTTGAAGGATTTTTTAGAAACATGTCATCGTCTTTGTCGGATGGTTTTGATATGGTAACTTCTTTAGCCTGAGGCATATAAGTGTAAAGGTTTTTCCCGTCGAAATAGGTTACGGTTTTATCGAGTACCAGCTTATACTTATCGCCCTTAATCCAGAGTTCCCCTTTTGTTTGTTGGCTGGTGTTATCCTGGTGATTTTCGGTAATAAAAGTAAAATTTATCTTCAAGCTTGCAGCATTTTTGGCTTTCTTCGAGAACATATCAAGAATTTGCCTTGCTTCGGGGTCTTGAACGTTTTTCTGAAAAATAGGGGCGAGGAATAGTAGTGTGATGAGTAAAACTTTCATGGGTATCATTATTTATTTAGTTGTTGCAACAGTTGTTCAAGGGAGTGTTCATCGACGATGAGCACCTGACGGGGTTTGCTTCCCTCGGCAGGTCCCACGATTCCTGCTTTTTCGAGTTGGTCCATAATTCGTCCTGCACGGTTGTATCCAATGGAGAATTTTCGCTGAATAAGCGAAGTTGAACCTTGTTGGTGCAGTACCACAAGTCGCGCAGCTTCTTCAAATAGGCTATCCCGCACATTTAGGTCGATATCGGCCAATGCTTCACCGTTTTCCGAGGGAGCTTCGGGGAGGATAAAGGCCGAAGGGTAGCCCTGTTGTTGGCTGATAAAATCGACGATGCGTTCAATTTCTGGAGTATCGATAAAAGCACATTGCACGCGAATGAGGTCGCCACCAGTGGAAACAAGCATGTCGCCGCGTCCAACCAATTGGTTGGCCCCAGGGGCATCGAGTATGGTGCGTGAGTCGATCATCGAAGTAACGCGAAAGGCTATACGCGCAGGAAAGTTGGCCTTTATTACGCCGGTAATGATGTTAGTGGTAGGACGTTGAGTAGCTATAATTAGATGGATACCTACAGCACGGGCAAGTTGTGCCAAACGCGCTATTGGCGTTTCCACTTCACGTCCAGCAGTCATGATAAGGTCAGCAAATTCGTCGATGACCAAAATAATGTAAGGTAAAAATCGATGTCCATGCTCTGGATTGAGTCGACGTTCTTTGAATTTTGCATTATACTCCTTGATGTTTCGTACATGGGCTTTTTTAAGAAGTTCGTAACGGGTATCCATCTCTACGGTAAGAGAATTAAGGGTATAGATGACTTTCTGGGTGTCGGTGATGATGGGCTCTTCGGTATTGGGCAGTTTTGCCAGAAAATGCCGTTCGAGCCGGGCGTAGGGGGTTAGCTCTACTTTCTTCGGATCAATCAGTACAAACTTAATTTCGCTGGGGTGCTTTTTATAAAGCAGCGAGGTGATGATAGCATTCAAACCTACTGATTTACCCTGACCGGTTGCCCCCGCTACCAGTAGGTGAGGCATTTTAGCCAGATCGACCACATAGGTCTCGTTCGAAATGGTTTTGCCCAATACAATAGCCAGATCGGCGTTGGATTCGAGGAATCGCTTGTTCGAAATTACCGAACGCATCGAAACAACCTCGGGATTACGATTGGGAACCTCAATACCGATGGTCCCCTTGCCGGGAATAGGTGCAATGATGCGGATACCCAGCGCAGCAAGGCTTAAGGCAATATCGTCTTCCAGACTTTTTATTTTGGATATGCGAATACCTGGGGCAGGGATGATTTCGTACAGGGTTACCGTAGGACCTATGGTAGCCTTGATATGCGAAATTTCTATCTTATAATTTTTTAGCGTTTCAACAATCTTATTTTTGTTGCTAATGAGTTCTTCCTGCGTAACTTCCGGGTTGCCCGATTTATGATCTTCGAGTAAGTCGATGGTAGGATATTGGTAGCGAGGCAAATCTATTTTTGGATCGTACGGACCAAGCTCTGATAACAAACGTGCTACCTCGTCGGGGGCCGATTCGTCGCTTTCATTTTCTTCAATTTCCATTTCTATTTCCTCGTCTTCAGATTCATTGACATCATCATGATCGTTGGTGGTTGGCATTGATTCATCTTTGTCATGAGAGGGTTCTTCTCCATCGGCATGATGGAACACTATTTCCAGCCCCTCACCAGATATTTGACGAGTAACATCTTCGGTAAATGATTCTGTAACGGGTGTATTGGATTGATTCACTTCAGTGGTTCCATCGGTCGCTGTAATTTGTTGCGGACGTGTTTTGAAAAGTAAAAGTACATGATGGGTAAACCAACGGGAAAATGCTGCAGAGGAAAGTGTAAAATATAGAATAAGAATAAATACTACCAGTAATCCTGCACCTGCTTTACCCAAAAGTTCATTGAGCCATTGGTGCGAAACATAGTAACCCATGGCTCCCCCCAAACCACTGCCCAAAAAACCTTCCATGTCGCCTAGAAAATATCCCAACGATATCGAAAAAAGCAGGACACCAATGGGGATAATGATTAATGTTCGCTTTAATGAAAATTTTTTATAGCCTAGAAACTTTAATCCAATAATCAGCAATAGTAATGGTATTCCCAGGCAGGAAATTCCAAAAGTACGTTCGAAAAGTATGTAGGCAATTTTAGCTCCAAGTTTACCACCCCAGTTATGAACAACTGCTTCGGAGCCTATGTCCTGTTTAGCAAAGCTTTGATCATTCTTCCAGCTAAAAAAGTAAGAGATTAAAGAAAGAAAAAGAAATAGGGCAATAAACAGCAGGAGTATTCCCGTTATTACCCGGAATTTTTCCTGTCGTCCAACGGTATCCTTTTCGTTTTCCTCTACCAGCTTATCCTTTGTTTTTTTCTTTTTGGCCATAATATGCTTGAGTACTAAGGGAAAATTATTGCAATTTCAAAATAAATTTGTCCAAAAATAGGGTAATTCAAAAAATCTTTAAAAGTAAACAATAAAATTTGCATGAAAGAATATTTTGCTATTCTTAAACGTTTAAAAATCACACAGTACGGTTTTTGTTTAATTTAACATTACATTTGCAAAAAAACGAAGGGTGAAAAAAGTTGTTGTATTGCTTGCATTTCAGTGTGTTACGTTGTTCCTGTTGTCCCAATCGAAGGTAGACCTAGGACTGGCTGTGGGAGGTGGGTATTATATGGGCGATATCAATCCTACGGTTCCTTTTTATGCACCGGGAATAGATTTGGGTATTGTTTTCAGGCACAATTTGAACATGCGGCATGTAATTAAGTTTGAAGCTAACTATGTTCGTTTGCGAGCCAATGATGCTGATTTTTCCGATGATTATCAACAGCGTCGGAATGCTTCTTTTGCCACACCTGCTTTTGATTTTGCACTTCAGTTTGAATTTAACTTTTTACCCCTTAAATTTGCACCGCGAAAGATATCGTTTAGCCCTTTTGTATCCAGTGGATTAGCACTGGATTTTGCTACCCGTTCGCAGGTAAAAAGTTTAATGCTATCGTGGCCTTTTGCGGTAGGGGTTCGTACAACCATTGGGAAATACTGGAGTATGGGGGTTCAGTGGAACTATCGCAAGCTTTTCAACGATCGGCTCGATGGGGTAGAAAATGAGGTACCGGCCAACATGAAGTCGATTTGGCACAACAACGATTGGATCTCATTCGCAAACGTATTCGTTACTTACAAAGTATTCACTACCAAGCAGGAATGTCCAGCATATAAAAAAGAATAAATGGAACTCAAGGACAAGATCGACCGTAACAAATTACCCCAGCATGTAGCTGTAATCATGGATGGTAATGGCCGTTGGGCAAAGAAAAAAGGCAACCAGCGGATTTTTGGGCACCAGAATGGGGTAAAAGCCGTTCGTGAAACGGTAGAAGCAGCTGCCGAGCTGGGTATTAAGTTTCTTACCCTTTATGCATTTTCGACCGAAAATTGGAAACGACCTCAAAACGAGGTCAATGCGCTTATGCATTTGCTCATTTCTACTCTCAATACCGAGATTAAAACGCTTCAGGATAATAATGTACGACTTCTTGCTATTGGTGACCTGGATAGCCTCCCTGCAAATGTTCATAAGCAATTAAACAATACCATTGAGCTTACCGCAAGCAATACCGGTCTTTCTCTGGTGTTGGCGTTAAGTTATAGTGGTCGCTGGGAACTTTTGCATGCGATAAAAAATATAGTGCAGCTTGCCTGTGAAGGAAAAATTACCCCCGAACAGCTCAACGACGAGACTTTTTATCAGTACATGCAGAGCAGCTTCATGCCTTATCCCGAATTGCTTATTCGTACCAGTGGCGAGTATCGAATAAGTAACTTTTTACTTTGGCAAATAGCTTACACAGAATTATACTTTACTCCTATTCTATGGCCCGACTTCCGTAAGGAGCATTTTTTCGAGGCCATCCTTGATTTTCAAAAACGCGAACGACGTTTTGGAAAAACAAGTGACCAGTTGGTTAGTGAAGTTACCCCCAATGCAAATAACAACTCTTAACGTTTTTGTGGAGGATGGTAATATTTTTTCCATTATGTTTGCGTTTTATATGTGCTATTATATGCTTAAATCCATTCAAATGAAGTTCTCAAGATTTTTTTTGTTTTTTTCTTTTTCGTTTGTTTTTGCTTCAGGAATTTCTGCTCAAAACGCTGCTGATTCGCTGATCATTGCTGATTATAGCAGGCCCCGGGAATATATCATTGATACGGTAACGATTTCAGGAGTTCGTTATCTCGATCAACATGTTTTGGCCAATATGTCGGGGTTAGCAACAGGTACTCCTATCACCCTTCCCGGTGATGAGGTAAGTAAAATTGTGAAAAAATTCTGGGAACATGGCCTCTTTGAGGATGTGCAGGTTTCTTATCGCATTACCTCCGGGAATCATGTGGCGATAGATATATATCTAAAGGAAAGACCTCGTATTGCTAATTTTTCCATTGAAGGGGTAAGCAAATCGGATCAGAAAGATTTGAAGGAAAAACTCAATTTTCGTGTGGGAAGTCAGCTTACTGAAAATGTAATTAATGATGCGATTACTATTGTGAAAAAATTTTATCGGGAAAAAGGATTTTTTAATGTACAGGTTGAGGTTGAGCATAAACCCGATACGACGCGTCCCAATGCAGTGGATCTTAAGCTAAAAATTACCAAGAACAAGCGGGTAAAAATCAAAGACATTGTTTTTACAGGCAACAATAACATCAAGGCTTCTGCGTTACGCAGGGCGATGAAAGATACCAAAAGACGCGATTGGAAATTCTGGAATTCTTCCAAATACATCGAACCCAAATATCAGGATGATAAGGCTAAAATCATTGATTTATACAATGAAAAAGGGTATCGTGATGCCAAGATTGTTTCCGATTCTATCGGATTTGCGGCTCCGAATCGTATAATTCTGTATATCAACATTTACGAGGGTCATAAGTATTACTTTCGTAATATCACCTGGGTGGGTAACACAAAATATCCTTCGGAGCTTCTTTCCAATATTTTAGGTATTAAGAAAGGGGATGTTTTTAATCAGAAAACTCTGGATAAGCGTTTACAGACCGATGATGATGCAGTATCGTCGTTATATCTCGATAATGGGTATCTATTTTTTAACGTAACGCCTGTAGAAACAAAAATCGAAAACGATTCTATTGATTTTGAAATGCGAATATACGAGGGGAAACAGGCTACCTTCAACAATATAATAATTACCGGAAATACAAAGACAAACGAGCATGTAGCGCGTCGAGAGCTGAGAACTTTACCTGGGGAATTGTTTAGTAAGTCTGATATTGTGCGTAGTGTCCGTGAGTTGGCTACACTGGGATTATTCGAACCCGAGAAGATTGAGCCGGTTCCTATTCCTAATCCAGCCAACAGTACCGTTGATCTTCAGTACAAGCTTAGTGAGCGAGCCAGCGACCAACTCGAACTTTCGGGAGGATGGGGTGGATATTATGGATTTATAGGTTCTATTGGGATAAGTTTCAACAATTTTTCGTATCGTAACTTTTTCAACTGGAAAGAGTGGCGACCTGTACCCTCGGGCGATGCTCAAACGTTGAGCTTCCGATTCCAGACTAATGGCAAACAATACATGTCTTTAAGTTCTACCTTTTCCGACCCATGGTTTGGTGGAAAAAAACCTAATGCTTTTTCGTTAAGCCTTTTTTATAGCCATTACAATGCTATGGAATATAATAGTTTGAAAGGCTTGCTGCAGCCAACCGAGTCTTATTTCGATATCATGGGGGCAACCATTAGCCTTGGAAAGCGGCTTAAATGGCCTGATGATTATTTTACTTTGCAACAATCGGTTGGGATAGATCGTTACAAGTTTAAGAAGTACCCCATTGTTTATAACGATTCTACAGGGAGCATCAATAGTTTTTACTATAGTATTAATTTTGGTCGTAATTCACTTGATCAGTATATTTATCCAAGGTCGGGTTCGTGGTTCTCTATTGGTCTGAAACTTACGCCCCCTTATTCGTTGTTCAACGGTAAGGATTATTCTACTTTGTCTACAGCCGAGAAATATAAATGGGCAGAATTCCATAAATGGACTATTCGGGCAGAAACTTATATGTCTATTGTAGGCAATCTGGTGTTTATGACACGTGCCAATTTTGGAATTCTTGGACGATATAAAAAATCGACGGGATATACCCCCATTGAGCAATATACCATGGGGGGGAGTGGTATGATAGGTTACAGTATTACTAACTCGGAAATTATCCCAATGCGTGGATATACCGACGATGCGCTTACTCCTACTGAGAATGGTATAAGGGCAGGTCGTATTTACGATCGTTTTACTGCCGAACTGCGTTATCCTATTACCCTTAAAGAACAGGCAACTATATATGGAACGCTCTTTGCCGAAGCGGGCAATTGCTGGTCGGATATACGGTACTTTAATCCGTTTGATGTAAAGCGTGCAGCTGGTGTGGGGATACGAATTTTCCTGCCAATGCTCGGCATGATAGGTTTCGATATGGGGTATGGGTTTGATAAAATTGGAGGTCAAAGATCCGGTTGGCAACCCCAGTTTATCATGGGACAGCAGTTCTGAGGCTGAAAATGTACATGTAGGAGCATTTTTCTTCGTCCGAGGATAATTCAATATAGGGGTATGGAAGAAAGGTTTGATTTTCTGGTAATAGGTTCGGGACTGGCGGGGTTGTCCTTTGCCCTAAAAGTTGCCGACCATGGTAAAGTTTGCGTTATTACCAAGTCGAAAATAACCGAGACTAATACCAGCTATGCTCAAGGAGGAATAGCGGCTGTAACATACGAACCCGATAGTTTCGAAAAACATATTGAGGATACCCTTATTTGTGGGGATGGGCTATGTAATGTCGATGTAGTAAGAATGGTAGTCGAGGAAGCTCCTGCACGCATTAAAGAGTTGATAGAATGGGGGGTAAAATTCGACAAAACCAGCGATGGAAATTTTGATTTGGGTAGAGAAGGAGGACATTCCGAAAATCGAATATTACACTATAAAGATATAACGGGTGCTGAAATTCAACGTGCTCTGGTTAAACAGGTAAGTGAGCACCCTAATATTACCGTGTATGAAAATCATTTTGCCATCGATATCATTACGCAACACCATCTGGGTGTGTTGGTTAAAAGGTACTACAATAACATTGAGTGTTACGGAGCTTATGTACTGGACTGTGAAAGTGGACAGGTAAAAACCATCCTGGCCAGGGTAACGCTTATGGCCACCGGTGGTATTGGCAATGTATATCACACCACTACCAATCCCCCTACGGCAACAGGCGATGGTATAGCTATGGTATATCGTGCGAAAGGAATTGTGGAAGATATGGAATTTGTCCAATTCCATCCCACAGCGTTGTATAATCCTGGCGAACGTCCCTCATTTTTAATCACAGAGGCTTTAAGAGGCTTCGGCGCTATCCTTCGCAATCAAAATGGTGAAGAATTTATGCATAAATATGACCCTCGCGGTTCTCTGGCTCCACGTGATATAGTAGCTCGTGCTATCGACAGCGAAATGAAGTTGTCGGGGCACGATTATGTGTACCTCGATGCCCGTCATATCGAGAAAAAGGCTTTGTTTGAACATTTCCCCAATATTTATCAAAAATGTCTTTCCATTGGCATTGATATGTCGAAGGATATGATACCGGTAGCGCCCGCCGCACATTACCTCTGTGGCGGAATAAAGGTAGACATGAATGGACGTTCGTGGATCAATCGCTTGTATGCTGCTGGGGAAACAGCCTGTACAGGTTTACATGGTGCCAACAGGTTAGCTTCTAATTCTTTGCTGGAGGCTGCTGTATTTGGGCATCGGGCTGCTATAGATGCAATAAGCCATTTCAAAAACTACCATATTCCCGAGGGAATTCCCCCCTGGAACGACGAGGGTACCACTAATCCCGAGGAAATGATTCTTATCACGCAGAGCATGAAGGAAACGCAACAAATCATGAGTAGCTATGTGGCGATTGTTCGAAGCAATTTGCGACTTCAACGTGCGGCTCAGCGAATAAACCTGATTTTTGAAGAAACTGAGGAGTTGTACAAACGTTCGAAGGTTTCGCGTATGCTATGCGAACTGCGCAACCTTGTGGAGGTTAGCTATCTAATTATCAAAAGCGCACAACAACGCAAGCAAAGCGTTGGCTTGCATTATAACGTTGACTATCCCCCCCGCAAAAAAGGTACCCCTACTTAAGCGTGTTAAAACGGTATCCCAGCATAATTTCGTGACTACCAAAGTTATAGGCTCTGATAGCCGATAGGTTGAAGTCGAATGCATAACCCGCATAAATGCGTTTGTTGAAGATATAGCCAACCAATACTGCAATAGCATCCATCGAACGATACGACATTCCAAACCATGCAGTATTTCGATACCATTCCCTTACGTTGAGGTCAAACTGCACAGGTACATTAAATCCTTCAACTGCCTTCACTACAGCACTGCATTCGGTCGTCCAACGACGGTTATGAATCCAGTTGTAAGAACCTAATAGGTAATAATGGCGTAAAAGTTTACCAAAACTGGTCACATTGGTTTGGTCGGGATTAACGTTAAATTTATTGTTGAAAAGATTATCCACCGAGAGACCCACCTGAAAGAGGCCGGAATATACCAATACGCCAAGCATACCATCGGGTTCGAACTCCGACTTTACCGCTTTTGGTGCTACGGGGTCGGGAGCATACATTTGTAGGTTGGTACCATCGTATTTAAATTGAAAAAATCCAAGGGCAGCTGCAAACGACATGCGAATGTGGTCATTCAACGCAATATTATAGGCGTACGCTCCTTTCATTCCCAATCTACTGGTGGGTGAGGTAATATCACTATAAAGAGTAACTCCATATCCCATGTCTTTGTTTTTCCCACTAAACGGACCAAATACACTTAATGAGTTGGTAACTGGTGCATCGGGAAAACCAATCCATTGCAATCGCGACATCAACCTGGCCTGAAAATAATGATACGTCCCAGCAACTGCAGGGTTTAATATAAATGGATTATGCATGTACTGCGAATATAAGGGCAATTGCTGTGAGTAAATATATTTTCCACACATTGCCATCACAAAAAATATCAATACACTCCGTTTCATAGTCACTTAATTTCGAGATTATCTAATTATAGCTACGGTTCCCTTGGCCGTCTTTCCACCACTCATAGTTATCACATAGTAGTACGTACCAATGGGGAGGTCTTTTCCTTTACGTTTGCCATTCCAAACTTTGTCGGCGTTATTGTAGCCAATCGATTCATATACGATGTCACCCCAGCGGTTGAATACCCTAACGTGTATGTCGGGGAAATATTCGGCTCTTGGGATATACCAGAAGTCGTTGATACCATCGCCGTTGGGCGTAAAGGCATCATCGGGCTTGATATCGGGGCTGGCTACGATCAAAACGGATGCCTTCTCGTAGCAACCATCGGCAGTAATTCCCGTAAAGTAATAGGTTAATGAGTCGCCCTGGAAGTTAAGGGTTAGTACTCTCGCAGTGTCGCTGTTGTATAGCACATACATCCGTGGAGTCCACATGTAACGAACATAGGTGCCTGTACCGCCTATGACTGGAATAATCTGATATTCCCCTTTAGCAGCGGTATCGACAGCTGGCAGCCATACGCCATTAGAAGGATAGTAGGTTATTACTACAGTATCACTTTGATGACAACGATCGAGTGTTACATTCAATACATAAGCTACCTGATCAATGTTGTAGCTGTTAGGAATATAGGGCTTAATTACAGGATTGGGTATGTTGCCCTTATTGTTTACAAGATTTTGAACAGGTGACCAGTTGTATAAGGCTTCATTAGCACCCAACAGACGACCCGAATAAGCTTTTCCCTGTAACATATATTCTTTGCCACGACAAATGGTGGTGTCGGGTCCAGCATCTACCATCAGCGGATTATCGAAAGGTATTACCAGCGTATCTAACCGGTCGCAGCCTACATGATCCTGTGTCCAGATAGCAAGTACGTATGTACCTTGCTTGCCCTGGTATTGAATAGTATCGCTATCCACCTTAGTGATGACTGTATCGGAATTGAGCCACTGATAACGGAAGGGGTAGGAAGAATTAAGTACTTTAATCTCAATTGACCCGTCACCGGTACAGCTTTCAGGGATAATCACCGTGTCGATGCGTAAGGTATCGTCCATTTTGACCTGGAAAGTTTTAACCGTATCGCAACCGATATTGTTCCATACCCTTACCTGATAAATACCTGCTCTTAACCCATCCTTTGTTGGAATAATGTCGGAAATACTGTTCAATACAAGCGTGTCGCCTTCATCGATCCATTTGAGATAGGCTGGGTAAGCTGTTTGAGAGAGTTGAAGGGCTACAGAACCAAAAGCATTACATTTTTCGTAGGCAATGACAGAGTCTAACCTGAAGTATTCGCTTTGTTCGATGATAACTGGTTTAGTTACGATACAACCGGAATCATCGACCAGCGTGAAAGGATAGTTGCCAGCCGTTAAAGCATTATTAGTTATCGAATCTACTGTAATAGTATCAAATGGCTGACCCAGCCACTGGTAGGCAAAAGGTCCAACCCCTTTTGTAAATTTAATAACAACGCTCCCCAGGTTGGTACAGGTGGCATGGTTCAAGACCTGTATATCGAAATCCACGCTATCCTTAGCAGTAATATTATACAGCGTATCAAAGAAGCAATAATTGCCATCGCGTACAATAATCCTATAGGTTGCTGCAAAAGCTCCGGTAAGGGTATCGGCTATGGCAGATACACTGTCGACTCGACGGATTAGGGTAGTGTCGCTGTTGAGTATCCAGTTGTAGGTATATGGAGCAACCCCATTTTGCATTTGTACAGATAGAATTCCTTCGGAAGAAGGATTGCTTACACTGTAGCATTTAGGCATTTCGAGCAGTGCAAGGGTGGCACGCAATGGGTTATAAGCTTCGAGTTTAATGACTGTGTCGGGCAATATGCAATTATTAGCATCAATAACTCTTACCAGATACTGACCCGCAGGTACATTAACAATAGAATCGCGATTTGTAGCTACAATACCTTCTTTTACGATTGACAGATCGCTTAGGTTGAGCCACAGGAAATAGAAGGGAGCGCGCCCTTGAACGGTAACCGTAATCTTACCGGTGGGGTTGAGCTGGCTACAATGCGATTTAACGGTATCAACCGAAACGATGCTTACTTGCGAGACAGTAATGCTATCCAGATGGGTAAAGCTACATCCTGCATTATCGTTTACGGTAAAGGCATAGTAACCCAGTGGAGCATCTATCAGTCCGAGTTGTTGGATGGAAATGGTATCACCCGTTATAGTATTGCGCCAGAAGTAGGTGTATGGGGGTGTTCCACCTCCAATGCGCATGTAAATTGAACCCACAGTACCCGTGTTACATTCGGGATAGATTGCACTATCAACGATTGCAAAGAGTCCGGGGGTTGCTACCACGATGAAGGTATCGAGCTGGAAGCTCTTGCCTGCCTGATCGCTTACCTCAATGTGGTACCAGCCAGTATGCGATACCGTAAATACGCTGTCGGAGATATGATTGATAAAGAAGTTGACCGAATCGGTGGTAATCTGGTAATTTACGTTGCCATAAGCATTGAGCGGCGTTAGATATACCACAGCCCCATTACATACGCTATCGCGAATAGTAATGGCAACATTCAATACCGTATCCAGACCTACCTCGACGGTATCGTAGGCAAAAGCACAGGACGAAAAGTCGGTAACTTCGATATAATAGGTATCGGCAACCAATCCGGTAAATACATTGTTGGTGCCATTGTTGATGGTTGTGGATGTTGTTGCTGAAGTAATCTTGTAAATCAGTGGTGGATAGGAACCAGTTGCATAAACTGTAATGCTGCCATTAGCACCGGTCGATTTAACTACCTTTACAGAATCGATTACGATGGTGTCGAATGCGGGTTTGGGAAGAATATCCACATGAATGGTATCGAAACAACCCTTCTGATCGATAAGTTTGAATGTGTAGCTACCGGGAACCAGTGTACGTCGATAACTTGTATTGGAAGTTACAAGAGTATCGAGACCTACCTGGATAAAGGTATAATCGGGATGACCAATTGTGACGTCATATTGAATAAATCCTTCGCCCACACAGGTTTGATTGTCGAATGTCCACAAATTCATTAGCGAGTCGTTCGAAGCAACTGTAACCGTACGGCTATCGGAGCAGCCCGATTCATTGATGGCGGTAACGGTGTAAGTGCCTGCACCTACACCGGTAATCACAGGACTGGTAGATACTCCACCATTCCAAATGTACTGTATGGCGCCTTTCCCAATAGCAGTTACGGTAATAGTTCCATCGGTTAACCCAACATTACAAGTTGAATTGGTGGTAGCAATGTTGAGGATTTGAACATTGCTTACTACCACAGAGTCGACCATCTGTACAGAGCAACCATATGTATCGGTAACAACTACGGCGTATTTTCCCTCTCCTACGTTGAGCAAGTCTTTCTCGGTACCTATAATGGTAGTGAAATTGGGCAATTTATACCAGCGATAGGTATAGGGGGCCTGTCCGCCTGTTGTGTTTGTAAAGATATTGGTCTGTCCACCTGCCGAACAGGGTTGAATTATCGGATCAATCGATACCAGGATAGGGGTGACAATAGCGGTAACAGTCACGGTGTCGCGGAAATGTTTGCCCTGCGAATCAAATGCATGTATGTAATAGGTTCCCGTATCGTTCACCTCAACATTGCCGTTGTTAAATTGTACGTAATAATCGTTTGTAACAGCATGTATAGCCTCATAGGTAACAAGTCCAGGTGCGGCATTTAAAGGCTCGATATTGATGTATGCCTGCAGGAAGGGTTGGATACATTTTACAGGCTCGATAGAAACATTGGCGAACAGTATTGTATCTTGCGGCACAATAGCTGTTTGTTCGGCAAAAGAACATATATCATCTACACGGACAATGAAAGTATCGGCCGGAAGACCTGTGAAAATATTATTCCCGCCATTGGTAAAAATACCATGATGGTAAGAGGTTGCAGTAAAAGTGAATATTCCTGATCCGCCACTGGTGTATACCGTAAGCGTACCGTTACTACCATCCGAAGGGGTGGCCACTATACTATCGATAATTACTGGTGAAGCAGGATCTATTACTGTAGCATACGATGCAGTATCGTTATTGGAATCGATGATAGACAGCGTGTAAGCACCCGGGGGCAACATGGTAAAAGTAAAACTATCGGGTGCTGCCACATAAGGTGCACCATTAAAGGAATAGAAATATGGTTTACGTCCGCTAATTACTTTGTAGCGGATTGTTCCATCGCCTAATCCTGTACAGGTTTCGTTAGTTTTAGAGAATTGAACATTCAACGGTAACCCATAGGGAACATAGGCTATGCTGTCGATAATACAGCCGACCTGGTCTTTGACAGCAATCTGATAAGTACTGTCGCCAACGAGTCCAGTAAAGTTACCGGCATTCATGGTAAAGGTTGCTCCCCCGTCGATAGAAAATTCGTACGACGCCATGGAACCAACCCCTCCCGAAGCGGTTATATGGATCTCACCATTAGGTATTATGTTGGTTTGTGGAACGGTTGTGATATTGGTGATGGTGAGCAGGCTGGTAGCTAATTCATTGATGGTAAATACCTCAGAGTTTACTGAAGGAGGAGAGTAGAAATGACGAACATTAAACTGATAGTTGCCAGCAGACAGGTTGGTAAAAGTATAATCTTTAAGATTCGTAACTATGGTGCCAATGGTTACGGAACCTTTACGCAAGCGAATGGTAAAGGGTGGTGTTCCTGATTTAATGTGGACCGTAGCCGTACCAGAATTACTGCCGTAGCAGGCAACATCTGAATAGGTAACCGGGTAGAGCGACAATATTCTTTCATCGACAATTTCGATAGTTGTATCGGGACCACTGCAACCCATCCCATCGCGGGTAATAATTCGGTAAAATCCTGGCATCAAATCGGTAAACGTGTTGGTAGGACCGAAAGGTCCGTTATTGAAGGAATATTGGTAACCTCCATTGCCACCGGTACCATTGACAGTAATGCTACCCGTTCCTGGGGAACCGTTATACCCAACAATGTTATATGTCGCACCTACAGCATTGGGTTGGGTTACGCTAACTGTTTGGATAACGGTAGAGAGGTTAGCATCGGTTACCGTAATCTGGTAAGTACCAGCAGGTACCTGGGTTAGATCGGCTACAAAGGGGGTGATACTGAAAGTGTACGGAGGTTGTCCACCGCTAATGCTGGTATCGATACGTCCATCGGTACCTCCGTAGCAGGTAACCGGTGTGGTGGTGATGTTAACTACGAGCGATAGGGTATCGGTTATGGTGAATTGCATTGAATCTTCACAAAGATTCTGGTCGCGTACATGCGCCATGTAAGTACCTGTATCGAGATTGGTAAAGATATTTGATGCCTGTGGAGGATTGTTGTCGTACCAATAAACCAGATTACCGGCACCCGATGTGGCAGGAGGAACATCTACGGTAGCAGTTCCTTTGATGTGTCCATTGACTTTGGTGGTGGCAATGCTGGCTATTTGAAGTGGGTTTGGTTCGGTTATGGTGGCTGTGGTATTTGCAACACATAACGAATCGTCGGTAACCGCTATGTTATAAGTGCCTGCTAGCAAATTGTTAAAAATGTTGCTGGCCTGGTAGTTAATACCTCCATCAATGGAGTACAGCAAGGTACCCGATCCTCCTGAGGCATTGATAACGATTGCTCCGGTTGGACTTCCCTTACAACCCGATACAGGAATGGCATTTACCGAGCTTATGGTGATGGCCGAAGCAGGTTCGTTCAGGGTGACAGTGCCGTAGGAGTGAGAACCACATGCATCTTTTACATAAACATCGTATGTTCCGGCAGTTAAATTAGTGAAAATTGGACTGCTTTGATACTGAGATGGTACATCACCGTTAATGCTATACTGGTAAGGTTCTACTCCACCTGAGGCCAAAATGCTGATACTGCCCGAATTATCTCCTTTACATTTGATATTTTGAGCGACTACCTGAATGTTTACGCCGGTAGAAGTAACCACCGAAACATCGGTATCGGCAGGGGCACAACCCTTTGAATCGGTAACCGATACATTATAGGTACCAGCCGGAAGATTGGTAAATACGCCTGTACCCTGTACGACTGGACCTGGGGTGAGTGTGTAAGTGTAGGGCGCTGTTCCACCGGCAGCAACCACCGTAATGGTGCCCATTCCACCGCTACATACCGTATCGCCGGTAGCCGAGGCAATAGAGATGGGGGCAGGTTCAGCTACGGTAATAGGTGTGCTATTGATACAACCTATCGCATCACGAATCTTAACATCGTAGGTACCTCCATCGAGGCCGGTAAAATCGGTAGAACTACCATAGGGTAGGCTGTTAATGGTGTATTCGAGAGGCGGTGTTCCACCCGAAGGATTATGAATATGGATTTCACCAGTCATATCATCGGGGCACTGCAGAGCAACTGTTGTGATACTGTCGTATACGATGGCAGGTGGCGAAGGTACATTTACTACGCTGTCTTCAGAGCAACCTCCAGCGCCAACCACCAGGATGGTGTGGGTTCCGGGTAAGAGATTGGTAAAGTTACGCGTGCCATTGCTTATGCCATCGACATAGTAAGTGTATGGTCCACCTTTGCCGCCGGAGGAGTTTCCTAAAAGAATTTTTCCATCGGCAGTATTGTAACAGGTTGCAGCTACTATGCTATTGATTACAATAACTACGGGTGGTGCTGATGCAATACTAATGGGGTTACCGTTATTGGCATAACCAATACAGCCAGTAACTACATCGCGTGCAAAACCATAATAGTTCACTCCACCACGAATCTTAAAAACAGTATTGGAAGTCCACGTTCCAGGTACGCCAGCGGTTGTAGAAACCGAAAATTGATAATTTCCTGATCCGCCAGAGGCAGAGAGGGTTAGCTGACCGGAGTCGCCATAGCATACCAGAGCTGGTGCTAAGGAATGACTAACAAATATTTGTCCTCCCTGATTGAGCGGTACCGTTACAGAATCGCTCAAGCACCCATTAACATCTTTTACGATAGCATAATATACGTCGGGAGCCAGGGATGAGAAGTTTGGATTGGACGTGTATTCTCCGGGATCATTTCCCCGAATAGAATACTGATAGGGCGTAGTTCCTCCTGCTACGTTAATGAAGTTGATATAACCATCATTGGATCCTGTACAGGAAGGACTTGCAGAATCAATATCAAACGTGATAGGATTAGGTTCAGTAATGGTAACAGGCGTGGTTGAGGATAAACAACTATTGGCGTCTTTTACCACAACCTGATAGGTACCAGGGGTAACCGATTGTGAGAGCGCCCCAAAGCTACCCGAGGGTCCGGTAATAGACATTGTATAAGGCGAAGTACCACTGGATGGAACAGAGGTTATTGTACCATTTTGTCCGAAACAGAGGGCATTACTGGTGGTAAGATTTTTTTGAATTTCGGCACGTTTGGTTACGATAGCTCTGTTGGTAACTGTATAAGGGCATCCCTGAGGGGTAACAATAAGGCAATAGAATTGGTTGCTACCCACATTTAGGATGCTGGAGGCTGGGATAGTAAATTGCAGGCTCGTTCCATTGCCATTCTGGGGAAGGGTTACCTGAACGTTATCCGATTCGCGGAAAATGGTATATTGATAGCCGCCATTTTGTGAACCTGATAGCGTAACTACTGCATCTTCGTAATAACAAACTGTGGGATCGGTAAGGTTGTAGCTTATATTTGCTGGAGCATAAACAGTGACTGCAGTTGAGGCTGTGTTAGTACAGCCGTTCATGTCAGTAACGGTCAGCGTATAGGTACCGCCAAACGAGGGGAGGGCATTGGGACGTGTAGGATTTTGTGAGGAACTGGTATATCCGAAAGGACCGGTCCATGAGTAGGATGCCATACCATTGGGTCCTCCATATAGTTCGAGTGTATTTAAACCACACACGGGGCTGTTGGACGACGCAGTTACCGCTGGTTTAGGATTAACGGTTGCGGTTGTTGTGGTACTATCCTTACAGCCATTACCATCGGTGATTACCAGCTTATAGCTTCCGCTCATGGCTGGAGTAGCCGCCGATGAAACAACAGGATTCTGAGAAGTACTGCTGAATCCATTTGGCCCTGTCCATTGGTAAGTAACCCCAGAAGCTGGCAATGCTGATAATGAGAGTGTATTACCCTCGCAAACAGGCCCATTGTTGCTGGCCGAAGGAGTGGGAGGGGTATTTACTACTACAATGGCGCTGCCATTCATGGTGGCTGTACAGCCCGTTGAGGTATTGGTTGCTTCAACGGTATAGGTTCCTGCCAGGGTTTGTAAGCCAAAATTCAGGGCGTTTCCTGTCCCTGGTACAGGTGATCCTGTATTTACGCCATTGCGTTTGAGTTGATAATTAACGCCCGTCTGTGAACCTGAAAGACCCACCGCTACTCCATTACCTCCTGCACAATAGCTTCCGCCACCGGTAACATTAAAGGTATTAGGTTTAGGATTAACCGTAACGCTAGTGTTTTTAGTGTCGCTACAACCATTGCCATCTACCACGGTGAGGGTATAAGTACCGGCATGTGCGGAAGTTGCGTTGGCAGTAACCGTTGGGTTCTGAGAGCTGCTGGAATAGCCGTTAGGCCCCGTCCAGCTGTATGATGTCATGCCATTGGGTAATGCAGAGAGGGTGAGTGTACCTCCCTCACAAACGGGTGAATTTGATGATGGGACGGCGGTAGGGTTGGAGTAAACATTACCCGTTGCACTTACCCAACTGCTTAAGCAACCGCCGCTTTGAGTTTTTACACGTGCGTATACTGTAATAGTGGTGGGGGCTGTAAGAACCCCGGTAGTAAAGGTTGAGGGAGTTTTGGCTTTAAATACAATCGTACTACCATCGTAACTCCATTGGATACTATCGTTGGAATTAGCGGCCGATGCGTTAAAAGACAAGGTGCCATCGCCACAGCGTTGCTGGTTTGTAAGGCCTGTTGGTGCAGGAGGCGCAGCAATTACGCTTGCGTTGGTAGTTGCTTGATTAGTACAGGAGTTACCGTCGGTTACGGTAAGCGTGTAGGTGCCCGACATGGCAGTAGTTGCACTGGACGATACTATCGGATTCTGGGTGTTGTTGCTATAGCCCAGTGGTCCTGACCATTGATAGCTAATGGGTGCGGTACCACTCCCACTTCCGAAAAGCTGTAAGGTGCTTCCCTCGCATACAGGTCCATTGTTTGAGGCAGAGGCAGTAGGCAATGCCATTACATCGATGGTATTGGTTGCACTGTTAGAGCAGCCATTGCCATCGGTATAGGTATAGGTGATGATTTTGGTACCTGGGCCACCCGAGGCCGAAGCATTGAAGTTGGTTCCACTGACCCCTGGACCACTGTACGTGCCACCTGCAGGACTGCCTCCAGTGAGCGTATAGGTTGTGCTGTTGGCACATTGTGGGGTTAGTGAACCACCAAAAGTAACCGAAGGTAAGCTGTTTACGGTAATGTTTATCTCCATGCTATCGGCACAGCCCTTGAAATCTTCAGCCTTATATTTTAAAGTGTAACTTCCTGCTACATTACTGTTAAATATAGGATTCTCAATGTCGGTCTGATTAAGAAAAACTGCACCTGTACCACTCCATTCGTGTGTATAGCTCCCGTTTCCTCCGGTAGGGTTTCCATGAAGCTGAACGTTGTTGTTCACACAAAATGGCGAAGCATTGGTTATATTAACGCTCAATACAGGAGGTTGCTTTACAGCAATATAGGGTCCATAATTAACTGGTGCACCATTACCGTTGTCATCCAGAACTGTTAGGGTATATAGATTGCTGGCCTCCAGTCCAGTAAAAGTTACTGTCGTACTGCTCGTCGTTTGTGAATAGGTTTGTGGGTTAGGCCACACACGTTGTATTATGTAAACATAAGGTGTTATTCCTCCCGAAATGGTTACGTGAATTTTACCATCACTGAGACCATTACAGGTTATTGAATCGACCTGAACATCATCGATGCTAACCTGCCCCTGCAGATGCATTACCGTTGCCGGGAAAATGGCAAAAGACATGTAAAGTATTAATTTCCTTATCATATCAGCTTATTTTCGATATTTTAGTTCTTACCGCACCTTTACTACTACTCAAATCATTGCCGTTATTTGGTATAAATAGACCAATATTAATAAAACGTGCGAAATTTAGTATTTTTTACGTTAAAATTGATAAATAGTTTCTATAAAATTCTTTGGATATCAAATTAATAATGTATTTTTTGTTTCATAACTGTTTCAAATTCAATAATATATTGTATTTTACATATTATTCGTTTAAACCATCAATTCAATGTTTATCTAACAAAAAAGCATTAATTATTAGTAATCAGTATATTAGCTGTTCATAAAATAAAGACCAAAAATAGCGTATTTCGGGAAACTTGTTTGTTCTTGGGCTATGATAATTTTTTATTACCTTAAATATAATAGGTGGAATAAATTCGCAGTAATACTGCTTTTGTCTGATTGAAGGGAGTTGGTAAAAAATGTATAGTTCATAGAAACTCGTAGGGGTGATCTTTGGGTGATAGTGTATTCCACTTTTCTCTACCTCTATACGCTGTAAGTTGAGGGTGCCTGCAGCAGGGATGAGGGGTTCGTTATCTTCTGAAACAATATTATGGTTTGTAATGAGGGATTATGTAACTCGCATAAAATTTAACTATGTAAATGTTCACTGGCAGGTAAGCAATACTATTATTAAGCATTTTTGGGTTACTAACAATAATGCATGTTTCAAAACAGAAATTTTTAATTAGCAAATGACCAACAACTTTACTATTTTTAAAAAAAAATCATGACATACTATGAATGCTTCTTCTAAAGTTGAAGCGTATTTTAGTGGACAAGAACCTACCTGTTTTTTGGGTCAATTACCTTTTAATATCCGGGCCTTTGTTGTTGACAATTATGTGACCCTGGGACAACTTACCGCCTTGCGATTTCTGGAATGGGTATGTCAAAATCCCTATGGGGTTGTAGCGTTACCTACGGGTAAAACGCCCGAGTTTTTTATTCAATGGGTGAAGTACTATCTGGAACATTGGGAGAAGGAGGCCAAAAACGGAATTATTCATTTGCTGGGATTAGGCAAGGAAAAACCACAGATGCATACGTTGACTTTTTTTCAGATCGATGAATTTTTTCCAATATCCCCACAGCATGAACGTTCGTTCCAATATTTTATTAAAAAGTTTTATGTCGAGGGTTTTGGGCTTGACCCATCACGTGTTCATTATATCGACACGTTTAGTTTGCCTCGACAGCTTAGCGAAAAAATAGGTTTATCAAACACCTATGAGGTTTTTGGCAATAAGAAGGTGGATTTACGTTTGCGATGGAGAAAGCCAAATTCGATGTCGGAATATTATCAACAAGAGGTAATTACATACTTTGATGATTATTGCCAGCAGTATGAGCAACAGATAAGGGCGGTAGGAGGAATAGGTTTTTTTCTTGGTGGGATTGGGCCTGATGGGCATATTGCTTTCAATATTAAAGGTTCGAGTCATTATAGTACTACCCGGCTGACAGAATTGAATTATGAGACACAGGCTGCAGTAGCTGTTGATTTAGGCGGTATTGAGGAAATACGAAAAAAAGCCGTCATCACCATAGGATTATCCACCATTACCTGTAATCCCGACGTGGTAGCCATTATTATTGCTGCAGGGGAGGCTAAATCGAAGGTGGTTGCCGATGCTTTGCAGGAAAGCATATCGGTGAGATATCCTGCGACAGCGTTGGCGAAGCTCAAACATGCGCGCTTTTACCTTACCTTGAGTGCGTGTAAGCATTTGCAACTGGATGAAAGTACTCTTGTGGGGCTACAGAAAGCAGGTATTTATTATCCCAACTTTGCTGAAAAGCTTGTTACCGACACTTTTGTGCAGCACAATCGGCCTCTTGTATACTGGATGGAAAGAAAGGCTGAACCTATTCCAGCTGCAGTAAGGCAACTTGAATCCATTAAACATCTTTCGGTACAGGAACTGGCTACTCAGTTGTTTAGACACCTGGATAGTGCAATTCGTAACGGAATTACTATGCCATCCCATCAGCGTATCTTACATACTGCACCGCATCACGACGATATAGAATTGGCTTATTTCCCTTTGCTACATCATCTGGTACGTTCGGCATCTAACAAAAATTATTTTGTATACTGTACCAGCGGATATACCGCAGTGACCAATGCATACTTGCTAACGTGTTTGCAAGGAATTTATGACATTCGAACAGGTTCTTTTTGGCAGAATAGGTTTACCTGGGAAAATGTATGCTGCCCCGAAGATGCGTATAACGATATCACGGGTTATTTAAATGGATTGGCACAACAAAAGCAGGAACTACAAAATTTTTACCTTTATTGCCGTATTGCCAGGTGTTTGATTCAGCATTATGGTATTTCAAGTTTTGAACATCTGTTTACCAAGTTGCAGGAGCTGATCGATACCCTTAAAAATATTGAACCTGGTCGTAAGGAACCGGCTATATTTTATACCATCAAGGGTTGGATTCGGGAGTTTGAGGCTGAACTGGTATGGGCACATTTTGGGGTAGATTACGAAAATATTTTTCATTTGCGGCTTCCCTTTTATTCCGATGAGATTTTTCCGCAATATCCTGATTTCGACAAGGATGTTAAGCCTTTGTTGCAAATCATGGAGCAAATTCATCCTACCATCATTACCATGGCACTTGATCCCGAAGGCAGTGGCCCCGATACCCATTTTAAAACGCTTATCGCAATAGCTGAGGCTATCGATCATTATAAGCAGGCATACCCTGATGCCCACTTAACGTTATGGGGATATCGTAATATCTGGTCGCGATTCGAGCTTTATGAATGCAATCGTATTTTCCCCACTTCGCTTAATTCATTTGCTGTTCTGCACAATATGTTTAACCACTGTTTTATCAGCCAGCGCGAAGCCTCTTTCCCCAGCTTTGAACATGATGGTACCTTTAGTGAATTGGCTCAGAAAATTTGGGTCGATCAGTTTCAGCTGTTGAAGCAACTTTTAGGGGAAAGCTATTTTTATGCAAGCGACCATCCTATGCTAAGAAGGGCTTACGGAGCTTTATTTATCAAAGAAATGAGCTACGAAGCATTTAGCCAGGAGATGCGGTTTATCCGTCGTTTGCTTGCATTGAAGGATAGTATGAATCATAAAATTTAAAGTATGAATGAACAACGTCTTTACTCACTCGATGCGTTACGAGGATTTGACATGCTCTGGATAATGGGCGGAGCTGAGTTTATCATGGCTTTGCACAAGTGGCTGCATACCGATTTTACAGCTGCCCTGGCCACGCAAATGGAACATGTGCCATGGCATGGTTTTCATTTTTACGATATTATTTTTCCGCTTTTTCTTTTTCTGGCTGGTGTGTCGTTTCCGTTCTCGTACCAGAAACGTTTGCAGCAGGGACAAACCACACGAAAGATTGTACTACACATCATCAAACGTATGGTTGTGTTAGTGCTTCTGGGTATGATTTACAATGGCTTTTTAAATTTTGAATTTCCTGCTCGTTATGCGAGCGTATTAGGACGAATTGGCATTGCCTATGGCATAGCAGCTTTGATGGCAGTATTTTTGTCGAGAAAAATCCAAATCATCGTTTTTGGTTCGATACTGATTCTTTACTGGGCTGTTCTGATGCTTGTACCTGTTCCTGGGGTGGGAGCGGGGGTATTAACTCCCGATAAGTGTCTTGTTGGCTATGTTGACCAACTACTGCTCCCTGGTCGGTTTTATTTTGAGCATTACGACCCCGAGGGGATACTTTCGACTTTTCCAGCTATCGCTACCGCTCAGCTCGGTATTTTTTGCGGCTTTATACTACAAAAGAATCTGGGCGCATATCAAAAAGTTTTACGGCTAACATGGATTGCCATTGGGCTTATATGCGGGGGATTAATCTGGAATACCGTTTTTCCTATTAATAAAAATATCTGGACAAGTTCGTTTGTGCTATTTGCTGGAGGTATTAGCGTGATGTTACTTACCTTATTCTATCTGATTATCGACGTATGGAAGGTAAGAAAATGGGCATTTCCTTTTGTGGTGATTGGGATGAATTCCATCACAATTTATCTGGCACAACCGATTTTGGGTTTGTATACACCGCATCAATTTTTCTTTGCCGGGATAAGTAAATATCTGCCCACAGTGATGCAGGAAACGTTTATGACTTTTACTTACATCCTTACCTGCTGGGTGTTTTTATACTTTCTTTATCGTAAAAAAATATTTCTAAAAGTTTGATTCATGCTTCGAAACTTGTACTTAACTATAATAGGGCTGTCGATGGCTGTATTTGCTTTACCTCAGTCAACAGTGATTCCTTTACCCCAGAAAACAGAACTGCTGAAGGGTACCTTTTTGTTTAGGTCGGATATGGAGATTTATTATAACAGTGATGAACTTAAATTTGCTGCTCAATACCTTGCCCAACGGCTAAGCCAGTCGGTTGCTAAGGATATACCTGTTACAACAAAACCTGGAAAGAAATCTCGCCTTAAGCTTATCATTACGCAGCAGAATGATGCTGTTGCGCATGCTGAAGGATATGAATTGCTAATTTCGATCGAAAATATAGCAATTACGGCAACGACCCCGGCGGGTGTTTTTTATGGAATTCAAACCCTATTACAGTTGTTGCCAGCGGATGTGGAAAATATGGATAAGAGCGGACAGCTGACTTGGCGGTTGCCCTGCCAACATATAGTAGATTATCCGCGCTTTGGGTGGCGGGGGCTGATGCTTGATGTGAGTCGTCATTTTTTTACGGTGGCAGAGGTAAAACAGTATATCGAACAAATGGTACGATACAAATTTAACACCTTGCATTTGCACTTAACCGATGATCATGGCTGGAGGGTTGAGATAAAATCGTTGCCACGGTTGACCGAGGTGGGCGCCTGGCGTGTCGAGCGACATGGTCAGTTTGGTACACGCGAAAAGCCTCGACCGGGCGAACAGGCAACGTACGGTGGATATTATACACAGGATGATATTCGGGAACTGGTACGTTTTGCTGCCGAACGACATGTAACAATTGTCCCCGAGATAGACGTACCAGGGCATTGCATGGCTGCCATTGCAGCTTATCCTTATCTATCCTGTACGGGGGATACTTCGATAAAAGTTGACCCCGGCACTAATTTTGCCGAATGGCACGCCGATGGCAGTTTTACTATGTTTGTCGATAATACGCTCAATCCGGCCAATGAAGAAGTTTATGTTTTTTTGGAAAAAGTATTTACAGAGTTGGCTGCTTTATTTCCTTCGGAATATATTCATGTGGGTGGCGATGAGTGTTACAAGGGCTTTTGGGCAAAGGATACAGCCTGTCAGGAACTCATGCGGAAAAACAATTATACACGTATGGAACAGTTGCAGGGTTATTTTATGCAGCGGGTGCAGCGCATATTAGATAAATTGGGGAAAAAGATGATAGGCTGGGATGAAATTACCGAGGATTCCCTTTCGTCTCAGGCGGCCGTGATGTGCTGGCGCAATCGGGATATTGGCTACGAGGCTGCCCGAAAAGGATATCGGGTGGTGATGGCACCTACAGCCTTTTCGTACCTCGATTATTATCAGGGCGACCATCTGGTAGAGCCGCCAGTGTATGCAGGGCTTCGGCTTAGCAAAGTATATAGTTTTAATCCTTGCCCTTATCCCGAACTGGAAAATATGATATTGGGTGGTCAGGGCAATTTGTGGACGGAAAATGTGCCCTACCTGCAATACGCTTTTTACATGACTTACCCACGTGCCCTGGCTATTGCAGAGAATTACTGGACTCTTGATACATTAAAAGATTGGAATTCCTTCATTCATCGGGTTGAAATACATTTTGATCGTTTTGACAGGGCTGGTATAGCATATTCGAAGGCTATTTTCGACCCAATGGTGAGCAGCTACTATGAAGATAATCAGCTGAAGGTTAAAATCGAAGCAGAGGCGCCGCTATTAGAAATTCATTATACGATTGATGGGACTATGCCTACCCTGTATGCGCCCGTATATACTGCACCCATTAGTATTCCTAATGGACAAATTACCTTACGCGTGCGTGCATATAGGGATAAGCAGCCAGTGGGCAATATGCTTATTATTCCGATAAATATGCTTAAGGCGCCTCCGTATTTGAGGTAATCAAGGAGGATAAAAATAGTTATTCGTGATAATCCTGAATTTTTCTTTGACTGTCTGTATTTTTCGAAGCTACTGATATCAAAAACAAGTTTCGCTGTTTGTGCTTTTGGGAACAGGTGGTTAAATTTTCTGCATAAAAATTTTTGCTATTGATTCAGTACTGATTACTCGAAATGAAAAGACAGCATGAGCATCTGAGAATTGAGCTTACGAAGTGCGTTGACATACTCGGGATGTACTTCGGGGGGAGTATGGTTGAGGATATCCAGAAAACCAAGGCTCAGTTTAAGTTCGGTGGAAAACTTAAAGTAAGGAAGGTAAAAGTCGATGCCAAAGCCTAATTCGCCGTAAATATCGAATGGACGAAGGAGAATAAATTCTTCGTCGTCGATTTTGTATTTTTTCTTGGCTGCCAGGTCGTAACGAACGCTGCTGCCAAATATTAAATAGGGTCGGTAGTTGTTAATACGTTTTGCCTTGTATTTTAGCTGCAGCGGTAGGTCGAGCATGCTCGATTCGATTTTAAAAGTTTTTACTGGCTGCATGCCGTCCCTTCCTTTATTCACAAAAAAAATCAGGTCGCGCTGGCCAAAATTAAAACTGGGCAATACCCGAAAATTCAGATATTCCCCTAACCGAAAGTCAGCGATCATCCCCACCTGAAAGCCCAGATTGAGTCGCGTAAGATCGGCGTATAAAGTGTCGGTATTGGGATTTCGTAAGTAGTATCGACCAAAGGAAAAGTCCATTACATTGATCCCAAGTGTATAGCCAAAATGAATGGGTTTGTCGTCGTATTCGGGATTATGTTTGACCTTTTCCTTTTGGGCAAACCCAACAACGCCTAAAATACTGGCAAATATTATGATGAGGCAAATTTTTCTCAAGACCAATCAATTTTCTTGTGTACCAACTAAACGGCTTTTGGGGCTAAATTATTATTTTTTACAATTTTATCAAAAGCTTATTCTTTTGTACCTACATAAATGGTAGCGATGCCAAGGGTAAGTGGATAGTACTTACATTGCTTAAATCCTGCATTTTCAAGCAAATGCAAAAAATTATTTCCAAAGGGGAAAATCTCTACCGATTCGGGCAAGTAGGTATACGCTCTTTTATCGCGGGATATTGTTCGACCGATGAAGGGTAATATTTTATGGAAGTAAAAGCGGTAAATTTGCCGGAATGGGAAAAGGGTAGGTTGGGAAAATTCAAGGATTACCACTTTTCCTCCGGGTTTTAGCACCCTGAACATTTCAGCAAGTCCGCTGTCGAGGTTTTCGAAGTTTCTTACGCCAAAAGCCGACATTACTGCATCGAAAGTGTTGTTGGCAAATGGCATATTTTCGCTGTCGGCAAGCTGCAGAGAAATACGACTGGACAAATTACGTCGCGCAACCTTTTGTTGACCAATGTTCAGCATTTTTTCGGAAATGTCGATGCCCACTATGTTGCACCCAGGGAAATATCGGGCAGCCATAATGGCAACATCGGCAGTGCCAGTTGCAACATCGAGTATGGCCGACGGTGGATTGAAGGATAATTGCTTGATGGCCTTTTTTCTCCAGTAATAGTCGATTCCCAGCGACAAAAAGTGATTTAGAAAGTCGTATTGGTGTGCGATGGCATTAAACATGCCTCTGACGCGTTCTTTTTTCGATCGGGTTGTCATTCGTTTTTGCTTTTTTGCAAAGAAAAGAAATATTTTGGAAGTTAGTGACGATAAACAGTTGACAGTATTTCGATGGATGCAAGCCATGCATAAGTCTTTGTTCCTGAAGTTCTTTCAGGTAGTCCAGTGATTTCTTCTTTGCCATTCGGAACATACTATGGCAGTGGCAACGGCTACATTGAGCGATTCTGCTCGTTGTTCCGATGGGTTAATAGCGGGAATGGTAATTTTTCTTTTTATATAAGCAGCCAGGTTGGGGGATATCCCTTTTGATTCGTTGCCCATGACCAAAACCCCAATAGGTGGCAATGGGGTGGTATATAAGTTTTCTCCTTCCAGAAAGGTACCCATTATCGGGATTTGTAGCTTACTAATTTCTTTGAGAAATAATTTCAGGTCGGTATAATGAATTTTTATCCGGAAAATACTGCCCATGCTCGATTGTATGACCTTTGGATTAAAAGCTTCAACGCTTTCGTTGGAGCAAATTACATGATCGATACCAAACCAGTCGGCCAGGCGAATAATGGTACCAAGATTGCCAGGATCCTGAATATTTTCGAGGACAATCGTAATTTTATGCTGTAAGTCATTTATCTGCAAGGGATGAACAGGAATCTGCACCACTGCCAACACAGGCGGCGGAGTAACCAGCTGACTTAGTTGTTTCATCTGCTGTGGCGATGCTGCCAGGCACTTGATTTTTTCTGTTAGCTGTTTCTTATCTTGCCACCAGTCTTCCAGGGCTACAATAGCTTTTACGGTAATATCCGATCGCAATGCCTCGTCCACCAGTTTCTCTCCTTCGACCAGAAAAAGTTGCTGTTGTACTCTGTATTTCTTTATTTTTAGTGAAGCCAATTGCTTGCATTCGTTGTTGCTTAATCGTGAAATCATAAAAATAGCTCATTACTGGATAGTAAAAAATGGAACCTAAAAATCATGTTTCCCCTACAATATTGAATTTTTGATGAGGTGAAGCAAAGGTACATATTTTTTATAACCTGCTCTATCGTTAAAATTCATACAGGCACGTCCCCGTAGGGGTGGCTCTTTTGGTAGCAATTGAATAACGTTTCACCCCCTTCCCCCTCCCTTGTAAAGAGAGGGTTGTCCGTAGGATTTAGTGAGGTGTTAATAGTCACTGAACAATCAGTTTAAAGCTTTTTTGTTTCAACTTTTAATTGTTTATTGAAATACGGTATTTTTTGATTTTAAATAAAATTGATTAGTTTTGAACTAATAAGTATCGAAAAATGGGAAATCTTAAAAATTATCCATGCAACAAGCAAATAGTTTAAATCCAAACAAAGGTAAAGGTTTAATGGTATTTTTTATCGCAAGGAAATTAGCTCTTCCCGTGATGTTGTGGTCAATTTCATTTGTGTTAAAGAGCTTTGTTTTCTTCTCATTATTATTGGGTTGGCATAATATCATGGCGCAGGAATCGACTCCTGTTGATACGACAAATTCGTATAAAGTCATGCTCATGGATGGTTCGGAGTTGATTGGTAAGATACTTGAGCAGGATTCGTCGCAGATTGTTATGCAGACTTCGGTAATACCCCGTCTTGCCATTCCCCGTGATAAAATTACAAAAATTGAAGCGTTGAGTGCCACTAATTATAAAAATGGAGAATATTGGTTCGAAAATCCACATGCAACCCGTTATCTAATTGGTCCTTCAGCCTTTAATTTAAAAAAAGGTGAAGGCTATTATCAGAATACCTGGATTTTCCTTAATTCGTTTAATGTAGGGTTAACAAACCATATTTCCCTTGGGGGTGGTCTTGAGTTTATTTCGACTTTTAGGGGTTTGACTAATGGTAAGTTCGATCCCATTTTTTATCTTACCCCTAAAGCAAGTTTTCAAGTGAGCGAACGGTTTCATGCAGGCGGGGGCATTTTGTATCTTCATGCGCCTGATAATTCCAATGGAGGTATTGGTTACGGCATGGCCACCTATGGCAATACCAACAACAATATCACAGCAGGTATTGGATAGTTTTTTAGCAATTTTGAATTTGAAAACAGGCCTGTTATAACTATTTCCGGAATGAAACGCATTAGCCGAAAGTTGGGACTGGTTTCAGAAAATTGGATACTACCTGTTGATAATTACATGGGTTTGTATTCCTATGGCATTCGATTTTTTGGTGAAAAAATGGCGGTGGATCTGGCTTTCATTAATAACAGGGACATTTTTGATTTTCTTTTTATAGGCATTCCCTATGTTGATTTTGTAGTGAAGTTTTAGAAGTGAATTAAAAATGTAGTTCAACACCCATTTATATCATCCCACGACATAGTTACATAAATCGTGTTTTGATCATTTAACAGACAGATAAGAGCAATTGTTTTTACTCTATGTTGTTATGTGCGATAGTGCGCGTTGAGAATTCTTGAAAATATTCGTTTTTTCTTTACAAAACGCTTTTTCGACTAAAATACCCCCCTTTTTGAGTCCCAATATTTGTACTTTCGTGAATCGAAAAGATAAGGAAAAGATTAAATTAGCAGTCATTATGAAAAATTTTCGATGGACGATATGTGCTTTAGTTTTTTTTGCTACAACGATTAATTATCTCGATCGGCAGGTAATAGCCATACTTAAACCTATACTGGAAGGAGAAATAGGGTTAAATGAAATTGATTATGGCTATGTTGTCATGGCATTTCAGGTTGCCTATGCTGTGGGGATGATATTTGCCGGAAGGTTAATCGATGCAGTGGGCACGCGTATGGGATATGCCCTGGCGTTAATTTTCTGGAGTGTAGCTGCGATGTTGCATGCTTTTGCTCGTAGCGCTTTTTCCTTTGGTGTTTTTAGGGCACTGCTGGGGTTCTCGGAGGCGGGTAACTTTCCAGCTGCCATTAAGACTGTAGCCGAATGGTTTCCGAAAAAAGAAAGGGCTTTAGCTACGGGTATTTTTAATTCAGGGGCTAATGTAGGAGCTTTGCTAGCCCCCGTGGTAGTTCCCTGGCTCGCTTACCACCTTGGTTGGCAAAGTGCTTTTTTGCTGGTTGGTGCTATAGGCTTTATCTGGCTTATCTTCTGGTTCATGTGGTACCAGGTACCCGAAAAAAGTACTAAGGTTACTTCTGAAGAACTGGCATACATCAAAAGCGACAGGGATGAGCAGCAGGAAAGTGATGATCAAGTCTCGTGGTGGAGACTTTTACATTATCCGCAAACATGGGCATTTGTCATAGGTAAATTTCTTACCGACCCGATTTGGTGGTTTTACCTTTTCTGGATCCCAGGCTGGTTGGCTACTGTTCGGGGGACGGGTCTCGATCTGAAATCCTTTGGCCTGCCCATGGTAGTTATTTATACAGCTACCACCATTGGAAGTATTGGTGGTGGATGGCTTTCGTCGTTTCTTATCTCGAAGGGTATGCCGGTGTATAAAAGCCGGAAAATCACTATGCTGTTATTTGCTTTACTTGTGGTTCCTATCGTATTCACCCAGTCCGAAGGGGTAAGTCTGTGGATGGCCATTCTTCTTATCAGTCTTGCGGCTGCTTCGCATCAGGCATGGTCGGCCAACATTTTTACCACGGTGTCCGATATGTTCCCAAAAAAAGTGGTCAGCTCGGTTACTGGTTTGGGTGGAATGGCGGGAGCTGTGGGAGGTACCCTTATTGCTTTCTTTGCAGGACACATTCTCGAATTTTATAAAAAAATGGGACATATCGAGACAGGGTATTCAATACTGTTTATCATTGCAGGAACAGCCTATTTGTTGGCCTGGTTGGTTTATCACCTGTTGGTCCCCAAAATGAAACGTGTAGCAATATAAAATGATAGAAAACTATGAAAAAGTTTCTCGATGAAAACTTTTTGTTGCATTCGTCGGTAGCCGAGTATCTATACCATGAGCATGCCGCACGAATGCCTATCATCGACTATCATTGTCATCTTAATCCGCAGGAAATAGCTGATGATATTAATTTCGAGAATCTTACGCAAGCCTGGCTGAGTGGTGATCATTACAAATGGCGGGCGATGCGAACAAATGGTGTGGAAGAAAAATACTGTACTGGTGATGCACCCGATAGAGAAAAATTTCTAAAATGGGCTGAGACAGTGCCTTACACAATTCGTAACCCTTTGTTTCACTGGACTCATCTCGAGCTAAAACGTTATTTTGGTATCGATAGGTTGCTTAATCCGACAACTGCCGAAGAGATTTATGAGACAGCTTCAAATCTGTTGCGACAGAAGGAGTATTCGGTTCGGAACCTATTGCGCAAGATGCGAGTAGAGGTAGTATGTACCACCGACGATCCGGCCGATACGCTGGAACATCACCAGAAAATAAAAGCTGATGGGTTTGAAATCCGTATTTTACCCACCTGGCGCCCCGATGCAGCTATGGCAGTTGAAAATCCTGTTACCTACAATGCTTACCTCGACCGGTTAGGTATGGCAGCTGGGGTTGACATTCGTACTTTTAACCATTTGTTAGAAGCGCTGCATATACGGCACAACTATTTTCATGAAAATGGCTGTCGACTTTCCGACCACGGTGTGGAAACTTTTTATGCCGACGAGTATACGCCTGCTGAGATTCAGGCTATTTTTAATAAGGTGCGTGCTGGAAGTGTTTTGAGTAATGCCGAAATTTCGAAATTCAAATCGGCCATGTGCTACGAGTTTGGACTGATGGATCATGCCCGGGGTTGGGTACAACAATGGCATGTTGGGCCTTTGCGCAATAATAATACGCGCATGTACCGGCTTTTGGGACCTGATAAGGGTTTCGATTCTATTGGCGATGCTCGTTACGGAAAAGCTCTGGCGCTATTCCTTGACCGTCTCGACCAAACCAATCAATTGCCTAAAACCATCCTGTACAATATAAATCCTGCCGATAATGAACTTATTGCCACCATGATTGGGAATTTTCAGGATGGGTGGGTGCCTGGTAAAATCCAGATGGGCGCTGCCTGGTGGTTCCTCGACCAGAAAGAGGGCATCGAACGTCAAATCAATGCGTTGTCCAATATGGGGCTATTGAGCCGTTTTGTCGGAATGCTTACCGATTCGAGAAGCTATCTTTCGTATCCACGACACGAGTATTTTCGCCGTATCCTGTGTAACGTCATCGGCAGTGAAGTGGAAAAAGGGGAAATCCCTTTCGAAAAAGAATGGTTGGGCAAAATGGTAGAAAATATTTGTTACTTCAATGCTTTGCATTATTTTGGGTTTAAGTAGGTTATCCTGTTGAATACATTATTTAACGCAGGTTGCAAGAGTCATATAACAGCTGTTTTAAAAGTCAAGCCAAAAATAAACTCAAAGGGATATGAATAAGCGCGACTTTTTCAAAACTGGTCTGGTAGCAGTGGGGACATTGCTTTTGCCTCGAAAGGCATGGGCGTTGGAGTATTATCCTACTGTTGAAAATACAGAGTGGGCTATCCTGTATAGCACCTGGTGTGGCACTTCTCGCGATGCAAGTGTATGGATATCTGAGGGTATGAATGGAATTGCCGATGTTTATGATGTTCGTGAAAACCCCGACCTATCCAGATACAAGCATGTAATTGTAGGCGGTTCTATTCGAAGTGGAGTTACCTCACAAAAATTACAGGATTATTTAATTACTCACCGCGATGAATTGAAAAATAAGATTAGAGCCTATTTTGCGGTATGTGGTAATATGCGACAACCTGTATCCCAGGAACAATATCATAAATTTATCGATAATCATTTAGTTAAATTAACAGGGGTAGGCGGTTTACCCGCTAAGGTGTTTTTAGGACGCATTACCTGGGGACTGTTGGAGCCCGATGTAAGAGAGATGCTGAAATCGTTCCCTAATATGGAAGAATACGATAACCTGAAACGAAGTGAATGTATGGCTTTTGGGCAGGACATTTTAAAAACGGTTAATCCATAATCCCATTATTGTATCCCTAAAAAACTGGTTTATAGCTAATTTTGAAAAAATCCCCAGAAAGAACAACACACCTGTGTTTGAAAATCAAGGTTTACAATTGTAGGTAAATTGCTGATAATAAGATTCTTGAATGGATAATGTCGACGGGTAGAGGTTGCAAATAATAAAAACATCGTCTATGTTGCAATAATTTTCATCCGTTTTTTTAAGTGTTTTTATTACATTTATTCCGGTGTTATAGGCTAAATTTTCATGTGGCGATTGCGCTTTGTCATAGCATGTTTTCTGTTAGTTCATAACTTCTTATTGGGGTTAGAGGGACAATCGATAGGTCGTGTTCGGGAACGGGTACTGTTGAACGACCAATGGCGTTTTTTTAAATATCCTGACGCCGATCTTGCTGATACGCTTATATACGATGTGCGGCCACCGTTGGTCGATCGGAACGATGCAAAGGATGCCGATAGTAAGCCCACTGAGGCAATCAAAGTTAATACCCGACGCACGGTACTTAAGCCATGGATATTACCTACCGCCAATACCTTCATAAGCGACACAAATAAACATTACGTACGCCCTGCAGGGAATCCGGGACAAGATTTTCCATTGGTTCGTGCCGACTTCGATGATTCGGGTTGGGAAATTGTGGACTTACCTCACGACTGGGCTATTAAAGGTCCTTTTATGGCAGGCTGGGATGCCGAAGTGGGGGGAGGCATGGGACGGCTGCCCTGTAACGGAGTAGGCTGGTATCGTAAAAAAATATGGATCGATAAAGCTGATTCGTTCTGTAGGATAATCCTCGAAATCGATGGAGCCATGTCGTATGCCATGGTTTGGGTCAATGGAAGCCTGGCAGGGGGATGGCCATATGGGTATGCCTCCTGGCAGATTGATATAACACCTTATGTAAAATTTGGTGCCGAAAATCAGTTGGCTATAAGACTCGATAATCCTAACCATTCAGCTCGTTGGTATCCCGGAGGTGGCATATATCGTAACGTATGGCTTACTCGTGTGCATCCGATTCATATAGCACAGTGGGGTACATTTGTCAAAACTATTGCTGCCAATAAGCAAGAAGCTTTGTTAACCATTGAATCGACCCTTGAGAATCAAACCAGCCAACCCGTATACGTAAAATTAATACACGAGATTTATCCTTGGAATACCAAAGGGCAATATTTGGGTAAGCCACTTGTTAAGTATGCGGGATCAAGCTTTGTGATTCCAGTGGGTAGATATGCTATGGCAATCGACTCTTTAGTGGTTAAAAATCCGCGATTGTGGGGACCGCCTCCAACGCAGCAACCCAATCTTTATGTGGTGAAAACGTTGGTAATGCTCGACAATAAGATAGTTGATACGTATATCACCCGTTTTGGTATCCGAACGCTTGCCTTTATTCCCGATCGGGGAATATTTGTTAATGGCGAGCACATCCCCATTCGCGGTGTTAACCAACATCACGACCTTGGAGCCCTGGGAGCTGCTTTTAATTATCGGGCTGCTGAGCGTCAGCTCGAGATATTGCGCGAAATGGGTTGTAATGCTATACGCATGGCTCATAATCCGCCAGCGCCTGAATTATTGGAACTCACCGACCGTATGGGGTTTCTGGTTATCGACGAAATTTTCGACTGCTGGCAGCGCAAAAAAACACCTCACGATTTTCACCTGATTTTCGACGACTGGTACGAAGCTGATATTCGTGCCTTCATACGTCGTGATAGAAACTGTCCATCGGTTATCCTCTGGAGTTTTGGGAATGAGGTGGGCGAACAGTACACAGGTGCTGAAGGTGCTGTCATTGCCGGGAAGCTTAAAAATATCATCAGGGAAGAGGATCCGACACGCCCTACTACTACCGCCATGAATTATGCAAAGCCAAATATGGAGTTACCTCGCATACCCGACGTCATCGGACTAAATTATCAGGGTGAGGGGATAAGGCAGGATCCGGATTTTGAGGGTACCGATCGTATTCGTACGCCGCCTCAATACCAGGCTTTCCATCAACAATTTCCCGATAAGGTTATTTTGAGCACCGAAACAGCTTCGGCACTCAGTACGCGTGGTACCTTTCTTTTCCCTGTTACACCCAAAAATTCATCGCACATACGCGAGGGTATGGGAGGTGATGAAAAAAATATGTATGTAAGTGCCTACGAATTGTATGCTGTTGATTTTGGATCATCGCCCGATAAAGTTTTTGCGGCACTCGACGCTCATCCTTTTGTCGCTGGCGAGTTTGTATGGACAGGCTGGGATTATCTGGGAGAGCCCACCCCCTACTACCTGGCTCGTAGCTCGTATTCGGGAATCATCGATCTGGCAGGATTTAAAAAAGACCGTTTCTACCTTTATCAGTCGCGTTGGCGACCCGATTTTCCCATGGTGCACATACTGCCTCATTGGAATTGGCCCGAACGTGTTGGTCAGATTACCCCGGTGCACGTTTTTACGTCGGGGGATGAGGTGGAGCTGTTCTTAAATGGACAATCACTGGGTAAAAAAAGAAAAGGCGCCTACGAGTATCGCTTGCGCTGGGACAGCGTGAAATACCAACCGGGCGTACTGTATGCTGTGGCCTACAAAAACGGCCAGAAATGGGCTGAACAAACGATGGAAACTACCGGCCAGCCCACGCAACTATTAGCTCAGGCCGATAGGGATACTATCCATCCCGATGGATACGATCTTGCATTTATTACCATTCGCATTGCCGATGCCCAGGGACGAACTGTACCCGACGCAAATAACAAGGTACAGATTAAAGTAGACCCCCCGGGTATGCTGGTGGCTACCGACAATGGTAATCCTGCCGATATGACCTCGTTTGCATCGGCCGAACGTAAGGCGTTTAATGGCCTTTGCCTTGCCATTGTTCGTTATGATCGTAAATCAAGGCAGCCTTTTAACGTAAGCATTGCTGCCGAAGGGCTGCAAAATACCCGAGTAACTATCTATCCATCAACTGTAGTTGTGTCCCGATAAACCGCTTGATATGAAAAAAATTTATCTGATACTACTGGCTTTCCTGATGGGTCTGGTGGCCAAAGGTACCGAAAATGAGAGGATGGTGCTGAAAGAATACTCCTATTACGATGGCCTAACAACCAATATCGTCAATGGGACATTCAAGGACTCGCGCGGCTTTTTATGGATTTGCAGTATTAACGGTTTGTATCGATACGATGGGTATCATTTTCAAAAAATCAATACTAAGGATAAAGTCCTAAGCTGCGAGGTGTTGCACATTGCCGAAGATAATCGGGGTAATCTTTGGATTGCTACTGCCAAAAAAGGTATCATTTATTACAATGTTCATGGTGAAGAGATTTTTCCCCTTTCGGTAGGCATAAATTTTTCTTTCAATATCAATAAAATTCTTGTATTTAAGCAAAAGGTCTGGCTGGCGACCGATAGCGGGCTTATTTATTTTGATATTGAGAACAATTTCGAGCGTAATCGGCAATACAACGCAAAAATTATTATGCCTGAGCCTGCCAATTCTTCCGACCAGCGCAATAGGATTACGGCTTTATATGTTCATGACGATTCGCTGAATTTATGGGTAGGTACCAACGGTGGGTTGTTTGTGCTTAACACGGCCAATTATATGCTGAAAGGTATACTGTCGCATCCCCAAAACGCTATCCGAACCATGGTACCATTTGAAAACAACCTGCTGGTGGGTAGTTGGGATGGAGGCGTATTCCTGGTCGATCCCCGAGGCATAAAGCTGATAAGCAATCCCCTGATTAACTGGATGAATGAACAACTGGTGCGTAAAAGGGTTATCAGCGCCACCTATGATCATAACAACCGCTTGTGGATAGCTACCTATGGTGATGGGCTTTTCCAGTTCGATTTAACTCGTCGCGAATTTTCGCATTTCAGTTGCCGGATGCAAAATACTGGTCAGCCCATGATAAAATCCGATATCATCAATCACATCTTGTACGACAAGGATGGCATACTGTGGATAAGTATGAATCAGCCTGCTCTTACAAAAATGTATTTCATGAAAGAGAGGATAGGCACTATTCCTCTTGAAACGGTAATATCCAACCAATCGCTGGAGGTAGTGAGCTTGACAGGGTCGCATGTATTCCCTAATAGTGTATGGATTGCTACTACCCGTAATGGTTTGTTGTTGTACGACCTCGAGCAACAGAAAGTTAGTCATTTTACTACGGCTGTCAATTCGAAGCTTAGGCTGGCTTCAAACGAGCTGTCGCTGGTATATGAGGACCGAAAGGGTAATTTGTGGTTGGTGCATCGTATCATGGGATTGTATGTGGTACCCGCAAAAATGCTGTTAAAAATTAAACAATCGTCGAAAAGTATTGCCCCCATCGATGCCAATAGCCTGCTGGGTTTTATGATAGGGAATAGCTATATTACCAAGTTTTATGATGATTCCCAGGGAAGATTATGGATAGGACATTGGGAGGCCCTGCACATGCTCGATTTTAAACCCAATTTTGAATTAGCTGAAAATGCTCAGGAATTAAAAGAACGGGCGGTCTACAAAGCCATCTTTAGCGATGCAAATCCCCATGTGGTTCCTTTTCATATCTCCCCCACTCAGGACATAATTGAAGTAGCCCCCAATAAATACCTGGTAGGTACCCGCGACGAGGGCATTATTGAAGTTGTCGAGAGTTCCCCCGGTAAGTTTTCTGCTAACCTCGCAAAAAATATAAACGATTATCTGCCCAGCAAATTTGTTCGATGTTTTTACATGGATTATCAAAATAATGTCCTGTGGATTGGAACCAATGCGGGTATTTGTGCTTATCATATTTCCCAAAAAAAATTCGACTATTTCGATGAGAGTCATGGGTTGTCTTCGGACAATATCAACTATATCGTTGCCGACAAAACAAAAAATCTATGGATTTCGACCTCGTATGGCATTTCGCATATAGAGGTTCGTAGCGGCAATATCAAAAATTATCTGTTTGACGAACCGCAAAGTACCTTCAATTATTTTATCAATCTGGCCGCAGCATCGTTAGCCAACAATATTTTGGTTTTTTCGACCAATAAGGTCATGGTGTTTTTTCATCCCGATTCGCTTCAGGATTCGGTTAAGAGTTTACCCCTATATTTTACCAACCTTAAAATCAACAACGAAGAAATAAATCCTGCAACACGAATCAGTGGGCGACAAATTATTAGGTGCAATGTAAATTCCTGCAACGAGATAAAAATTCCTTACAATGCGACCCTTACCCTCGAGTTTGCTGCCATAGATTTTATCCATCAAAATAAAATCAAGTATAAGTACAAAATCAATGCGAACGAATGGATAGCGCTTGACCGTAATCAACGAAATATAAGTTTTTACAATCAAAATCCCGGCGAATACCTGTTGCAATTGCAGGCGCAGCATCCATCGGGATATACGACTGCACGAACTATCAAGCTGGTATTTTTGCCTCCCTGGTGGAAAACTACCTGGGCTTACCTTGCATACGCTCTCGTGTTTTTGATACTTTTTACCACCTATCGCAATTTAATCATGCAACGTATTACCCAAAAGGCAAAGTTGGAGAAAGAACAGTTTGAGAAAATGAAAATACAGGAACTGGATCGCCTCAAAACCAATTTTATAACCAATTTGGCGCATGAAATTCGTACCCCCTTGAGCCTGATCATCAACCCCTTAGAAAGCCTTGTGAGGAAAAATGATCTGGACAAACAACTCAAGGACAAGCTTTCCACTACCCTTAAAAATAGCTATCGTCTGGTAAAACTCACCAACGAGCTTTCCGATTATACCAAAATTGAAAAAGAACTAATTAAACCCGACTTTAAGAATTACGACTTTGTAGCTGTGGTAAGAGAAATAACCGAATCGTTTTCAACCCTGGCCGATACCATGGGTATTGATTTTCAATTGTACAGCCCTTACGACCAGCTAATTACTGGATTCGACAAGGAGATGATGGAGAAGGTGATATTCAACTTGCTTTCTAATGCTTTCAAATTTACTCCAAAGAATGGCTCGGTGGTAGTGGAAGTCGCCCAGGTGGAACAGTCCAATCAACGTTACGTAAAACTGTCGGTAACCAATACGGGTGAAGGTATTCCTGCCGATAAGATTGATAAGGTGTTTGATAGATTTTATCAGGTCGACCCATCGTATCAGGGACTGGGTATTGGGCTTTCACTGGTTAAATCGTTGGTAGAGCTACACAATGGGATGATTCAGGTACGCAGTCAACCAGGGTCGGAGACGACTTTTGAGGTTTACATTCCCTATCAACAGGTGGAACGGGTAGATACGCTTGCTACCTCCCCATCGGTGGGTGGCGATGCCAAAGATACCCGAGAAGATAAGCACAAAGAAAAACATCAAACATTGTACAAGATTCTGATAGTTGAGGATGACGACGAAATACGGCAGTATCTTGTAAACGAATTTTCTTCCCTGTACAAGGTGTATGAAGCCACAAACGGAAAGGAGGGTATCCAGATTTCACAGGACATGGTTCCGGATATCGTCGTTACCGACATCGTTATGCCAGGCATGGATGGTTTGGAGCTTTGCAAACAATTACGTGCCAATATTACTACTTCGCACATTCCCATCATCATTCTATCGGCTAAATCGGCTCCCGAGCACCAGGCCGAAGGTCTCGATGCGGGCGCCAACATCTATATGGTTAAACCCTTTCATATACAGGTGCTTAAAAACCAGGTAGAACAGCTCATACAGCTTAAGGAAACCATTTATCGGAAATTTGTCAAGGCATCTGATCTTATTCCAGCTGAAGTGATTGATAATGACCTGGATAAACAGTTCCTTGAAAAGATACTGCAATATATCGAAAAAAATTTGGCTAATCCCAACCTGAATGTGGATGAGTTGGCGCACCAGGCTTTCCTGAGTAAAGTACAGCTGTATCGAAAGATAAAAGCCATAACAGGCATGTCGGTTATCGAATTTATAACGTCTATTCGACTAAAAACTGCAGCTCGGATGATTCTGGAGCGACGTATGAGTTTTGCTCAAATTGCATATGAAACGGGATTTTCGTCCCCCTCGTATTTCACCAAGTGTTTCCGCGAACACTTTGGAAAGACCCCAAGCGAATACCTGGCCGCAATGTCGGATAGGCAGGAAGTGGAGGAAAAGGCAGAGGGCTAACTCTCAATAGTACAAAATATTTTTATCGTTATGCTAAGGAAGCTGTGCTTTAGTACAAGGGTATTCTCTTTTTTGTGATCATCGATTTAAAGGAGGTTACTTTATTTCTTCTCTGCATTTTGTATACTTAAAAAAGCTAACGAACTGTGACTTGATTTTTTTCAATATGTTTACAATGAAATAATAGGTGTACCTCGGGAAAATTTGAGGTTATAATAAGTTCAGTGATTCAAGAAGCATTTAAATTAAACACGAGCTTTGAATGCTATGACATAAATAAAATATAATTGTAAAAGAAAGTTGTATGAGAATTAAAAATGAAAGAATTTTGAAATAGAATTACTCAAAAAGTGTTTACTATGCTTAAACCATTATTTGATACCAAAACATTAGCTTTTTCAGAATTGCTGGGAAACTCAAAAATCTATAAAGTTCCACGATTTCAACGCAGTTATTCGTGGGATGAATCAAACTGGGAAGATTTATGGCTCGATATAGAAGCTCTAAAAAATGATGTTGAGTCAACTCATTATCTTGGAACTATTGTTCTTCAAACAGAAGACAGTAAAAATTTTACCATTATTGATGGGCAACAACGAATGGTTACCCTGAGCATTCTTATATTAGCATGCCTAAAGTTGCTTGATGAATTGATAAATCAGAAGATAGAACCTGAAAAAAACAAAGAAAGGAAGGAAATATTTATTAATCAATATATTGGGTTCAAAGATCCCAAAGCCCTTACATATCAGTCGAAGCTTATCTTAAATGATTTAGACAGAGATTTGTATAGTTCTTATTTAGTTCAATTGAATACCCCCCTTAATATCTCAAAATTGCCTGTTTCGAATCAATTAATGGTGAGAGCATTCCAATACTTTGTCGAAAAATTAAAAACGATGAATTTAGCAAAAAATGGAGAGGATATTGTAGATTTTATCGAATCAATACTATCAAATAAACTTATTTTTATTCAAATCGTTGTTGATGATAGCTTATCAGCTTATACTGTTTTTGAAACGTTAAATGCGAGAGGTGTTGAGCTAACCACTACCGATTTAATAAAAAACTATTTATTTTCATTATTAGATAGCGAAATAGATATTAATAACCTACATCCACGATGGAACAAGATTGTTGATACTGTTTCTTATAGAAGATTTCCTGTTTTTTTACGATATTTTTTTAACTCGCAGCAAAGGATGATACGAACAGAAAGATTGTTCAAAGAAATTAAAGCAAGGATCCCCAGTAAAGATCAAGTATTTAATTTATTGAGTGAATTAGAAAGATATGCTGATATTTATGTTGCTCTTGATGATCCTGATAATGAATTGTGGCATAACAATAAAAATGTCAGGACAATGATAAACGAACTTCTTCTTTTCGATGCTCAACAATATAAGTCATTGCTTCTTTCGGTTTATTTTAAAATGGGACAATATTTTGAAGATGCTTTAAGAATAGTAAGAGCATTGACATTTCGGTATAATGTAATAGGTAAATTAAACCCTAATAGATTGGAAGAAGCTTATAACAATGTAGCGATAAAGGTTTACAATGGTGAAATTTTAACTCCGCAAGCCATTCAGCAGGAATTAAATAATGTTTATATTGATGATGAAATCTTTAAAAATTCTTTCAGCACAATCTACTTTAATACTGATAAGCAAAGAGACAAAAAGCTGGTGCGTTATATTTTATTGTCCATAGAAAATAAGAATTTTCATAAGGACTACCATTTGTTTGACACAAATGCAACCATTGAACATATTTTTCCAGAAAATTACGACAATACTGCTGAGAAAATGAGCGAGGTATTGATTTCTCGTCTTGGTAACTTAGCACTATTAGAAGCTAGTTTAAATAGAGAATGCAGTAATAAATCATTTAACGAGAAAAAAGAAATATACCTAAAGTCGCAGTATGAAATGACTCGAAAGCTTGCTGAAAAAACTGAGTGGAATGCCGATGAAATTAAAAATCGCCAGGAACAATTAGCCAGGATAGCTACTTCTATTTGGCGTTTTCCATATTAATAGTTCATTTCTGTTGGTGTTGTTGTTTTCATCCGAAAATAATTTTAAAAATTTTTCTTAAAAGGCCGGATGGAACTCGCATGTAATATGTTTTGTGCTCTAAAATCAAGCAGGTATGAAAAATTATTTTCATTCTCGTTTGTGAATACTGCTATACATGCTCGTTTCATCCGAAAATATTTTTAATTTTTTATAGCGGTCGGATGGAACTCGCATGTGATGAGCCTTCTACACATAGGTAAGTACGAAACTGATAAATATTTTCATACTCGTTTGTGA
>JAKPGM010000048.1 GCA_029550865.1 Bacteroidota bacterium | reverse complement strand
TCCCCCATGATTTGACCAGCTATTTACAGTCACTTCTAAATCATAGATAATTTTCGTCAATTCCCTGTGTGTTTCATGCAATATCCCATGGTTATCGATGTAAGCTGTGCACCAATAATATTCCGTTTGCGTTACTTTTATGCTAATATCTCCTCGTCTTACCCCCTCAAATGCCCCTGGAGCCGACAAAGCTAACCAGGCTTCGTTCGTTAGGGTGGGACTGGTAAGAGCTCTGTTAAAGTTCAACCAGGAAATCAACTCCTCTACATAGGAGTTCCTCTCAAATGGCCGTGAAGGATATTTGCCCCATTCCGATAACTCATGCTGCCAAAAATATTCATACTCTTCAAGGGTATAAAACGATATCCCCATAAATATAATTACCGGTTGCTTATAATCGTATTGATACCCCGTCGGATCCGTATACTTTAGGGGATTATTCAGGCAGTAGCTGTATCGGTTGAGGTTTTGGGAGTTGGTAGGGTCCTGCACGTAGGGGTCGGGGCTGAGGAAGCGACCCAGGATGGGGTCGTACACCCGGCCGTTCATGTTTACCAGCTCAAAAAGGTCGATATGCTCGTGGCCAGTAAAACCGCGGGCAGTGGCTGCGGTAAGATGGATAGTATATCAAAGAACCTGAACATTGGCGCAGGGGTAGCTGCGCTGGAAACAAATTTAGGAAAAGTTTTGGCAAATTGAAATGATTTAAGGAGAAGTATTTAAAGTTTGAAAAATGACCAGAATAAATTACCAATCAAGGATATTTTATAGTCCAATTCATTTCTTTTAATTGTTTAAAGGTAAGCATATAAATTCTTTCTGATTTATTTCTAATCTTATTTAAATCATTAAAGCTGTTTTTAAGTGAATCTAACAGATCTATATTCAAAATGTAAAGGTAACACACACTCGTATCATTTGTCGCTAAATCATCCCAACTTCGATTTGTAATGATATATCCTCTTTCGTGTGGTTCTACACAATATTCTGCATTCAGAAAGTCTGATTTATTTTTACAATATGCATTTACGAAAAGACTATCGATATATTTTGGATTTTTAATTAAACAAAATAAAATTGTATTAGCAGAATTATTCTCAATTGTCAAATTTTTTACAACTGGATCTGAAATACAATTGAATAAAATGCATGTTAGGCACAAATGAAAAAATATTTTTGTAGTATTCATAATTTTTTATTTTGGCCAATAATTGTCATTAAAAATAGAGTTGAAATATTCCCAATAATCTGTTGGTTTTGTAAAAAATTCTGCTGCTCTGCGATTAGCGTCTCTCTCCCAATAAAAGGTATCGTGGTTCCATATTTTTTTGCGCAGAGCATTCTCCAACAGATTTTCCATGGCGGCACTCGTAGCACTTGACAACATGGGAACAAATATAAATCCTATTAGTCCATAACTTTTTAGCTGTAGATAATGACCATATTCGTGTTGTATGTAACCAGTCGAATATCTGCTGGGTAAAAATATCGTCCTTGAAAAGGGGTCAAAAAAACCACGCTGTAAAGTCGAAACAACATATATTCGAACCCCAGGATATTTTTGGGGATCAGTAATTTCATAACCCTGATTTAATCCTCCAGGATTGCCATTTACTTTTGGACCAAATGCACCAAAACCACCACTATAACTGTCATCCCTCTTATCCAATGCTCCTTCGCCTACTGCAACGTCACGGTTATCTGGTTGGTTTGGACTTCTCGGTTTATTCTGCTCAATAAAAGCCTCAAGATTCCCGCCTATTAAACCAATTGCAGCTCCAATAATCATCCCAGGCCCTATCGCTGACCACGTATCTCCATTCCATTTCCAATCGACAGGATTAGCTTCCCAACCATTAGCGGCAGCTCCACCAATATAGCCTCCAACAATAGCACCAATGATTACTGGAATAAACCAAACTATTTTTCCACTCGGATCCGTATACTTTAGTGGATTATTCAGGCAGTAGCTATATCGGTTGAGGTTTTGGGAGTTGGTAGGGGCCTGCACGTAGTTGTCGGGGCTGAGGAAGCGACCCAGGCGGGGGTCGTACACCCGGCCGTTCATGTTTACCAGCTCAAAAAGGTCGATATGCTCGTGACCGGTAAAACCGCGGGCAGTGGATACAGTAAGATGGGTAGTATATCAAAGAACCTGAACGTTGGCGCAGGGATAGCTGCGCTGGAAACAAATTTAGGAAAAGTTTTGGCAAATTGAAATCGAAGCCAGAAAAGATGTTGTTAGACTAAAAAATAGCTTATGTTTAACATAAACGTTTCCATATTTTTTCTTTCAACCATTTAGGAAAATTATCAAATGTAACTACCTTATTTTTTTGAATATACCCAATAAAATCATTATTCTCATTATATACTTCATACCAATCTTTATTCACCTCATAAGGAGAAAAATAAAAAACAAAATTAGCATATATCTTCCTTACACTTCTTGAATTATTATCAGGTTTTTCATGTATTTCAACATAAGTTGAAATTTTATCGTTAATAATTCCTCGGAACAATAATTTCCATCTTTTATAACCTTTGTTGATAATTATTCCTTCGCTTGTCCAAACATTAATTGGATAACTTATTAACGAATATCCATCTGACAGATAAATACGATCTGTTAAAAATATACCAAAATCATTTTCCTCAAAAACAAAAAAAATCCTTTTGTTATCCTTAAACCTTAATTGTACGTATCTATCCCAAATATCACCATCATAAAATTCTTCTAAATTATTTATTATTTCTATAATTTCGTTATAACTTAAGTCTTGAGTTAGCTCTTTTCTATAGGATAATATAACTTCCTCCTTAATATTAAAATATTCAGTATCAACTACATGATAAAGATTGTGATCGCTTTTATAAAATATAGCATAAAAACTTAACAGCTGTTTGATATATTCACTTCTTATCGTCTGTTTAGTATATTGCTGTGAATATAAACAAACAGAAATTTGAGAAAACAGTATGATTGTCTTAAAGAATTTAGTGATATTTAACATAAACATTAATATTTTTCTTAAGGGACAGATGTTTTTTTATTCGAAAATAAAAATCAAAGCATTGGTTTACATTTCTTAATCCAATGCAGCCTAATGTCCCATTAGAAGGTGCTGGATGAATCAAAATTCCCGTTCGTCCAAATTGATTTTTTAATCGTACTTTATAACCAATCTCTCCTCTTTTTGAATAATAAGGAATATTCTCTTTATTATATGGGATATTTTCTAATTGTAATACCTCCCATTTACCCTCATTAATAGTCATACCTCCATTGGGAAAGTTAGCATTCGGACTGGTGCCACTTACTGCATCAAATGAGGTAACACTGCGTATCCCATACGTATCGTAATGAATCCAATCAAGGGTACCACTAGAATTATATGCATTATTCATGTGAGCATTGTATTCCAACCAATCTCTGGTAAGATCAGGCATTTCCATAAACTTCGATAATAGCTCATCAGTCACTAATGTTGATGACAAATAACCACTCAGTGAACCCGATAATGTTAAATTTAAAATTCGATTGCTTATACTTTCAATACCTGCTCTTACATATCCCGTACTCTGCCCCATCCAGAATGGTCCAACCCTAAAATAAGAATGTTTTCCCCATGTTCCTGTCCACTGGGGCAATCGACCTATATTACTCAAGGCAGCACCTACACCTAACAAGGCCATTGAAGTAAAACCACCCACAAAAGCACTACTAAAAGCTCCAAAAATTACATCCTGTCCATTCAAGGCGGCACTTGCAGCACCCGTAGCCAATCCAACACAAAAACCACTGATAAATGCAGCTGCTACAATATCTGCCATACCTGCAGTAGCAATTGATACCCCCACAGCAGTTGCAACGGCAATATATGTTATGACAATATTTTTCCCTGTGCTACCCAACCAATCCCCTAACCTACTGAACCACGTGTATCCGCTGGGATCGTATAGGCTAAGCGGATTATTCAGGCAGTAGCTGTATCGGTTGAGGTTTTGGGAGTTGGTAGGGTCCTGTACGTAAGGGTCGGGGCTGAGGAAGCGACCCAGGCGGGGGTCGTACACCCGGCCGTTCATGTTTACCAGCTCAAAAAGGTCGATATGCTCGTGGCCAGTAAAGCCCAGGGCAGTGGATGCGGTAAATAGGTTAGTATATCAAAGAACCATTAGCGCAGGGGTAGCTGCGTATTGAAACAAATATAGGAAAAGTTTTGGGAAATTGATATTATTCAAGGGAAATTGGGGGTAAAATATGATGCGTTCCTTGCCCTAAAATATGCTACAAAACTTGTTATTAAATAAAAGCCCGGAACGTTGAACTTACAGACCTCTTGTTATTATTTTGTTCCTCACTTGCCTATTTTGAAGGGTTCACTCCAAATGATATCTTTTTGCTTCTTAATCTTATTAATTAAAACATCTTTAAAATCAGATATTTTCAAAACATCATGTTCTTTAATTAGAACAAACCCCAATCTTATATCAGTTTCCTTGTTCAATTTTGCGTTATTTTTACATTGAATAATACCATTGTATGTTAACTTTTGTCCTGGTTCTATTTGTTTGATAGTGGGATAATTTTTATCACAACCTTGAATATAAAAAAATACAGTATTTCTATTAAATATCCAATTATCTTGCCAAGAACAGGACATAATCCAAAAACGAGCTATAGAATCAGTATTGTTTACTAAATCAATATTAATTGAATAGTAAGTGTCTTTTTGCTCTTTAATTTTTTTAGCATTTAATTTGCTTTTAATATTTATTTGAACTTTCATGTTAGGCTCTTTCATCTTATTTGTACAACTGATTTCTAACAAGACAAATATGCTTAATATTAAAAGTATTTTATTCATGTTTATCGTGTCTTAACCCCCTAATTAGCTGAACCAAATTTAACAAATTAATTTTTGATAGTATTAGCGTTGGAAGTAAAGGAACGCTTTTAAAAAAACGAAACTTTTGAGCAAATGAGAAGGGAGATAATGAAAGCCTATGGTAGTCGAGCCAGCAAGCACAGTTATGTCACTGGTTGAATCTGTCATACTGTAGCACCTATTATAAACCCACTGGGGCAAGCGAGGAGTTAAGCTATCAACGCACACCCATGCCTGTTGGAGAAAGATACTGCGCAGATTAAGGCATACAACCTAATTTGTAAGGGCGATGATACCTTTGAAAAATTAAACAATTTATCATCGCTTGTTTTACCCTTGACAAATTCGCCAGCGGGGGCTATCTTTGCTTGGGCTGGATGACAAGGAATTTGTCCTAAACCTTTTTTTAAAAATGTCCAGAAAATAGGGTGTTAAACCATGCCACTAACGTTTTCGCAGCTATACGCAGGCAGGGATTTTAACCACTAAACTTCCTACGAAGAACTGAACTTCAAATTTACCACTTCCCTGTCCTACGAAGCACGAAACCCCTGCATGCGTATAGGTAATGTTATGCCTTCGCCCTTCTTTTTCTGTGTCTCTATTTTGCATATTTAAGTTTGTTGTTTTTAAGGTCAAGAACAACTTTGAAATTATTGAAAAAGTCAAACCCGATAATACCGTCTGTTCCTCCCAACATCAATGTCATTTGTAGTAGTGTCGGTAGGTTTCCATATTTCACAACGAATTCTTTGTCTCCGAAAAGTGTCGGTATTTCATAGCATTCAGTTTGAAATTTACCTACTCCTGGATAAAAATCTTCTTCTGTTCCAACGCTTTCATAATTACTTGTCAAACTGTCCGATAAATAGGAAAGTTTCGCTCCTGTGTCTAAAAAGAATTTTAGTTCTTGGTTATCAACTGTCATTTTAATTATCGGTATTCCCATAAAATTTGAAATGTCTGCTTGAGTTCCGTCAATGTCAATTTCCTGTTTGTTGAATTCGATTACTTGATTTTGATAGTCTAAAAGGATTTTGAAATCTGATAATATATCGGCTCCAAGCAAAGTTGTTATTTCAGTTCCAAGCATATCAGAAATTTTTGAAACAGTCAAACCCATATAGTTTGTTGAACATCCAAAACTTTCTGAACAGAAATTCAAACTGTCTGAAGCGTGAATAGTTGATGGTGCTCCCGTGTCAATTAATATTCTATTCGCACCGTCATTAATAATCGGGTGTCCTTTGAATAGCTGTATTTGAAATTGTTTCATTGTCTTTTGTATAGTTTGTATGTTGAACCCGTTGAATTGAATTGCGGAAACGATTTCAAGGTGTCATTGAACCCATTTTTTCTTAGTAGTTTGTCAAGGGCACAAATTTTCCAATATCTTATTTTAAATTCATCTTCGTAGCTAAATTCTTGTCCGTTAAAAATGCCACTACATTGTTCCCTATATGTATAAATGTCATTTTCGTTGTTGCTTTTTAATTCTACAAGTCGTCTAAAAGTGTTTGTGTGAATATTGGTCAAACGACCTGCAACAAAAAAAACTGTATTGGGTAAATCAAAAAAGAAGTATCCGTTTTGGTTAATATGCTTACAAATATTCTCTATGTTTTTTGAAAGTTCATCTTCGGTAATTGAATAACTTAAAACGGTAAAAAGTGCAATTGCCAAATTTGCTTCACCATTCTCGTATTCTGAAATGGAACAGTTATGAATTTCTACTGTAGGGTTTTGTCCGTCCAACTTCCTTTTAAACTCTTCTACCATTCCAATACTTTTCTCAACTGCAATTAATTTATAACCTTGTTCTGCTAAGGGTAAGGAAAGTCTTCCTGTTCCAGCTCCAAAGTCAAGAATTCGACCTGTTGGCAAAATTTCGTTTATTACATTCAGGGTTTCGTTTGTCAAGTTGCTGTAAAAACTTCCAAAAGTCTGTTCGTAAACAAAGTCGTAATATGTCCCCCAATTGTCGTGTGGTTGTTTCATTGTTGTCTGTCTTTTAGGGTGAGGCATAACGGCTGGCGGTGCGTGGCGAACTGGAGATTGGAACGGAGTTTCAATCCCCCGAGACGCAGTCTCGAAAAAGCCGATTTGTTTGCTAATCGGCTGGTATCCAGTTTGTCATGCAACGCTTGTTACCGCCTGGTGTTTTCTTTTTTGTTTTCTTTTGTTCATATTTCATAGATTCAATCATTGTCTTAACCCCCTAATTAGCTGGACCAAATATAACAAATTAATTTTAGACAGTAAAGATGAGTAAGAACAAACGAAAATTTGGGTTAGAAGAGAAGCGCCAGGTTCTTCGGGCGGGGAAAAAACATGGAGTAGGTCTAACCTGACGCACAACGCTATATCATCGAGTCAGTCTGCAAATAAAATTTTTTAAAGAGGAAAGATAGGTTGAATAAGCCCTCTGTGGTAAAATTTTCCTCACCACAGAGAAAAGTGAATACATATTAAAGCTCTATTATTTCACCTCTGTGAATTCTCTGTGCCCTCTGTGGTTAGAACATTTCAGGAACTATCTTAACCAATAGCTGTAGCATAACATTAAGCTTGTTAAAATACAAGCAGTTACCCCTTAGTATTGATTTGTGATAAACCAGTTTTTAAAAATCTGTTCAGTAGATAAAGTATTAAACCATTGGCAGGCTTTGTTATTCTGATTTTTCTTCACCCAATCTCAAATATAATCCAAAATTCCAGGCATATGGATTTAATCTAATATTCCAATAGCCTTTTTTAAAATCATTTGAAATATACTGTATTCCAGAAAATCGTAATGAGCAACCAATATGTTTTGTAATCAAATATTCGAAACTTGGAATCAAACTAATTGACAAAAGCTTGTAATTAGTATGTTTGAAATCAAGTAGATACCAGCTGTCATTTGTATCACGACGCGTCATTATTAGCATCCAATCTCCTGGTTTTGGCATATGCTCCGGAACAATGCTTTTCATAAACAAAAGATTTGAATTAATTCCTAATCCAAAATAAATCTTATTACTTATTTCTTTAAAATACTTTATATGAAAACATGGTCCAATTCCTCTTGTTTTTATTGTTGTTTCAAAGTAACTCACACCTTGAATTGTATCAAAAAAAGTGTTTACCGTTACTTGGGCTCTATCTTCCTTTTCATTAACATATACTAATCCTCCACCAATTAAAATATTGTCATTTATCATATAACCATCTGATACAGAAAAATCGAAAGAGGTTTTTTTAGTTACATAATAATGTATAGGAACTCCCAATTCGTTACTTGTCTGGGTATATCCTCCGGAAAAATCAAAAATTACATCTCCTTGAGAGATTTGGGCATTCATCGAAGAAAGCCAAATAAATAGGATGCAAAGTGGTAAAAACCTTTTCATGTTTAATAGTTTTATTTTATAAATGCATTATGATTATTACTACAAATATACCATTGTGAATAAAAATCCAAGCTCATCAGGTCTTTTTTTTGAATGCCTGCCAACATTTTTGCATTTTATGCGTTGCACGGTTCAGGTTGCTTTTGGCTAACCCCTGATTGGCCGGACAAAGTTTAACAAATTAATTTAGGGCTTACCGATAACCTCTCCCCAACTTCCAACCTACCCGCAGCGTGCTTCACCGCCATTATTATGAGGGATTGTCTATTCAAAATCATCGGGACGATACGCTTAACAAAGTGTTTGAAAAGGAGAATGAGAATTTCCCTGCGGTGTTGACCGGGAAGAGCGGATTTGTGGTCAACTTATTTTTTATTAAGTGGATTAGCAGGTAGGGTATTAAACCATAAACCATATACTAACACTCGATAAAAACTATACTAGCAATTGATGCGTTTAAAAAAACTTAGACCACTATTTATACATGATGTTGTTGGCTATTTTAATTCGTATATATAATCTTTTATCAAACTGCACCACTCTATATATCCCGAACCATTTAAATGTAAATGATCACCACAATCATATTTAGGATTTAGTTCCCCTTCAATTTCAAACCTAGAGAATAAATCAATATATGTTAGATTGTTAATAGCACAATAGTCTTTAAGTCTTTTATTCAAAACATAAATACTATCAATCACAGGTTTCTTTGTATTATAAATTGTCAATTTAGTTGGTAATATATTTTGGATATATATTTTAGTTTGCGGACTCTGAACTCTAATCCTCTGAATTATTTTAATATAATTATTCAAAACTGTATCAACGTAGTATCCATGTAGTAAATCATTTATGCCTATCTCAATAAACACTTTTTTGGGGTTACTTTCAATAACTTCATTTAAGCGCCGGAGAATTCCTTTGGTAACATCTCCATTGATTCCTCGGTTTTTAATATTTACATTTTTAAACATCTCATGCCATTCAAAATTTTGAGTGTGAGAATTTCCAAGCATTATTATTTCATTACTATCTTTTGGTAATTTTTTAAACATGTCATTTCTACTACTAAAATATGTAACAGAATCAGGTTGAACATTCTTTGTTTTTTTTAATTCAATGTATTGTCCATATTTCCAAATAATCTTTCTAACTGCATATCCAAAAAACAATACATTAAAAACAATTGAAACTACCAGTAATAATCTAATCATCTTTAAGTTAAGTCTTCGCATTTGTTTGTATTTAAAAGGTTTTTATAATGTCTTAACCCACCTAATTGCTGGACCAAATTTAACAAATTTTATGCAGATATAACCTCTCCCCAACTTCCAACCTACCCGCAGCGTGCTTTACCGCCAATATTTTGAGGGATTGTCTATTCAAAATCATCGGGACGATGAAAACGAGGTAGGGAAAGATAATCTTCTGGGATGTTGGGCGGGTGAAAGGGGAACTGTAGCCAAGCTATTTATAAAAGTGTCTTCAAAAACAAGGGGATGAACCAGAAAATGTTCACGAACTTGTTTGCATTTAACTACATGCATGTTGTGTTCCGACACTTTTTTATAAACAAACAAAATCATTAGCTTTGCAAAAAAAAATCTGATGCCAACTGTTATTACGCCCGCTCAGGCCCAACACATTACCGAAATTGTCCGAAAGGTGATGGAAAAAAATCATCTGATGGATAAGGTAATTTATTATGAGTTCAAAAACAACAGGATTAAAGACGAATACGATCGCAGCAATATTGTTGAAGTTAGCTATGAGCTGGTACGATGGTGGCGCATGTTGCTCGAAATCCACAATAATTACCCGGTAACTCGTCCCGTCGATTATTATCAGCTATTGGGTACCTACCTTGTGATTCATGGGATAGATCTTCCCAAAATTCCACAGCTGAGAAACATTGACGCAACATTCATTAAGTCGCAGCTCGAAACGCTTTCGAATATTCGTAAGATAAAATATTCTATCCCCGATTGGCTCGATCAGATGGGTTTTCTGGCCTATGGGTCGGAATGGGAGGATGAGTTGAAGGCATTGAACACACCTGCACCTATCTTTGTACGAACCAATCGACTTAAGATAAAGCCGGCAGAGCTTTCGCAAAAGTTAAAGGCCGAAGGTTTCGACAATCAACCTGTTGAGGGGGCGCCTGACGCTTTGCTCATTAAGACGCGTACCAATATTTTCTCGTCGGCACTTTATAAGGAAGGATATTTCGAGGTGCAGGATGCTGGTTCGCAGTTTATTTCCATGGCACTTGAGGTTAAACCTGGCATGCGAGTAGCGGATATGTGTGCGGGAACAGGTGGTAAAACGCTTCATCTGGCCAGCATGATGCAAAATAAAGGAAAAATTATTGCCTTTGATACCCAAAGTAACAAATTGTCCGAACTGAAAAGTCGTCTGGCGCGGGCGGGAGTCGATATGGTTGAAACGCGCCTGATAGAAAGTACCAAGGACACTAAGCGTTTGCGCGATAGCTTCGACCGTGTATTGATTGATGCTCCCTGTTCGGGTACCGGTTCTATTCGTCGAAATCCGGAAATAAAATGGAAAATGAATACCGAGCGATTGAACAATCTGCTGAAAATTCAGGCAAATGTTCTTAATAGCTATGCCGATCTGGTTGTGAAGGATGGAATTGTGGTATATGCCACCTGTAGTATATTACCCGCTGAAAATCAAGAGCAGGTACAACGTTTTCTCGAAAAAAAGAAAGGGGCATTTGTATTGCTGAAAGAGCAGCAAATTTTGCCTTCTAAGACCGGATTTGACGGTTTTTATATTGCTCAACTCAAGCGCGTGCAGTAATTATGGATTTTTTTTCAACGATTCTATTGAGTATTGGACTTTCGCTCGATACTTTTGCTGTGTCAGTATCCTGCGGTATAAAAGAGAAAAATATTCAATTTCTGGAGGCTACTCGATTAGCCGTTTTTTTTGCTGTATTTCAGGCAACTATGCCCATCCTGGGCTGGCTACTGGGTATTTCAGTCGCTCATATTGTCGTGTCGTTTGATCATTGGTTGGCCTTTGGTTTGCTCGCCATTATAGGCATTAAAATGATTGTAGATACATGGGGACGCGAGAATGACCAGGAGAGTTGTCTCGATATTCACGACATGAAGGTAGTTTTTACCCTATCGTTGGCTACAACCATCGATGCGTTTGTTGTGGGTTTTACTTTTGCCTTTCTGAATACCAGCCTTCCGGTTACTATTGCGATGATAGGCATTACCACTTATATTTTTGCCATGTTAGGCATGTTGTTTGGCAAAACAATGGGACAGCGACTGGGTAGCAAGGTGGAGATGTTGGGTGGAGTCATACTCATAGGTATTGGCCTGAAAATTCTTATTGAACATTTGCAACAATAAGGCTAAAGCTTTGTTTTTAGAAAAAAAAATGCTGTGAAAGCTTTTGTGCTCAGAGAGCCGGGGTCAGCCGAAATGCTACAGTTGACCACATTGCCTCTTCCTGTTGTCAACGACGACGAGGTGTTGGTCGAGATCAAAGCCATTGGCATAAATCCTATAGATGTTAAAACCCGAATGGGTATTGGCCTGTATCCGCGGTTGGTCGGCGATCGGCCTATCATATTAGGTTGGGATATTTCGGGCATTGTTGTCGAAACGGGTGCAGGGGTATCAAAATTTAAAAAGGGCGACGAAGTTTTCGGTATGATTCATTTTCCGGGTCACGGGAAGGCTTATGCAGAGTATGTTGCCTGTAAAGCTGATCATCTGGCCGTCAAACCCTCAAATATTTCCCATGCTGCGGCAGCAGCTTCTTGCTTGGCAGCGTTAACGGCATGGCAGGCGCTTACAAAAATTGCTTCAATTAAAAAAAAACGACCGATTGCTCGTTCATGCAGCTGCCGGAGGCGTTGGGCACTTTGCTATTCAAATTGCCAGATATCTGGGGGCATACATCATTGGAACCTGTTCGGCGGCCAACAAAGATTTTGTGTTGTCGGTCGGTGCACACAAGGTCATCGATTACCAGGCAGTGGCTTTTGAAAAGGAACTTCACGAAATCGATATTGTACTCGATGGCATTGGTGGTAGCTATATCGACCGTTCCCTGATTACCATGAAAAAAGGCGGTGTATACATTTGTCTTCCTTCAAACAATAGTCAGGGGGTTACAGAAAAGGCTAAAGAAGCTGGCGTAAAGGGCTACACCATGCTGGTGCAATCCAGCGGACCCGATATGCAAATGCTGGCTAACATGCTCGAAAACAAATATATAGTCCCTTATGTCTCCAAAACATTTGCTTTTGAGGATATTCCCATGGCGCATCATCACATCGAAACAGGTCGAACGGTCGGGAAAATAGTGATAGTTCTTTGATACTTATTGAGAGATAGGGGTACTTGCTTAATTTACAATCAGCACTTAGAGGGAGTGCTGATAAAACTTCAGCTCCATATTTTCGCCATCAAAAACTGCATAGGATTTGCTATGAATCCATTCGCCTGTATTGATGAGTCGGGTATGATGATTTAAGGCAAAGTCCATGGGGATGTGCCGATGTCCGAATACAAAAAAATCAACATTTTCGCGGGAAAGGTATTTTCGGGCAAAGATAATCTGGTGCTCTTTATCTTCACCCAGAAAGGCTTCTGCAACCCCTTTTGCCAGGCGGCTATGTTTGCTCCAGGTATGACCAATGGCAAATGCCAGATTGGGATGCAGTCGTGAGAATAAAAATTGCAGCACGCGGCTGGTAAAGCAGGCTTTTAAAAATCGATATCCCCAATCGCCAGGGTAAAGTCCGTCGCCATGGCCTATTAAAAATTTCTTATGGTTGATGATAAAAAGTTCATGGTTGCGGTACAGATGCATGTTTATCTCGGCAGGGAGATAATCAAACACCCATACGTCGTGATTGCCAGTAAAATAATGTATTTGAATGCCCCTGTCGGCAAGATCGGCTAATTTGCCAAGAAAACGAACAAATCCTCGCGGGGCAACTTTATGGTATTCGTACCAGAAATCAAAAATATCGCCAAGCAAAAACAAATGTTCGGCATCGTTTGCTATCTCATGCAGCCACTGCACAATTATTTTTTCCCGTATTCGGCTCTGTTCGTAGGGATATAGCCCCAGATGAAAGTCGGAGGCGAAGTAACATTTTTTGCCGGTTGAGAGCTGGATAGAGGTCATTGGGGCAAATTTTTGATAATTTCCTTTTCAAGACGGTCGCCGAAAATATTGACGGCTATGATGCCTTTTTGCGAAAGTAACACCGTGCTGGGTATTTGCTGTACGTTGTATATCCTTACGGTACTTGAATTTAGCCCTGCTTGTTCGATGACCTGTATCCCGGGTAGGTTAAGTTTTTTGACCATATTTTTCCAGTAGCCTTCATCTTCAATCAAAGCTACGCAGTACAGTTCTAAACCTTTGCTATGATATTTCTGGTAGAGGGCTTCAAAGGTATTCATTGCCACCCTGCTATCGGGGTCGATTGGGGTCCAGAAAGCCAGCAGCAGTAATTTTCCAACCGATGCGGTGAGGGAAACCGAGTCGCCCCAATAGTTAGGAAGACGTATTTCAGGAAATGCCTTAATCTCTGCTTTTTCCATCGAAAGCAAGGATTGTTGTTTACGCAGCCGCTGGTATTGTTCCATCAACCTATTTCGTTCGGTGCTTAGCACGCGTACTATATTGGATTGCGGGTAATACTTCGAGAGCGTATCGGCCAATATTTTGACGTATTGCAGGTCGGTGGGTTTATAAAATACATACAGGCTGTCGTTGAGTTGTTGGTAAAGGGCTACAATGGAAGCCGGGGATTGCAGATGTTCGATTAGGAACCCAATGGAAAACTTACGCTGCCTGTCTATTACCTGTTGATATTGTTGCTGAAGCGATTGTAGGTTATTGTCGTTTTTTAAGACGGCAAACGCATATTGTGCCTCGAGTTGATTAAGCTTTTTGCGGGTAGCTTGTAGGGTGTCGCTCAGCATCTTCACTTGCTGACTAAAGGTTGAGCCCGTTACCTCGTAATCAAAGCTATCCTGCTTAAAAGCGATATTCAACTTGACTTTTTCTCCGGGCGATAATAGCAACCATACATACTTGTTCGGGGTGATATACAGCCTGTAAAGCTGTGGTTGCGATAGGCGAAGGCGAAGACTAAAAGCCCCTTTTTTCGACACTTCTACCGAATCGATTATTTTTTCATGGGTTAAATTATATTCAGTCAAGTAAACCTTATTTACTACCAACCCTGTAATATTACCCGTAATTTTGGCTCGATGCGACAAATTGCAGCCAGCCATTAGTAATAGACAGGTAAATACAGCTGTAATACGAAAGACAGTTCTTTTCATTCGCAAATATTTTTTAATTTTTATAGCAGTTGGATGGAACTCGCATGTGATGAGCTTTCTACACATTGACAAGTACGAAACTGATAAATATTCTCATACTCGTTTGTGAATACTGCTATACATGCTCGTTTCATCCAAAAATGTTTTAAATTTTTCAAGAAGGTTGAAAATAAAACTTTTAGCACATCGATAAATATTTATTTTCGTTTGTTTTGATGACCAAAAAAAATGCTTCATACCGATGTTTCTTAATATTTGAATATCTCTTTCAGTTTAAGCTGAAGTTCTTCCTTACTGGGATTTTTAAGCAGAATTTTGCCATCTTTATCGAGCAGCAGGGTAAAAGGCAATTTTTCGATGCCATAAAGGGGTACCACGGGCGAATCCCACATTTTCAGGTCGGTGACATTTCGCCAGGGAAGTCCACTGTTTGTAATGGTTTCGAGCCATGTCTGTCGACTTTTATCGAGCGAAACCTGTAAAACATCGAGCCCAACGTTGTGGTATCGGTAGTATATTCCAATCAGTTCCCGGTTAAATTCGCGTGAAGGCTCACTCCACGATGCCCAAAAATTGAGAATGAGATATTTTCCCCGGTACGACGATAGTGTTACCGGAACGTTGTTAAAATCGTTGAGGGTAAAGTCGGGGGCTTGTGCTCCTATGCCCAATCTTTTCTCGAGTTCTATTTTTCTCAGGTATTCTTCCGATAGGCTACTCATAAGTTGGTGAAGCGACTGAACAGCATCGGCTTCGGGATGGGTAAGCATCATTACCGAATCTACCTCTTTGAATAGGTCGTAATGAAGCGATGGAGAAAGTAAGGCGCGTCGGGGAGTTAGCTGTTGGTATAGTGCCATTACCGTAACCAATGCCCCTCGATGTGCCCGAATGAAATTACGCGTATATTCTATTTGCTCGTTTTCAAATACTTTGAATAATGAGTCAAGATGCGCTTTCGTTTTTAAAATGTTGGGGGTTCCAAGACTATCGCGATAAACCCGATTGAGTGAATCAATCCGTTGTACCGTTCGATTGAGCTTCTCGGTAAGTTCTTTTACCCATTGCGATTCTTCTGAACCTTCAACCTGGTAGGTATTGGCTAAATTACGAATGTCGCCGGTAAGATGTATCCTATCGCCCGGTTTTATGACCAGCGTGATGGGATTGGCATTATTTACATACAGGTTGTAAAAAGCAATTTTATTGTTTTTCCCTTTCAGAGTAAATTTACCGTTATTTGACACTTTTACCGAATCTACCGTGATAACGTCAGCAATGGTGAGTTCCTTGAGGGTTAATAGTTCGCCCGACGCATTGTCAAATTTGCCCGATATCTTAAATTGCTTCTCATCGTTGCAGCTAATCAATAGGACGATGGCAAAAATGCCGATGAGATATTTTCTGTTTTTGCGACTTTCCATAGTCAATTCGATTTTACCAGATGGCAAATATATTTTTTATTTTTTCAATCTGTGTGCCTTTGTATGGATAAAATATTTTGACAAAATGTCCCAAAATAGCGGAACTTTATATGCTGATGAAAAAACTGTGTTTGTGCAGCTTTAATTGTTAACTTTGCACCGGTTTCGATGGCAATACTCGATACATTTAGCATCTTGTACTCAACGATTGCACGAATTATTTAATCAAACAAAACATAAGCAAAAAAATATCCATGAAACAAAAAAACGAACGCCCTTTGCGGGTGAAAAAAAGGGTTGTGAAAGCTGCATCCCGTAAGCAAGAGATAGTAGAAAAAAAGGATTCCGATCTTATCCGGTTAAATAGGCTTATAGCTTCGAGTGGAATATGTTCGCGGCGGGAGGCCGACGATCTTATAAGGGCAGGGCTGATTACGGTTAACGGTAAAATAGTTACCGAGCTTGGTACCAAGGTGCGCCCCGACGATGATGTCCGTTACAATGGGGAGCGTCTGCGTCGAGAAAAACCAGTGTATATCTTACTGAATAAACCCAAAGATTACATAACCACCACCGATGATCCGCATGCCAAAAAAACGGTGATGGATCTTATAGCTGGTGCATGTAAAGAACGTGTTTTCCCGGTAGGTCGACTCGATCGCAATACCACCGGCGTGCTGCTGCTTACCAACGATGGCGAATTGGCTAAGAAACTTACCCATCCCTCGTATCGGCATAAGAAAATTTATCATGTTACGCTGGACAAAAATTTGAAACCCAATGATATGCAAGCCATTGTGGAGGGCATAGAAATCGATGGTAAACCTTTTGCAGCCGACGAAATAAGCTATGTTGATCCCGATGACAAAAAGCAGGTGGGCATTACCATCCACAGTGGGCAAAATCATATTGTCCGTAAAATTTTCGAGACGTTAAATTACAAGGTCATTAAGCTCGACCGTGTGTACTTTTGTGGACTTACCAAAAAGGGCTTACCCCGAGGCAAATGGCGTTTCCTTACACAGCAGGAGATTACCCTATTGAAAATGGGACGTTTTGATTAAGCAATTAATTTTTATTTAAAATATTTGGTAAAAATGGAACTATTTTATTCATTTGTATAAAAAGAAATTAACCACCTTTGAATTTAACAACATGAAAACGCTAGCTACAAACATGAAAAACCTACTTGCTATTGTAAGTCTTATATTTTTTTTAAACTCTGGGAATGCTCAAAAAATTGTTATTTACGATACGACTAACAGCAACATTGCTGATAATGTTGTGCGTGCCGTTTTTATTGATGCTTACGGTGTAAAATGGGTAGGCACCGATAAGGGGCTTTGTCGTTTTAACGATACTACGTGGATACTGTATTCCACTGCTGACAAGATTGGCGATCCCCCGATCCATGATTTTGCCTTGCAGCATACTAAATATTATGGCGACGAATTATGGATAGCCACCAGCAAGGGTGCTTCGGTTGCTGCTTTTGGTATCGATGGGATAACCGCTGCAACCAATTATACCAAAGCATCTTTCCCTATGCTTTCCGATTCCATTATTGCTGTTGCTGTGGATACCCTCGGTACAAGGTATTTTGCTTCAACAGATGGTATCACATGGTTTAAAGGCAACAAATGGGGAATTGTTACGCACGATTCTATACCTGCTTCCATTCCGGCGGAACCCATCCTGACGCTTTATGCGCGCAACGATAGCTTGTTTATTGGAACTCAGGGGTATGGAATGGCACATGGAGGAGTTGGAAGGTTACAGATGAAGGTTGATGGGATAAGCGGTGCTTCCATCATACAAGGTCCTTACTGCGGTAATCTCAATAATGCTGTCCATGCGATTTATATCGATAGCAAAGCTCGTCAGTGGTTTGGAACCGAAGGTGGTCTTTTTGAACATCAGGGGCAGGTGTATAAAGAAGAAGGATGGTTGCGCAATTTCTCGCGTGAACAGGGTTTGTGTGGCGATACTATCTTTGCAATTGCCGAATCGCCCGATCATAAAATCTGGGTGGGTACCAATGGTGGACTTAACGTAATTACCGATGATACACTTTATCGACTTACTACTGCAGGTGGCCTGCCTTCCAATACCATTTCGGACATAGCTTTCGACACACTGGGAAATGCCTGGCTAGCTACAAACAAAGGCCTGGTAAAGGTGCAACCCGATTTTTACACCGACGTGAAAAATGTTTCTTCTCTCACCGCTTCAATGCTTAAAGCTTTTCCCAATCCTACGCAGGGCAAGTTAACGGTACAGTTATCCAGCGAGGTTCGTGCTGCAAGGTTGTCGATCATCGATATGAATGGTCGGATTGTTTGGCAAAAAGATTTGAGCTCTCCTTCGATAACCATCGACCTGTCGCAACAGTTGCAAAAGGGAATCTATTTCCTGCATATTCATTCTAATTCTCATGTTTTGGTTCAAAAAGTTGTGCTCTATTAATGTAGTCGGTAAAATTTTAATTATCAGCACAATAATCATTATGACAAAGCCGCACTTGCATGCTCAGCTCGAAGGATTTAGGATTGGTAATGTGTCGGACAAAGCTTGTTGCGGTTTCGAAGGTAGTGGGGAAGCGATTACTATTACAGGTTCGGGTCGAGGGTTGTTGGCCGAGGTAGACGATTTTTTCTTTGTATGTCAAAAGAGTGCCAAAAATGTTATACTGAGCTGCCAGATGGATTGGTTGGGCAGGGAGGGAAGTATTGTGCCGAGAGGAGGTATCATTTTTAGGGAAAATCTCTCATCTCACGGACGCTATGTAGCCCTGTCGCAGGATGCAACCAACCGATTATTTCTTAGCTTTCGCCAATCGCTGCAGGCACCTGCGGAAGAAATTTTGCTGGATACTTTTGACCATCCAGTATTTTGGATGGAGAAACGAAACGGTAAGGTGCAGGTGAAGGTGGGTTCAATGGGAAAGCCGCTAAAGCTGGTCGGGGAATTTGATTTAGGAATCGACCCATTGTATTACGGACAGTTTGTAGCATCGGGAAGTGACGAACAAATGGCTACTGCCCGATTTTTTAACGTACGAACCTATTTTACTGCACCCGAAAATTTTGTACCCTATCGCGACTATATTGGTTCGCAACTCGAAATCCTTGACATTAGCACAGGAGTGCGTCATGTGATATATCGTACTAAAGATCCCATTGAGGCGCCCAACTGGACGCCCGATGGAAAAGCGCTGATTTTTAATAGTAGGGGGTTGCTTTTCAGGTTTGAACTGGGGCAAACCACACCCCAACCTATTCCAACCGATTTTGCTACTTCCAACAACAACGACCATGGTATCTCGCCCGATGGACAATGGCTGGCTATCAGTCACCACGATGCCCAACTTCCAGCGGGAGCTAACTCGGTTATTTATATAGTACCTATTGCTGGAGGTATTCCGCGTAGAATTACAACGTTGGCACCCTCGTACTGGCATGGTTGGTCACCCGATGGAAAATGGCTGGTTTATACGGCTAAACGTAATAATAGATGGAACATATACAAAATACCCGTGAATGGGGGTGATGAAATTCAGCTGACCGATAATGAGTCGCTCAACGATGGACCTGAGTTTTCGCCCGATGGTAAGTTTATCTGGTTCAACTCAAACCGTACCGGAAGGATGCAGATATGGCGCATGAAGCCCGATGGTTCTGAGCAAACACAGATGACCCATGATGAGTTCAATAATTGGTTTCCACATCCTTCGCCCGATGGAAAGTGGGTGATATTTTTATCATATTTGCCCGATGTTAATCCATGGGACCATCCATACTATCGCGAAGTAATGCTTCAAATAATGCGTCCTGATGGAAGCGATAAGCGCATAATTGCTTATCTTTACGGTGGGCAGGGTACCATTAACGTTCCTTCCTGGTCACCCGACGGACAACGGGTGGCTTTTGTAAGTCATACGGATATTAGCGAGTAACGAGAATAATAACCTTTTAAACTACTGATTATGCACAAGATTAATCGAATAAACCTGGAAGGGCACGAAATGCCTACCCATTGGTACAATATTTTGGCTGATATGCCCAACAAACCCCTTCCGCCTTTACATCCGGTAACACTTCAGCCGGTTGGTCCCGAGGATCTTGCACCGTTGTTTCCGATGGAGCTTATCAAACAGGAAGTTTCCACTGAGCGCTGGATTGAAATCCCTGAGGAAGTATACGACATTTATCGTATTTGGCGTCCAACTCCCTTGTATCGAGCCTATAATCTGGAAAAACAGCTCGATACACCCGCCAAAATATACTATAAGTACGAAGGGGTAAGCCCTGCAGGTTCGCACAAACCTAATACGGCTGTTGCCCAGGCATACTATAACTGGAAGGAAGGAATAAAACGCATCACCACTGAAACCGGTGCGGGTCAATGGGGGAGTGCATTATCCTTTGCTACCCAATTATTCGGTATCCAGTTGCAGGTATTCATGGTAAAAGTCAGCTATCAACAAAAGCCCTATCGTAAATTCATGATGAATACCTGGGGAGCTGAAGTGATCCCATCGCCCAGCAATTTAACCGAATCGGGACGAAAGATCCTGGAAGCAGATCCCAACTCACCGGGGAGCCTTGGTATTGCTATCTCCGAAGCGGTTGAGGTGGCTATGCAAAATGCCGATACGCATTATTCCCTGGGTAGTGTGCTCAATCATGTGTTACTACATCAGACTATCATTGGTCTCGAAGCGTTGAAGCAGCTGGAAAAAGCTGGCGACTATCCCGATGTGGTTATTGGTTGTTTTGGGGGTGGTTCTAATTTTGGAGGTATTGCTTTCCCTTTCTTGCATTTGAACTTTGTGGAAAACAAACATACTCAAGTTATTGCTGTGGAGCCTGCTTCCTGTCCTAAACTTACCCGTGGAACTTTTCAATACGATTTCGGCGATGTAGCAGGTTTCACTCCTCTTATTCCGATGTATACGCTGGGACACGATTTTACCCCTGCGGCAATTCATGCCGGTGGGTTACGTTATCACGGCGCTGGAGCTATTGTCAGTCAGTTGCTTAAGGATAAACTCATCGAAGCTCGTGCAGTGGGTCAGCTCGAAACGTTTGAGGCTGGAAGTCTTTTTGCCCGTGTCGAAGGTATTATTCCTGCTCCTGAGTCCAACCATGCTATTGCTGTAGCTATTCAGGAGGCCAAAAAAGCTAAAGAAGAAGGCAAAAGCAAAACTATCCTCTTCAACCTTTCTGGTCACGGATTCTTCGATTTAGGAGCTTACGACCAATATTTCTCAGGTAAATTGGAGGATTACAGCATTTCCGATCAGGAAATTGCCAAGACGGTGGGGAAATTAAAAAAGATTATACAGGATTAATTAATCAAAAAATCTCGGAGCCGCTGCGTAGCGGCTCTGTTTTATTATCCATATCAAGTTGTATTGGTGCCTAAAATATTAGCAACAAATAGGTTATGCACGAGTTATCCCTGGCGCAGTCCATTCTCTCAATTGTTCAACAGGCAATACCTCCTCAACAGCACGAACGTGTAAGAACGATTTACCTTCAAATTGGTACCCTAAGCGGCATTGAAATAGATGCGCTTACTTTTTCCTTCGATATTATAAAGGAAAGCTCGCCTTTTGCTCTGGCATCTCTTGATATTGAAATAATTGAAGCTCAGGGAAAATGTAATGGATGCGGTACCCTTTTTACTTACGAAACTTATGGCACTCCATGCCCACGATGTGGTAGCTTTTCAATAGAGATAATTCGTGGTAAGGAAATGCGGGTGAGCGGGATCGACGTGGATTAGCCAACTACTTTCATTATTGCTGCCCATGTCATAATGATTTTGTCCATTACGCCCAAAAAGAATCCATTTCAAAACAAAGGTAGAACACGGATAACCTGAAGATAAAATTTAAACTCACCCCAGAGAATGCGGAGAAGCACGGAGGGAAGTAGATAAATATTGAAGCACTATTATTAAAACTCTGCGCTTCTCTGTGCCCTCAGTGGTTAAAAAAACAAATCTCACCACAGAGAACACGGAGGGGCACGGAGAAAAGTATATAAGTTTATAAAGAATAATTAAAAACCTCTGTGCTACTCTGTGGCCTCTGCGGTTAAAAAAATTATCTCACCCCAGAGAATGCGGATAAAAACAGTGTTTATCCGTCCATTCCGTATTGTCTGTGTGCCGTTAACAAATAGAACACGGATGGTATGGATAGTTACAGTACCTTATTTTTGGGAAGGTTCTGAGGGGATGGTAAAATAAAATGTTGTACCTTCATTTTCTTTACTTTCTACCCATATTCTACCACCATGCTTTTCAACAAATTCCTTACACAGTACCAGTCCGAGTCCTGTTCCCGATTCGTTTGCTGTTCCCTTAGTCGAGTAGGTTACATCAATGCGAAAGAGATCAGGGATAACATGCGGTGGGATACCAATTCCTGTATCAGCAACACTTATCTGTACCATGTTGTTTTCAAGCGTAATGGCCGACAATTTTACTTTTCCGCCTTCTTTCGTAAACTTTATGGCATTTGAAACAAGGTTTCGCAGAATAGTAAGTAGCATACTTTCATCAGCCCAAACTACCATCTGAGCAGGTATATCATGCAAAATCTCGATATTTTTCCGTTCCGCATCGCCGGCCAGTAAGTCAATGGTCTCCTCAACCGGTTGAATCAGTTGAAGTTTTACAGGTGAAAAAGCAATAGTTCCTGTCTGGGCTCGCGACCATTGCAATAGGTTTTCCAGGAGATTATACCCGCTCTTTGCCGAAAGGGATATTATCTCTGCATAACGTTTGATTTTATCGGGTGGGAGGGTGTCGTAGTTGCGAAGCATAATGTCCGAGAGGCCAATCAGCACGTTAAAAGGATTGCGCAGATCGTGGGCAATGATAGAGAAAAATTTATCTTTTGCGGCATTGGTCGATTTCAGCTGTTCGTTCGATTGTTCAAGTTGGGCCGTTTGTTCCATGATGATTTTTTGTTTCTCCATCAGGAGCTTGTTGGTTTCGACCAGTGCCTCACTATACTTTCTAAGTTCTTCTGCTTGCTCTTCGAGTCTTACTTGTTGTTCCTGGAGGAGGTTATTTTTTTCAAGTAATTCCTGGGTTTTTTGTATAACTAATGCATTGAGTTCTTCCTGTCGCAGTTTAGCCAGTACGGTTTTGCGGTAAAAATATGCCCACAATATGCCTATGGCCAACAAGGTGGCAACGAGTTTTATCCACCAGCGTTTCCACCAGGGCGTGGCAATGGTAATTTTGATACTGGTGGGTTCTATACTCCAGATGCCATCGTTGTTCGATGCCTTAACCTTAAACACATACTCACCGGGGGGCAGATTCGAATAGATAGCTTCTCGCCGATCGGCTGAGGTATACTGCCAATCCCGATCAAACCCCTCCAGGATATACGCATAACTATTTTTTGCAGGATTGGTAAAATCCAGGGCAGTGAATGCAAAGGAAAAATAGTTAAAGTTGTACGGTAAATATATTTCTTTGGACTCCTCGATGTCCTGTTGCAGGATGATCTTCCCGTTTCGTTTTTCTCCCACTTTAATAGGTTGACCGAAAACCTTAAATTCTGTGATTACCACCCTTGGAGGATGAGCATTTATAGGAACTTCGTCGGGGTTAAATAGGTTTAATCCATTGGTTCCTCCTGCGGCTATTTTACCATCCTTCAGCAAAAGTAGAGCACGAGAAAAAATATTTCCCTGTAAGCCATCTCCCTCCTCATATCGGTAAAATTGCCGAGATTTCGGATAAAACTGCCACAAACCATTGGTGGTACCCATCCATAGTCTCCCGCGTTGGTCAAAAATCATGGACCGAATACTTTTGTTGGTTAATTCGGGATGGGTAATACTGCTACCAAAACGCATCGTGCTAATATCCAGCTTGAAGAGCAGCCCCTGGTTGGTGCCAAACCACATGTTTCCCTCAGGGTCTTCGGCCATGGCATAAATGTCGTTCGAAGGTGGGGTACTGGCTTTTCCTTCGATATGTTGGTAAATATCGAAAATCACTTGATTTTTTTGTTTGGAAAGGTCATACTTGTTGAGGTCGAGTTTCACGATTCCCTCCGAGGTGGTTATCCAGAGCCAGTTACGTGAATCAATAAGCATTTGGGTAGGATAGGCTATCAGATAGTTGTGAGGCACCATCGGGTCACTGTCGAAATGAATGAATTGACGTGTTTTGGGGTTATAATATTCCAAAATACCCCCGATGGTTACACACCAGATATTGTGCTGGCGGTCGGTAGTTATGGTCCATATGTTATTTTCCCGTATGGTGTTTGAGTCCTTCGGATTGTAAATAAATTTTTCAATCCGGCCAGAAGCTGGATGGTAGCACATCATACCTCCGCCATAGGTGGCCATCCAGATGTTACCCGCTGAATCCTCCGTCATGTCTATGATGGCATTTGCAGTCAAGCCGTATGGTTTGGAATTCTGCGTGATATAGGAAAACTTACCAGTTTTGCGGTCATAAATATTTATTCCTCCCCCGTCGGTACCAATCCATAGCTTTCCATTTTTGTCCTCCAGCAACGATAAGATAGATTTGTGATTGAGCCCTTCGCTACTTAATCCTTTTTGCGCCTTAAATAAATGAAAAGCAGTACGATATGGGTTGAGCTTACAGAGTTGACCGTTAAAAGTTGCTAACCAGATATTGTTGGAACGATCGGGGAAGATTCGATATACCGCATCACTCGAAATACTGAAAGGATTATCTGATCGATAGTTGTATGTTACAATTTCTCCTTTATTCTCATCCAGCAATGCAAGTCCCCCTCCATCGGTGCCTACCCAAAGAATACCCGAAGGATCACGCCAGATATGTCGTACAATATCAAAGGAGAGGTGACGGTTAGATTTTGTACTGTATTTTTTTATTTCCTGGGTATGCTTGTTCCATGAAAAAATTCCCGACCCCCGCGTGGTAAACCAAAAATTGTGGGTTATCGTATCTTCCAGCCAAAGCTCAATGAATTCGGCTTTGTTGGCAATTTCAGCAGGGAAAGTGTAATGGCTGAAAATCCGGTTTTTTTCATCCCATCGATGCAGGACCTTATCGCTCGTAACAACCCATATAGTACCTTCCCTATCTTCAAAAATCGACTGGACGAAATTGTCAGTAAGGCTGCCATTGTCGTTTTTTTTAGAAAAACGATAAAATTTTGGGGATTGTTCCGGTATTTTTCGAATCTTGTCGAGCTCTGCATAGCATAAACCATCCCAGTAGGTTCCCAACCACAGGCGTTGTTTAGAGTCGATGAGCATGCAACTGAGTGCATTACCCACAATAGTAGTGGTATCCAGAGGATTATTTCTGAATTGATAAAAACGGTCGAGCCAGCGATCGTAGCAGTTTAAACCGTTATTACAAGCAATCCATAAACGAGCTTTGTTATCCTCGGCAATGGCAAGTACTCCCTGACCAGACAGGGAAGATGAATCATAAGGAATAGCAGGGTAATGCTTAAAACCATAACCATCGTAACGAAACAAACCTCCCCAGGTACCCACCCATATAAAATCACGAGAGTCCTGAAATATAGCAATGGCCGAGGGATCAGTCATACCGCGTACCGACTCAAATAGCATTCCTTCTGTGATTTGAGCATTAACCTGAAGGGAAAATGATATTAAAATTCCACATACCAGGCACTTACTATATGACAGGAGTCGTACTCCCATAAGGATGTTATTAATCAGTTGCTATCGTACATCGGCATCGTTTAGCGATAACGGATATGCATTGTTGCATCAAAAATAATGTATTCTCGATTTTAAAATATAATAATTTGCTAATTTTGTTGCACAACCTTAAAATAAAGACATTATGAATCAATCAAAACCTGTTGCTGCAGAAACGTTAAAACTCATAAAAAAGTTTCAGGAAAATGAAATTACGGAATATCACATTTACAATAGGTTAGCGGCCATTGAAAAGAATGCTGAGAATAAAGCAATTCTTGAGAAAATTGCCAGAGAGGAGAAGGCGCACTATGAGTTCTGGAAACGTTATACGGGCGAAGAAATTGCCCCTGTTAGTTCCAGGGTGTGGTGGTACTTCTGGATTGTGCGTTTGTTTGGACTAACTTTCGGCATTAAGCTCATGGAAAAAGGGGAAACAAAGGCACAGGATAATTACAGCAAGGTATTGTCCGAAGTTCCCGAAGTACAAACGCTGATAGATGAGGAAAATGAACACGAGAACAGGCTTATTAATCTGATTCAGGAAGAAAAACTCAATTACATTGGTTCAATCGTTTTAGGTTTGAATGATGCGCTGGTTGAACTTACCGGTGCACTGGCAGGTCTTTCTTTTGCTTTGCAAGATACCAGGGTAATTGCTTTTGCTGGTTTTATCACGGGTATAGCTGCTGCCCTGTCGATGGCCGCTGCAGAATTCCTATCACAACGTCACGAGGGAGCAGAAGCTCCTATCCGTTCAGCATTGTATACAGGGAGTACCTATATGATTACAGTAATTTTATTAATTCTCCCTTATCTCCTTTTCAGCCACTATTTGGTTTGTTTAGTAAGTACTATTATCATTGCGCTGCTAATTATTCTTATTTTTAATTATTATATTTCAGTTGCTAAAGATTTACCATTCCGTAAGCGATTTGCCGAGATGGCCATCATCAGTCTTTCGGTTTCGCTCATTACTTTTGCATTTAGCGTATTGGTAAAGACATATTTTAATATTGAAATCTAACGATTTTGCATTTTGGACACCTCATGTTGCAGAACACGCAGGTAGGAATATTTTCAGCAAAACGAATAGCTTTACTATTAAAAGTTTTCGCATCTTCTGTTTGCGAAAACTTTTTTTCTTACAGATAATATGAGTCGACAGCAAAAATTTTGTAACAATGATTATCTTTGCTAAATTTTAATGCCAAAACCAATAAAGGATGAAGTTTAGTGCTCGTACCATTGCTACATTTCTCAATGGGGAAATAGTAGGAAATCCCGATGTAGAAGTATCGGATATTTCGAAAATTGAAGAGGGTAAACCCGGTACTCTGACCTTTCTGGCCAATCCAAAGTACACCAAATATATTTACGAAACACAGGCTTCGATAGTACTGGTAAACAAGAGTTTCGTTCCTGAAAAGGAAGTTTCTGCTACGCTTATCAAGGTGGAAGACGCCTATCAGGCGCTGGCAATGTTGCTGGAAATGTACCAGCAGGCTAAGCCCGAAAAAAAGGGTATTGAAAACATGTCGTACATTAGCCCCAAGGCTACTATTGGCGAAAATGTTTATGTGGGAGCTTTTGCTTATATTGCCGATGGGGCCAAAATAGGAAACGGCGTAAAAATTTATCCTCATGTGTATGTGGGGGATAATGTTTCCATAGGTGATAATACCATTCTATATCCTGGGGTAAAAGTTTATGCCGATTGCCGAATAGGTAAGGAGTGTGTAATTCATGCGGGAGCTGTCATTGGTGCCGATGGATTTGGTTTTGCGCCCAGCAGTGAAAATAATTACAAAAAGATCCCCCAGGTAGGTATTGTTATTCTGGAAGATTACGTCGAAATTGGTGCAAATACCTGTATCGATAGGGCAACTATGGGTTCAACCATAGTGCGCAAGGGGGTAAGACTTGATAACCTCATCCAAATTGCCCATAATGTTGAGGTAGGGGAAAATACCGTAATGGCTGCTCAAACAGGTATTGCCGGTTCGACCAAAATCGGTAGTAATTGTATGTTTGGAGGTCAGGTTGGTGTAGCCGGTCATATCAGCGTGGCTAATGGGGTGAAGTTGGGCGCTCAGTGTGGAGTCAACTCTTCAATAACCCAGGAAAATGCAACCCTGATAGGTTCACCTGCTATGGACTATAAAGAGTTTATGAAAAGCTTTGTGCTTTTCCGTAATTTCACCAAGTTACACCAGCAGATTGGTGTGATGGAAAAGGAAATTAAAGAGCTAAAAGAAAAAATCAAATAATGATTTTTCATCATCATATCAATGATAAGTTGGGGAATTATTATACTGTCTGTGATACATTTTTAATGAAACGAGCTTGAAAATAATTCATACTCGTACTTGCCGTTGGGTTAACAAGTTAAAACATGCGAATTCCACCGACTGCTAAATAAAATTTTAAAATTATTTTCGGAAGAAATTTATAAATGACTGAGAAATGAAAAAACAAAGTGTTGAAAAACAAAGGACAGTTGCCAGAGATATTACCCTGTCGGGAAAAGGTCTTCACACAGGTTTGTTTGTAAATATGATAATAAAACCTGCTGAGGCCAATCATGGTATCCGTTTTATGCGTGTCGATTTGGAAGAAAATCCTATTGTGCATGCAATAGTGGACAATGTAATAGATACCTCGAGGGGTACAACATTAGATGAAAATGGGGTAAGGGTGGCCACCATCGAACATTTGTTGGCTGCCCTGACAGGCCATGGGATCGACAATGTACTTATCGAACTTGATGGTCCAGAAATTCCGATTTTCGACGGTAGCTCTAAAGTGATTTATGAGGCTATTGCCGAGGCAGGGGTGAAGGAACTCGATGCTGAAAAAAAATATTTTGAGCTGAAAGAGCGCGTCGAATTTGTCGATGTGGACAAAGGAATAGAGATTGTAGCTTTCCCCGATGACCACCTGAGTCTGACTGTACAAATTGATTATAACTCAAAAGTACTGGGCAATCAATACGCTTCGCTCAATTCTATTGCAGATTTTGGGAAAGAAATAGCCCCCTGTCGTACTTTTGTTTTTCTTCACGAGTTGGAACTTCTCCTAAAACACAATCTTATCAAGGGTGGGGATGTCGACAATGCCATTGTCATCGTCGATCGACAGGTTTCGCAGGAAGAACTGGATAGGTTAGCTGAACTTTTCAACAAGCCTAGAGTACAGGTACAACCCGAGGGCGTTTTGAATAATATCGAACTTCGTTTCCGAAACGAACCTGCACGTCATAAGTTACTTGATTTGATTGGCGACCTTACGCTTGTGGGGATGCCCATCAAAGCTCGTATTATTGCATCACGTCCCGGACATCATGCTAATACTGAGTTTGCTAAGTTACTCAGAAAGATTATCAAGAAAGAAAGCATGAAGCCCGCAGTGCCTGAATACGATCCCAACGTTCCTCCGATACTCGATATCAATCAGATTATGAAAGTGTTGCCTCATCGGCCACCTTTCTTGCTGGTCGATAAAATCATTTCTCGTACCGAGAATATGATTGCTGGTGTGAAAAATGTTACGATGAATGAGCCCTTCTTTGTCGGACATTTTCCAGGCGAGCCAGTGATGCCAGGGGTCCTTATCATCGAGGCAATGGCTCAGTGCGGAGGCTTATTGGCTCTCAATACGGTAACCGATCCCGAAAACTACCTTACCTACTTCCTGAAAATTGATAAGGTGAAATTCAAAAAGAAAGTTGTACCCGGTGATACCCTCATTTTTAAATTGCAGTTGATAGAGCCTATCCGCAGAGGTATCGTTACCATGTGGGGACAGGCCTTTGTGGGTGAAACCCTGGTTACCGAAGCCGAACTATGTGCTCAGATTGTGAAAGTTAAGTGAAATTGTTTTTATAAATAAATGCTATGAATATACATCCCTTAAGTAATGTTCATCCAGAAGCTCAGATTGGTCAGAATGTAACAATTGAACCCTTTGTAACCATTGAAAAGGATGTGGTAATTGGCGATGGAACATATATAGCGGCTGGTGCAGTAATTCGTAATGGTTCCCGCATCGGGAAAAATTGTAAGATTGATGCATGTGCTTCCATTGCAGGATTGCCACAGGATTTAAAATATAAAGGCGAATATACTACTGTCGAAATTGGTGACAATACGGTGATTCGCGAGTATGTTACCATCAACAAGGGTACAGCGGCCAAACAAAAAACCGTTGTGGGTAGCAATTGTCTCATCATGTCGTATGTGCATATTGCCCACGACTGTCAGATTGGTAATAATGTAATCCTGGCGGGTTACACAGGTTTGGCCGGTGAGGTAGTCATCGACGACTGGGTGATCACGGGCGGATCGACCATGGTGCACCAATTTGTTCATATTGGTTGCCATGCCTTTATCAGTGGTGGTTCACTGGTGCGTAAAGATGTGCCCCCATACGTAAAAGCTGCTCGTGAGCCTCTTTCCTATGTAGGACTCAACAGTGTAGGTCTTCGTCGCCGTGGGTTTTCCAACGAAACCATCAATACGATTCAGGAAATCTATCGTTATATCTTCCAGAAAGATATGAATATTTCGCAGGCGCTCGAATATATTGAAACGAATATTGCTCCTATCCCCGAACGTGACGAGATTGTTAGCTTTATTCGTGGCTCAAAGCGAGGCATCATGAAAGGATACGACTCAGCAACCGGTGATGAATAGGCTTTTTTCTGATTTTTTATTATGACACTCATTAAATCAATTTCGGGCATACGTGGTACCATAGGGGGGTACCCGGGCGATAACCTAACGCCGATCGACGTAGTAAAATTTACCGCAGCATACGGAACATTTATCAAGCAGAAGGTTGGGAACCGCCGATGCAAAGTGGTGGTGGGACGCGATGCCCGTATCTCGGGGGCTATGGTCGAACAGTTGGTTTGTGCTACCCTCGTCGGTTTGGGAATTGATGTGGTAAATGCGGGTATGGCTACAACTCCTACTGTCGAAGTGGCAGTGGTCGAAGTTGGCGCTGATGGTGGAATTATTCTTACAGCCAGCCATAACCCCAAACAATGGAATGCCCTGAAACTCCTCAATGCAGCTGGCGAATTTATCAGTGCTGCCGAGGGGCAAATCATCCTGGATATTGCAACCCGTGAATCGTTTGTTTTTGCCAGCGTAGATGAATTGGGACAAATGACAACCACAAGCTTCGACGAAGTGCATATTCAGAAAATTCTGGCATTACCACTGGTCAATACCGAAGCCATCCGTGCAGCTGAATTCACAGTGGCTATCGATGCCGTAAATTCGGTGGGAGGCATTGTTGTCCCCGCACTCCTGAAAGCTTTAGGGGTTAAAAACATTTTGCCGCTTTACTGTACCCCCGATGGACATTTTCCGCATAATCCCGAACCCCTTCCCGAACATCTTACCGATATCTCACGGCTGGTGGTGGAAAAAAAAGCGCACCTCGGTTTTGTGGTCGATCCCGATGTGGACAGGCTGGCTATAGTTTGTGAGGATGGAAGCATGTTTGGCGAAGAATATACGCTGGTTGCAGTGGCCGACTACGTTTTGCGTAAGACTCCAGGCAATACCGTCTCAAACCTTTCGTCCAGCAGAGCCTTAAAAGATGTAACCGAAAAGTATGGATATCAGTATTTTGCTTCTGCTGTGGGTGAGGTGAATGTGGTAGAAAAGATGAAACAGGTAAATGCTATCATAGGAGGCGAAGGAAATGGGGGGGTGATATATCCAGCTCTTCACTACGGGCGCGATGCGCTGGTAGGTATTGCGCTGTTTCTGAGTCATCTTGCCGAATCTAAAATGTCGTGCTCGGAGCTTCGAAAAAAATACCCCAACTATGTGATTTCGAAGAACAAGATTGAACTTACCCCAGGCATTGACCTCGACCGTATTTTAGCAGCAGTGAAAGACGAGTATAAGCAGTACCCACAGAATGATAGCGATGGGTTACGTATCGACTTTGAAAATGAGTGGGTGCATCTACGACGTTCCAATACCGAACCCATCATCCGCGTATATGCCGAAAGCGCAAATGCCGAATCGGCCGCAAAACTTGCCAACAAAGTTATTGATAAGGTCAAAGCATTGGCAGGATTAAATTAGCAACCATCTACTACAGGTTAATAACAAGATACCTTGCTTTTGACTTCTACTGCATACTACCTGGTGGTCTCATTGCTCATCAGGTAAGCCTTTTATTATGGCATTGTAATTCATATTCGCCTCACTTATCAACACCTCACCCCGGCCTATCGGCCACCCCTCTCCTTGAAAAGGAGAGGGGCCGGGGGTGAGGTGGCCATCCCGTTGCTACCATAAGAGCCACCCCTACGGGGTTGGAAGGGCAAAAAAAATTAAGGGACGCACCCGTTAGTGTTTTGTTAAAAATAAAATCTGACCCTACCTTACCAGGCACCCCTCATTTACATCCTCACCCCGGCCTATCGGCCACCCCTCTCCTTTGTAAGGAGAGGGGACGGGGGTGAGGATTGAAAGGGTGAAGGAAAGGGGCGAGGTTTAAAGAAACAGAGATAGAGGCTGAAATTAAAAGTAGATTCGCTTGGGGGAAAGCAGTGTTAACAGCCTTAAAAATTAGCACTACCCAAAATCTAAGCGTTGTGCGGTGGGTTGCACAAATGCGCCGTGTTGCAGAGCGGGTGGGGGATCATTTGTGCTTGATTTTCTTTTTGCTACCAAAAGAGCCACCCCTACGGGGTTGGATGGGTTAAAATTTTTAGGGTCGTACCCACCAAAGGATAGGTTGAAATAAAATTTGACCTTTCCTTACCGGACACCTCTCTCCTACAACCTCACCCCGGCCTGTCGGCCACCCCTCTCCTTGTAAAGGAGAGGGGATGGGGGTGAGGATAGAAAGGGCGAGGAGTAGGGGGTGAGGATAAAAAGGACATCGACAGGGTTTAAAATTAAAAAGTGGATAGACTGGGGAGAAGGAGTTTTAGCAGCCTTAAAAATTAGCACAAGCCATAATCCAAGCGTTGTGCGGTGGGTTGCACAAATGCACGGCGATGCAGAGCAGTGAATGGTCAAAACGGCAAGTATGGCCGCAGGGGCGCTTGTCGTTTCAAAGCGTTGGCAAGAGGAAAGCCTTGTGTGGATAGCTACAGCTATTTCGCATAGCACAGGCCACAATAAATGCCATGGCCAACGATTTGGCTTACCCTGCCTGCCATACTCCGTTTTGACCAGAGCGGGCAGGGGATCATTTGTGCTTGATTTTCTTTGCTACTTTCTTGTATCAAGACAAGAAAGTAGAGGAAAGAAAATGTTGGCTGAGACGAAGATGGCTTGCAGTTTCATCCTCACCCCGGCCTGTCGGCCACCCCTCTCCTTGGAAAGGAGAGGGGCTGGTGGTGAGGTGGCCATCCCATTGCTACCAAAGGAGCCACCCCCTACGGGGTTGGAAGGGCTAAAATTTTTAGGGTCGTATCCGCCAAAGGATAGGTTGAAATAAAATTTGACCTTCCCTTATCATACAGCCTTCTCCTACAAGCTCATCCGCCCTGTCGGCCACCCCTCTCCTTTGTAAGGAGAGGGGATGGGGGTGAGGCATTATTTGAGTTTGCTAAAATTTCACCGACGAGCTGAGAACACAGCTTGATATTTTATTCCATGCGAGTTTCCTCCGTCCTTTTAAGAAAAATTTTTAAAATTATTTTCGGATGAGATTATGCACGGCAATATTCCACAATAGCTTTTACATGTATTTCTGTGGTATTGAGCATAGCTAATCCATGATATTGTGATTCTGGGAGTATTAAGGGTAGTTCGGTGCAGCCCAGGATTACACCATCTATTTGATATTTTTCGTGCATGTCTTGCATTATCTTTATCAACCCTGTACGAGTCTCTTCCTTAAATATCCCCAATTCAATTTCTGAAAATAGCTTTTCATGAATGTATGCTTTTTGCGAATCATCAGGCGGGATAATCTGTATGCCTTTATTCTCAAAAACATCGGCAAAAAAGGTAGCATTCATAGTGAAAAGGGTTCCAAACAGCGCCAGTCGTTTAAGCCCCATCTGTTGTGCACGTTCGTATGTTGCTTCTACAATGCTCAATATTGGTACATTTACCTGACGCTTGATGTCGTCAAATAGCTGATGTGGGGTATTGGCCGAAAGGGCAACAAAATCGGCTCCTGCTCGTTCCAGGCTCCGAATTTTTTCCACCAGATAATCGGTTGCTTCCCGATACTGTTTCTTTTTCATGCAGCCAATGAAAGTTTTCATGTTGACGCTGTAAATGATAATCTCGGGATAATTGAGGTCGCCTCCATTATCCGATTTAAAAGCCTCAATAATGCGCTGATAATAATCGACTGTGGCTTCGGGACCAAGTCCGCCAATGATTCCAATGTTCTTCATAATTGTTTGTTTAGATTTCTGCAATCTTAAGTGATAACGAAATAAGGCATATAATTTTCATTATATCGCTCACTACATATCCTATATGGTGCCACGTAGATGTTACCGTGGCACCTGCAATGATTTTTTCGGCTCGCTGATTAAGTATGGGAAGTAGGTAGAGGGTCTGAAACATCAGAACCACCCCAATACCTATGAGCAGTCCTGCATGCGTTATAGGGAGTAATAATGACAGCAGTACGATGATTAAAAATAACACCAATTCTACACGATTTAGGGCATTGAACACCTTTTTACCCACCCTTAAACCAATAGGCAGGGTTACTCCTGGAGCACGGAACTTGATCCACGACTCAAAAAAACTTATGGCACTAACAAATCCAATCCAAAAAATCGATATAAATAGCTGCATAAATGTTATTTTGCTCATAAAGCCTCCCTTTTTAAATATATTCGTTGACCATCCGTCTGAAATGCCAGGTGACTGATGGTATGGCTGTTCATGTATTGTTGAAGCTGCTCACGAATCGTTGCATATTCCTCATGAAGCGGACAGGGATTGGCTGCATCGCAGTATTTTAGCCCAAATCCACATGACTGGAAGATATTTTCCCCTTCGATGTGTTCGATGATGGTACGTAAACTTATCTGCCTTTGCGCTTCGGTAAGAAAAAAACCACCATGCTTCCCTTTGGCCGAACTTACGATTTTTTTTCGCGCCAGATCCTGCAAAATCTTACCCGTGAATTCTGCTGGAGAATCAATTTCCCTGGCTATTTCACGAAAACCAGGATTACGACCTTTCGAGTTTTCAAGTAAAATGTACACTAACGCGCGTAACGTATATTGGCTTGTTTTGCTAAACATACTGCATATCAGTTATCCATTTTTCATTTTCAACATTCATAAATTTTTTTCTAATTCAATGGCTTTAGGAAACAAAATATTGTTTTCAAGGTGGATATGGGTATGCAGGTCCTTTTCAAATTCTTCGAGCTTTTGCAACGACACTCGATAGGTGTTACATGCATCCGCCGGAATAGTATAATGTTGAGTAAGACTTGCAATACGTTCGAAACGTTCGCCCTCAGCCTGGTGTTCAGCTTCCATCGCACGAATGGGATTCGATACTTCCCCAAACGGACTTCGGATTTTTTCAACTCCTCGTTTAGCAGCATCTTCCATTTTCTTTATGTAGGGAAAAAGGATGATTTCTTCCTTCTGCATATGCATAACCAAATTTCCGGCAGTTTCGTCGAAAAGTGATTTTACCTCGTGAAGCTCTGGGTGCCTTTCGCCATGCACCTGACTTATCCTGGTCAAAAACTCCTGTAGCATGGGAATGTTGTTTCGTACATAGCTGTGATGACGTTCGATGATATAATCAACTAATTCGGTAAGTGACATGCTATTTACCTTATTTGAAAAATCATCCTCCTGCGTCATCAAACGTTCCAATTCGATTTGTATTTTGTCCAGGGACACCTGTCGTTCCCGGCAGGCTTCTTCTAATGTTTTGTCCCCGTTGCAGCAGAAGTCAATATGATACTGGTGAAAAATTTCAGCTGTTCTGTAGTTTTTACGAACCAGATCCGATACTTTAGTATTCAACATAGTTTCCATAGCTCTATTTTTTTATTTTGTCGATAAAATTACTACAAATTTTTAAAAAGATATTAATGTCTTTTTTAAATAGATTATAAAATTATATTTTTATATTATGCTAATAATCAATATATTAAATAAGAAACAGTATTTTAGGTTTATTTTAATTTCATTTTTGGTATGTTCGAGTAATACTGAAAAATTAAATACTTTTAAATATACGAATGACGAAAGCCTTTCAACTTAAAGCTGGTTATTGCTCTAAATAAAAAACGCTTTGCACCATAAATGCAAAGCGTTTTTGAGGAAAAATTCAGATTAGCTTATTTTAATACCACCCGTTGTTGCAGCAAAATATTTTTGGACGATGTGCCGATGTGAAGAATAAACTCTCCAGGTTCTACCACCCACTCTTTTCTGTTGGCATCGTAGAAGGCAAAGGCATCTTTTCCGAGTGTAAATTGGATAGTTTGGCGTTCTTGTGGTTGCAAGAAAACCTTGCGAAATGCTTTGAGCTCCTTTTTGGGACGTACCACCGAAGCTTGCACGTCTTCCACGTAAACCTGAACCACCTCAGCACCAGCCACACGCCCTGTATTTTTAATTTCTACTGAACATTCGATACGGGGATCAACTGCAGAAGAGGATGGGGTAACTTTGGGCTTTTCAATGCTGAAAGTTGTATACGACAGGCCATGTCCAAACCAGAATAGAGGTTCGATATTTTTATACTCGTACCAGCGATAACCCACCATAACTCCCTCGTGATAATTGACGGTATTGATGGGCAGTTTAATGTTCAGGTCGTTGTTCCAGTTGTTTTCCATGGTTTGACCGGCAGGAATATAGTCGGCACCTGGGGAATCGGTAAAGTTACGTTCGATTGTAAACGGAAGTTTTCCAGAGGGATTGATTTTTCCGCTTAAGATTTCAGCTACAGCTACATTTCCTATTTGTCCAGGGTAAAAAGCATACAGTACAGCCGCTACCCGATCGATCCAGCGGGTCATGTTAATGCCACCTCCACTGTTGACTACTACAACGACATTAGGATTATGGGCGGCTATTTCGAGTATAAATTGTTCGGTTTCTGCAGGCAGGTCAAACGGGCGATCGTATCCTTCGCTGTCGGCAGTTCCAATATTTACTACCACAGCTTTAGCAGTTTTCAGATCTTCTGCTGAAGGTTTTTCGATATAAGCAGCATTGGCACCAAAAATGCGGTTCATGGCCTCTACCAGGGTTATTTTGTTATATCCTTCGACATAAGCCGAGCCCTGACCGGCAGCTACCGTATTGGCATTGGGACCCGTAACAATTACCCGGGCATTGGTTGAAAGAGGCAACACACCATTGTTTTTAAGTAATACCATACCCTCCCGGGCAGTGTTTAAAGCTACCTGTTCATGTTCCTCAAATTTTCTTAGATAAGTTGTATCTGCTTTCTTGTTGAACAAATCCATAGCAATAGCGGTACGCAGATAGCTGCGAACCATGCGGTCGATATCGGCTTCAGAAATCTTACCTGCTGTAAGCAACCTGGGCGCATTGGTTTTTACATAAATATCGCCTAACATTTCTTTGATATAGGGGATGTCCATCGATTCGCCTGGCATTTCCAGATCCAGTCCCGACTTAATGGTTTTTTCAGGATCAAAGGTCGACCACCAGTCGCTCATTACCAGCCATTTAAAACCCAGTTCTTTGCGAAGTAGCTCAGAAATAACAAATTGGCTCTGACCACAGTACTCGCCACGTACCTGATTATAAGCCGTCATAACAGCCATGGCTCCAGCATCGATACCTGCCTTAAAAATGGGAAGATATATTTCATGCAGCGTACGATCGTCGACCAGTACATTAGTGGTACGCCGATGATATTCGTGGTTGTTGCACAGAAAATGCTTGAGGGTGGCAATGGTTCCGGTCGATTGTACACCTTTTATATATTGTTCAACCATGCGTGCACCAAGGTAGGGATCTTCGCCAAAATACTCAAAATTCCGTCCATTTTGCGAAATACGGTAGATATTGACGCCAGGCCCAAGCAAAATGTTTATCCCTGCAGCACGACATTCTTCGCCAATGCTATGCGAATATTGATAGGCCAACTCGGGATTCCACGTTGCTGCAAGTGCTACCGGGCATGGGAAAGCTGTCGATTTGCCAATTTTTTCCCGTATATGGTCCAGCATACGTACTCCTGCCGTCGCATCAGACATCAATAAAGCTGGGATACCCAACCGTTCCACGCTACCCGTATAGAACATTTTGTGCCCCCCTATCAGGTTTATTTTTTCTTCCAATGTCATTTTTCCAAGCAACGATATTGCCATAGAATCGGCTTTTTCGTACGATATGGGCGGTACAAAGGGCTCAAATGCTTTCATGGATTGTTTCGATTTTTCATTACAGGAAATTAGTGTTTGTAAGATGAATAAGCTAATTAGCAATTTTGTTTTCATAGGAATAATGTTTAAATTTTACCTGCGAATTTACATTCTTTACAAAGATGTGCCTTTTTTCTTTTATTTTTAGGGATAATTTAACAAAATGAGTCGTTGATTACGATGTCGTATTTTTGTAGTATTTGTAAAAATGGTTCATTACCAATTTTTTAGGAACATTTGGTTTTTCTCCCCCTAAATAATTACAAATAAATCCGATTTTCTCACTAACTTTAACGTAGCTATTGCCTTACTTACTAATTACTAATTTTCAAATACATTATCTATGAAACGACAAAGCTATTTTTTTGTTTTCTTTTTGGTTGTAATAATGGGTTCATGCCAAAAAAAGGCTATTTACCAGGATCCTTCCCGACCTGTAGAAGAACGGGTAAATGATTTGTTATCAAGGATGACGTTAGATGAGAAGCTGCTGTTGCTCTCGGGCGATAGTACGGGGTTCGATACACGCCCCATCCCACGGTTGGGAATACCAGCAATCCATATCACCGATGGTCCGCTGGGTGTTCGTTGGGAAAAATCGACAAGTTTTCCGGCTGGTGTGGCTATGGCTGCTACCTGGGATACTGCCTTAATTTATCAGCTTGCGCAGGCCATGGCGCTTGAGACCAAAGCGCACGGACGTGATTACTTGTTAGGCCCCTGTGTAGGTATTCATCGTATGCCGCTGGGAGGAAGAAATTTTGAATCGTATAGTGAAGATCCCTTTTTGGCAGCACGCATGGCTGTTAACTGGGTAAAGGGGCTTCAGCATGAGAAAGTAATTGCTTCCGTAAAGCACTTTGCTACCAACGATCAGGAGTGGGAACGACACAAATACGATGTTATTGTCGATGAACGTTCCTTGCGTGAGGTACACCTGCTGCCATTTGAGGCTGCTGTAAAGGAGGCCAATGCCTGGACGGTGATGGCTGCCTATAACATTCAAAATGGACAGCATTGCACCGAAAACTATCACCTGATTCGTGATATCCTGAAAGGTGAATGGGGGTTTCAGGGCTTTTTAATTTCCGACTGGGTATCGGTTTATAGCACATTGCACGCAGCCAATGCCGGGCTCGACCTTGAAATGCCCGTAGGCGTTTACTTTCAGCCCGATAGCCTGAAAAAATACCTGAACAATGGGCAAATTAAGCAGGAGGTTATTGATGATAAGGTACGTCGTATTTTACGAGTAGCCTTCTGGGTTGGATTATTCGACAAACCGGTTCGTCCCGATACTACGGTATTTGAAAAGCATAAGCCATTGGCGCTGAAAGCAGCCATCGAGGCGATTACCCTGCTAAAAAACGATAATATTATTCTTCCTATCGATAAAAATAAAGTTAAAACTATTGCTGTTATCGGTCCCAATGCAGCCGAAGCTGTTACGGGAGGGGGTGGTAGCTCGTTCGTGAGTCCATTTTATGCCGTTACTCCCCTGGAAGGATTGAAAAAACGTTTTGGCGATACTATTCAATTTCTCTTTGCCCAGGGCGACTCTACTCCGCGTCCACGCCTTGCCCCTGCCGAGAGCTCAGTATTGTGGACCCCTGATAAAAAACAAAATGGTTTGCAGGGCGAATATTTTAACAATAAAAATCTGGAAGGAAAACCAACTTTGGTGCGTGTCGACCCTCAGCTTAATACCGATTATGGTACGGGTTCGCCCGACCCTGCTATCAAACCCAATTTCTTCTCGATTCGCTGGACGGGCTGGCTTAAAGTAAATGAAAGTGGAAAATATGTATTGAGTACGCTCTCCGACGATGGCGTCAGGGTTTATCTCGATGATAAGTTGGTCATTGACAACTGGACCAATCACGGTCCCATTATCGACCAGTATTTCTGCGATATGATGGCTGATAAGTATTATAAGATTCGTATCGAATTTTACGAAGATGGCGGTGGAGCTGTGCTTAAATTTGGGTTGAAGCGTATTACCAATCCCAATTACGATGCTGTTGCCGAGGCTGCACAGGTTGCTGCTAAGGCTGATATGGCTATTGTATTTGCAGGTGCCAACGATATGCTTGAAAGCGAAGGGCGCGACCGCGATGGACTGGAATTACCGGGTAAACAGGAACAATTGGTATTGGCCGTTGCTAAGGCAAATCCCAATACGGTAGTCGTACTAAATGGCGGAACGCCTACAAAAACCAAAAACTGGCTAAACAAAGTTAAAGCCCTTGTACATATGTATTACATTGGGCAGGAAACCGGAAATGCTATTGCTCAAGTGTTAGCGGGGGATGTTAGCCCTGCTGGAAAACTTCCATTTACCTTCATCGCCGATTACAACCAATCGCCAGCCTTTAAGGATTACAAAAAGAGCTTGAAGGTTCCCTATTCCGAAGGCGTTTTTGTAGGATATCGCTATCTCGATAAAAACCGTATGGAACCTACTTTCCCCTTTGGTTATGGCCTGTCCTATACCACTTTTGCTTATAAAAACCTAAAAATAACCGATGAGGGCAATCGTCGATATACCATTTCTGTAGAGGTATCGAACACGGGTTCTCGTGCCGGTGACGAGGTGGTTCAGCTTTATATTGCACCTCCCCAATCCGCTGTTGAACGTCCGCTCAAAGAACTCAAGGGTTTTGGGCGTGTATCGCTAAAGCCTGGGGAAACTAAAACGGTGACCATCGGCCTTAAGGAACGCGACTTTGCATACTGGGATGTTGATAGCAAGGGTTGGAAGGTCGAGCCTGGTAAATATCAGGTTCTTATTGGAGCTTCCTCCAAAGACATCCGCCTAAAAGATGTTATTGAAATAAAATAGAGATAGCAGATACTGACACAATTTCTTACAGCAGGGTCATTGAGATATCGAACTGACCCTGCTTTTTTTGCTGTTATTGGTTTTTCAAAAAAGATATTTACTCTTGAGAACCAGTAGTAAATGACCTATTCTGCCGTGAATGTAAAGTCTTTACTAAAACGCAGTTGATAAAAAGCACGGTTGATATACCCACCCGATGGTATTGTTGGTATGAACTTTAATTTAACATTTAAAGACGAATTGGGTGTGCAATCGTAAGCTGCAAAATTATTGCCTAAACATGCGGTTGCTACTGCAAAATAGCGTGTCAAATCGTATCCCAGCATACAATAATTAAAGCCAAATTTCGAATTTCGAACTGGCTCGGAACCAAAACGCAAACGATATTTCTTTAAAAATCGAAGTACTTTTTCCTGTTCATAGTCGACATAAAAATTCGAAAAACAGGTTAATTGTTGATTGTAAAAATAATTAAGGTCGATGCTACTAAAAGACAACCATGTCGAGATCCCATAGGTGCGGATAGGGTAGTATAGTAACTTTTTCTCGAGCTGCCCCAATAGCGATGCTACAAAAACTTCATCGTTCGAAAAACTGACCACATGATTCATCTGGGTGGAATCGAGGCTTGAAAGTAGATCTTTAAAATCGTAGTTGTAAATGTAAAATTCTCGAACTGATTTAGCGTTGTTCTTCTGTA
>JAKPGM010000043.1 GCA_029550865.1 Bacteroidota bacterium | reverse complement strand
CTCGATAACCTGTTCATACTCAATAGTGCGCTTTTCCATAATACTTTGTGTTTGGTTCGATACCAAACACAAAGTAACGATATTTTCATTTAGTGTTTGTGCTTAAGCACAATCATGAAGGTTTCATCCGAAAATATTTTTTAATTTTTGATAGTGGTCGGATGGAACTCGCATGTGATGAACTTTCTACACATAGGCAACTCATAACATGCGAGTTCCATCCAATTTTTTTATTAAAATTGTTTTGAATAAAATAACAGATAAAAAAAGATTGTACTTTTGACCGTTTTCAAAACACAAAAATATTATCTTTGAACTTCTCTTGCATCACTGGAACGACAAGGAATTGAAAAAAAAAATTAAAATGTTCAAAATTAAGTATATGAACTCAAAAAATATCCTTTTCTTGTTGGGTTTCTTGCTGGTCGTATATTCCTGTGAGCCCGACAAAGACGACAATAACAATAATAACTCTGCTACTAAGCTGGAAGAAAGCCGCATTCGGGGTGAAATATATGCCGACATGCTTAGCGGTTATTATTGGAATTATAAAATCCCCACCAATGTGGATACCACCGCCGATGAAAGCCCGGTTGATTTTTTTAACAGCTTACTATATACTGCACTCGATCGTTGGAGTTTCATCGTTACCATTCAAGAATTCAACAATCTCAATAACGGGATATTCTATGGGCATGGCATTATGTTTAGCTACGATGAATATGCTCACATTCGTGTAGCGTATGTATATAAGAATACCTGGGCATCTGAGGCGGGCATTCAAAGAGGATGGATACTTAACAAAATAAACGGGCAGCCAATTTATAGCTATCAACAGCTCGATGAAATGGTTGGTGAGGGAACCGCTAAAGTAACCAATACATTCGAATTTACCGACAACGAAGGCAATATCAAAACCATTTCACTCGAAAAAGAAGAAATTACCATCAATCCCATTCTGGCGAGCTCCATCATTGAAGTGGGAAGTACGAAAGTTGGATATTTAGCCCTTGAAAGTTTTCTGGGTAGTGACATTGAGGGAAAATTGGATGATGTTTTCAGTGATTTCAAAGCCAATGCAATTGATGAGCTGGTAATTGACCTGAGATACAATACAGGCGGGAGCCTGGAGACAGCTAATTATTTAGCCAATTTAATTATAGGGCAGCAAGCCGACCAAAACCTATTTATTCGATTGACTTTTAATTCCGACCTCGAACCATACTTGAGCGATACCTTGAAACTATACAATATCCTTAAAAAACCCAATAGTCTTTCAAAATCCTTATCCCGAATCTTTTTCATCACCAGCGGGCAGACAGCATCGGCCAGTGAAGCGCTGATAAAAGGCATTCAACCCTACCTTACTACTTATCTCATCGGTACACGTACCTATGGTAAACCTGTAGGCATGATTCCGATTCAAATAACGAAATCGGACTACATCATCGTACCGGTAATGTTCGAATGGAAAAATGCACAAGGTGAATCATCGGGTTATGCGGGTATAGGAGTCAACTATGCCGAATTCGATGATATGACCCATGCGTTTGGCGATACTTCGGAGCTATGCCTGAAACAGGCGATCCACTATATACGACAGGGAAGTTTTATCCCCAGAAAAAAGTCGGCTTCAGAAGTTATCTTTAAAAAGCCCGACTGGCGTGGTATAAGGTCTGAAATTGGAATATATTAAATCAATGGGAAGGAAGACAAATAATTATTGCAAGGTCTTCGTCATAGGGTTAGGGATTAGCGCATTATTGCAAACGAGCTGTACCGATACTATCGATTGTAAATATACGGCCAACCGAAGCGTTAAGGTTAATTTTACCCAGTTGAACACACGTAATACATTGGTCGATACTACAGTAAGTTCCTTTAGCGTAGTCACCGCAAGCGGAGTATTGTTGTACGACTCGGTATCGGCCAGGCAAATACAGTTACCCCTGTCGCAGCTTAGCGATACTTCGTTGTATTATTTCTACTTCGACTCTATCGCCATCGATACGTTCCGCATATTCGTGCAACGCAACATCGAAATGATATCGCCCGAATGTGGCTTCAATACCCGATTTACCATCGATTCGGCACAATGCACTGCCAACAATATATTGCGCATTGTTGTAGTCGATAAAGCAGTCGGCGAGAATGCCACTATCGACCGAAATATTAACCTGGTGGTGAAAAAACGCAATCAAGCGGGCACTCGATAAGAAAATTTAACCTCCTGACCACAACTTACCCCTTCACCCTGCCAAAAGACTTCAACTAACTGGTATAGGATTATGACTATGGTAGCCAGAAATTATTGTTCCTACATTTGCCGGACTTTTTCAAGCTCAGGATTGTCGCCTTTTTTAAATAGCTTAATCTGGGCACGAATCATGCGTGGCTTACCATTGATATCGTTTCGTAACTGGATATTCCGAAAGCCCTTTAACGAAAGCATTTCCATAATTTCCTTGTGAAAACGGGGGTTAATTTCGAAATACAGAAAACCTCCCCATTCCAGTTTTATTCGAGCAAAATCGGCAATGGCCTTGTAAAACTTCAGAGGGTCGTTATCTTCGACAAACAGGGCAACATGAGGCTCATAATCCAGCACATTTCGATGCATCATGGCTTTTTCGCTCTCTGTCACATACGGCGGATTACTCACAATGATATCATAGTATTCCTTAAACATATGTGCATTTTCGCCCGACAATCCTTCTAAAATATCGTATTTGAAGAAATTGACTATACTTTCGTTCATGTATGAGTTTTCCTCAGCCAGCTCAAGCGCCTCGTCGGAAATATCAATACCATCGGTTTGCGAGTGTACCATGAGCTTATCCAGTGCAATAGCTATACAACCCGAACCCGTCCCAATGTCGAGAATACGATTTTCATTAAATTTATGCGTTTTGATAATCCAATCGACCAATTCCTCGGTTTCGGGGCGTGGTATAAGTACGGCAGGGGTGATACGCAGCGATAAACCCATAAAATCAACCGAACCCAGGATATATTGCAAAGGTTCGTAATTTTTAAGTCGCTCAGTAGTAGCTACAATTTTTTCGAACGTTTCTTTTGGTATCTCAAGCTGAGGCTTTAGATGAAAATCCACCGCCTTAACGTTGGCCAATTTCTCAAACATGATACGCCGAATGCTCCGAAACTCCGGCTCGGGATATAGGTTACCCACTTCTTGTTGAAAATATTGTAATGCTTCTCCTAAGGTAATAACATTGGTATCCACGGCCATAAATTTACCCCCACAATATAAAGTTTTTTTTCAAAGTATGTAATAGGTACAATGAAATTATCGATAAAATTTCCAATTTTTCTCTTTTTGAATACCTTTTCAACATTCCTTATTTTTATAGGTTATTTATGAATAATTAAAAATGGCTAATTCATTTTTAAGTTAAATTTGTTTTGGTTTAAACGAAATGCCACTCCATATGGATACAAAAGATGAGGAATATCACTATCGTTGCATAAGTCTGGCATACAATGGATTGGGTCGTGTAGCGCCTAATCCGATGGTAGGTGCTGTATTGATATACCAGGGAAAAATTATAGGAGAAGGGTTTCATAGCCGTTTTGGTGCAGCCCATGCCGAAGTGGAAGCCGTAAAGCACATAAAAGATGAAACCTTATTAAAAAAATCAACATTGCTGGTCAATCTCGAACCCTGTAGTCATTTTGGAAAAACTCCACCGTGTAGCCAAATGATAATAGACAAGCAAATAAAAAAAGTGGTCATAGGCGAAATCGACCCCTTCCCCAAAGTTGCCGGCAAAGGAGTAAAAATGCTACAAAAGGCAAACGTTGAAGTTTCAATAGGTTTACGAAAAGCCGAGAGTCGTTTCATCAATCGTCGTTTTTTTACCTTCCATGAAAAAAGACGTCCCTACATTATACTAAAATGGGCAGAGTCGTTCGATGGATACCTCGATAAAATAAGGAATGCAAACGAGCCTCCACAATGGATTACCGACACCTATGCCCGCATACTGGTACATAAATGGCGCACGGAAGAGCAAGCCATACTGGTAGGTACCAATACTGTTTTAATGGATAATCCCCAGCTTACCGCACGTTACTACTATGGCAAAAATCCTATACGTTTGATTCTCGACCGTAACCGACGACTCAATGGCCAATTGCATATTTTTGATCAACAAGCCCCAACGATAATATTTACACGTCAGCACGATGACTCGAATCCCCATGCTTCCTTTGTTAAAATCCCATTCGACAATATGCCCGCAGAAATCATGGACTACTGCTATCAGGCAGGTATCCAGTCCGTAATAATAGAAGGAGGTAGTAAAGTGTTATCGAGTTTTATTGAACAAAACCTCTGGGATGAAGCCAGGGTATTCCATGGCGATAATGTTTTTGAAAATGGTATCAGTGCCCCTCGGGTGCCTGCAAAACCAAAATTTTCGATACGACTTAGTAATTCTATCTTACATTTTTATTTCAACGATGAATGGCATGCAATTGCAAACATTGATTACCTTTGAAAAATTTATTGATTATGTCGCACAAAGCTGGATACGTAAACATATTAGGTCGTCCCAATGTGGGTAAATCAACGCTGATGAATGCCATGCTGGGGGAAAAATTGTCGATTATCACTCCCAAAGCACAAACCACTCGCCATCGAATCATCGGCATTGACAATGGGGACGATTATCAAATCGTTTTTTCGGATACACCAGGAATCATTAAGCCTAAGTATAAGCTACATCAAAAAATGATGGACTTTGTAAGGGAGGCACTCACCGATGCCGACATACTCTTGTATTTAACCGACGTTGAAGAAAAAGAGGAAGATTTGCCTCCAATTTTTGAGGAAATACAACAATTGAGTATCCCACTACTGGTGGGAATTAACAAGGTAGATTTGTCGAATCAATCGGCTGTAACTCAACTGGTAGAGAGTTGGAAAAACCGATTACCTTCGGCCGAAATTTTTCCGCTCTCGGCTCTTTATAATTTCAATGTAGACACACTCAAAAAGCGCATTCTTGAACTGCTTCCCGAACACCCACCCTACTATCCTAAAGAAAACCTTTCGGATCGAAATTTACGTTTTTTTGTTTCTGAAATTATTCGCGAAAAAATATTGTTGCATTACCAGAAAGAAATACCCTACGCCGTGGAGGTAGTCATAGAATCATACAAAGAAAGTGAGAATCTCGATCGTATTTCTGCTACCATCTACGTCGAACGAGAAACCCAAAAAGGCATTATCATTGGTAAAGGAGGTGAGGCACTAAAAAAAATTGGCATAGAAGCTCGAAAAGATATAGAAGCACTTGTTGGAAAGCAGGTATACCTTGAGCTATACGTTAAAGTGAAAAAAGACTGGCGCAACAATGAAAAAATATTGAATCAATGGGGTTATAAAATTTAGACTATGGGCGGTTCGGAAATTTTACTAATCTTACTGGTCATTCTTATCCTTTTTGGTGCTGATAAATTGCCAGAGCTAGCCAGGAGCTTGGGCAAAGGACTGAACGAAGTAAAAAAAGCTTCCGATGAAATTAAAAACGAACTATTACGTCACTCCACCGAAATAGGGAATGAGGTAAAAGAATTGCAAAAAGGACTTACTGAAAATACCCCTATTGACCAAATGCGAAAAGAAATAGAAGGCATACAGGATAATACAAATATAGAAGATATAGCTAAAAATACCCATCCTACCGATAAAGCAAAAGACCAGTGATAAGGCTATGGCAAAACCGAAAAATCACACAGCTCTTACGTATGATACTGTCCGTCAACAGATGGCAAATTATTGCAGTAAAGCAGAACGTTGCAGAAATGATGTCCTGAAAAAATTACGAACACTACCGCTCCAGTCCGATGAAAAAGCTTCAATCATTGAATATCTTGAAAAAGAAGGCTATATCAACGACCTACGATATGCCAAAGCTTTTGTCCATGATAAGCTACATTTCGACGGGTGGGGAAAGCTAAAAATTAAAATCGCCTTACAGCAAAAAAATATCGACGAATCAATCATAGAATCAGCTCTCAACGATATTGATGACGCAACGTATATAAGAGTATTAACCGACATATTGACCAAAAAGCTCAAAACTTTACCCCAAACATTAGATTCCTTTGAACGAAAACATAAACTTTTTCAATTTGGTTATCAACGTGGCTTTGGGGGACAACCTCTCGAAGAGGTAATTGAAAAATTGCTGTGATTGTTACTCGGCAGTGTTAACGCGTATCTTTAATACCTGTCCTACCTTCAGCATTCTTTCATCGGTAATATTATTTACCAATTTTATATCGTTAATAGAATCGCATTTAAACTTTTCGGCAATGGTATACAGGGTATCGCCTTTTTTCACCTTGTAGTAAAAAAATTTCTCCCGTTCAGAACATGCGGTTGTTTTGGGCAGCCATATTTTCAGTACCTGCCCAGCTTTTAGCTGGTCGCTGGAAAGTTTATTCCAAAATTTAATGCTCTCGGGCGAACAGCCCTTTTCAAGGGCAATCTTGTGTAAAAAGTCGCCAGGCTTTACGGTGTACAAAAACAGACTTTTACCCGTAGTATCGGAAGTCGACTCCAGATGCTTAAAATAGCTAAGCGTGTCAGACAACGCATATATCTGGTATTCATGCTTTAAAAAGGTTAGAATACGGTCGGAGGGCAAGACAAGAATCTGGGGGGTATCCGAAGCTGGAATATAATCTCTACGATAAGCAGGATTGAGTTCCCGAAGTTGTTGAATAGGCAGGTCGACTTTTTCAGCAATTCGGCTAAATTCCACTGCATGAGATATTTTAAGGGTGTCGATAGAGGGAAACGAGAGGGATGCGGGCTTAATACCATGTGCTTCTGCATTATTCATTAAATAAACAATTGCGATAAATGCAGGCACATACCAACGGGTTTGTTCCGAAAGGTAAGGCTGTAAATCCCAAAAACTGGTTTTTCCACCCGAACGCACAATAGCATTGCGCACCTCACCTGGTCCGCCGTTATATGCAGCCAACGCCAGTTGCCAATCGTTAAATAACGAATAAAGGTACTTGAGGTACCTACAGGCAGCATCGGTCGAAAGGTATACATCACAACGTTCATCTTTGTAGGAAGTGATGCTTAATCCTAATAATTTTGCAGAAGGATATAACAACTGCCACAGACCCATTGCCCCCGAAGGCGACCGTGCCAATGGATCGAGCCCCGACTCAACAATAGGCAAATATTTAAGCTCTAAAGGCAAGTCGTAACGATCGAGGGTTGCCTCGAAGATAGGAAAATAGAAGTCTTTTAGCGCAAGATATCGCGAAAGCTTATCGGCACGACTATCGAGATATAAGTCGATATACTTTTGAACGTCGGCATTGTAGTCGAGTCGGATAGGTGTAGTTTTGCTAAGCTGCTCAATGCGATATTCGTAATAAATAGAAGGAAATTTACGGGGGCTAACATCAGAGACCTGTGCCTGAGTCGACTGAGCTAACAAAGAAACAAGAAAAAAACACAGCTTCATCCATCTTTTTAATGGCAACCAACCTCCCCTTCGACAAAGCATAGTCTCTGATTCTTTGGACTATGAATACTAATTTTTTAGCTCTTTAGGAGTATCCTTAGCCTCATTCTTGGTGTTGTTAGCCTCACCACCCTGGCTGGCTTTTTTAAACTCGTGTAACCCTTGCCCCAAACCGCGCATGAGTTCGGGTATCTTACGACCCCCAAAAAGCAAAAGCAATGCTAGAACAATAAGAATAATTTCGGTAACCCCGATTGAACCTAATACAACAAAATTGAACATGGTCTTACAATATTAATGTTTCAACAAAAGTAAAAATAACTTGAATTGAAAATAGTTAAATTATTAAAAAAGCTACCTCGAAAACAACCGAAAAATATCGTTCAGATTGGCATATATGAGCAGGGCAAACAAAATTACAAGTCCCACCATTTGTGCTCTTTCCAAAAATTTATCGCTGGGTTTACGGCCGGTAATCATTTCGTACAGCAAAAACATAATATGACCGCCATCGAGCGCCGGGATAGGAAGAATATTCATAAATGCCAGAATGATAGAAAGAAAAGCAGTAAGCGACCAAAATGCTTGCCAATCCCACGTTCCAGGAAATATGCTTCCCATGGTAATAAATCCACCGAGCGACTCATAACCTTTAGCCGTTGGTGAAAATACTAGCTTAAACTGCTTGATGTAGCTACCCAGCGTATTAAAACCTTTTGCAATGCCAGCGGGGATTGATTCAAAAAAGCCATAATCCACATGCTTAAATGTAAAAAATTTGCTCAAATCACCGTCGGGATATATACCCAGGAGTCCTGTTTCAGGCACTTTTACAGTAATTTTAACTTGCTGTCCTTTTCTATCGACGGTGACGGTAATGGTGTCGTTTTTATGCTTTGAAAGAATGCTACGAAACTGATCGAAAAAAACAGCCTCCTCGTCATTGATTTTCAGCATACGATCGCCCACCTGAAAACCCGCTTGCTGGGCAACGGATCCCTCTGTAAATTTGCTAATAATAAAAGGGAAACGAACAGTAAAAAGCTCCTGTTTACGTATGAGCGAATGAACAATACTCTCGGGCAAATAAATATTTACCAGTTGAGAATCACGCAGCACCTGAACCGACTTTGCTTCCTCAAGAACAATGGTAGGAATAATTTTAAAGAAATTATCTACTGGCTTATTATCTACAGAAACAATTTTATCACCCGATCGAAAACCTACCTGGTATCCGAGCGAATCCACTGCTATGCCATATTTTACCTCCTGGGTAGGAAGATAATCTTCACCCCACGCATATAACACACCTATGTATATAATTAGAGCAAGAATAAAATTCACTAATACGCCACCAAGCATAATAAGCAAGCGCTGCCACGAAGGTTTCGAACGAAACTCATATGGTTGCGGTGGTCGCTTCATTTGCTCAATGTCCATGCTTTCATCAATCATACCAGATATTTTCACATAGCCACCCAACGGCAACCAACCCAGACCGTATTCGGTTTCCCCTTTTTTAAATTTAAACAACGAAAACCAGGGATTGAAGAAAAGATAAAATTTTTCGACCCGAGTTTTGAATATTTTGGCAAAGGCGAAATGTCCAAACTCATGTAAAATAATCAGGATAGATAGTGATAACAAAAATTGTCCAATTTTAACAAGTACTTCCATATTTCGATAAAATTAAATTAGACTACTCGCATAGTTACGTGCCCAACGGTCGGTTTCTTCATAATCCTCCAGGCTATTACATTCACAATAGGATGCCTTAGTCAAGGTTTTTTCAATGATATCCGACATTTCCAAAAAACCTATCTGTTCGCATAAAAAAGCATGGACAACCACTTCGTTGGCTGCATTAAGCGCACAAGGTATATTTCCTCCTCTTTCCATTGCATGAAAGGCAAAAGCAAGATTCCGAAAAACACTTGTATCAGGTTTTTCGAAGGTAAACTGAGTACACTCCGAAAAATTAAGCCTTGGAAAATTAGACTCCAATCGATAGGGATAGGAAAGCGCATACTGAATAGGCAGGCGCATATCGGGAACACCCAGTTGGGCTTTAATACTGCCATCGGAAAATTGCACCATGGAATGAATAATCGACTGTGGATGAACGAGTACCTCAATTTGACTGGGTTCTAAGTTAAAAAGCCATTTAGCCTCAATAGCCTCAAAACCTTTGTTCATTAAGGTGGCAGAATCGATGGTAATTTTATTGCCCATACACCAGTTGGGATGCTTCAGTGCATCACCTGGAGTCACATTTTTTAGCCTTTCACGGGACCAACCCCGAAAAGGCCCCCCAGAGGCAGTAAGTATTATTTTTTCAACCGGGTTATGCATTTCTCCAGCTAAACACTGAAATATAGCTGAATGTTCAGAATCAACTGGATAAATATTTACTTTGTGCTGTAATGCCAAACGGGTAATTAGTTCACCAGCCACTACCAGTGTTTCCTTATTCGCCAGGGCAATAGTTTTTCCCGCCTTAATGGCAGCAACTGTAGGCGCTAGTCCAGCATAACCCACCATCGCCGCCAGCACCACATCGACCGAGGGCATGCTAACCACTTCAAGCAATGACTTGAAACCAGTATATACTTTTATGGGATAATTTGCCAGCGCTTCTTTAACATATTCGTACCGTTCCTCATTTACAATGACCACCTGATTCGGAACAAACTTGTAGGCTTGCTGAATAAGTAAGTCAGCATTATTATATGCAGTAAGCGTTTCGACCTCAAATAAATCAGCATGAGCGGATATTACTTCTAATGCCTGCGTTCCAATAGAACCCGTTGAACCTAAAATAGCAATATGTTTCTTCGTATCCATTTTTTTTATCAGTGATTGCAAAGATACACTTGCCTATGAATTATTGGAAAATTTTGCTAAAAAAACAATCATCAAAAAAACATTTGCCATTTTCCGAAAGTCCATATGCATCTTTAGCATGATAAGATTTTAAACTTCTCGAAAACATTCAAATAATGAAAACGGATATTTTGTAATTTTCCTTGCTTAAAATTAACTTTATCTGACAAAAAGTATTATTTTTAACTTATAAAAACCTATCACATAAAACCTGCAAAAATGAAATTTCTGAGATATTTTATTGTTGCAACCCTTGCCATTATTCTGTTGTTATTTACTGTATCGTATATAGTATGGCTGGGCTACCCCAAAACGTATTTAAACATTTATGTTCTTGACAAAACGGTACCTGATTTTAAGTATGAAAAACATCGAGCCCTGTTTTGGGTGCTCAACAATGCCCGAATTGTCAAGTCCAATGGGAAAAGCTACAAGATAGGACACGATTATTATGGTTTTCATCCGCTACGCTCCATCAGTGATTATCAGTACGACATTAAACGAATACTACTTGAACAAATCGATAGTATATCCGACGTATACGATGTGGCTTACTATGCCGATACGCGAGGAGTGTATTTCAACGAATGGTTTAAAGGCTTTCGCCGAAGTGGCGAAAATTCTGTGATTGAAGGTGGACTAAACCAGAACGACTACTTGTTGCTCAAAACGATGAAAGAAAAGGGTAAGCTGATTATCGGCGAATTTGGAATATTAGGTACTCCCACTTCCGATCTTATCAGCTACAAAACCGAATTACTTTTTAATATTCATGCAACAGGTTGGTGGGTTCGCTATTTCCATTCACTCGATTCGAACAACGTGGAGATACCCTATCATGTTATCGAGCGTTATAAAGCTGAACACGGCGGTAAATGGCCATTTACAGGCGAAGGAATTATACTAACCAATAACAGTACTACCCTGGTATTAGAGCCCAAAAAACATTTGAACGTTAACTATCCCAAATTGGTTACCGATGAAAATTTTAGAGCAACTTTCCAGCTCCCTTCCAACATCGATTTTACTGGCTGGTTTGAAATTATTGTACCTGGCGATAGCGTTTCCGTTGTAGCAAATTTTCAGCTAAACCTAACCTCCGAAGGAGACTCGCTGGTAAAGAGTTATGGGTTATCCTCAATTTTCCCTGCAATCGTAGTCGATCATCCTGGGCGAATCAGAACCTGTTATTTCGCCGGCGATTTTGCTTCAAACTCACTGCCTTCCTTGTTTACTCAAATGGCTAACAGCAGAAAATGGCTCAAAGGGATAACCTCCAATAAACAAAAACTTTTCTTTCAAAATTATTATTTTCCCTTCATGGAAAAATTGTTAAAAACATATGCTATTGAAATTAAAAATAATAAACTAAATCCATAAAAAAAATGTTAATTGTCAAGTAACTTTAAAAACTGTTTATATGAAACGAACAAAACAATTGATGGGAATTTTATTGATACTGAGTACCATGTCGGTATCTGCACAATTGAGTGATGTTGCAAAAATTTTAACAGGTGGCACAGCCGATGCCAACAAATTAGCATCAGCCTATCTTGAACCGTGGGGAAAAGGCTTTTCCTACGGGCTATCCAATGGATGGTACAATACTGCCAACACCCATGGTCTTCTCGGATTCGACATTACTCTCACCACCACCATTGCCTCGATACCTTCCGCTCAAAAAACTTATGACCTAGCTCAGCTTGGATTATCCACGCTCACCTATGGCACTACATCCACGGGGCCTACCATTGCTGGAAAAAAGGAGGACGGTCCTGAACTAACTTACACGCAACAGGTAAACCTGCCTGATAACACCCAGCAAAATGTATCGGTGAAATTTAAAATGCCCCAGGGTATTAATGTTCCCATAGTTCCAAACTTCGCTTTGCAAGCAGGAATAGGACTGCCCAAGGGTACCGAAATTCTTGGTCGTTACATGCCTACAATTAAAATAGGCGACTATGGCAAATTGGGCATGTGGGGGATTGGCATCAAGCACGACCTCAAACAATGGATTCCGGTGGTGAACAAAACCCCATTCTGGAGCATGAGTTTGCTCATCGCATACAGCAGCTTTAAAACTTCAGTAACAGGCGAACTACTTAGTCCCGACCCCAACCAATTTTATACTTCGGGGCTGAACATGGACGTATATAAGGACCAAAAAGTTGAACTTACAGCCTCTACCCTGAATGCAAGTTTATTGCTATCGACCAATATCCCTATTTTCAACGTATATGCTGGTGTGGGTATTGTATCCCCTTCTTCAAAAATCAAGATTTCTGGCGCTTTCCCTGTACCCAATCAACCTGAAATTGCTGATGTGCAAAATTCCATAGATAACCGTAAACCTGTAAAACTGGGGGTAAAAAATATTATGGATCCCATCGATGCCACGCTGGCCTCTAAAACTGCCTTTAAAGCTACTATAGGTTTTCGTTTAAAACTCGCACTGCTTACCATTCATGGCGATTACTCTACCATGGACAAGTACAACCTTTTCTCTGCAGGAATTGGTATCAGTTTCCGTTAATTATTTGAACCTCCATACAGAAAGAGACTCCCGTTATGGAGTCTCTTTTTTCTTTTATAGCCTGTAATTTAGGAAATTATCAATCAAACTTTCTGCGCTTCCCATGAATTTGCACGAGTGGTATTACTAAAATGGATGGAGGTATTTGTTACATTAACAAATATTCTACGAGGATCTAACAAAACTATGGTCATTTACGGTTTTAAATTTTTTTTGCAGCATCGGATGGAACTCACATGCAACAAGTTATGAAGTACACTGACATACATAGTTTATTCATGTTCTTTCCAACCCCGTAGGGGTGGCTCTTTTGGTAGCAATGGGATGGTTAGCGATATCCCTTCCCCTCTCCTTTACAAGGAGAGGGGTGGCCAACAGGCCGGGGTGAGGATGAAACTGCAAGCCATCATCGTCTCAGCAACTATTTCCTTACCCCTACTTTCTTGTCTTGATACTAGAAAGTAGCAAAGAAAATCAAGCACAAATGATTCCCTACCCGCTCTGGTCAAAACGGAGTATGGCAGGCAGGGTAAGCCAAATCGTTGGCCGTGGCGTTTATTGTGGCCTGTACTTTTCGGAATAGCTGTAGCGTTTCCACTCAAGGTTTTTCTCCTGCCAACGCTTTGAAACGACAAGCGCTCCTGCGGCCATACTTGCCGTTTTGACCATTCACTACTCCACACCGCCGCGCATTTGTGCTACCCACCGCACAAAGTTTAGATTGTGGCCTGTGCTAATTCACAACGTATTTTTACGCCGCCTCACCCTCGTTCCCCCGCCCTTTCAATCCTCACCCCCATCCCCTCTCCTTTCAAAGGAGAGGGGTGTCCGCCAGGACGGGGTGAGGATTTTACAGATTAGGAGTTCCAGCTTAGGCGGGGTGAGGTTTACAAAGATAAAAGACGTCTTTAGAATGACTTTAAGGTTATACTCTTGTTACCCGGGAATTTTTATACAAAAAAAACCACTGTCAAAAACGACAGTGGCTGTATTATAGAACGAACAATTCTTGTTATTCTGCAGGTTGCTGAGTAGATTGATCCTGTTGTTGCGAAGCAGGTTGCTCTTGTTGTGGAGCAGGAATACGCGGAGTTGCATTAGGGTTGATTACATTCTGTATTTCATCTTCCAATACCGACCGCTGCTGAACTGTACCATGATTGCTTTTTACAATGTTAGCCAAAATGCACAAAAACAACAAAACGCCAACCAACGTCCAGGTAGCTTTCTCAAGGAAGTCGGCTGTTTTACGAACCCCAACAATCTGACTACCTGCAAAGTTAGCAGCCAGTCCACCTCCTTTTGAACTCTGGGCAAGCACAAACAAAATAAGAATGACGGCCACTATAATCATTAAAACGTACAAGAAAATCATAAACTATGGCTTTGGGTTATTTTTTAATTTCTCTATTTCTTCAATTTGGCTTGCAAAGTAAGTATTTTTTTCGGGAAATTTCAAAATTAATTTCCGATATATTTCAATAGCCCTATCGTAACTACCCTGTTTTACCAGAATACGAGCAAAGGTTTCGGTCATAAAATCATCATGAACTTCAACGCTATTCTGAGATATATCGGTAACAGGGGCGGTCTCGGGTACGGGCTGCGGCTTAATATGGGGCAGTTTTTCAAGAAATTCATCGATAAGCGAAAATTGCATGTTTGTTTTTTTACCAAAACTATTCGATGAAGGGGCAGCTTCATTTGCCTCCTGTACCTGGGGTGTCGAATCCTCAACTGCGATGGCTGGAGATGTTTCCTCCAGAGTCACCGACGATGTGGTAGATATTTCATCAAGTTCCAGCACATTATCTTTATCGTTCTCCTGGTCGCTTACGGAAGGTTCCAATAAAGAAAAATCTTCATATTCCTCGGATGGCTTAATGATTTCAATACTTTCGTCGAGTTCAAATTGAATATCGGGTAATATCTTTTTTTCAAATTCTTCCGAAACATCCACCTGTGTAGCCTGGGATAGCGTTTCCGACAGTGATTCCTGAAGGGATTCACTATCGCGTCGATTGGCGACAGTAAAGCTTTTCGGTGAGGATGATGTTTCGACTGTTACATCTTTTTCAGCCGAAGTAATCGTTTTGTCCGTTCCACGACTTTCGAACGAATGAACATCGTTTAAAAAATCATACAACAGTTGCCTATTATGAATATGCCATATATAGCGTTCGATGGATTCGGTATACTTAGCGTAGGACTGTTGTTTATGAAACTTTAAGAGAAAAAAATAGGCAGGTTGAAAATAAGGGAATTCTTCCACCACCTTCTGAAGTTGGGGAAGATAGTCAGACGAAAATTGTTGGGGCTGGCACAAGATATTTTTAATTTCTTCTTTCATTTTTAGTTAAAAGTCGTTTTTACCAGTTGGCAAAAGCTTTATTAAAAATGTCTTCTGTTATTTCTTCGAAAATAGTTTTAACAAGCTCCTGTTCCACCTGATTAAGCATCTGGCTGGAAGGGAAGTCCTGGTATCGCGAGAAATTGGCATCATAGTTATATTTTGGTTCCACATTATTCACAAATCGTACCCTCACCGTTACGGTAAGTCGATTTTGTGCTGCTTTGTCATTGCCTTGCACCGCCTGAGGGGTAACCTCGTAGCCGGTTATTTCCCCTTCAAAATATACATCACCGCCATCGGACAACATGGTCAACCGGGTAGAATTCTGAATCTTTTCCCTGAGCTTATCGGTAAGCTGCTGGGCCAGATAGGGGCTTGCATTAGGTGCTCGATTCTGGAAATAACGTACCGTGCAGGTTTTTACATCGGGCGAAATAGAAGCTCCTGTTGTCGAATAATGTACACTAAAACACGATGATAAAAATACAAGAAAAATAAGAATCCAGTATGGGAAAAGCAATTTTTTAATCCAGGTCATACTCTTTAATTTTTCGATAAAGGGTTCGTTCGGAAATACCCAGTTCTTCGGCCGCCAATTTACGCTTGCCATTGTGTTTATTGAGGGCTTTAATAATTAACTCTTTTTCTTTTTCCTGTAAGGAAAGTGATTCCTCAATTACCTCGTGGGTATCTTCAATATGTTCCGAAGCTCTTGGTTTTGCGTTTACCGATTTTACCATTTCGATCTGAGGCTCGAAATCTTCATTATCTTTATACAAACGATCAAAAGCCGATTGATGATCGAGGTTAAGATCCTCGATACGTCCGGTCTGAATTAATCCATACACCAGCTTTTTTAAATCATTCATATCGGCTTTCATATCGAAAAGAATTTTGTAAAGAATCTCGCGTTCGGAAGCAAACGAAGCCGACGATTCTGCCTCATTGCGGTTAAAAAGCACTGGTAGCTTGTTCTCCGAATAATTGGGCAGATACATTTTTAAAGTTTCAGCGTCGATAACCCTTTTCTTTTCGATAATTGAAATTTGCTCAGTAATATTTTTAAGTTGACGAACATTTCCCGGCCAATGATAATTTTCAAGGACATGGATAGCCTCCTCGTCGAGGCTGATGGCAGGCATACGGTATTTTTCGGCAAAATCGCTGGCAAATTTACGGAACAACAAATAAATATCTTCCTTTCGTTCTTTTAGCGCAGGTACCGTAATGGGAACTGTATTAAGCCGGTAAAAGAGGTCTTCCCTGAATTTGCCATTTTGTATAGCAGTAGGAATATCGACGTTGGTAGCTGCTACCACACGTACGTTGGTTTTTTGGACCTTTGAAGATCCGACCTTAAGAAATTCGCCAGTTTCGAGCACACGTAATAGTCTTACCTGGGTTGCCAGCGGAAGTTCTGCTACTTCATCAAGAAAGATGGTTCCGCCGTTGGCCACCTCGAAATAACCTTTTCGGCTCTCATGAGCGCCTGTAAACGAGCCCTTCTCGTGTCCAAACAATTCGGAATCGATGGTACCCTCGGGTATGGCTCCGCAGTTGACGGCAATATACGGCCCATGCTTACGAGCACTAAAATGATGGATGATTTGAGGAAAAATCTCCTTTCCCGCCCCACTTGGCCCGGTGATGAGCACCGAAAGATCGGTAGGCGCTACCTGAATGGCTATGCTGATAGCCCGGTTTAAGCCTGGATGATTTCCAATGATGCCAAAGCGCTGCTTAACCGCCTGCAAATCCATATGCTGTAAAATTTATGACAAAATTAACCATAAACTGACAAAATTGCAATTATATTTTAGCAAATGCCAGACCAAAATATTGCCTCAATAGGCTATTTTTGCCAATTAACATAATTACAGATTTGCCCATCGTTTTTCTATGAAGAGAATATTTCAGTTGGTCATAACCTTGCTGTGTAGTGTATTGGTGTACAGCGAAACTCCTTGGCCGGGTGCTTACGATACACAAAAATATTTTCCCTCCCTGACAGGTAAGCGAATTGGTGTTGTTGCCAACCACAGTTCAACGATTCATCAGGTTCACCTGGTCGATACGCTATTGTCGGCAGGATTCAGGGTAGTAAAAATATTCTGTCCCGAACATGGTTTTCGGGGTCAGGCCGAAGCTGGGGAACATGTCAACAGCGAAATTGATGTTAAAACAAAATTGCCCATCATCTCCTTGTACGGTAAGCACTACAAACCAACCCCAGCCGACCTGAAGGGTATCGACGTGATGATACTTGACCTGCAGGATGTTGGCGTTCGTTGCTACACCTACCTATCGACTCTGCACTATGTAATGGAAGCCTGTGCCGAATATAAAATTCCACTAATATTGCTCGATCGACCCAATCCCAATGGATTTTACATCGACGGACCTGTATTGGAAACGCGATATCGTTCGTTTGTAGGGCTTCATCCGGTACCCCTTGTGTATGGGATGACCATCGGTGAATATGCACAAATGATTAACGGTGAAGGATGGTTGAAAAATGGAATACAATGCCAACTTACCATTATTCCCTGCCGTGAATACCACCATCAGATGAAATTTACCCTTGATATTGCTCCGTCGCCCAACCTCCGGTCGATGAAAGCCATATACCTATACCCTTCGCTGGTGCTATTCGAAGGAACTCCTATCAGCGTAGGACGTGGTACTCCCGAACCCTTTACCTGCTTCGGGCATCCAGCCCTCGATAGTGGCGACTTTCGATTCGTTCCCGTAAAAAATTCGGGAAACATCCTACCTCTTTATGCCGACACGGTTTGCTTTGGATTCAATCTTGAAAACTATACTTTTCCAGAATCGGATAGCTACTTTACCTTACAATGGATTATCCTTGCCTATAACCATTTTCCCAATAAAGCAAGCTTTTTCAACCGTTTTTTCAATTATCTGGCTGGTAATGAAAAACTCAGAAAGCAAATAGAGCAAGGCTTATCAGAAACCGAAATACGTCAATCGTGGCAAACCGACTTAGAGCATTTTAAAAAATTGCGAAGCCGGTATTTGATCTATCCTTAAACAAGACAGTTACTCTACCAGCATTAATCCTGGATGATTTCCGGTAATACATTCGCCACCGCTTGGGGTTACCACAAAGGTATTTTCTATGCCCACCATGCCCACGTCGGGGATACCCTTTTTGGGTTCGACGGCAAAGACCATATTCTCTTCAATGGGTTCATCGAATCCGCGAGCAATTACTGGCCATTCGTCGATTGTTAGGCCGATACCATGCCCCAGAAATTTTACGGTACGCGAACCATACCCCATGAAATGGGTCATAAACTCTTCGTCGAGACTCCCTGTAATCTGCTCATAAATTTGGGATAGTACAGCCCCAGGCTTTAGCTTTTCGGCAATTCGATGCTGAAGCTCCACACAGCGTTTGTGTACTTCAATAACTTCAGGATTAGGTTTATTTCCAAACCAATATGTCATCGTTTTATCGGTATGATAGCCATTATAGCCACAGGCAACATCCAGAAAAATTAGTTGTTCTTTCTTTAGCCGGTTGTAGCGGCTGCCCATAAACGGTGTTGCCGGGGTACCGTAATTTCCGCCGGGACCATCAAAGCTGGTAGGATACAACGAAGCTACCCCAAATCCCACCTGACCTACGCCCAGCTCGGTATCGAACAAACCAAACCGCGTAACTCCATGATGTCCTTCCTGTAACAACAAACGGTACAATTCGCCCACCAACTCCACTTCGTGCATGCCTTCCCTGAACAATTGCGGTGCCAATACCTCGAGCACACGTTGATGAATATGCCCCGACTTACGCATCTGATCAAGCTCATAGGCCGATTTTACCGCTTTAATCTTCGAAAGCTGAAGGTCCAACGGCTTAACCTCTTCGAAGGGAAAATACTTTCGCAACCTCTCCAGATAGGCCAGGGTCATAATTTCGGACTCAACATAAACGGTTTTGTACTGCTGTATGCCATGATATGCCGCAGCCTCCCTGAAGCTATTCATGGGCATTATGCGTTCAAAGTGCGATTCGTCGCAGGCTCTTTCATAACTTCGCCGTACCCACAATACCGGTTCCTCGCCTGACGTTATGATCAGCACCCCTTCCTGTCGGGTACCCGTAAAATAATATAAATGATTTTTGCTGACAATAATAGCATATTGCCAACCTGGCCAATCCTTATCCATTTGCCTGATAAAGCGCTGCATGCGCTCATCCAATTCATGCTTCGGAACTCTTACATCCATCATTGCATTCCTTAAAAACAACAAAGGTAGTGGTTTTTTAGAAAAGAGTTGGCTACCACAGGGTGGAAAAACATTTTTATGATTTACCGATTCAATATTTCGGCTACCTTTGTTTTCAAAACTGTAAGTATGTATTTCGAATGGTTTGTTGCGCGTCGTAGTTTTGGCCGTAAAAACAACTCTGTAGGCACCTCATACAGACTTATGCGTATTGCCATTTTTGGTATAGCCCTCTGCATTGCTGTGATGATTGTTTCGGTGGCAATACTGGTAGGCTTTAAAAAAGCAATACGCGACAAAATGATTGGATTTGGCGCTCACATCCAGGTTGTCAACTACGATGCCAATACTTCGCTTGAGACCACTCCCATAGAAAAACAAACCAGCATCATCGAGGCCATTAAAAGCATAAACGGCGTACGGCATGTCCAGACCTTTGCCATAAAAGCAGGACTCATCAAAACCGATACCGATATCCAGGGTATTGTGCTAAAAGGCATTGACAGCGAATATGACTGGACTTTTTTCCGAAATTGTTTGGTCGAAGGGAACACCTTTGAGGTCAACGATACCAGTCCCACAACATCGGTAGTTATCTCCCAATATCTTTCAAAAATACTTAACTTAAAAGTTAATGATGAATTTCTCACCTACTTCATTCAGGATCCACCCCGTGTGAGAAAGTTTGTGGTCAAAGGGATATACCGAACCGATGTGGATGAAATTGACAAAACCTTTATTCTATGCGACATAGCACACATCCAGAAGTTGAATAACTGGAACCGCAATCAAATAAGTGGATATGAAATAGCCCTGGGCGATTTTGGACAAATCGATGAACTCAAAAGCGAAATCAATGAAGCCATCAGCTATGAGACCCTTTCGAAAAATTATGTCCTGAAAGTCGAAAGCATCAAGGATAAATATCCACAGGTATTCGATTGGCTTGGCCTGATGGACATGAACGTAGTGGTAATCCTTATCCTGATGCTGGCCGTCAGCGGTTTTAACATGATTGCCGGACTTATTATTCTTATTCTCGATCGCACACAAATGATTGGTATACTCAAATCGATGGGCGCCAGCAACAAAAGCATTCGGAATATTTTTCTGATTCAATCGTTACGAATTATTTTTATAGGATTGTTCTATGGTAATCTTATTGGCATAGGATTATGCCTGATACAGGACCACTTCAAACTTATACAGCTCGATCCCGCCTCGTATTATGTAAATTATGTTCCTGTTTTTCTTCATCCAGGCTATATATTAATTCTGAATATCGGGGCAGCGGTGGTAACTTTTATCATGTTACTTATACCTTCGCGTATCATTTCACGGCTCAATCCGGCAGAAACCATTAAATTTGCATGACAAAATAATACACGATGGACGAAGCAAGATATCAACAACGGGGTGTATCGGCCTCGAAAGAAGATGTACACCGCGCAATCAAAAACGTAGATAAGGGATTATTTCCCCGAGCTTTCTGCAAGATAATACCCGATTATTTGACCAACGACCCCGATTATTGCGTAGTGATGCATGCCGATGGTGCCGGTACAAAATCGTCGCTGGCGTATCTTTACTGGAAAGAAACTGGCGACCTATCGGTATGGAAAGGGATTGCCCAGGATGCATTGGTAATGAACCTCGATGACCTGCTGTGCGTAGGTGCTACCCAAAATATTCTGCTTTCGTCGACCATTGGACGTAATAAAAATCTGATACCAGGCGAGGTAATCACTGCCATCATTGAAGGAACCCATCAACTATGCGAAGAACTAAGTCAGTGGGGTATATCCATTCATCCAACGGGCGGCGAAACAGCCGATGTAGGTGACCTGGTACGTACCATCATCGTCGATAGTACCGTCGTATGCCGGATGAAAAGAAGTGAGGTAATCGACAATGCTAATATTGCAGCTGGTGATGTGATAGTGGGACTCGCATCGAGCGGAAAGGCAACATACGAAACTACCTACAACGCTGGCATGGGGAGCAATGGGCTCACTTCAGCTCGCCACGACATGTTTATCCACGAACTTGCCCTAAAATATCCCGAAAGCTTCGATCCGGCTATCCCATCGGATTTAGTTTATACCGGAAAATTCAAGCTAACCGACCCCATTGAAGGCTGTCCACTCGATGCAGGCAAGCTGGTACTTTCCCCCACCCGCACCTATGCCCCGGTGGTTGCTCGTATTCTATCGAAACATCGCAGTAAAATTCACGGCATGGTACACTGCTCAGGAGGAGCACAAACCAAAATACTACATTTTGTCGAAAATTTGCATGTGGTGAAAAACAACCTTTTTGAAACACCCCTACTATTTCGGCTCATTCAACAACAAAGTCAAACCCCATGGAAAGAAATGTACAAGGTATTCAACATGGGACATCGCTTCGAAATATATACCGATACCGAGACATCGCAGGATATCATTCGTATAGCCAGCGAATTTAATATTGAAGCCCGAATTGTGGGATTTTGTGAATCAGCATCCGCCAAAAAACTCACCATCAAATCGGAACACGGCGAGTTCGTGTATGACTAATTTACATTATTCTACCGTTTCCATTACATTTCCTAACATTTTTCGGTAAAAATGGCATGAAATCCATGTCGTATTTTTTTATCTTTGAGTTATAAACTCAATAGTTGAAGTCATGAGAACAAATCAGGGAAAGCCAACGAAACATTACACAAGAGCTGGACTTATGCTTTTGTGCCTTAACTTATTGTTAATAAGCAGTAAAACTATGATTGGACAGACGCAAGGACAGATGGAGATTAAGGAGGGCTGGCAATTCACCCAGGCCGGGATGAATGAATGGAAACCTGCAACTGTGCCCGGTACCGTACATACCGATTTACTCAACAACAAAGTTATTCCCGACCCATTTTTTCGTACCAACGAAAAAGAATTGCAGTGGATCGACAAGGTGAACTGGGAATATAAAACCGCCTTCGAAGTTACCCCCGAAGTTTTGAGATCAAAAAATATCTGGCTGACTTTCTATGGACTCGACACGTATGCCGATGTATATCTGAACGATTCCCCATTATTCTCGGCCGATAACATGTTTCGCACCTGGAAAATAGATGTAAAACCGTACCTCAAACAAAAAAACACACTTCGCATATATTTTCATTCACCCATTTTTAAAGGACTCGGGTTATTGGAGAAGCACGGTTATCGTTTACCTGCTGCCAACGACCAATCGGAAAATGGTGGATTGGGTCCAAATGTAGTGAGCATTTTTACGCGCAAGGCGCCCTATTCCTATGGTTGGGACTGGGGACCGCGGTTTGTAACCTCGGGTATCTGGAAACCCATTGTACTCGAATGGTGGAACGATGCTAAAATTAACGATGTATATCTCTATCAGCAAAATATCGAACCTGCGATGGCCAACCTGGTAGCTAAAATAGAAGTTACAGCCCAGGAAGCAGGTTCCAGAATTCTTACCATCAGTACCAGTGGGAAGACCATCGCCCAACAAACTGTAGATCTTAAGCCAGGAAATCAAATCATCGAGGTTCCTTTCACAATTAAAAAACCCCGATTATGGTGGCCCAATGGGCTGGGCGAAGCCTACTTATACCAGTTTGAGATATCCCTGCAAAATGGCAAAGAAACACTCGATACTCGGAAAGTAACAACTGGTTTACGCAAAGTGGAAGTTGTTCAGGAACCCGATGCCGACGGCAAGGGCAAAAGTTTTTATTTCCGCATCAATGGCCAGAAAGTCTTTGCCAAAGGTGCCAACTACATTCCCAACGATGCTTTTGTAACCCGAGTTACAGCTGCCGATTATGAAAAAATCATTCGTTCAGCTGCAGAAGCTAACATGAACATGCTTCGCCTATGGGGGGGTGGTATATACGAATACGACATTTTTTACGAACTGTGCGATAAATACGGGATCATGGTATGGCACGATTTCATGTTTGCCTGCAGTATGTATCCGGGAGGAGAGGAATTTTTCGAAAGCATACGGCAGGAAGCTATCGACAACGTACGTCGGTTGCGCAATCATCCATGTATTGTACTGTGGTGCGGCAACAACGAAATCGAAACTGCCTGGGCCGAAGGCCATGAAAATCTTGGCTGGGGCTGGAAGCAACGCTATTCTCCTGAACAGCGTAAGCAAATGTGGAACGATTACCAGCAAATATTCAGTAAAATTTTACCAGAAGTTGTACAAACCTATTCGCCAGGCATTTTTTACTGGCCTTCTTCACCTACTGCTGGTGATGATGTAGCAACTTATGAAAGTCGTTCGGGCGACATGCATTATTGGGGAGTATGGCATGGACTTCATCCCTTCGACGATTTTAACAAGTACCTGGGACGTTTTATGAGCGAATATGGCTTTCAGTCGTTCCCCGAATTTAAAACAGTTCAGCAATATGCGTTGCCCGAAGATTACGACATTACCTCTCCGGTAATGGCCGCTCACCAGCGCAGTGGTATTGGTAACCTGCGGATTAAACAATACATGGCAGATTGGTACAAGGAGCCGACAGATTTTGCTTCTTTCTTGTATGTAAGCCAGCTGCTTCAGGCCGAAGCCATAAAATCGGCCATATACGCCCATCGACGCAACATGCCCTATGTGATGGGATCGTTGTACTGGCAAATTAACGACTGCTGGCCTGTTGCAAGCTGGTCGAGTATCGACTACTATAAGCGCTGGAAAGCCCTACATTACTATGTAGCCAAAGCCTTTAAACAAACCATCGTTATGCCCTATCTAAAAAATGATACGGTACAAATATACCTGGCAACCGACAACCCCGCCGGAATAAATGGTACGCTAAAACTTACCCTGATGGATTTTCAGGGAAAGACGCTAAACACTATCCAGGTACCAGTTAAAGTCAGAATTAACGAAGGTAAGCTTTGTTATACAACATCTGTAAACCAGCTATTGCAGGGGGCTACTCCCGAAAACCATCTTTTATATGCCGAACTCATTGTCAATAAACAGACTATTGCCGACGACATCCTCTATTTCGTTCGGCCTATGAAGCTTCAGCTCGAAAAACCCCAGATTAATTTTAAAATACAGCAGCAAAACGATGGTTTCCGTATAAATCTCAAAAGCAATGTATTGGCTAAGAATGTCTTTCTATCGCTAAAAAATCACAACGGCTTCTTCTCCGACAACTATTTCGACCTGTTACCGGTGAAGGAAACCGTGATTTTCTTGCGCGAAACTGATATAACCTCTGATGTAGTTAATGAACTTCAAATACTAACGCTATACGATACGTTACCTTAGCGTTTAAAAAAATTGAAAATAAACTTTTACAGTATTTTTAACGATATCCTTGGGTAAAAAAGAAAGAGGTGAATAAATTTCACCTCTTTCTTGTATAATTGTGAAAATTGTCCATTAGAATTTGTAGTCTTAAAAATGACCTGAATTCTGTCCATTATCTCAAAAATGCCCCATTTCAAAAACAATTAATAAAACACGGATAACACAAATGTAAACGGATAATCATGGATTAGTGTAAATCTTTGTTAATCAGTTTAATCCGTATCATCCGTGTGCTATTTTTAAACATGATTACAACAGACAGTAGATTTTACTGGAAACACAAGGAGTAGTTTATCAGTGAGTTTTTAAAGGCATCCTACTCATGGAATAGTAATAAATAAAGGCTGACAGAAGCCAGCCTTTAAGACCAATCCGCTCATCAGGATACTCTTAACCTTAACCGGCTCCCCAGCAGAGCCTGTTTCTGCTTACCTGTTAAGCAATAATATTAAAAAAAATGACGATAAAAAGAAATGAAAAAATAATAGCCTGAAAATATCCATAGTTTATCCGCACCCAGTAGCAAGATATTATTTTACAGCAACAGTTTCGCCCTATATGCTAAGCTGCCATTCTTCACCTGTATATAATACATCCCTTTCTTAGCTTGAAACGATTCCTCAAAGAAGTTGTTGCTGTACACATTTCGGGACAAAACGATACGTCCCAGTGAATCGTTAACAATAACCTGCCAGAAACGATATGAGTTATTTGCAGGCCACGACACCCTTAGTTTTCCATTTTGGGCAATCACCTTCAACGGCTGTTGCGTAGGTAATTCAATGGCTGTATTAACATCCTGCTCATCGGGAGGGATGGAGTCGACCTCGGGGACAACTGGTGTATTATCCTTCATAACTACAACTTCGCCAGCATCGGGAATCACATCAAATTCTATGAACACGGCCGTATCGCGCTGTACGATTCTTGAAAACACCGTTTGCTGATTTTGCTTAACTACAGCCGATGGCCATGACGAGGGTAATACACAACGCAGGGTTAAGGGATGTGAATAAATAGAATCGGACAAACTGTCAGTAATATTCAACGTATACTGCTCGTCATTGGAGGAAATCAAAGTTATCCGGGCTGCATTTCGTTCCTTCGAATATAGGGTAGCTGCCTTAAAAGTAGTAACCCAATACTTGGGCGTTCGGGGTACCAGGTACAATACACTTTTCTGAAGTTCGTTCGATGGTATTGGCGAATAACCGCCATCGTTGTCGATACCATGAATGAGAAATACCAACCACCCTTTCTTTTGGGCAGCCTGTTGAAATGAGTTTTTAAAATCGGTATACGTTTTTACAGCCCCCAAATTACCCACAATGATAGAACTTACATTGTAATAATCGAGTGGCGTAGAATTTTCGATAAACCCCTGACATCCTCGGGCTGAAATGTAATACTTGCTAATAATAGAATCAAGTGCTTTAACACAGTATGGATAGGCATGAGTTAAGCATGGCTGGCCTATCTTCTCTTCAATAATCACTTTCGAATTGGCTAATTCATTGTCCTGCTGTTCGGCGCTAATCTGTCCAAAATTAGGATGCGAAACTGCATGGCTGGCTATCTCATGCCCCTGCTCGGCCATGGCTTTCAATACCGACCAGTTCGATGCCCAATTGGTCACCGTAAATAATGTCATAGGAAAACCCGCCGAATCAAACATTGGACGAGCTTTCGTAAACTGATTGGCACACCCATCGTCGAAGGTGTAGCACACCGCAGCCTCTTTAAATCCATACCAGGTGGCTATTTCGAATGAAACTTCCTGCGCAGACATCTTTAAACCAATCGCTGCGCTTATGAAAATTAATAAAACAGTTCGTAACATATGGCTTTGTTTTTAAGATTGATTAATTATCAACAAACTTAAATAAAATGTAACCTCACAAGGTGCAAAAAATTGCCATATTCGAACAATAAATTTTGCGAAACACATAAAAACTGCTCAAAATTTACCTACGTTCACAAAAAAGGAACTAAATTTACCCTATAAACAAAAAACACACTACCTATGAACAGTATTGTATTTATACGGAAAGCTATGCATTGGCGACGGATTCTAAAATCGACTTTTTGGCTAACAGTCTGTCTGGCATTTTTAAGTTCTTGCCACTCAAAAACCGGGACAGCGGAAAAGTTCGTAATTAACAAAGGTGTTAACCTTAGCCACTGGCTTTCACAGGATTTTGGCTGGGAACCTAAGTATACCTACATCAAGGAATCGGACATCAAGTTTCTCGACAGCCTGGGGTTCGATCATGTCCGTATTCCCATTGACGAACAAGAAATATGGGATGAACAGGGCAAGTTCATTGAACCAGCTGTGAAACATCTACTGGCTTGTCTCGACTGGTGCTTGAAATACGATTTACGGGCAATAGTTGACCTGCACATCATTCGTTCGCACCATTTTAATGCAGAAAATGAAGGTGGACACAATACGCTTTGGACCGATACGACTGCTCAACAGCACTTCGTAAATCTGTGGATTGAACTTTCGAAGATATTAAGTAAATATCCAACCAGCCATGTTGCCTATGAATTGCTGAACGAGGCGGTAGCCCCCACAGCCGACGACTGGAACCAGCTTTTCAACAAAGCGCTAAAAGCCGTCCGGCAGCTCGAACCTCAAAGAGTTATTGTGGTAGGAGCAAACATGTGGCAAACGGTTCAAAATGTTCCCCTGCTTAAATTACCCGAAAACGATACGAACCTTATCATCAGCTTCCATTTTTACAGCCCGCTTATGCTTACCCACTATAAAGCCAGTTGGACACCTCTGAAATACTTCAACGGCACAGTTTCGTATCCAGGTTATATTATCTCTCCCACCGATTTAAAAAACTATTCCGATACTGCCTCGGAAGCAGTCCGAAATATGGTACAAGAACTTGCTGAGCCATACAATAAAGAACGCATCCATGCCATGATAAAGCCTGCTATTGAATTTGCCCAGAACAAAAAACTTCCACTCTACTGCGGCGAATTTGGGTGCCTTCCTACCGTTCCCCGTGAAGCTCGTCTTGCCTACTATAGGGATTTGATCAGCATTTTTAAGGAAGAAGGGATCGCTTATGCCAACTGGGAATACAAAGGTGACTTTGGAATTTACTTTTTCGATAACGTAAAATTAAAATCCCTCGAGCCGGATACTGCACTCATCCAGATCCTCTTAGGTCATTAATGCGCGAGGATATTTGATTTTCCTATTTGCACGCGTTGGCTATTAATAAGGCATCTATTTATAATGGCATGCAATTACCACAATCAAAAGTTATAATGCGAATTTCCTTCCAACATTTGTTATGATGATGAACACCTCACCCCCGTCCCCTCTCCTTTGCAAGGAGAGGGGACGGGGGTGAGGATAGAAAGGATGAGGAGCCGGGGGTGAGGATAAAAAGGACAGCGGCAGGGTTTGAAATTAAAAAGTAGATAGACTGGGGAGAAGGAGTTTTAGCAGCCTTAAAAATTAGCACAGGCCACAATCTAAGCGTTGTGCGGTGGGTAGCACAAATGCGCGGAGGTGTGGAGCAGTGAATTGTCAAAACGGCAAGTATGGCCGCAGGGGCGCTTGTCGTTTCAAAGCGTTGGCAGGAGGAAAACTTTGAGTGGAAACGCTACAGCTATTTCGTAAAGTAGAGGCCACAAAAAACGCCACGGCCAACGATTTGGCATACCCTGCCTGCCATACTCCGTTTTGACCAGAGCGGGTAGGGGATCATTTGTGCTTGATTTTCTTTGCTACTTTCTTGTATCAAGACAAGAAAGTAGGGGAAAGAAAATAGTTGCTGAGGCGATGATGGAAAGCAGTTTCATCCTCCCCCCGCCCTGGCGGGCACCCCTCTCCTTGTAAAGGAGAGGGGAAGGGGGTGAGGTGATTCGACTAAGCTAAAATTTTTACCGACGAACCATCAATGCAGATAAAGATCACATTACATGCGAGTTCCTCATTGAAATTATTTTCGGATATAAGCAA
>JAKPGM010000035.1 GCA_029550865.1 Bacteroidota bacterium | reverse complement strand
ACCCACCCAATTACTGCAACCTATGTTAAGCGGGGTGCAGCAAGAGGAATGAAAATCATTGTGATTGATCCCAAATGGACGCCACTTGGTTGCCTACGCCACCATCTGGCTACAGCCCCGTTTGGGAACCGATGTGGCTCTGCTCAACGGAATGGTCAGGGAGATTATTGCTAACAACTGGGTTGACCACAGCTTTATTGAGAGCAGGGTGGAAGGGGGGATGCAAGCCTTCCTTGAGCTAAAGGAGCTGGTTGAAAAGTATACCCCTGAAGTCACGGAAAAAATTACGGGCGTTCCAGCTCAAAAAATCAAAGATGCCGCCCGAATATACGCAACTGCCAAAACCGCAATGGTTGCTACGGGAATGGGCATGAGCCAGCAGGTTACTGGCACTCATAACGTGTTTAGCTTGCTTAACATGATACTCGTTACCGGGAAGATTGGGAAGGAGCGATGTGGGATTGACCCACCCCGTGGGCAAAATAATGTTCAGGGCGCTACCGATGTGGGATGTCATCCTGCAATGTATCCTGGGTATATTCCGGTTTCGGATGTTGAAAATAGACGTAAGGTGGCTCAGGTTTGGGGTGTGCCTTTCGAAAGGCTTTCCGATAGGCCAGGCCTTACAACCGTTGAAATCATTCAGGCCGCCTACCATGGCAAGATAAAAGGGCTTTACATTATGGGCGAAAACCCCATGATTAGCGATCCCAACCTTAACCATACCGAGGAGGCACTTCAAAAGCTTGATTTTTTGGTGGTACAGGATATTTTCCATACTGAGACTACCCGTTTTGCACATGTTGTACTGCCCGCCTCATCGTGGGCGGAAAAGAACGGAACATTTGTTAACAGCGATAGACGTGTGTTGCGGGTTCGCAAAGCGGTCGATTGCCCGGGCGAAGCCCGAGAGGATTGGCGTATTATCCACGAACTGGCTGCCCGCATGGGTAAGCCCATGCCTAACTACCGCAACGAGGCCGAGATATTCGACGAGCTGGCAAAGGTAACCCCTATTATGGCTGGTATATCGCATGCAAGGCTCGAGGAGCATGGAATTCAGTGGCCATGTCCAACACCCGAACATCCGGGGACTTCAACGCTCTATACCGAAAAGTTTAACACCCCTACCGGTAAGGCAAAACTTTTCCCAGTTGAGCATGTTGACCAAACCGAAAGGGCTACCCCCGAGTACCCGTTTATTCTCAATTCGGGCAGAATACTTTACCACTACCATACCGGAACCATGAGCCGCAGGAACAAGGCACTTACCAATTTTACCAACCAACCCTATGTGATAATACATCCAAACGATGCATCGAAACTTGGCGTAAAGCATGGAGAAAGGGTAAGAATAACCTCGTCGCGTGGAACCCTAGTAACCCAAGTACATATAGCCGATGAGGTGCTTGAGGGAGAACTTTTTATGCCCTGGCATTACACGGAGGCTCAGGTCAACCGTTTAACCCGCGATGAGCTTGACCCATACAGCCGGATAGCTCCGTTTAAGATTTCGGCAGTTAAGGTTGAGGTGTTGAGCTAAGTAAAAACTCCAACGGGATACCAAAACGCTTACTCCATGCCTTTTCGCTATGGAAATTTTTTTAATCAATAAGTACTATTAAAATGAAAATTTATTAAATTTGAATTAATGTTAAATTAAATCTTAGCATTATGAGAACAAATAGAATAACATTATTGGTATTGCTTGCATTAGGCATTTTTGCCTTTTATGCGTGCGAAAAAAACGATGATGATTTTTTGAGTAAAGATGAAGCAGAACAACTTATAAAGTTAGAAGACAAGGAGTACGGTAGAAATGCTGATAGAATGAAATTTTCAGACTCTTATTATTTACTTAGGGTGTCAGATTATTTTTTTAATGAATTAACAAGTAATCAGTATGATGATTCTTATATAGAAATAGAATTTTCAGTTTCAGAGGTTGATTTTTCTTATGAATTAAAAAATGTAAATCAATTTAATAATATTACAGGAACATGGACACCCTCATCCTCCTGGTATGGTTTTACGCGTACATCTACTACACCATCCGATAAAGTAATAATTATTTATCCTTCTGATTATGGTAATGTAAAGGCTACCTTTTATGATTATAATAATCAAAATAACACTATAAGCGTTAAAGTAAAAATTGAAAAAAATAATGCTGTTATTTGTAATTTAACATGCTCTAGAACCGAAAACACACAGGAGGATAGTAGAAAAACAAATGCCACTATAACCTTTGGTTCATATTCAATTGAATATGAAGAATCTGATTATGATTACAGCAATGAAGATAAAGATATTGAGAAAATAATAATTAAGAAAGACAATAAAGTGTTTTTTAGTAAAACATATAATATACAGTGGGAATATTTGGGAGGTGTTGATTATTACAACATCGTATCAAAGTGGACATTTGGTAACCTTGAATTAAATTTGAATGTTGATACAAATAGTAAACAAATAGACAATTCCGATAGAAATACTTTCATCAACTTTTCAGCGTCAACAAAAGGTAAAAAGGTTGGTGATTTTGTATATGAAAAGGATGAACTTTGGAAAGTATTATTTAAATTCACTAATGGTGAAAAGGTTGAGGTTGAAGGATTAATGCCTCAAATTTATGAGTGTCTCAAACACAACCCGTACTCAGATATATATTGGGATATATATGATGGAGGTTATAAGTAGTTTATCATTTATATATTTTATTCTATTCCCAAAGTTACTTGAAATATGCTAAGAGCGAAGCCTTATGGTTTCGCTCTTTTTGAACAATAGGCTTAACAAACTTTTTCTGGCTCGCATAGTGGTTGATTCCCCAAAAGATAATCTTTAGAGAAAATTGAGCCCAAGAACAAACAATTATCGTTACTGCTTATCAAAACAACTTAGATTTTCATTATAAATGCTACATTTGGGGGCTTTAATTTAAGGGGAATTATAAAAAAAATGAAGTTCTTAGAAAGTAACCCTGCACGAAACCCCAAAGGCGGGTGTGCTGTATGTTAAATTCTGGGATGGGTTAAAAACGGTTGGCTCAACCCGGAACGTTAAGTTGTCGTCCACGTTCCAGTCGTATAGGTACCCGTCAACGTTGGCATCAATGATGTTCAGTACATACACCACAGCAAAACCCAGGGCCGACAGGTCGCGATTGCGGCGGTAGCTGTCCATGTAGTACCTTAACTCTTCCTTAGTCCGGGTTCCGTTGAACTCATCCTTTGTGTCGGGGTCGTCATCTATCAGGTTGAATAGGGCGGTTTTGAAGCGCTTGTAACCGCGGTTATTCCAGTCAATCATGAAGTAGAAGGTGGATAACCCACCATAAATAACCGGTATTTTCCAGTATGCGCCATTGTATGCCTGCCCCATACCGGGCACCAATGTTGATAGGATTGATGCGGTAGCAGGTGAGTGTTTGCCACGGTTGTATACCAGCACTGCATCGGAAACACTGGCCAGGTAAAAGGCAGTGGCTGCGGCGTAGTATAAATTCCTCTTCTGTCGGTACTCCGTGGCATTGATGTTGAATGCTTCGCGATTTGGGTCATCGGCGGGTAGTGCCAGGTATTCCTTTCGCCATTTCTTATAGTCAGAGTTCATTTGGTAACCCTGGTAAGCCATGGCGCCCATGCCGGCGTAAAAAATTGGAATTTTCCAGTATTGCTTATTGTATGCTTGGCCGTAACCCGGCAGTACATGCGATCCTAGCCAGATTCGAGTGGTTAAATCGCGCTTTTTTAGCGTTTTGGTATCGCTTGTTTGCGAGTAAACCCTTGGTGCGTTAAGTAAAAGAAAAAAAATTGCAAAGGCCGACAGGCATTTATTGACTTGTCGGCCATTTAGTAAAAAGCAAGTGCCATGCATGGATTCCA
>JAKPGM010000077.1 GCA_029550865.1 Bacteroidota bacterium | reverse complement strand
CAATGTGGCATCTACTCCATTTTCTGAAGCTTCTTTTATAATTCTTAGCTTCTCTTCCGTAGTAAATTTTCTCTTTTTCATGTCCATAAAAGTATAGTTTTTTTCTATACTTCAGTCTGATTTTCTAGGGGGCTAATCCAGTATTTTAATTGATACATTTTTTGATTATATGTAATATTTCTTCTTGCCATGTAGTAGCATACTTGTCTGGAAGCTTTATCAATTGCGCTAATTCTTGGTGGTTTAAAGGTTTTTTAAGGGACAATTTTAAGATCATTGGGTTGGAAAGGATGCGGTCTTCTTTTAAATTAGTTTCGGCAGCTTTTGTGCTGCGCCATTTTTTTAGTCGATGTGTAAGTTCTTTATTTGCAGATGGATTCGTTGGTTTGTCTGACTGTTTGTTTAGCTGGTGCAAATGCATTTTTGGGGGTGTGGGTACGGCTTGAGTTTTTGCACGGAAATACGTTTCTACAGAAAACCCTTTTCTACAGGCTTGAAGGCAGTGTTTTTTTTGTGCCAGTTGATTCATGAGCTGGTTCCAGGCCTTTGAGATTTTTCGGGTATCGTCGGTATTTTGTAAGCTATTATGAATATGCAAAAGTTGGTCGATTATTTGGCTTAACTGTTCGTTGAAATACTCAGTTCCCTTAATAATGCGTTCCTGTAGATGTTGGGGAAGCAATGGTGCAGAGATGGTCGATTTGATCTGGGTGATATAGTTTAAAAATTTGTTGCCAACCTCCACGACATGCGTATGAAAATACTGCTGTAATTCTTTTAATTCTTGTGGGTATTCGTAATTTAATGATTCAAAATGGATTGGAAGTGTCTCTATATATTGTTGCAAAGCTGTTTCAATCTCGTTGAAGGTAAAGAGTTCTTCTAAAAGAAGGAATAGGAAATCTTTCTGAGCCTTAACTACATCTTCATCTTTGGGTTCGGATTGTATATTGCTAAATGACCGAAGGCGGGGATTTATCCTTACCGACGAAAAATTAATTTTACTGAGCAGAATTAGTCCCTCTAACGATCGGCAGCGACTGAGGGCTACATAAACCTGTCCGGGCGCAAAGGCGTGTTGGGCATCAATAGCTACCTTATCGAAGGTAAGTCCCTGACTTTTGTGGATGGTTATTGCCCATGCGAGTTTCAGGGGGTATTGTTCGAAGGTGCCAATTACCTCTTCGGTAATACTTTTTGTCTCAGGATCGAAGGTGTATTGGATATTCTCCCACACCACTGGTTCGACTTTCACAAGGTTGCCATCTTCGACTGTTTCGACTTCGATGTAATCATCGTCGAGTTCCACTATTTTTCCTACTTTACCATTGTAATATTGTTTATTTTCCGAAGTATCATTGCGGAGAAACATTACCTGTGCTCCAATTTTCAGCGCAAGATTGGCTTCAGTAGGGTAAATTTCTTTTGGAAAATTGCCCTTTATAATTGCTTGGTATATTTTTTCCTCACCGGGTAGTTCGTTAAGTTTCGACTGATTGATGTGGTTGGCTTTTGCATTATGTGTGGTAAGCAGGATATAGTTTTCGTATTTCCGATCGTCGAAGTCGGGGACGAATTTTCGGTGTAGGGTCGTTTGTACATCGGTATCAAATATGCCTTCGCGTATTTTATTTAGTATTTTTATAAAATCTTCGTTTTGCTGTCTGAAAATTTTATCGAGTTCAATTGTTAAATATTCTGTTTGTTTAAGGGCGCGACTTTCGAAGAAAAATGGAGATTCGTAATAGTTGCTCAATAATTGCCAATCCTCATCCCGAACGACAGGAGCAAGCTGGTATAGGTCGCCTATCATGAGTAGTTGTACATTGCCAAAAGGGCGGTCGATTTTTCTCACTGTTCGCAGGATAAAGTCTATTGCATCGAGTATATCGGCACGAACCATACTTATTTCGTCGATGATAAGCAGGTCGAGCCCGCGTATAATTTTTTGTTTTTGTGAGTGGAATCGAAATAATTGTTTTGTTTGTTCCATATGTTCTTTAAGTTCATCGGGTAGTAGGGGTCGCAGGGGCAGTTGAAAGAAGGAGTGAATGGTGACCCCATGCGCATTTATGGCTGCTACACCGGTGGGAGCTACTACGATGTGACGTTTAAAGGTACGCTCACGCAGCCGATGAAGAAAAGTAGTTTTACCTGTTCCGGCTTTACCCGTCAGGAAAAGGTGCTTGTTGGTTGTTTCGGCCAATTCCATGGCCAAACTATATCTATCGTTTGTCGTTGTTGACATATCTTAAATGACTATGTTACAAATATATGTTATTATCAGATTGAAGCCAAAATATGATGCTGTTTCAAACATGCCAAATGGGCTAACGATTTTGTTGCTTTACAGGGGTGATACTAATGGAAGCAATGGTATAGCGACTTATTCCAGACCCCTCATCCCTTTTAATCCTCACCCCCTTCCCCTCTCCTTGCAAAGGAGAGGGGTGACTGGTAAGGTAGCGTCAGATTTTATGACAACCAATGCATTGGCGGGCACAAACCTAAAAATTTCACCTATTCCAACCCCGTAGGGGTGGCTCTTTTGGTAGCAAAAAGAAAATCAAGCACAAATGATCTCCAGCCCGCTCTGGTCAAAACGGAGTATGGCAGGCAGGGTAAGCCAAATCGTTGGCCGGGGCGTTTACTTTGGCCTATATTTTACGGAATAGCTGTAGCGTTTCCACACCAGGTTTTCCTCCTGCCAACGCTTTGAAACGACAAGCGCCCCTGCGGCCATACTTGCCGTTTTGACCATTCACTACTCCACACCGCCGCGCATTTGTGCAGCCCACCGCACAAAGCATTGATTTTGGCCTGTGCTAATTTTTAAGGCTGTTAAAATTTCTTCTCCCAAGGCCTACCTACTTTTAATTTCAACCCCTGTCGCTGTCTTTTTAAACCTCACCCTCAACTCCTCTCCCCTCCAATCCTCACCCCCAGCCCCTCTCCTTTCCAAGGAGAGGGGTGCCCGAAGGGCGGGGTGAGGTTGTAGGAGAAGGATGTCTGATAAGGGAAGTTCAGATTTTATTTCAACCTATCCTTTGAGGGATACGACCCTAAAAATTTTAGCCCTTCCAACCCCGTATGGGTGGCTCTTTTGGTAGCAATTGAATGGCCACCTCTATCCCGTCCC
>JAKPGM010000072.1 GCA_029550865.1 Bacteroidota bacterium | reverse complement strand
TGGTTCGCCAGCCGAGTGGCAACAAATCAATGCGCAGGTGCGTGAAATGGCACAGTATATTGTATTGCCCTCAAACATAGGTCGGGCTGCTGTGCGAAATTTGTTTCTGAAGTATGTCCGGTACGACTGGTTGTTATTTCTCGATAGCGACGTGATGCCTGTCGATAGTGAGTTTTTAAAACGTTACCTGGAAGCGATTGAACGAAATCCGGGAGTGGAGGTTATCTGTGGTGGCATACGCATGCCCGACAGTCCGGATGATGGTAAACAGTTATTGCGCTGGCATTATGGCAAGGTGCGAGAGTGTCGACCGCTGGTGGAACGGCAACAACAGCCCTATCGGTCGTTTATGACTGGAAATTTCTGCATTAGAAAAGATACGCTGGGTCGCTATCCGTTTGACGAACGGCTTAGGCAGTATGGGCATGAGGATACCTTGTTGGGGTTTCGACTTTTGCAGCATCACGTCCCTTTGCTGCATATCGATAATCCAGTATTTCACTTGCATCTTGAAGAGGCTAGAGTGTTTCTACAGAAAACCGAAAAGGCAGTGTATAACCTATACTATATTGCCAATACATTGCTCGAAAACGATCCCCTGTTTATATCGCAAAATAAGCTTTTAAGAACCGCTTACATATTACGTCGATACAAGCTAATATATTTGACACGGGCAATTTTTTGGTTGTTTCGTCCAGTGCTTCGCAGGTTATTGTTAAAAGGCAAACCAGCCTTGTGGATGTTCGATATTTATAAGCTCGGGTATTTGTGCTCGGTCATGTGAATGGCTTCTCGGGTACTTCGCAGGATATACATTTATTCTGTGTCAGATGCCTATAGTAACTCGTTCTTCAAAGATAGCGCTTGAGAACAGGATGTTTTTTTTGATAAGTTAAAAATAAAAATTTTAAACTCGTTGTACCGAAAGAAAACAGGTTGTGCTGAAGAACCCCAGTGAGGGATGTTCGAGCGATGGGAATGGTATAAATGCTTGCATTCTTTAGTCTTTATTCACTGACTATTCCTGTAGCAGATAGCTTTATCAATTATAATTTTTCCCATCTACTGTTTTTTTAATAGTAGAATTTTTATTCTAAAGATACAGGAATGTAAAAATTCATTATGTTTGTGTTGATCAAAACAATCTAATTTGTGTTCATATGGATTTTTTAAAAGTAATTCGACGTAGTTCCTGGAAAAATGAACTATTATTTATTGTACTGGCCGCCTTTGCTGGTATAAATTTTCAGCTCAACTGGTTTAGCTTGCTCATTGACGAAAGTAGGGGGAAGGCTGTAACCGATTTTCTCAAGCCTGAAGTTTGGAATCAATATCATATGGGGCTTCGAATTGTATTAGGAGCCATCTTAATGCCAATAGCATTGTATTTGTATCGTTTAGTTATTTACTATTTTCTGTCGCGAAATTCGCTTTTGAAGGAAAAGTTGCATCTATACGTGCGCAAGGAAGTATGGGCTTTTTTGCCACTACTGCTTACAGGCATGGGTTATTGGGGTTACCAGATTAACACTTACCTGATTTTGATGTTGGTATTGGTTATTCAAATGTTTACCATTTTTAACTTTTATGCCCGTGAGGCAGGTGTAACCATGAATACTGATCAAATTAAAAATCACAGACTTTATCTGTTATTCTTTCTTTCAGGGTTTGCAGCGCTTATTTATCAGGTGGTATGGCAGCGTGCTTTGTTCATGTTTTTTGGCGTAAATATTGAAACCGTTACAGTGGTTGTGTCAATATTTATGTTGGGTCTGGGATTGGGGGCGTTACTGGGAGGGTACTTATCGCGCAGGTGGCCGCAATATCTCCCTCACATGTTTACAGTGTGCGAAGCCTTCATTGGGTTATTTGGTTTTACCAGCTTGTTTTTGTTCGAGAAGATCTATCACCTTACCCTACATTCTTCGTCATGGACTATAGCTTTAACCATATATGGCATTTTGTTAATCCCTACCATGTGCATGGGTGCCACCTTACCGGTGCTGGTTGAATATTTTCATCGAACCATCAAAAGGGTTGGAACAACGGTATCGTTTTTATACTTTATTAATACCATTGGCTCAGCATTGGCAAGTTTCTTTACCGTAAAGGTTTTGTTTATATATACCGGCATGCATTTTTCCGTATTTTTTGCTTCGTTGTGCAATCTTATTGTAGCTTTCTTTGGACTAAGATTTATCCGTACCTATACGCAGCAGATTAAACAGGATACTCAAGTTCAAAGCCACGATAGTGTTTTTCGAATTTCATGGTTTTTTGTAGGCATGCTCTTTTTGTCATTCATGACCGGCTATATTGCCATGAGTCAGGAGATTTTATGGATACGTTTAATTTCTTATTTTACGGGTGGCAAGGCCGAAGTTTTTGGGATGTTGATTGGGTCGGTACTTGTGGGCATAGCACTGGGCTCGCTTTTGGCTTCCTATGTTTGCAAAAGATATGACATTCAAGGTATTGTACGAGCTCTGTCGTGGATAATATTTTCGGCATCGATTCTTTATTTTGTAAGTATACCCGCATTTGGATGGCTGGCCACGAAAATTTATAATGAAAAAACTACCACTTTCATATATATCGTGGCAGGAATCATCTCTTTGCTGATGGGTATGAATTTTCCTTTAATTACACAGTATGCAGTGCGTTCGGGGGTGGGAGTAGGCAAACAGGTATCCTGGATATATTTTGCTAACATCGTAGGTTCAACACTGGGTCCGGTTCTCACAGGCTTTTTACTGCTCGACAGGTGGACATTTGAACAAAATGCATTTTTCCTGAGTATTTTGTCAGTTTCGGTGGCTGCTCTGTTGTGGATAATTTCGCAGGCTGGTAAATTGAGTTTAGCTCGTCTTTACCAACCGGCCTTATACGTAATTGCGCTTATTTTATTAATCTCATATCCTCGAATGTACAAACATCTTTTTGAGAAAATTCAGCTCAATCAGTGGTATTGGGGACAATCGTTAAAGTACGTTATTCAGAACAAGCATGGAATAATATGCACCATTGCAGAGGATGAGGGAGACGATGTAGTAATAGGTGGGGGCATGTACGATGGACGGATGAATTATACCCTTTCGCATAATCGCAATATGATTGACCGGGCGTATGCAGTGGCTGCCTTGAAACCTGATGCGGATAGTATCCTTGAAATTGGTTTGAGTTCTGGTTCATGGTCCAATGTATTGACATTCTACCGCCCACTAAAAACGCTGGATATTGTGGAAATTAATCCGGGTTATCTTCACTTAATCAGGCAATATCCATCTCATGTAGGTATACTAAGCCATCCAAAAGTTTCGATACATATTGACGATGGCAGGCGGTGGCTGAGTCGTACCGATAAAAAATTTGATTTTATCCTCATGAACACTACTTACCACTGGCGCAGTCAGATTAATAATCTGGTTTCGAAAGAATTCCTGGAGCTTTGCAAAAGTCACCTAACGCCGGGTGGGGTAATGTTTTATAATACTACAGGGTCGGAGGATATAGTTTATACTGCTGCCCATGTGTTTAAATACATTACCCGTTACAGTAATTTTGTGGCTGGAAGCGATACTCCCTTCCCTGCTGATTTTGAGGTTAAAATGGCAGCATTGAAGAATTTTTACTATGCCGAAACACCAGTATATCAACTGGATTCGGTGAGCGCACAATCGCTTGAGAGTATTGCTAATTCAGCTTTTCATGAGAATTTGCGGGATAAAATCCTGGCATGGTCGGGCCGTTATTTGATTACCGACAATAATCTGGCCAGTGAATTTAAAACGCCCACGAAACCTTATTGGGCTGAAAAAGCATGGTGGTTATTGTTAAGAAAGTAGCTCGGTAAGATTATCATTTCGCTATATGCTTTTGTTGCTTTTGAATGAAAATGGGCATTGTTGCAGTATTTATAAGCGAGTATGAAAATAGTTTCGCATACTTGCTTGATTTTGGGGTACCTAACATATTACATGCGAGTTTCATCCGACCCCTTAAGAAATATTTTTAAAATTATTTTTCGGATAAAAAATAAGAAAGGATAAAACATTTTTTGAAGTATTAAACTATTATCGTTGATATGTTTCTCTGTCAAATGGGCATTCCCTTTTAAGTTGTTTATAGGCAGGTTTTTTTACTTTACTTTTTTCTATCCAACATTGTTTTCAAATCATATAATAATATTTTAAGGTCTTTTAAACTTTTTTTCCTTATATTGGTTATACTTTGAAAATCCAAAGGCATGGGAAACATACGTACAGGACTAAAGAATGCATCACGCAGGAAATTTCTGCAGCAGTTAGCGTTGTGGGGAGGAGGTTCGGTACTGGCAGGTGGAGCTATAGCTTCGGCGCTGCATTACGAGCATAAAAAGAAAGGTGTTCCACACATCAAGGAGATAGCAGAGCATACCCATCAGTTGAAAGTTAACAAGGAAGCCCTGAGTGAACTTCAACGTCGAGGACGCGAAGGTATTCCTGGCAAGCGGTGGATTTGGGTAATAGATCTGGCAAAATGTAAGAACGCACAGCGTTGTATGTCGGCCTGCCAGCAGGCGCATCATCTTCGTCCCGAGCAAAGCCATATGAATGTGTTGGTGATGCAAGCTTCGGAGCATACGCCGGCTTATTATATGCCCAAACCCTGTCAGCACTGCGACAATCCGCCCTGTGTATCGGTGTGTCCAGTTGATGCCACCTTTAAACGACAGGATGGAGTAGTACTCATCGACAACCAGCGTTGTATTGGTTGCCGTTTTTGCATTGCAGCCTGTCCATACAATGCCCGTATGTTCAACTGGATTGAGCCCCTATATGCTAAGGAAGATGCCAATATGGAATATAATGTTGAGCTCAATCTACCTCAGCGTAAGGGGACCATTACCAAGTGTCTGATGAGTGCCGACCGATTGCGGGAGGGTAAGTTGCCCTATTGTGTTTCGGCCTGTCCCAATGGGGTATATTGGTTTGGCGATGAAAATGAAGATGTAGTGACCAATGGTACCACCCATGAAACCATGCGGCTGAGCGAGTTGCTCGAAAAAAATGGAGCTTATCAGCTTATGCCCGAATTGGGTACCAAGCCTCGCGTTTATTACCTGCCGCCAAAGGGGCGAAGTGTGCCTGTTAAGGAAGAGGATAAAGAGAAAGCTATTGAATATGTTCATCATTTCGAAAGTTAATTGCTAAAATGCTATGAACGTTGCAAACGAAAAAGTAATCAACGATTTGCTTAGACCAATTGGGTACGGGAAAGGCTTTTTAATATGGATGTCGTTTTTAACAGCTGCGTTGGTCGCATGCCTGTATGCCTATGTCATCCAGCTGAAGGTTGGGTTGGGGGTAACGGGTTTACGCGATTATGTTTCGTGGGGTATATATATCGCCAACTTTGTATTTTTTGTGGCAACGAGTTTGATAGGCATGCTCATCAGTGCGGTATTGGGACTTACACAGATTAAATGGGCTTCGCCACTGGCTCGCATTGCTGAAATTATTTCTTTGGCTTTTGCCGCTGTTGCAGGCCTGGTTATTATCTCAGACATGGGGCGTCCCGATAGGTTTCTGTACCTGTTCTTTTATGGGCGAATCCAATCACCTATCATCTGGGATGTAACAGTGGTTACAACGTATGTGGTGATAAGCACTTTGTTGCTTTATTTGCCCATGATACCTGATATTGCGCTGTGTCGCGACCGATTGACCCATGTACCTAAATGGCAAAGAAAATTGTATGAGATTCTATCGGTAAATTGGCAGAATAGCGAGAACCAGCAGCGTATTATTCGCCAGGGTGTAAAAACATTGCTCATACTCATTATTCCAGTTGCTCTGGCCATCCATACGGTTACCTCGTGGTTGTTTGCGGTCACCCATCGGCCTGGATGGGACAGTACTATATTTGGTCCCTATTTTGTCACCGGGGCTTTTGTCAGTGGAACAGCTGCTGTAATCATTGCTATGTATGTGTTTCGTAAGATATATCACCTTGAACAGTATATAACCGTTGACCTTTTTGATAAAATTGGCAAGTTGCTGGTGCTGGTGTCGTTGGTATATCTCTATTTCAATATCAACGAATATCTGGTACCTGTGTATAAGCTCAAGCATGCGGATGCGGCTCATCTGCATGAGTTATTTCAGGGACGTTTTGCAGTTTTATACTGGTCGGTGCAGTTGGGCGGTTTGTTATTACCCATTATCCTCTTACTATTTAAACCCATGCGTAAACCTTTACCCTTACTCATAGTTGCTATTTTTGTCATCATTGGTGCCTGGTTTAAACGATATTTGATTGTTATTCCTACCATGCAGCATCCCTTCCTGCCTATTCAGAATGTTCCGATTGAATATCAGATATACAAGCCTACATTGATTGAGATTGCTATTACTATTGCACCTATTATTTTGGTCTTGATGATTATTACGGTTTTGTCGAAAACGTTTCCTGTGTTGCCTATACAAGAAGTTGAAAGTCATGAGGATAATTGAAAGAAAGCGTGTTATTCTTTTTAGCACTTTGTTGCTATTCGCAATAGCTGGTCGGGCTGAAGAATGGCAGGTACCTGCGGATAAAGAAAAACGTACCTCACCCTACCTGTTTGATGAACAGATGCGTAAGAAGGGCGAGGATATTTTTAAGAGGAGTTGTGCATCCTGCCATGGTATGCCTGGTCAGGGAAATAATATACGATCGTTAGTACCCATACCGCCTGATCTTGCAGAAAAAAAGGTACAGCAACAAAGCGATGGGGCTATATTTTATAAGATTACTGTAGGTCGTGGGGCTATGCCATCGTTTAAAAACTCGCTTACGGAACAGGAACGCTGGCAGGTGGTAGCTTTTTTACGCAGTTTTAATAAGGATTATGTTCAGCCGCCGTTGGCCCGATTGGTCGATTCGGCTAAATTGCGTTCTGTGAAGGTTATACCTACTTTTGATACTGTTCAACACAAGGTTGTCGTGTTGATCAAGGCATTTCAAAAGACCGATACGCTTCCCCTGTCTGAGGCAGAGGTAAGTCTTTTTGTTCAACGATATTTTGGCAACTTACCAATTGATTCGGTTAGAACAACTTCGCAGAATGGCCTGGTAACATTTAATTTTCCTACAAATTTGCCAGGAGATTCTGTGGGAAATGTTCAACTGATAGTAAAAGTCAATCATGAGATGTTTGGAGAACTCGAGAAGACCTATACTGCTAAGCTTGGAGTTCCAACCATCAAGCCACCTTTGACCGAGAAGAATGCGATGTGGAATGTAGGGAAAAAGGCGCCTCGTTGGCTTATTATTTCCTACCTATTGGTAGTGGGTACCATTTGGTTTTTCCTTATTCGCATCATATTATCCATTCGAAAAATTAAGCAAACCGGTAAAAACCCTAAACTATGAAAAATTTCAATTTATTGGGTCGTATACTTTATGGCCTTCCCTTCGGTATTATAGGTCTGAATCATTTTTTCATGACCGATGTATTTTTGGGAATGATGACATCCTATGTGCCTGGCGGGGCTTATACAGTATTTCTGGCAGGTTTTTTTCTCATAGCAGCCAGTGTACTTATCATCATTAATCGGTATGTTACAGTAGCCTGTTATGGGTTGGTTTTTATGTTAAGTCTATTTATTCTTACCATACACATTCCCAATCTGTTTACCAGTCATGCCGAGATGGCACTTTTTGCTCTGTCGAAGGATCTGGCATTGCTGGGTGCTTCTTTGCTCATCGCAAACAATTATAAATCGGTCAAAAATGATTGAGAAGATACAGTTTACATTTTTTGAACAACTATTTTAAGATAATGAGCATGTGTAGAGCGGTATTCATAACTGGGCATACAACTAATATCTCATACCTGTTTATAGGTTACAAAACATATAATATGTGAGTTACAGCTGACCTTTTAAGAAATATTTTTAAAATTATTTAAGGATGATAAGATATGTATCTATTTTCGCATTAATTCTGAATGTATTTGTTTGTCGAGGACAAACAACAATGGTTGAGCCCGAAGTTGGGATTGTAGAGCACCTAAATGATACTATACCGCTACATCTTAAATTTGTTAATGAAAATTCTGATACGGTTACTTTGGGTGATATAGTCGATAAACCCACTATCTTTAGTTTTGTATATTTCGATTGTCCAGGACTTTGTAGTCCCTTATTGGAAGGGGTAGGGGATGTTATCAAAAAAACCGACTTGATATTGGGTAAGGATTATCAGGTGGTAACCATCAGCTTTAATTTTCGCGACACGCCCGAGAAAGCCAGAGAGAAGAAACAAACCTTTACCGAACGGTATGCAAAGGATCACAAGGAAGGGTGGCATTTTTTAACTTCCGACAGCTTGACTCTATTTAAAGTAACAAATGCTTTTGGATACAAGGTAAAGGCAGTAGGCTTTGATTTTGTACATCCATCGGCTATCATTGCAGTAAGCCCTCATGGTAAGATTACGCGATATCTTTATGGCATAAGCTATCTACCACTCGATTTTAAAATGGCATTGATTGAGGCTCAGAATGAAGAAGCACGTCCGGCAGGGCAAAAGATTTTACTTTACTGTTTTGCATACGACCCAGCTGGTAAGCGTTATGTGTTTGATGTACTTAAGATTTCTGGCACGTTGCTGGTATTTGTGTTGCTTTTGTTTGTAATATGGTTATGGCGGTATTCTCGTAGAAAAAAATCAATAAATTCATAGAGAAGATGAGAGCAGAAGTACAGGATTTTTACCGAGGCACTTACCTCGAGAATACGGGGCGGTACAAAGGGATATGGGCGTGGCTCACCTCGACCGACCATAAGCGGATAGGATTGATGTACCTGTACGCCATTTCAGCATTTTTCATTGTGGGCGTAATCATAGGATTACTCATGCGTATCGAACTTATAGCACCAGGGAAAACCATTGTAGAACCTCAAGCTTATAATGGCTTGTTTACGGTGCATGGTATCATCATGATTTTTATGGTTGTTATTCCGGGTCTATCCGCTACGTTTGGTAATTTTAGTTTACCCATCATGATAGGAGCCAGGGATGTGGCCTTCCCACGGTTGAATCTCTTTTCGTTTTATCTTTTCCTTTTTGGTTCTTTTTTGGCCATATTATCCCAATTTATGCGGCATGGACCACCCGATACCGGTTGGACATTTTATGCACCCTATAGTACCTCAACGGGTACCAATGTGATTATGGCTACCACAGCAGCATTCATTTTAGGTTTTTCGTCCATACTTACGGGATTGAACTTTATAGTGACGGTTCACCGCTTACGAGCTCCCGGCATGACGTTTTTCCGGATGCCACTTTTTCCCTGGGCAATTTATGCTACGGCATGGATACAGTTACTGGCCACACCAGTGGTAGGTATCACCCTATTAATGATTATCGCCGAACGTTTGTTTCATATCGGCTTTTTCGATCCAGCCCTGGGGGGGGATCCTGTTTTATATCAACACCTGTTCTGGATATATTCCCATCCAGCTGTTTATATCATGATTTTGCCTGCTATGGGAGTGATTACCGAAATTATTCCCACCTTCTGTCAACGGAAAGTTTATGGCTATAAGGCAATCGCGCTTTCGAGTGTTGCCATTGCGGCCGTGGGTTATCTGGTATGGGGGCACCACATGTACACCTCGGGGATGAGTGGAAAATCATTGTGGTTGTTTTCGTTTTTAACTTTTGTGGTGGCGGTACCCAGTGCTATTAAAGTATTTAACTGGCTGGCTACCATGTATAAAGGTTCGATTGATATGAAGCCGCCATTTCTTTTTGCCTTGTTTTTCATCTTTCTTTTTACCATTGGTGGTTTAACAGGATTGGTACTTGGTGCATTAGCTACCAACGTTCATGTGCACGACACGTCTTTTGTAGTGGCACATTTTCATTACATCATCTTTGGGGGAATGGGGTTTGCTGCTTTTGCCGCTGTTCATTACTGGTTCCCAAAAATGTATGGACGCATGTATAATATCAAACAGGCTACCATTGCATCCATTATAATGTTTATAGGCTTTAATCTGCTATATTTTCCTCAGTTTATCATAGGCATTGAGGGCATGCCACGAAGATATTACGATTATTTTCCACAATTTCAGCCAGCGCAGATAGTTTCAACTATTGGGGGATTTGTTCTGGCTGCAGGGTTGGTGCTGATGTTTTATAATTTGATACGAAGTGCTCGAAAAGGAGAAAAGGCGCCAGCCAACCCGTGGAATGGTACCACGCTGGAGTGGCAAATTCCCTCGCCACCCCCGCTGGAAAATTTCGAAGAGATTCCACATATTGAGGGGAAACCTTATAATTTCAAATAATTAGATGATATAGTATGGAACATCAAGCGAAAGCACATCTGTTGGAACATCGCGACGATGAGGCTGCCAAGCTGGGTATGTGGCTGTTTATATTTACTGAGATTCTATTGTTTGGTGGGCTTTTTCTGGTTTATGCCGTATACCGTGCCATGTATCATACCCAGTTTCATGAGGCCTCGCTCGAACTCAATGTTGTTTTTGGTGCTGTCAATACCATTGTGCTACTTGTAAGTAGTATGGCTGTTGCAATGGCGCTAACTGCTTTACAGGAAAATAAGGTTAAGCTGAGTCGTCAACTTATCTGGCTAACGGTTCTATGCGCACTCATTTTTATGGTTAACAAGTATTTTGAATGGGGTGCCAAGTTTGAGCACGATATTTATCCTGGGTCAGAACTTTTACGCAAGCTCGAACATGGTCATATCCTTTATTATGGGCTTTACTTTGCCATGACCGGACTGCATGCCTTGCATGTAACAGTGGGGATGATTATTTTGATTGTTGTTGAACGTAGAATAAAAGCCGGGAAAGTACATGCCGAGAAGTTTGTTTTCCTTGAAAACGCTGCACTTTACTGGCACCTGGTTGACCTGATCTGGATTTTCCTTTTTCCTTTATTATATTTAATTACCTGATGCTATGACGGAACATCATTCAACATCGGCTCATATTACGCCATACCGCACATTAGCTACTGTTTTAGTGGTATTGTTGGGTTTAACTTTTGTGACGATAGAGATTACCTCTTTCGATCTGAAAGCATGGAATGTTACAATTGCTCTCTTGGTTGCCTGCTTGAAAGGTTACCTGGTGCTCTCCTATTTTATGCATCTAAAATATGAGAACCTACTTACTAAAATTTTGGTAGGAATGGTTATTGTGCTGTTTGCACTGATCATTATCATAACCTATATTGATTATTTGTTCCGGTAAAAACTGAAGATATGAATTACGGAATGCCATACGGTGCCTCAAATTTTGTTGAGAAGATTGACAAAACCTTTTATTTTATTCTGGGTATCGATATTTTTTTCTTAATTCTAATCACCGTTTTGATGATTTTGTTTGTGGCACGATATAATCGAAAGCGACATCAAAACGCGGTGCAGGTTAAGGAGAGGACATGGCTCGAAGTATTGTGGATTACGATTCCTTTGATTATTGTATTGGCTATGTTTTATATCGGGTGGAAGAATTATATACCACTGCGTAAACCACCCAAGGATGCTCTTGTGGTAAAAGTTATCGGACGTATGTGGGATTGGCAATTTGAGTATCCCGATGGGAAAGTAGCAACAACGCTCTATGTTCCGCTGAATAAGCCTGTTAGGCTGAACCTTTACTCGCCCGATGTTTTACATGGTTTTTTCATACCAGCTTTTCGTATTAAGGAGGATGTGGTGCCTGGAAAAAATAATTATACCTGGTTTAAGGCGACCGAGCTAGGAGAATACGATATATTTTGCTCGGCCTATTGTGGTATGCGTCATGCCTATATGTATTCAAAGGTGAAGGTAGTGCCTACTGCGGAATTTGATAGTATTATGGCCAACCTCGAGGTTGCTACCTCATCAGCCGATGGGGACGCTATCATGCGAAATAATGGATGTTACAGCTGTCATTCAAAGGATGGGACAAAGCTTGTGGGGCCTTCGTTTAAAGGTTTATGGGGTGCTAAAAAAACAGTGATTACCTCCGATGGTAAGAAACAAACCATTGTAGTTGACGAAAAATATATCGAAGAATCGATTCTTGACCCAAATGCAAAAGTTGAGGAAGGCTATATGCCTAATGTTATGCGTTCGTACAAAGGAGTGCTTAAAGATGAAGAAATAAAAGCTATTGTAGAATATTTGAAGAAAAGTGGTGATCAGAAGTAGGGTATGGGCGTATTGAAATCAAATTTGTACGTAGTACCAGAGTTATGGAAGCACCGTATCTCGGTAATGGTGGTTTTTACGGCAGTTACTGCATATCTTTTAGCCGTTAAAACTATCGATACCCTTGTATTGTTTGCAGTGGGTGTGGGAGTCTTTCTGGTGGCTGGAGGGTCTGCCAGTTTGAATCATTGGCAGGAAAGGCATTTTGATGCGCTCATGCAACGTACGCGTCATCGTCCGATTCCATCGGGAAGAGTTAATGCGGACTTTGCCTTGTGGCTTGCTATTGGTTCGATTTTAGTAGGTGCAACTGTATTATTTGTTTTTACAGGATGGCTACCTGCCGTGTTGGCACTATCTAATGTGTTTTGGTACAATGCAGTATATACGCCACTTAAACGATATACAGCCTTTGCCATAATTCCTGGATCCATTATAGGGGCCATCCCTGCCCTCATTGGATGGTCGGCAGCAGGTGCTTCGCTTGTCGATATCCGGGTATGGATGCTGGGTTTATTCCTGTTCTTCTGGCAAATTCTTCATTTCTGGATACTTTTACTCAAATTTGCCGATGATTACGAGCGTGCCGGTTATGCCTCCATCAAAAGGGTGTTTCCGTTGGAAAACTTATGTTGGATCACTTTCCCGTGGATAATGATTACCACTGTTTTTTCTCTGTCATTCCCGGTGGTAGGTCTTATTCGTTCGACCGCCATTGTATGGCTTATTGTTTTTGCCAATATAGTACTGATTATTATGTTTGTTCGTTACCTGGTTGGGAACGAAACGACTGTATCCCAACGTTTGCGTGAGGTTTTTTTAGGAATTAATTTTTATTTGCTTGTCAACATGCTGGCTGTGGCTTTTCAGCGAGTAGTCCTGTAAGTTTAATGGTATTAACAAAGTTCGCATAAAGCTTTAGAAGTTTGAACAATAGGTGTGATATCAATGTTAAAAGAATAAAAAGATAAGTTATGGCTAACCGCATTTACACAAGAAAGGGTGATGATGGCACCACAATAATTGGAAATGGATTACGTCTTCCAAAGTATGATGATCATATAGAAGCATTAGGCGCATTGGAGGAATTGACCAGCTATCTGGGTATTTTGCGTGATTTAACCTCTTGGCCGAATATTTCGGAGAAACTCACCATCATCCAGAATAACTTATTGAGTTGTGCCGCTATCCTGTCGGAAAGTTATTCGGGGCGTAAACCTGTTATTAGTCAGCAGGATATTGAGCTGATTGAAGGAGAGATAGATAAAATCGATGCAATACTCATGGGGGGCTATTCAGTGACCGTACCAGGGGGGCATCCGTTGGTTTCGTATTGCGATGTTGCACGCAGTATATGTCGTAGGGCAGAGCGTCAGGTAGCTCTGGTGAGCGATAAATATAATACTGATAAAATTATCGTAGCCTATCTTAATAGACTGTCGGATTATCTGTATATGCTCTCACAGTTTTTTGTTAAAGCGCTCAATATTAAACAGGTTGAGTGGAAACCGAATTATTAATTCCTATCCTAGTTTGCAAGTATTGTACTAAATAAGATTTGACGGGGTATACTAAAATCATTCATTCTTTTAGAAAGTTGTTTCAGTGATATCTTAAGCCCCCATGAATAATCAGCCATGATTTTTGTGAGGCATCATGGGGGACAATAATTCCAAATTTTTAACAAAATAATGGTTGTGGGTTTTGCGGGTGAAATTAGTTTTTGGGCACGTTGTATGCCGAACGACAAAGTCGAAAACCCTGGTCAGGGCCTTTACCACTAGCTTCAAATTTACCCCTGAACGATATAACGCAGGCGTGCGCATCGCCTATCCAGCCTCCCCCGCGTTGGACTCTGTAATATCCTATATCGGTATTGTAGTCCTGATACCAGTCTTCGCACCATTCCCTAACATTCCCCGACATGTCGTATAGTCCCAATTCGTTGGATTTTTTGGAACCAACAGGTTTAGTCCGACAATTGTTCTTTTCAATAGCAGGCCAGTACCAGTAATCTTTTAGGATACTGTCCCCTGAGTTTCTCCAATACCAGGCAACATTATTAACATAGTTACTGCCGCTGTAGGTATAATGCCTGCTTTTTCGTCCACCACTTGCTGCATATTCCCATTCGACTTCTGTGGGTAAACGATAGCCGTTGGCATTGGGGTTAATGGTAACTATCCACTTGATACTGTCCAGTTCATTTTTATTGACAGAATCTATATTCTCTTTATCGATATTGTAATAAGGTTGGAAACCTTCCTTAATACTCTTGCGATTACAAAATTCAACACATTCATACCAGCTTACCATTTCCACAGGCAAGCTGTTGCCTTTGAATTTTGAGGGGTTATATCCCATTATTTCTGTCCATTCTTTTTGAGTGACTTCATATTTTCCGAGGTAAAAATCACGAACGGTTATATTTTTCTCATAATAATTTGATTTTTTGTTTTTGAAAGTCCCCCCTTTGACAAGAATCATATTACCAACTTCTTTTTTCATGCAGCCCATGAAAGGGAATAAAAGAACTGCCAGAAAAAAAATACATTGTTTCATAATAGCAAATGGTTAAGTGTTTTTCTGCAAAAAAAATTAATACACTGCCCGGCCTGAATCCGGGCAGTGCGATAACTGTAAAAAAGGCCAAATGGTTTCTTTTTTTAGCTGTGTTTTATCGATAGGCTGGGAAACCAATAGCTCCATTGCAATGCAACCATTCACTATTAGAACCGCCGCAGCTGGATCCGTTCCATACGCCTGTGTTGTAGGATTGACTTTCGGCTTGCCAGGTTCCGCTGGGTACCTGAATATAATCGACCTGGACATCGCGACCACTGGCATCATTAAAGAACTCAACCAGTATTCCGCCCGAAAGACTTGTAGATGCGGTATAGGTTGCCATTGATGTCCTTAATGTCCAGGTAGCCACAGTAGTTCCGCCTACTTTTAAACGGATTTGTTCACTGCCACTGGTGCCTCGTGCTCTTACGCTGATATTATATGAGCTACTGCCTCCACCACTGGAACCGCCTCCGCTGGAACTACCAGCTTCCCATACGGTTGCATTCACATAACCGTTACTCTGTCCCCAAGCTTCAGTGAGTAATATTGCAGCGGGCGACATATCACTGCCGAGGGGATATCCTGCTGCTGCCCATGCATTAACATGATTGGCAAAAGTAATGGTTTGATTGGTGCCTGTGGGTGCCTGTGAGGTACGGGTACTGTAAATTTGCCGGAAGCTCTGGGTTCCATCTATCGACGGTGCATTTGAACGCCATGCGGTGTATACGTTGTATGTGGCTCCGTCACTGGTAAATGTACGAAGAGAACTTCCATTTGCCGGTCGTACGGGACCCCACTTCTCATTAACATAGTATTCCATGAGGGGATTACGACACCATCCATAGTATCCAAACGAACCTCCTCCACCATTGTGCGTGTAAGCTCCGCAATTATAGCCTATCACTCTGGTTTTTGAACCAGTGCTCCAACCTTTACCACAGGTAAAGTTACCATTGCAGTTCCAGGAGACACTGTAATTGCCGCCTGAACCATTGCTGTAATTTACACTCCCCGTTAATCCATCGCTGGTCCATAACGACCAGAAATAGCCGTTATTGGTGCCCGATTGATAACCTTTCAGGTGACTTTGGCGTTGGGGCTGAATGTCTTCGGATTCTTTATCCTTGCTGCAGCTAACTGCGAGCAAACATACCACCATCGTGGGTAGTAAATACCATTTGTTTGTTTTCATGTTTTTAATTTTTAATTGGTTAGCACGCCAAAAATACATTGCAGGTTGGAGGCTCACTATAACATTTTTATCAAAATCTATCAAAAATATTTCATCCGAAAATATTTTTTTTAATTGGTTGGATGGAACTGCATGTAACCCCACGTTGACGGACAGTAAACTGTGGAAAAAATTACCGACCTTGTTGTAACCCCGTAGGGGTGGGATATTGGTAGCAATTGGAAGTACCTCACCACAGCCTATCAAAAACCTCACCCCCGTTCCCTCTCTTCTTTCAATCCTCACCCCCAGCCCCTCTCCTTTCCAAGGAGAGGGGTGGCCGAAGGGCGGGGTGAGGTTGTAGGCGAGAGGTGTCCGGTAAGGAAAGGTCAGATTTTATATCAACCTATCTATTGGCGGGTATGACGCTAAAATTTTACTTCTTCCAACCCCGTAGGGGTGGCTCTTTTGGTAGCAATGGGATGGCACCTCTATCCCATCCCCTCTCCTTTCCAAGGAGAGGGGTGTCCGCCAGGACGGGGTGAGGTTATAAATGAGAGGTGCTGTGAGGCGGGGTGAGGTGTTTATTGCTGTAAAAATAATTTGTAGGTAAAATTATTATTCTGGTTATTGGTACAGGGGCAGGTTTCAGCCTTAATGCTTAGCACGAATGCTACCCATTTCCTATACAATTTTACTCTAAAAGGCGAGAAATTTTGCTGGCAGAGACAGAAAATTTTTCCCGTCGTTGTTCGGTGACAAAAAAAGTGTAATTTATACATTTAAGATGAAAGGAATGTCGTAGAGAATGAAAGAAAATTGACAGGTGGTCATTGGTAAACAGGGTAACTTTGTGCAAAAACAATAATGATTGCTTATTTCAGATACTTTGTAGCGTTTACTATACTGCTGCATGGCAGCATTATAGTTTGTTCGCAGTCGGTTTCTTTTTTGACCTATAAGAATCCGGTTATACCAGGCGATCATCCCGATTGTACCGTAACAAAAATCGGGAATGATTATTATACGACAGGTTCATCGTTTAATCTTGAGCCCCAGCTATACCATTCTACCGATATGGTACATTGGCGTGTAATTTCGAAGCCGGTAAGTGCAACCTGGTCGGGTTTTGGCGATGCACCTGGCGGGGGTTGTTGGGGGGGACAGATGGTATATCACCACAATAAATATTGGCATTATTTTTCGCGTGCCAATACGATGTATTTTACCACGGCCGACAGTCCCGAAGGGCCATGGAGTGTGCCCGTAAGGGTAAACAATCCGCCCCAATTGCCCTATTCGTTGGGGTACGACAATTCCATTTTTATTGATGACGATGGTAAATGGTATCTGGTGGTAAAAAATGGCCAACCCAATAATGGTATTGTGGAATTAGGATCTGATGGCCAGCCAACCGGTGTGGTATACAATCTTAGTTGGTTAAATCCGGTTCCAGAATTACCATATAGCTGGGCTGAGGGGCCGGTAATATGGAAGTACAAGGGATATTACTATTACTCTTTTGCCCGCGATTTGAGTGGGGGGCAAAAAGTGATGCGAAGTAAAACCCTCACTGCTGATGCCTCGGCGTGGGAAATGTTGGGCGATTTTTTCAATGAGAATGACCCATTGAAACCCACCTCGCTATTTACCAGTCCCAACCATAGTTCGGCTGTGGTAATGGCATCAGATAGTACCTTTTGGGTAGTTCATCCCCTTTATGCAAAAGGCGAATGGCGTGGACAGGGTCGGCAGGGGCTACTTAACCAGGTATTTTACGACGCAAATGGTAAGCCCACTGCAATGTATCCAATAAACACCCATTTTACTGCACCACGTTTACCAAGTAGTGGCATACCCTGGATGGTTCCGAAGTCCGACTTTTTTGAATCAGGTAACTTAAATCCAGAGTGGCAATTCTATGGTTATACGCCAGCGAACCTTTTTTCGCTAACCGAGCGACCCGGTTGGTTGCGGCTTTCTCCAAAGACAAGAAGATTTAATCTGCTTTCGAAAAATGATGGTGAACACAATTATTCTTTGATTACCCGTGTCGATTTTGAACCGCAAAGTCCACAGGATGAAGCCGGGTTGGTTATTATGCGAGGGGATGAAAAAATGTTTGTAAAGCTGGTAAGTACTGTCAATGCTTTGGGTAGAAGGATAATACGTTTCTCCTTTAACGACGATTATTATCAAGCGGATAACCTGGCTGGAAGCATTGTATGGTTGAAGCTGGTTCGTGTCAACCATATCATCATGGCTTATTATAGTAAAGATGGAACAAGCTGGACACCTTTTGAGAGAACATTTGATATTTCGGCGATAGATTCATATTCCGATTTTTCCACTTTTACAGGTACTCGGCAGGGGCTTTATGTGCAAAATCGCAGTGCCTTTTTCGATTTATACATTTACCGCGATGCCTATACCCCAATACTGGCTGAATGCCCGGCTAATGAATTTGGTACCTGGCGGACTATTTCCAGCGATGGTAGTTATGTACTGGATAGCATTCATCACAACGACTGGGCACTGTTTGCTGGTGTTGAATTTGGGACAGGTACCTATGCATTTGCATGCGATTCGGTTGAGTTTGTGGCTTCTTCTGTGACAGGAGGCGTAATTGAGGTCTGGCTTGATTCCATTGATACCGGCGAAAAGGTGGCTGCCTGTAACGTTACGTCAACCGGTGGATGGAACGAATTTCGTGTTTTTAAGGCTAAGACAAAACGAATAACTGGACGGCATGATGTATACTTAAGGTTTTTGGGCGTACAGGCGAATCGTTTGATGCAATTGAAGTGGTTCGGATTTATTCCAGTGCAGGCTCCCCGCGTGACGAGTGCAGCTTCGTCGGCCGATGGCAAAAGCATAGAAGTAGTGGTAACTAATCCTATCGTTGCGAGCGATAGCCTGAGGGGATTTACGGTGTATGTTAATGGCATTGCTGAAAATATTGACAGTGTTCGTGTCAACAAAGAAAATCCCAGCCTTTTAAGAATCTATCTCCAAAATCCCCTTGCCATTGATGATACCCTTGCGCTGTCGTATACATCGGGTAATGTATTATCGGTCGATAGTCTGCCCTTGCAGGATTTCAATAATTTATGGGTAGATCATCGCATGGTGGGGGCAAGGCCATTGATTAAAACTATACAATCAAACCTGAATGGCGATAGCGTTAAAATTACTTTCTCCAAAAAAATACAAATTACTGAAGAACAGTGTTCAAGATTTATCCTACGAAAAAACCTTACTATAACACAAAATCCTTCTGGATGTCGATGTGGGGTGGATTCTTTAAGTTATACACTGGGTTTTTCCGAGCGGTTTTATTATGAGGATACCCTTGATTTGTCCTACCCCTTGAACGATATAACTGCCGTAAATGGTGGTGTGCTCAATGCTTTTCTCGATGCACCTGTGCAAAATATAGCAAGAGGTTATCCGTTACAATTGCGCAATGCCGAGGTACTAAAAAAAGGTACGGGTTTTTCCATCATTCATTTAAAATTCGATAAACCCATTTTAAAGGTTAATTATCCTGCTTCGGCTTTTTCGATATTTATCAATGGAAAGCATGCAAGTGTTAGCAGTTTAGTAGTTGCCCACGATACGGTTAAAATAACTTTTTCTCCTGCAGCCAGAACTGGCGACACCATCTATTTATCGTACGAAAATGGGAACCTGCAAAGTGTTTATTACGGGAAATTAGAAAATTTCTACAATTTGTTGCTAACAGTCCCCACCGGCACCCATTCGGTGGCCGATTATCCTATCGTTGAAGTTTATCCTAATCCCTCCGATGGACATATTAATGTTGCTGCAGATGAGTTGTTCAATTTGGTTCGTATAACTTCGTTGCAGGGTACTGAGGTGTTTCGCAAACGGATTAATCCTACCAGGTTTTTGCAATTGGCTTTGTCTTTGTCCCCTGGGCTATATATGATGGAAATAGAAGGGAACAAGATCAGGTACAGGCAAAAAATTGTAATCAAGTAAAATCAAAGCAGAGGAAATTTATTAAGAAAAGCAGTCTGTTAAGAGCAGCTTGTATGTGCATACAAATAAATTGTAAGTTAATTTATAACCAATTATATTGAAGGCATGAAAAAGGTAATTTTTTCTCTAATAGGTATCATTCCTTTGTTGCTGGGCGGTAGGATTGATGCGCAGCAGATAAGTGTGTACTTTGATAGTATCTACCAAATTATCAGAGGATTTGGGGGAATTCACATAACGTCCTGGACAGGCCGAGAGCTTACCCCCGACATGATGGAAAAGGCATTTGATAATGACCCGGGCGAGATGGGGTTAAGCATATTTCGTATGCAAATCAGTGAGGATACCATGGCCTGGAAAAATGAGTTATCCATAGCCCGATATGCAAGAAGCAAAGGGGCTATTGTTTTTGCTTCCCCCTGGAATCCTCCTTCTTACATGCGCAAGGTGAAGGGAACCTATAACAATGAAACCGACTATGAACTTCTGGAAGAGTATTACGATGATTATGCGCAACATCTCAACAAGTTTATATCCTTTATGGCCGACAGTGGGGTTCCTTTGTATGCTATATCCATTCAAAACGAACCCGATTGGCATGGATGGACGACCTGGACTTCGCAAGCGATGATAAAGTTTTTGAAAGAGCAAGGACATCTCATTCAAGCACCTATTATTGCTCCAGAGTCCTATGGATTCAGCCGCAGCTTCATCGATCCCCTATTAAATGACTCATTGGCAAATGCGCGAATTGCTATTCTTGGTACACATATTTATGGTACGCCCATAAGCAACTACAGCTATCCTTTAGCAGTACAGAAAGGTAAAGAAATATGGATGACCGAACATTTGTTGGGTAGCGACAAACCTGAAAGCAATACCTGGGCATTGGCTATGGTATTTGCCAATGAGGTTAATGCCTGCATGCAAGCCAATATGAGTGCTTACGTGTACTGGTATATCAGACGTTTCTATGGATTAATCGATGATGCAGGTAACATTACTGATAAGGGGTATGTCCTGTCGCATTTCTCCAAGTTTATTCGTCCAGGTTTTCGAAGAATACTTTCAAAGTCAAACAATCTTAATAAGGTGTCAACAACAGCCTTTAGAACCGATAGCTCGCTGGTGATTGTGGTGGTGAATACAAATACTAATGCAGTAGCGATTAATTTCAACATTGCAGGCTTGCCATCGAGCTTTGATTCTCTGGTACAATTTACCTCGTCAGCAACAAAAAAAATGCAAAATGACGGGATTATTCAAATCCATCAGGGGCAGTTTACTGCTACAGTCGATGCGATGAGTATTACTACTTTTACAACCCATTCGGGAAAAGGCGGGCGATATGGGAATCTGCCACCTATAGCCATTGCTGGGAATGATACAACTATCCTCGATACTGTGGGAAGTGGTGTTTTTGTGAACATATCTGCCTTAAAAAGTTATGACATAGACGGGGTGATAAGTAAGTTTAATTGGGCAAGAAATGGCTACCAAATATCCAATGAGGCTGAGTTGACTTTAAAACTGAATATTGGTACCCACACATTTTTATTATCGATAACCGATAATGACGGATCTACCAGCTTCGATACCCTTGTTGTAACAATTAAAAGTAACAAGACTACTCAACTCTGGTTGGAGGCAGAATGTACAGCATTGGGTGACCAATGGGATTTAATATCCGATGATCTTGCTTCAAATGGTTATTACCTGATGGTAAATCCTGCGTATGAATCGACCGATAGCTCCGCTACCGATATGTCACAGCTTCTACAGTATAAATTTAATATTACTGAAAAAGGGAAGTACAAAATATGGGGGCGTGTATTGGCACCAACGCCCAATGACGATTCGTTCTGGGTGCGCGTAGATGATGGAGATTGGATGGTATGGGACAATATTCCCAACAGTTCCTCGTGGGCATGGGACGATGTGCACCATCAGTCAAACGCTAACGATACGCTTTTTTTCTTTGATGTTGGAGAGCATACCCTAACAGTCAGCTATCGCGAAAACGGCGTAGCCATTGATAAATGGTATATTACCAATACCGGGAAAAAACCATCAGGTAAGGGAGGCGTCGCCGAAGGATGCTATAACGGAAATAACATAGCAACACTAAATGAAGGTCGATATGCAATTTTCCCCAACCCTGCCCGAAATGAGATATGGATACAGGGCAACGATCCAATCGAAAAAATATGCATTTACAATAGTAGCGGGGCTTTAGTTTATCGAGGAATTAGCGTTGGACAGATGAACGAACATCTACAAATTTCGTTACCGAATGGATTGTATATGGTTCAGGTTATTAGTGTTGGTGGAAAATCGTATTTTGAAAAGCTCATTATACGAAGGTAAATTTTAAAAATCAGCATGCAGGTGGGTTGTAGGGAGACCGCTTTGAAAGAATTATAACAAGCATCCCGTGCCTACATGCTGGTTTTAAAGGATTATATTACTTTATAAATTTTACCGTTACATAATTATTGTTCAATCCAATTTTTGCAATGTACATTCCTTCTTTCAAGTTAACAGCATCGCCATTGTAAAACTTAAGGTTGCGATATACCAAAGCGCCCATTGCATTATAAATGCTTAATTGTACAGGGTTATTGTTGGCCAGTGCAGGTATATACAATCGATTGTTTTTAACAACGACGGTAAATTGTTGGCTCTGGGAAGATGGATTTTTTACATTCACAATAGCTCCCCTTTTAGCCCCTTGCTGATACAGCCACAATACATTTTCTTCGCTTAATGCAGTGCCCCAAATAGCATAGAGTTCGATTAAGCCTTTCCAGTTAGGGTCGGCATAAACGCTTTTGCCCAGAAAAGCACTTTCGTTCGATACTTTTGACAGCACATGATTTGCATCGAGCGTGTCGATGGCAGCAGTGGAGTCTTCCCCATATTTTAGCAGGGCACCATCTACATATAGTTTCATGATGTTGTTGGTGTCGATGGTTATCACATAATGATGCCAGGCCGAGTCGCCGATGTTGGCATTGAAACTTAGTCCGTCTTCATTAGACCAGGGTGCATCTTCGCCCACCGACATGCGAGCGGCAACCCCTGTACCCCAGCGCCCAGGAGTGAAAAATAAATAATTTCTACCTACAGAACCTGCTTGTCCAAAACTCCAGAGCATATTGGGGTTGGGCGAATTAAGGCTGGTATATGGCAGACACCATATTTCAATCGATGCAGCCTTATAATCTTTTAGGTTAATGACGTCGGCAGGTAAGATAAGATAACCGCTATTCTTAGCTGTATCGGACAGGTCGAGTACACCATTGTGAATGGTGGCTACCTCATCCAGTTCGCCATGGGCTTCCCCAATTTGGTCCATAGGCGTGTCATCTTCAAAGTTCCACAAATGTCGCTGGTCGTTAGCAGCAGGCTTTACCTGACTGAATACAACAGTTGCCATACACAGCATGCTTGTGAATGTAGTAATTAATCTTTTCATGGCATTATTGTTTTTGAGTTTATGCTTCAAATGTACGTTCATCAAGCCCAGAACTTATGTAAATATTCTTTCAATGACTGTAACAATTGTTTCATGTCGTATTCAACTTTGGAATGATGTATTTCTTAAAAAATTTGATTTTGCTTGTGTTTGGTAAAAATTATTATTTAAATTATTGAAAATCAATAATATGTAACGATATGTCAAAAATGAAAGAAAATTGATAGCCAATGAAAAAAAAATTATAGGGCTTTGCTTGTGAATCCAATTACTTAGCAGGGAAAATTTCAATGACCAAATATTAGCTTAAAAAAAATGAAACGAACATGTATTGCACTGGGCACAAACAAGCATGATGATAAGTATACCATAATGCCTGTAAAGTGGTTCGGGGTTAATACATGTGAGTTTCATCCGACCTATTTAAAAACCATTTAAAAATTATTTTCGGATGGAAAACAACTACTATGCTACACGTGCAATGAAATGGGTGCTACGGATGGTAGTCTGGTTACTGCTATGTATTCCAGCTACAATGTATGCACAGAAGAGCAAGACGGTGAGTGGTACTGTAAAGGATGTAACAGGGGCACCAATAGTGGGGGCTACTGTTATGATTAAGGGTACTACCATTGGGACATTGACCAATCAGGAGGGGAAATTTTCCATAAATGTACCCGAGGGAAAGGGCAATGTACTGGTAATTTCTTTTTTGGGTATGGAACGTCAGGAATTTGATGTAAGTGAAGTGAGTACCCTTGAGGTGGTATTGAAGGAGACAGAAGTGAAGTTAGAGGATGTTATTGTGGTAGGTTATGGTAGCCAGAAAAAAGAAAGTGTGGTGGGTGCCATTGCCCAGACCAAGGGGGATGTTCTGGTGAGAACCGGCGGTGTGACTAACGTTGCTTCAACGCTGACGGGTAATTTACCGGGGGTTGTTACAATGCAGGGTACCGGTAAACCTGGTCAGGAAGACCCCATAATTTTGATTCGTGGGCAAGCTACATGGAATAATGCCAAACCATTGGTATTGGTCGATGGAATAGAGCGTTCGCTCGATGGACTTGATATTAATTCCATCCAGAGTATTTCGGTGTTGAAGGATGCGTCTGCAACCGCTGTTTTTGGGGTAAAAGGTGCCAATGGTGTAATATTGGTAACGACCAAACGTGGTACGGAAGGTAAAGCCAATATTTCGGTAAGTTCGAATGTGACCATGAAGGTGCCCTCGAAACTTCCAAACAAATATGATGCTTACGATGCGCTTCGGTACCGCAACATCGCCATTGAGCGAGAACTGGGATTAAGTCCTTCTTCCTGGGATTACATTACCCCTATTCCCGAGCTTAATAAATACAGAAATCCTGCCAACCAGGAAGAAGCCGAACGTTATCCAAATGTCGACTGGCAAAAAGAATCGTTCAAGGATTATGCGTTTTCATACAATAATAATATAAGTATATCGGGAGGAACTCCTTTCGTAAAATATTATAATGCCCTGGACATTATCAATGAAGGGGACGTGCTAAGGGTCAGGGAAAATAATAAAGGCTATACGCCGGGATATGGATACAATCGATTGAATATTCGAAGCAACCTTGACTTTAATTTAACCAATACTACCACCCTTTCGACCAATTTGGCAGGTATATATGCAAATCAAAAGGAAACCTGGAGCGATTTTGAGTATACCATATGGCAAAATGCTTATACCACCGCCCCAGATGTTTTCCCTGTTCAGTATAGTGATGGATACTGGGGTTACTGGTTGCAGGATGTTCAGGCCTTAAACTCGCTTAGAATTGTGTCCAATACGGGTATTCGCAATCGTAAAACCACGAGCTTAAATACCGATTTTACCCTTACGCAAGACCTGGGCATGTTGTTAAAAGGGTTGAATGTAAAAGGAACCTTTGCTATGGACAATCAGTTTGTCTCGGTAGGGGGTATTTATGATGATGGTAGTGCCTATCAAAAGTGGATTTCGCCCGATGGTCAGGTATTTTACAAAAATACAACGGGGGCCATCAAATACGACTATGTACTTCCCCAATGGTCGGTTCGTAGCGATCAAATGGATAATAGTAGAACATTGCGTAAAATGTTTTATCAGATGCAACTCAATTATGCCCGGAAATTCGACCGTCACGATTTTACTGCCATGGGACTTTTCAGCCGTGATAAGCTGGCTACCGGGAGTGAGTTTCCACACTATCGTGAGGACTGGGTATTCCGCGTGACCTATAATTTTGATGCTCGCTATTTCCTCGAAATCAATGGTGCTTACAATGGTTCTGAAAAGTTTGGTCCCAAATATCGATTCGATTTCTTTCCTTCAGCGGCCGTGGGCTGGTCTATTGCCGACGAAAAAATTGTAAAAGATAATCTTAGCTGGATCAATCGGTTGAAGGTACGTGCTTCGTATGGCTATATTGGTAACGACGATATATCCAATGTCGGTCGCTGGTTGTATCTGTCGCAATGGGCTGCTGGTGGTGCTTCGGCGCTGGGCTTAAATAACTATTCAACCAGCCCCTACACCTGGTACAGAGAAGCGGTAATTGGTAATCCCGAGTTACACTGGGAAAAAGTTAGAAAAACCAATATAGGGGTCGACTATGGATTTTTTAATTCGTTGGTGGAAGGTTCTCTCGATTTCTTCAACGATTATCGAACCGATATTCTGGTAGCTGGCTCCGATCGTGCTATTCCCTCTTATTTTGGAGGTACAGCTCCTGTGGCTAATCTGGGTAAAGTTGAAGTGAAAGGGTTTGAATGGGAAATTCGAATCAGCAAGACTTTCCCCGGAGGTTTTCGTCCCTACATCAATTTTAATATGAGTCATGCGGTGGACAAAATTCTTGAACGCAATGACCCTGAATTGCTCGACGATTATCAAAAGCAAGCAGGATATTCTATTGGACAATTTCGTTCGCATGTAATCACCGAATATTACAATACCTGGAATGAAGTATACGGTAGTACTCCGGTGAAAACCAATGACCATCAGAAACTGCCGGGGAATTACAACATCATCGACTTTAATGCCGATGGGGTTATTGACGATTATGACGTTGTTCCTAATGGTTATCCCGAACGTCCACAGAATACCTATAATACTACGATAGGCTTCGATTATAAAGGATTTAGTTTCATGGTTCAATTCTATGGAGTAAATAACGTAACACGTTACATGTCGTACGCAAATTTTGCGGTTAAAACCGATATTTTATACGACCAGGGTGAGTTCTGGTCGAAGGAGAATCCCAAGGCACACTCATTTATGCCTCGCTGGGCTACAGTGTGGGACTATTACGGAAATTTCTACGCATACGATGGATCATATCTGCGGTTGAAAAATGCTGAAATTGCTTATACCATTGACTCAAAAGGTATTCAAAGGTATGGACTTAAATCATTAAAGATATTCCTCAATGGTAACAATCTTTATTTGTGGACCAAGATGCCCGATGACCGTGAGTCGAACCTCGGACAATGGGGCGCTATGGGTACATACCCAACCGTGCGTCGTATCAATTTGGGATTAAAAATAACCCTTTAAAAAAACGTTGAATATGAAGACAATGAAGCATATTAAAATACTTCGCTACTCTATCCTGGTTTTATTGTTGGCGGTTTTGCCAGCCTGTGAAGAGTATCTCGATAAAGCCCCTGAAGCCGAAATTTCGGAAAAAGAAGTTTTTGGTACTTTCCGTAGTTTTCAAGGATTTGTCGAAGAGTTGTACCACTGTATTCCTGATTATACCAAAGCAACGTGGGTTGCTGACTGGAACATAGCCGATGAGTTATTAGCCACTACAGGGGCTAACTGGCGTTTAACGGTTGCTTTTGATAATGGCGATTACTGGGCATGGCAACATGGTAACGGATGGTCGCAAAGCTACCTTGGTAATCCAGCTGATGGTGCTAATACCGATAACAACGCCCACACCAAAAATTTATGGGATTTGTCGTGGTATGGTATCAGAAAATGTAACATTGGCCTACAAAATATCGATAAGTTGGTAGCAGCTACGGATGAAGAAAAGCGTGTTATTAAAGGGCAGCTTCTGTTTTTTAGAGCCTTCTTCCATTTCCAGATCATGAGTTTCTGGGGTGGAATACCTTACATTGATAAGGACCTGGCTTCGGAAAAAATGAATCTCCCCAGGTTAAGCTATCGTGAAGTAGCTTTGCGTGCTGCTCAGGATTTTGAAGAAGCAGCCCAACTGCTACCTGTCGATTGGGATAAATCGCCAGTAGGGCAACGTACCCTTGGCAATAATTACCAGCGTATAACCAAATCGGTGGCATTGGCCTATCTCGGTAAAAATTACCTGTATGCTGCCAGCCCCTTGATGAATCTGGTTTCAACCGGTAATGCCAGCTATGATGTCGAGCTTTGCAAAAAAGCTGCTGAGGCTTTCTATCAGTGTTTGTACCTATCATATACCGGGCAGGCTCCTTATAAATTAATCGAATGGGAACGTTATGAGGAGAATTTTTATACCCTTAACGATAAACTCCCCGGGATTCCCGAGCATCTTCTGGCAGCTCCTAACTATGGGGGTGCTCCTGATTACTACTCAAACTTCTCGTTGTTCTTCCCTCCCGTTTTGGGGGGCGATGGTAACATGATTTCGCCTGCACATAATTATGTTAAAAACTTTGGTATGGCCAATGGATTGCCTATTGACGATCCTGAGTCGGGGTACGATGCAACCGACCCATGGAGCAATCGTGACCCACGTTTTTACAAGTTTATTGTTTACGATGGAGTTCAGGTAGTAAAGGGTGGAACCAGCGCTAACGATAATGTACGTTATGCCAACCTATACAATGGCGGTAACTATCGCGATGATGGTACTGGCAGTCGCAGCGGTTATTTGTTGCGTAAGTTTATGAACCTAACTAATAATAATATTGATGCTGAAGGACGTAATATTATTGTATTACCAGCATACCTGCGTCTTGCCGACGTGTACTACATGTATGCCGAGGCTGTATTGCATGGTTACGGTACTCCGCAAAGTTATTATCCCGGTAATCCCGATTATGTACTTACGGCAGCTGATGCAGTAAATACAGTACGTGCCCGTGCTGGCGTACCCAATGTACACGATAAATATCTTACCTCTAAGGAAGCTTTTATGCAGGAACTCATACGCGAAAGAGCTGTTGAACTGTGTTATGAAGCAAACATTCGTTTTATGGACCTTCGTCGCTGGCTGTTGGCCGAGGATATGAAGTACCGGGTCAAAACAGCCATTGATTTCGATCGCAGTGGCACGCCTCCCAACACAAAACCCATCAATATGAAGGAGCGAACCGTGATGGTTCGGGTGGTAGAGAAAAAGCATTACTGGTTGCCTTTCCCAACCAAAGATGTGAACCTCTATCCAGAGTTTCCACAAAATCCTGGCTGGTAATCATTTATTTAACCATTAAAATTACGGATTATGAAACATCATACAAGTAAATATAAAATACCCTTCCTGGTTTTATATCTGCTGTTCTTTGCCGGGTTTATGGCTAACGGTCAGAATGTAAACCTGAAAACCCGTGTGGTCACCTCAGAGGGGAAGCCAATTGCCAATGCACTGATCACCAACGAAACGGGTAAAATTATGGCTATAACAGACACCACTGGACATTTTGAACTCTCCGGTGTAGCCGATTCAATTTCATTGTATGTGTCGGCCGATGGATTTCAGGCTGCAATGATTAAACCAAAGGTTTCCCTGGGTGATATAGTACTTGAGCAAGATCTTAGTTCACTTACTGTCAATGTGGCCTATCGTAATGTGTACAAGAAAAATTTGGGTACCGACGTGACCATTATCGATACAAAAAATCTTAGAGATTTCGATAATGCTTTTGGGGTAGCTGATGCTTTGAACGGTCGTACCAATGGTTTATTGTGGTATAATAACATCTGGGGGCTACAAAATGCTCAAGTTTTTGTCGATGGAGTACCCCGTAGTTTAGATGATGTTACTGTTGACGAGATTGAACATATTACGGTGTTAAAAGGTGCCCATGCAGTAGCATTATATGGTAGTATCGGAGCCAAAGGGGTAATACTGGTAACTACAAAGAGAGGCGAGGCTTACAAGCGTAGAATTGATGTGCGGGTAAACAATGATTTCGGTGTACCCCGTATGTATCCCTCCTATTTAAATTCGACCGACTACATGACTCTTTATAACGAGGCTCGTGTGAACGATGGCTTGCCAAAGTTGTATAGCGATTCTCTGATTACCAAATACCGTACAGGCAATCGCTATCAGTATCCTGACGTTGATTATTATTCCAGCGAATATCTGCGTTCGATGACCAATCGTACGGAGGCTACGGCACAATTTTCCGGTGGGAATAAGAATGCTCGCTTTTTTACCAATATTAACTTCGAGCGGGCCAATTCGTTGTTGAAAATAGGAGAGGGGAAAAATGAAAACGATCAGACTTTCCGTGCAAGGGGGAATGTCGATCTAAATCTTAACGAATTCATTTCCAGTACCATCGACGTATCGACCATTTTTTACAGTCGTCGTTCGGCTATGACCAACTACTGGCAACGGGCAGCTACTACATTGCCGTTTAAGTACACCCCACTTATTCCATTGGACTTGATTCGCACCGACTCTGTGCTTGAAATAGCAAATACCAGTCGTAATATTGTTGATGGCAAATATCTTCTGGGGGGATCGCAGGAATACCTCAATACCCCATTTGCCGACCTGTATGCAGGAGGTTATAACAACAATATTCAGCGAGTATTGCAGGTAACCAATAAGTTGCATTTCGATCTTAGTGCATTAACAGAAGGTTTGAGCTTTACCACAAATATTCATGCTGATTATCAGAATGCTTACAATCAGTCGATCAATAATAATTATGCAGTATTTGCTCCGGTATGGCGAAACGATAGTCTGGTTAACTTGATTAAATATGGCAACGATTATAGACCGGGGGTCGAAAACATCAATAATTCGTGGCAAAGAAGAAACCTTGGTGCCTCAGCTCAGGTCAATTACGATAAGCTGCTCAATGATGAGAACAGCCTTTCGCTGATGGCAGTGGCTTCGGCTATCCAGATACAGTCGACCGGCGAATATCAACCCAATAAGTATGCACATCTGGGGTTATATGGAAGTTACTGGTACAAGCAGAAATATGGTATCGACCTTACAGGGGTATGGGTCAATTCTACCAAACTACCCAAAAGCAATAAAATTGGCTTCTCACCTTCCGTGGGTTTTACCTGGCTGCTCAGTGAAGAAGAATTTATTAAAAATATTGATGCTATCGATTTCTTGAAAGCATATACCTCGCTCAGTATGCTCAAAACCGATTTAGATATTAATGACTATTTTCTTTATGAAAATTATTACGCTTCTCAGGGCTACTTTGCATGGAACGATAACCTCAATAATACCAGCAACTCTGCTACTGTTTCGTTGCGGGGAGCAAATCCCGATTTAAGTTTCCCAACACGTAAAGAGTTTGTTCTGGGTATTGAGGGAAATATTTTGAAGAACGTTGCCTTTAATGGGAATTTCTTCCTGATTCGTAACGAAGGACTTATTACTAAGCGCTTAAGTCTGTACCCAGGTTTCCTGTCCGATTACGTTCCCTTTACCAATTACAATGCCAATCAGTACACGGGATTTGACCTGTCGATTACTTATCATAAGAAATTGAGTGCTGATGCTAAATTTTCGATTGGCTGGAACAGTACATACGTAACCTCTAAAGTTATCAAGCGGGATGAGTTAAATGCCTATGATTATCTCAACCGTACGGGAAAACCTGTCGACGCAATTTTTGGTCTGGAAAGCAAAGGATTCTTTACCAGTGTTGATGATATCAAAAATAGTCCGTTCCAGCTTTTTGGTGAGGTCAAACCCGGCGATATCAAGTATGTCGATCAAAATGGTGATAATATCATCGACCAGAACGATGAGGTCATGATTGGTCGTTGGATTTCTCCCTTTGTTTTTGGTACCCATTTTACTTTTACCTATAAGAAACTGACCTTGTTTGTGCTGGCTACAGGTTCGATGGGTGGTTATGGGGTTAAGACAAGCGATTACTACTGGGTCGATGGTGATGATAAATATTCGAAGGAAGTTTTAAATCGCTGGACCGAGCAGACCAAAAATTCGGCAACCTTCCCACGCCTGAGTTCTTTGCGTAATGAAAACAACTTCAGGTATTCCGATTTTTGGTTGTACAAAACAGACAGGATAGATCTTAGCCGGGCACAGCTTACCTATGCATTTGGCAGAAATACATTTCGTCAGGGATATTTAAAGGACCTGCACCTTTATGTCAGTGGTTCCAATTTACTCACCCTGGCGAAGAACAAGGATATCTTGATTTTGAATACTAACAGCGCTCCTCAAATGACCTATTACACGGTAGGGGTTAAGGCAATTTTCTAAACGTAATAAAATTGCAGATTATGAAACGAGCATATGTGGCACAACACACAAACAGGATTGAAGTTAATTCCGCTGGTTTGCCTGCCAATGGCTCAAAACTCGCTACAGGCGAGTGCTATCCGTCCATTTTAAAAATATTTAAAAATTATTTTCGGATGAAACGAGCATGTATAGCAATATTCACAAACGAGTATGAAAATAATTTTTCATACCTGCTTGATTTTAAAGCACAAAACACAACAAATGCGAGTTCCGTCCGGCCATTAAAAAAAAATTTAAAATTTATTCGGATGAAACAATTTTGTTCATTAATAAAAGAGAAAAGCAGTCATGGGATTAGCTGCACCATGATGCGTTCGGATAAAAAAGGGATAGGGAACCTTTTGTGGGTGAAACAACTGGTATTTGTTTTTCTTATAGCTGGGTTGCTCTCGGGATGTGAAGATGTGCTCAGCCCCGACCTGGAAAATCATCGCACCTTTGACGATGTTTACACCGATGCATATTTTGCAGAGGGGCTATTAATGAATGCATACACTCGGTTGCCATACAACAACGCATTCTATTCCGATGTTGCTACTGATAATGCAGTCATTAACGATAAGTTCAGTGCATACCGAAATATAGCCACCGGTCAATGGTCGGCTATTTACAATCCTTTATCGCAGTGGACTAATGCTTATACAGCCATCAATTACCTGAATCTGGTACTGGAGCATACCGACTCCATTCGCTGGTCGAAAAACGATACGCTCAGATATCTTTTTGCTCAGCGGCACAGGGGAGAAGCTTATGCCCTAAGAGCTTTGTTCATGTATTATCTATTACAGGCTCATGCTGGGTATGTAGGCACACAGTTGATGGGGGTTCCCATTGTTACCAGATTTGTTGATGCAAACAGCTATACTCCTTTGACGCGCAGTTCGTTTAGCGATTGTATCAATCAGATTTACAGCGACCTTAACGAAGCCGAGAAATATTTGCCTTTGGACAACAAAACGCTTACCGATGTTTCGGCTATTCCCTGGCAATATGCTTATGCGGGACTGGAAAAATACAATACGGTATTTGGCGATATTAATCGGCAGCGAATGTCGGGACGTATTGTAAAAGCTATTCGGGCGAAGACAGCATTGTTAAAGGCAAGTCCTGCTTTTGAAGGTACTCAGGCCGATTGGGAAGTGGCAGCCCGTTATGCAGGAGAACTTATTCAAATGCTTGGCGGAGTTGAGAAACTCGATCCTAAAGGGAGCTTGTATTTTCAGGCAAGTAATGTGAATGCCATTAACTTAACCATACGTAAGGACCAACCCGAAATGTTGTGGCGGGGTAGTTTGTTTAATTCGTACGATATCGAGTTGACCAACTTTCCTCCTTCATTGTATGGTAATGGACGTGTAAATCCCTCTCAAAACCTGGTCGATGCTTTCCCTATGGCAAATGGATATCCCATCGATCACCCCAACAGTGGTTATGATGCCAACAATCCATATGCTAACCGGGATCCGCGTCTAAATGATTTTGTTGTGGTAAATGGCGGTACGCTTGCTGGGAAAACCATTAAGACGGCAGCCGATGCAGCTTCCGATGATGCTATTGATAAAATACGAACTTCCACCCGTACAGGGTATTACCTGAAAAAATTGCTACGCGAGGATGTCAATCTCGACCCCACTTCACGGCAAGCCAAGTTACATTACAATCCTCAAATTCGTTACACCGAAATATTCCTGATTTTTGCTGAGGCAGCCAATGAAGCCTGGGGACCCGATGGGGATGGAGGGTTCGGTTTTACGGCTCGTACTGTAATTGGCGAAATTCGTAAGCGGGCTGGAATTGCTCAACCCGATGCATATCTTGCCTCAATTGGTTCGAAAGAGGAAATGCGCAATCTCATCCATAATGAACGTCGTATCGAACTTTGTTTCGAAGGGCATCGCTTCTGGGATATTCGTCGGTGGAAGGAAAATCTTTCGACCCCAGTAAAGGGTATCCGTTTTACCCAAAATACTTATACCATCGAAACAATCGAAAACAGGGTATTTCAGGATTACATGTATTACGGTCCTATCCCTTATGAGGAAGTGATTAAAAATAACTTGCAACAAAACAACGGTTGGTAAACATAAATGGCTAAAAATCTAAAAAAAATGATTATGAGAAATAAATGGTTCATCACAATAACAGCACTGGTGCTTCTGGTTGTTGTAGCCTGTGAAAACGAGAAATGGGAATTTCCAGATTACAAGTATACCGCCGTTTACTTTTCCTATCAGACACCAGTGAAAACACTTGAATTGGGCGATGATGATATGTATGACAACAGTAAGGACAATGAACATGTCATACAGATATTTGCTACCATGGGTGGAGTATACGAGAATAAGCAGGATAGAATTATTCAGGTTGAAATTGATAATTCGCTTTGCGATAGCCTGTACTTCGACAGTGAAACGGGGGCACCCGTATTGCCGTTGCCGTCCAGTTACTACCAGTTACCTGCAAAAATGGAAATCGTTATCCCCAAAGGGAAGCTGATGGGAGCTATCGAGTTTAAACTCACCGATGCTTTCTTTCAGGATTCGTTGGCGCTAAACAGAAATTATGTGTTACCTCTGGTGATGAAATCAGTTTTGGGTGCCGATTCTATTTTGAGAGGAAAATCTGAAAAAGCCAACCCCGATCGTCGAATTGCCAGCGACTGGATTACTGTGCCTAAGGATTATATTTTGTTTGCAGTAAAATACATCAATCCATGGCATGCATTTTACCTGAGAAGAGGAATGACGGTGGTTAAAGGTAAAAATGGTAATTCGAATCTCGATACAACGATGATTTACCGCGCTAAATATGTCGAATTAAACGAGGTTTGTCAGGCTATTTCGAGCTCTTATAATAGCGTGGTGATTAATTTGATAACCAAAGCTGCTGATGGGAAAACCGATTTGCCTTTTACCCTTAATCTTACTTTCAACGATAATAATGAATGCACCATTACCCATCCGGCTAATGCTACCTATACCATAACTGGTACAGGTAGGTTCGTAAAAGGCGGTGATGAATGGGGGGGAATTCGTCGAAATGTAATGTATCTTAATTATAACATTGAATTTTCAAATGCCACCTATTCATTTACCGATACGCTTGTAGTACGAGATCGCGGTATTAAGTTCGAAACATTCTCTGCTGTGGTTAAACAATAGTTGGAGTGTAGTTTTGTTCTCTACATAGGTGTTTTTCTCGGTTAGACAGGGGGTTCATCCATGTACGACATGGGATGAACCCTTTTAATCTCAAATAAACAGCCTGTCTGGATATATCAAAATGCACGATGCACACGAAAAAATGAATAATTCATGTCTGTAATCTTACTTTTTTACTGATAATTTTAGAAAATAACATAAATACTTGTGCTATGAAAAATATATTAAATGGTTTTGTTGATTGTATCGGAAGAAAGTTTCTGGTTACTTTTGGGGCGGTAAGTATGCTATCCTTGCCAGCTTTTTGTCAGTCGGCGGGGAAGGTGTCGAAGGTTGCAAACGCACCTGTAATTAACAGGGTTGTTTATCAGGGCAACGATCAAGGATACAAGGATCATCCTTTGAAGGAGGATGAATTTTACAATCCAATCCTACAGGGTTGCTATCCCGACCCAAGCATTTGTAAACGAGGCGATGATTACTTTCTTGTGGTCTCGTCCTTTGCGTTTAATCCGGGGGTACCTATTTTCCACTCAAAAGATTTGGTCAACTGGAAGCAAATTGGTCATGTTCTGGAAAGGCCATCTCAGTTGAAAGTGGAAAATACTGGGATGGCGGCGGGTGTATATGCTCCTACCATTCGCTACAATCCTCACAACGAGACATTTTACATGATTACCACCCAGTTTGCTGGCGACTTTGGCAACATTGTGGTAAAGACAAAAGACCCTTTCAAGGGCTGGAGCGACCCCATCAAGCTTAAGTTCGAGGGTATCGACCCCTCGTTATTTTTCGACGATGATGGAAAGGCTTATGTGGTTCACAACGATGCGCCCGAAAAAGCTTTATATAACGGCCATCGAGTGATTAAAATCTGGGAATATGATGTAGAAAACGATCAGGTGATTCCTGGTACCGATAAAGTTATTGTCGATGGAGGAGTAGATATTACCAAAAAGCCTATCTGGATTGAAGCACCTCATATTTATAAGCGTTATGGCAAATACTATTTGATGTGTGCTGAGGGGGGAACTGGAGGTTGGCATAGCGAAGTAATTTTTAAGGCCGATCATCCCATGGGTCCCTATACACCTGCTGCAAATAACCCTATACTCTCCCAGCGTTATCTCTTTTCGCATAGAGCCAATAAGGTCGATTGGGCGGGGCATGCCGATTTGGTTGAAGGACCCGATGGCCAACTCTATGGCGTTTTTCTGGCTATTCGACCCAACGAAAAGGATAGGGTAAATACAGGACGCGAGACATTTATCCTGCCGGTAGATTGGTCGGGCGAGTTCCCCATCTTTGTAAATGGGCTTATTCCTATAGAGCCCAAGCTTAAAATGCCCAAAGGGGTAGTAAATATGACAGGCAAGGATGGATATCTGCCCAATGGAAATTTCACAATCGTTGAGGATTTTACTGCACCCGTACTCGATTATCGCTGGATTGGAGTTAGGGGACCCCGCGAAAACTTTCTGGTTAAAGTAAAAAATGGTATGCAACTAAAGCCTTTTGCGGTAAACATTAGCGAGGTGAAGCCCACTTCGACCCTATTTCTGCGGCAAATGCACAATAGCTTTTCATTTACGGTAACCATGCAATATAGCCCTATGTCCGAAAACGATCTGGCAGGAATTGTTTGTTATCAAAATGAAAAGTTTCATTATGTGTTTGGCATAACGAAAAAGGAAAAGACCACATACATTGTGTTGCAACGTACCGAAAAGGGGCAGTCAACTCTCCTGGCAAGCAAGCCCATAGAGGTGAAAAGCCCTGTGCATCTGCAGGTGAGCGCTAATGGCGACGACTATCAGTTTAGCTATTCTTTCAATGGAACCGATTTTGAAAATGTCGGTGGAACGGTGTCGGGTGATATTCTTTCCACCAACGTTGCAGGAGGTTTTACGGGTGCCCTGATTGGTATCTATGCAACTTTGGCTAATGACATCAAACCATAAAAGGGCTTTTTGATATCAGGGAAACTGAGTCACTGAGTTTTTCTCAGTGTCTCAGTTTTCGTGATGTTAAATTTTTAGTTTTACCAAAGGCTTATAGCTACTTGCAACAAAAATAACTGCAACTTACAATGAAAGCCATTAAATTAATTGCATTACTCAGTGTTTCCTGTATTTTAAGCATCAGCAATGGGGGTGCACAGATGCTCACTCATCAAAAGCCAGAAGGTTTTGATACTTACCAGGCAAGCATCCCTCATGGGAAAATTGATACGATTACTTACTATTCCAAAACGGTTGGCACATCCCGTAAGGCCTTAGTATACACCCCTCCAGGATATACAAAAGCTAAAAAATATCCAGTATTATATTTGCTTCATGGTATTGGGGGCGATGAAAAGGAATGGTTCAAGGGCGGACAGCCGCATGTCATCCTCGATAATCTTTATGCTCAGGGTAAGATTGTTCCCATGATTGTGGTTATGCCCAATGGGCGAGCCATGAAGGACGACCGGGCAGTGGGAAACATATTCGATAGCGTGAAGGTTCAAGCTTTTGCCAACTTTGAGAAAGATTTGCTCAACGACCTTATTCCTTACATTGAAAAAAGATATCCAGTCCTAAAAGATCGAGAACATCGGGCTATTGCTGGACTGTCCATGGGGGGTGGGCAATCGCTCAATTTTGGACTGGGTAATCTCGATAAATTTGCCTGGATTGGGGGATTTTCTTCGGCACCCAATACTAAAAAACCGGAAGAATTAATTAAAAATCCTGACGAAGCCCTGAAATTAATAAAGCTGCTCTGGATATCCTGTGGCGAGAACGACAACCTGATTTTTGTTAGTCAGCGTACACACGATTATCTGGTTAGGGTGGATATTCCACATATTTATTTTGTTGAGCCAGGCGGCCACGACTTTACCATATGGAAGAGCAGCCTATATTGGTTTTCGCAATTAGTCTTCAAACCGGTAAGTCAAGAGGTAATAAAGCAATATACAACTGCCGGAACTCCAGCACCAACAAACGTTCGTGGTGCCCGATATCCCCAAATTTTACCCGATGGACGGGCTATCTTCCGAATGAAGGCACCTGAAGCCCAGAAGGTACAGCTCGATTTACATAAAAAATATGACATGGTAAAAAATTCCGAGGGGGTGTGGGAAGTAATTACCGATTCCCTTACCGAAGGATTTCATTATTATTCCATTATCATTGATGGGGTGGCTGTTTGTGATCCTGCCAGTGAAACTTTTTATGGCATGGGGCGAATGGCCAGTGGTATTGAAGTGCCTTTTAAGGGCGACGATTATTATGCTATTAAAGATGTCCCGCATGGTGATATTCGTATTAAGCGCTATTATTCAAAAATTACGGGAAGCTGGCGAACATTTTACCTTTATACGCCTCCTGGTTACGATCAAAATATAAATGAAAAGTATCCTGTACTGTATATACTTCATGGAGGTGGTGAAGACCAGCGGGGCTGGGCACAGCAGGGAAAGACCGATTTAATTTTAGATAATTTAATTGCCGAAAAGAAGGCTGTCCCCATGATTATAGTTATGGTCGATGGGAATATGCCGCTACAGGCTTTTGGCGAAGATGGCTTATTGATGTTTGAAACTGAACTTAAAGAAAGTGTGATCCCATTCGTGGAAAAAAATTATAGAGTCAAATTGGATGCGAATTCTCGTGCTTTAGCGGGTTTATCCATGGGTGGATTACAAACGCTTTATGCAGGTTTGCGCAATACCAATTGGTTTGCTTATCTGGGCGTTTTTAGCTCGGGTTGGATTATGCCAATGCAGAAAGATTTGGCCGATAGACAATATGAATTTATCGCTAAAAACAAAAACAATATCATAACCAATCTAAAATTACTCTGGCTGGGAATGGGCGGCAAAGAGGATATAGCCTGGCAAAATTGCCAACTCATGCTTAAAAAATTCGACGAAATAGGGCTGAAATACATTTACAGCGAATATCCTGGAGGACATACCTGGCCTGTTTGGCGCAACAACCTTTACAACTTTGTGCAATTGATATTTAAGGAATGAAAGCTTGTACCGTAATTATGACGGGAAAACGTGCACATCATGTATAGTGTACATCCTACTTGCCAATGTGTTCAAAACGCATTACAGGCAAGAATTACTTTTAGACTATCATAAGAACTTTTAAACATTTCGGATGAAACGAGCATGTATAGCAGTATTCACAAACGAGAATGAAAATATTAATCAGTTTCGTTCTTGCCTATGTGTAGAAAGCTCATCACATGCGAGTTCCATCCGACCTTTTAAGAAAAATTTTTAAAATTATTTTCGGATGAACAAGTTGGTTACTTTATGGATGTTATGTATTACTTTCCTTTTTACTACTCAGCTGTTTGCCAATGAGTATACTATTACAAGTCCCGATGGAAAGATAGTAGTCAATGTGTGGCTGAATGAAAAAGGGGGAGTAAGGTATAAAATTTCTCATCTGGGAAATGTGGTGTTGCACGAATCGAAATTAGGGTTACTTAGGAGCGATGGGGATTTTTCCAAAAATTTAAAGTTAGATTCTGTATCAGGCGATATACGGGTGAGTGATAAGTATAAGTTGCAGCATGGCAAGCGTTTAAATTGCGAATATGTGGCCAACAAAAAGATTTTCTACTGCAAGAATAAAGTCGCCATGCCCATGCATATAATTTTTCAGGTATCCAATGATGGCGTCGCCTTTCGGTATTATTTCCCCGGAAAATCGGAAAGGAAGATAACTATTTACAAAGAAGTTACTTCTTTTCATTTCGATAGTGCAGCAAAAGCATTTCTGCAGCCATGCCCCGATGCCCGTACGGGATGGTGTTATTCGCAGCCCTCGTACGAAGAGTATTACCAGCTGAATATTCCAGTGGGTACGCCTTCGCCTTTCCAGGCAGGTTGGGTAATGCCTGCATTGTTTAACTATGGCAATTACTGGATTAGCATTACAGAGACAGCTGTGGATACCAATTATTGTGGGTCACGCCTGGGTCAATTTTCGCCGGATGGAGAATATTCAGTACAATTTCCTCAGCCCCAGGAATGTAGAGGGAGCGAGCCTTACCTTCCTGAGTCGCAACTTCCCTGGTACACCCCCTGGAGGATTATTGCTATTGCCGATAACCTGGGTGGACTGGTAGAATCGACCCTCGGAACTGACCTGGCTAACCCCGCCCAATATGACGTTTCCAGCTGGATGGAACCCGGTATTGCCTCATGGAGTTGGGTTATTTTAAAGGACAATGCTACCGTGTACGATGTTCAAAAACGTTACATCGATTTCGCCGCGCAAATGAACTGGCGTTATTGCCTTATTGATGCCCTGTGGGATACCCAGATAGGTTATGATAAAATAAAAGAACTTGCCGAATATGCAAAAACTAAAAATGTCAAAATATTGCTCTGGTATAATTCTGCAGGTGACTGGAATACTACTACCATTACGCCTCGAGATAAGCTCCTTACAACAGAGTTGCGGAATGCCGAATTCAGCCGTTTGAAAGAAATGGGTATTGCTGGCATAAAAGTCGACTTTTTTGGCGGCGACGGACAGTCGATGATGAAATACTATATTGATATTCTGAAGGATGCTGCAAAATATAATCTCGCTGTAAACTTCCATGGGGCCACCTATCCGCGAGGCTGGCACAGAACGTACCCCAATTTGGTTAGTATGGAGGCTATCAGGGGGATGGAATATGTTACCTTCAGCCAATATTTTGCCGACAATCAGCCCTGGCATTGTACCGTTATCCCTTTTACCCGTAATCTTTTCGACCCAATGGACTTTACACCCGTAAATTTCTCGGGAATTCCAAATATTCAACGAAAAACAACCGGTGGATTTGAATTGGCACTTTCGGTAATATTTACCTCTGGTATTCAACATATTGCCGAAACCCCCGATGGTATGGATCAGCAGGTCAATTTTATCAAAGAGCATATGAGCACATTGCCCAAAACTTGGGATGATGTGAAATTTATCGATGGATATCCCGGTAAGTTTGTAGTATTGGCAAGAAAAAAGGGGAATACCTGGTATCTTGCAGGTATCAATGGAGAAAACGCAGAACGGATAGTTGAACTAAATCCTGCCTTTTTGAGCAAAAAAAACAAAGGTATTTTGATTACCGACGCTGTAGATGGGAAAAATTTTATTCAACAAAATGTTGACTTCGGTAAATCGCTGAAAATTAAAATGCTTTCCTACGGTGGATTTGTTATCAGAACCAATTAAAATTCGCTACCTTTATGTTAAATAAAGAACGGATATTCCTTTGGATTTTATTTTCAACGGTACTGTTGAATAGCATGAAGTCAGAGTCTTTCCATAAGACAAATTACGGAGTAAAATCGACGGTCGGTAATGTTGAAATCGAAATTCAATTTTACAATCCTTCGACTGTCAGAGTTTTAAAATGGCCACAAAATACCAGTTTTTCAAAAAACAGTCTTTCTGTAATAGCCACCCCTCAAGCAACATCCCTTAGTTTTGATCAAAAGGACAATGAGGTAATTGTAAAAAGCAGTAAAATCGAAGCACGTCTGAATTTAGTCACGGGAAGTTTATCGTTTTACAGGTTAACAGGTGGTTTATTGCTGAAAGAAAAGGAAAACGGTACTATTTTTACCGATTTTGATGATGCTGGCAGAAAGACCTTCAGCGTTAGCCAATCGTTTGTACTTGAACGAAATGAAGCAATTTACGGTCTGGGCCAGCAGCAACAGGGAAAAATGGTGCAGCGTAATATAAAACTCAAGATGATTCAGGGGAATACCGATGATTATGTGCCATTTTTCTTATCTGTGAAGGGATATGGACTTTTCTGGGATAATTATTCACCAACAATTTTTACTGATACCCCCGACGAAACAGTTTTTGCCTCGGAAGTAGGTGAGGCGGTAGATTATTTTTTCATGGATGGAGGCAATGCCGATGGCGTTATCAGGCAAATGCGAATCTTAACTGGTAGTGTCCCCATGTTTCCCCTGTGGACTTTTGGCTATTGGCAAAGCAAGGAGCGTTACAAGAGTCAGGATGAAATTGTTGGAGTTGTCAGGAAGTATCGCGAGTTGGGGGTTCCTCTCGATGGCATCATCCAGGATTGGCAATATTGGGGTAATAATTACCTGTGGAATGCCATGGAATTCTTGAATGCCGAATTTTATGATCCGCAGAAGATGGTTGAGGATATTCATGCGATGCATGCGCATATCATCATTTCCATCTGGAATTCATTTGGTCCGATGACCAAACAGTACAAAGAACTGAAGGAGATAGGTGCATTACTCGATTTTATTACCTGGCCCGAGTCGGGTTCCGATAAATGGCCGCCAAGGCTCGATTACCCCTCGGGAGTGCGTGTTTACGATGCCTATAATCCCCAGGCACGTGATATCTATTGGAAGTACCTTAAAAATGGCTTGTTTTCGCTGGGTATCGACGGATGGTGGATTGATTCATCTGAACCCGATCACATGCAGTTCAAGGATGAGGATTTGAATAACTTAACCTATTTGGGAACTTTTCGCAGAGTTCGAAATGCCTATCCATTAATGACGGTAGGTGGTGTTTACACCCATCAGCGGCAGGAGACATCGGAAAAACGTGTCTTTATTCTAACGCGATCGGCATTTGCTGGGCAACAGCGCTACGGAGCCAATACCTGGTCGGGCGATGTTGTTGCTTCTTGGGAAGCTTTGCGAAATCAAATATCGGCAGGCCTTAATTTTTCGTTATGCGGAATACCTTATTGGAATTCTGATATCGGTGGGTTCTTTTTATGGAACTTCCCCAAAAAACTCGACGACCCTGCTTATCGCGAACTGTATGTCCGATGGCTTCAATTTGGAGCTTTCTGTCCTATGATGCGATCGCATGGTGCCGATGCCCCGCGCGAGATTTATCAGTTTGGCCATAAAGGTGATCCCATTTACGATGCTATTGAAAAGTTTATCAAGTTACGATATCGCCTCCTTCCCTACATTTACGCTACTGCATGGGACGTTACTGCTAATCACGCTACCATGATGCGTGCCTTAGTGATGGATTTTGCGCATGATTCCAAAGCATTGGACATCAACGACGAATATATGTTTGGGAAGGCAATCCTCGTTTGTCCCGTTACCGAGTCTATGTATGCACATGAAGATTTTGAGCACTTAAAGTCAAAAGAAATATATCTGCCCGAGGGTACCGATTGGTACGACTTCTGGACTGGGGAAAAATTACAGGGTGGGCAAACGATAACCAGGGAAACCCCTATCGACATCATGCCTCTGTACATTAAAGCGGGTAGCATTCTGCCAATAGGACCAGCCGTACAATATGCTAACGAGAAAAGATGGGATAACCTGCAAATACGTGTTTACGAGGGAGCTGATGGAGAATTTACCCTGTACGAGGATGAAGGCGACAATTATAATTATGAAAAAGGCATGTATGCAACCATAACATTCAAATGGGATGATAAAAAGAAAATTTTGACCATTGGGAAAAGAAAAGGCGAATTTCCTGATATGCTTGTTTCGCGCACTTTTAGCATTGTGAAAGTATCCAACAAACAAGGAATAGGGATGCAAGTGGAGGAAAATGTTGGTAAAATAATCCGGTATGATGGGAAAGAAGTAAAAATTGTACTATAACGTGATAGAAGACTGTGGAAAAACAAATAAACATTTTTAAGATTTAAGCATATGAAAACGCTACAGCTAACTTTTTTGATGTTTATTCAGCTGTGCTTAGTTGCAAGCTATGCTCAGTCGGATAAAACTATTGTCGAAGATTTTAAGCCTTCTTCCCTTAATCAGCCGGGACAGGAATACCCCCAGGTAAACTCTCAGGGCTATGCCCGATTCCGCATTTACGCCCCTGAAGCAAAAAGTGTAAAAGTAACATTGGGTGGACGTGAAGGAACAATACTCACAAAATCGGATGATGGATTCTGGACAGGTACTACTTCGGAACCACTCGATGAAGGTTTTCACTATTATCATTTAATAGTAGACGGCGGTGTATTCAACGACCCAGGCACCTTAAATTTTTATGGTTCAATTCGTTGGGAAAGTGGTATTGAAGTTCCTGCTAAGGACCAGGATTTCTATGCGCTGAAGGATGTTCCTCATGGTCGTGTAGTACAGGTACTTTTCCCTTCTAAAAGTACTAATTCTATTCGTCGTGCTTTTGTGTACCTTCCGCCCGACTATGAGAAAGATATCAATAAACGCTATCCTGTTCTTTATCTCCAGCATGGTTGGGGCGAAGACGAAACAGCATGGACGAATCAGGGACGAGCCCATCTGATAATGGACAACCTTATTGCCGAGGGTAAAGCAAAACCTTTTATCATTGTGATGACATACGGCATGACCAACGAAATTAAGTTTGGTGAACTCAGAAAGTTTGATATAAAACCATTTCAGACAGTACTTGTCGATGAACTCATTCCCTATATAGACAATAATTTTCGTACTATTCCCGATCAAAAGAACCGTGCAATGGCTGGTTTGTCGATGGGTAGTATGGAAACGAAAATGATAACCTTAGCCAATACCGATAAATTTTCATATATAGGCTTGTTTAGCGGAGCATCTTTGTCAATGGACGATGTGAATAAAATCCCTGGATTCAAAGATAAAGTCAAGCTTGTTTTTGTAAGTTATGGAAGCAAAGAAATTGACTGGATGGTTCAACGAGGCAGGGAATTCACCGGTGGCGACCCAAGAGAAAATGTTGAAGCTTTGAAAAAAGCAGGTATTAACAGTGTATTATATATTTCGCCAAATACAGCGCATGAGTTTTTAAGCTGGAGACGCAGCTTACGTGAATTCGCTCCCATGTTGTTTAAGGATTAAGCTAATTTTAAAATTTAAACTAGATTTGTTCTGTATGGCACGATACTCATAAAAGCATGAATAATTTTTCAACATGCTTGCGATATGGCAAAAAAATTATTACATGCAAGTTGTTTCAGATCATTAACAACCTTTTAAAACATTACAGATGAGAGAGATTTATAAAGCAGCAAAAAATATTTTCGCTTTAGTTGTGATAATCGGTACGATAGGATTTACATCACTTTTTGGCGGTGGGCTACAACTTAATGAACTTGATTACTATGAAGGACGGGGAGTTAATGTATTGGTGTTCAGTAATCAATACAACGGGCTGTTCTTCGACGAAAAAACTGCAGGTATCGAAATTATTCATCATGGAGTGAGAACGGTAACCGGCGGATGTGTTCGATTGCAGAATACCCCTGAACAATGGGACCTGGTACCTGAAGTAGTTGATAGAAAAGTAGATAAGGCCAACAGCACCATTGAAGTTGTACTAAAATATCAGATGTACGATTTCACATCGAAAGTGATAGTTAAACCTTATAAGGATGGTGTTTTAATAAACGTGGTGCTCGATAAACCATTACCTCAATTTCTTGTGGGTAAGGCGGGATTGAATCTCGAATTTTTACCTTCTGCGTATTTTGAAAGAACATTCTTAGCGGATGGAAAGCCTGGTATTTTCCCGCTATATCCATTTAGTGGTTCAAAGGTGCGACCTGTCAGCGAAAAAGTGCCTCAATTTGGTGGCTTTTCTACCTTCGACGATCGTGGGCGTGGTGAGTTTATCGTCCCTGAACCCATTGCAAGGGGGAAAGATCTGGTGTTTGCCCCCGAAGATCCGGAACGTTTAATTAAAATATCTTCTGACTCGGATTTAATGCTTTTCGATGGCCGAATTGTAGCACAAAACGGTTGGTTTGTTGTTCGCAGCCTATTGCCTGCAAATAAAACAGGTAAAGTACTGGAATGGTACGTCGAAGTCAATTCTATTTCCGATTGGATACGTCAGCCGGTTATTGGGTTCTCGCAGGTGGGCTATCATCCACAACAACAAAAAATTGCCGTAATAGAGCTCGATCCTAACGATAAACCTTTAAACGAAGCGGCTGTCCTTAAAGTCTTGCCCGATGGCAAAATGGAAAAGGTATACACCGCTCCCGTTTCCGAATGGGGAAAATTCATGCGTTATCGTTATGTGAAGTTTGATTTCTCATCGATTCAAGAGACCGGGCTATATGTTATACAGTATGGCAATCAGCGAACGAATGCTTTCCCCATCCATTCCGGGGTATATGCCAATATCTGGCATCCTACGCTCGATGTATGGTTTCCAGTACAAATGGATCACATGAAGGTAAACGAGGCCTATCGTACCTGGCATGGTGTCCCATATCTCGACGATGCTTTGCAGGCACCCACCAATCATCAACATTTCGATTTGTACGAGATGGGGGCTACTACAGACTCTAAATACAAACCCTTCGAGCGCATTCCTGGCCTCGCTATTGGAGGATGGTTCGATGCCGGTGACTTCGACATTGAAACTCACTCGCATTGCAGCGTAGTATCAAGTTTTGTGGATGCCTGGGAAAAATTTAACCTCAAACGCGATCAGACTTATATCTCCCAACATGAACGTTATGTCGATATCCATCGTCCCGATGGTGTGCCTGATTTATTGCAACAAATCGAGCATGGCGTGCTCAATCTGGTTGCACAGGTTAAATATGTAGGACACCCCGTCAGAGGTATCAACGTGCCCAATCTGTACCAATATCATCATTTGGGCGATGCTTCTACCATTACCGATAATTTGCCCTACAATCCCAATTTAAAACCATACCAGTCCGATGGTAAATCGAGTGGCACGCTCGACGATAGATGGGTGTTTACCAATCGTAATATCAGTCTCGATTATCAAACCATTGCATCGCTGGCGGCAGCTGCCAGGGCACTGAAGAATTATAATGATACCCTCGCCGATCAATGTATCTTCTATGCTCAAATGCTTTGGAACGACAATAAAAATAAGGAAATTGCCGAGTCAGCCATGTCCGATAATCGTCGCAATGCAAATACAATGAAATTGAAAGCATCCCTTGAGTTATTTATTACCACCAATGACAAAGAGTATCATGATTACTTTCAAAAAAATATCTGGTCTGCACTCGATTCTAATTTGTACATGAATATGCTCACCGCTTTACAAGCATTTAAGTATATGGACCAGAAATATCGGGATAAGCTGAAAAAGTATGTTGTACAATGGAAAACATACAACGATAATCTTTCGAAAGAGAATCCTTATGGAGTGCCCATCCTCTCGCGTGGCTGGGGAGGTAATTATTTTGTGGTCAACTGGGCTATTGTAAATTATTATGCTGCCAGGTACTATCCCGAGATTGTTAGCCGCGATTATACCCTTAGAGGGCTGAACTATATTCTTGGCTGTCATCCCTATTCAAATGTGTCCTTTGTTTCGGCCGTGGGCGTAAAATCGAAAAAGATTGCTTACGGGAATAATAGGGCCGATTTTACCTTTATTGCCGGTGGCGTGGTACCCGGTTTATTGTTCCTGAAACCCGATTTTCTGGAAAATAAAGAAGACTGGCCATTTTTCTGGGGCGAAAATGAATATGTCATTAGTATTGGCGCTGCATACATTTTCCTGGCAGCCGCTGCCCAGGATCTTTTCATGCAATGATGAATAAATCTTAAAAAGTAAACCTATGATTCGAAGGGGTAGCATTTTATCGTTGTTGTTATTAAATGGATACCTGGTTTTTTCGCAAAATCCATTTATACGCAATCAGTTTACCGCCGATCCTTCGGCGCATGTATTTAATGGCAGGGTATATGTTTATCCTTCGCACGATATACCGGTTCCCGATGGAAAAGGATTGCGCAAGGATTGGTTTTGTATGGAAGATTATCATGGTTTCTCTTCCCAGAATCTGGTCGACTGGACCGACCATGGCGTTATACTCTCGCAATACGTTGTGCCCTGGGTCGATAGTACTACTTACAGCTTCTGGGCACCTGATTGTATCGAACGCAACGGTAAGTATTATTTTTACTTTCCTGCTTTAAGCCGCGAAAGAGATAGTGTTACCAAACGTCCTTTCTTTCGCATTGGGGTAGCCATATCCGATAAGCCCGAAGGGCCTTTTGTCCCCCAGGCAAAGCCTATTAAAGGCGTCATGGGTATTGACCCCTGCGTTTTTATCGAAAAGGACGGGCAGGCTTATTTGTATTGGTCACTCGGGCATATTTACGTGGCTAAGCTCAAGGATAATATGACAGAACTTGATTCTGAACCCATGATTATTGCCAATTTGCCCGAAAAAGGCCTGAAAGAGGGGCCCTGGGTGTTTGAGCGAAATGGATTGTATTATTTAACCTTTCCCCATGTGGAACACAATATCGAAAGGCTCGAGTATGCTATGGGTCATGGTCCTATGGGACCCTTCACCTGGACGGGTGTGATCATGGATGAGTCGCCAATGAACTGCTGGACCAACCATCATTCTATTGTCGAATTTAAAGGGCAGTGGTATCTTTTCTATCACCAAAATGCACTCTCGCCTCATTTCGACAAAAATCGGTCAATCTGTATCGATAGCCTGTTTTTTAATGCCGATGGAACCATTCGTAAGGTGCTGCCTACTCATCGCGGTGTTGGGCTGACCAATGCCTCCCAAAAAATAGAAATCGATAGGTATAGCAAAATTAGTGAACAAGGGGTTGAGGTTACTTTTAATGATACAACCCATACCTTTGAGGGTTGGAAAACTATTTTCAGCAAGAAAGGAGCATGGTTGCAATACAACAGCGTCGACTTTGAGGATAAAAAGTATGAAAATGTTGAAGTCAAATGTATTGCTCCAAAGGGCGGGGTAGTTGAGGTAAGGCTAAATGATATCAATACGCCGATAGCAAAAATCGTCATCCCGCCAGGCAATCAATGGCAGGTCATCAAATCAAAAGTTGTACCCCTGAAGCCGGGAATAAAACATGTAATTGTCACCTCGGCCGATGATAGGAAGGTTGAAATTGATTGGATGCGATTTGAGTGATGGTTAATGAGCAAAATAGCAAGTTTGCAGGCTATATTTTACATTTAATTGCCTAATTCGAAACATTCTTACAAGAATACATTGGCTGAAGTTTAATATTTTCGGGGGAAACTTAATATATATCATTTATGAAAGCATTAAAGATATTTGCTATAGTAGGGATAATTTGTCTAAGATTATTCCCTGTTTTTTCGCAACAGGTTGGTCAACAGCGGACATTCGAACCGACCTTTGTATCGTTAGAGAAGGTTAATCCTGTACCCGAATGGTTTAAGGATGCTAAATTTGGTATATATCTGCATTGGGGGGTGTATTCTGTTCCGGCGTATGCCAACGAATGGTACCCCCGAAACATGTATGTTCCGGGCTCAAACGAGAACAAGCATCATATCGAAAAATATGGTGATATTGCTGTTTGGCCATATCATAATTTCATTCTTGGGGCAAAGGATAAGGAGGGTAACTTTGTGCAGTTCGCACCGCGACTGAAATCGGAAGGGGGCAATTTCGACCCCGATGAGTGGGCACAACTGTTTGCCGATGCTGGAGTTAAATTTGCTGGTATGGTTGCCGAACATCACGATGGCTTTTCGATGTGGGCAAGCAAAGCAAATCCCTGGAATGCAAAAGATTTGGGTCCTAAACTCGACCTGGTGGAACTGCTCAGCAAGGCAATACGCCAGAGAAATTTAAAGCTGTTGCTTTCCATGCATCATGCCTACAACATCACAGGTTACTTTGAATATGTTCCTCCTACCAATGACCCCAAATTACAGATACTCTATGGCCGACAGGGTAAAGAAAAAAATGAAGCCCTCTGGCTGGACAAACATAAAGAAATTATCGATGGTTATCAACCCGATATTATTTATCAGGACTTTAATCTGCATCGTATTTCAGAGCCCATCTTGCTTGGTTTTCTCTCGTATTACTATAACCAGGCTCAACAGTGGAATAAGGAAGTGGTTGCTACTTTTAAGGACGGATTAAATACTAAATGTGGGGTTTTGGATTATGAACGTGGTGGCCCAACAGCACTTACCGATATATACTGGCTGTCCGATGATGCAATTAGTGCCACCAGCTGGTGCTATACCGAGGGGCTTACCTACTATTCACCTAAGCAACTCCTGCATTCCCTTATCGATAAGGTCAGTAAGAATGGCAACCTGCTACTGAATATCTCGCCCAAGGCCGATGGTTCGATACCCCAGGAACAAAAAGATATTCTTCTCACAATAGGAAAATGGCTGAAAAAATATGGAGAAGCCATATACAACACTCGTGCCTGGCAATGGTACGGCGAAGGTCCTACAAAAATGGGTGCCAACCATGGAGTGTTTATTGCACCCCAGGAAGGTACCGCCAAAGATATCCGTTACACCCGCTCGAAAGACAATACAACTCTTTATGCCATATTGCTTGGCTGGGAAAGGGGACAAAAGGAAATTAAATTATCTCTCCTGTCTACCGATCATATCAACCTTCAAAATCTCAAGTCGGTGGAAATGATTATGGGTGCTGAAAATAAATATCAGCCTTTGACATACCAGCAAACCAACGAGGGCTTGATCATTAATTTACCCGATAATTATTTCGAGGATGCTGCCTACGTAATTCGCATGAGCTTTGAGGGTACTATTCCGCCTCTCGACAATTATGCCGATATCAATGTTACCCCTCATTATTACCTGATTCCTGCTAATGAAAATAGCGGTCTAATTGTAGGAAGAGACTTGGTTCTTGCCAAAAAAAGAAAAGATGCAGCAAATCAGTGGAAACTTGAGGCTTTTGGTAAGGGATTTTACAAAATTATTAATCGGAAAGATAATCAGGTGTTGGAATACAATGCTGCTATCCAGGGTATAGGTCTTGCCAAAAATGCAAATAAGGATAATCAATTATGGAAAATTGAAACCACTTATTATGGACTCCTGAAAATAACGAATAAACAATTTCCCGGAAAAGTATTATCGATAAGTGGCGGCATAAACGAGGGAGCTAAAGTGATTACTGCCAATGCTAGCGCAGCTTCTTTTACGGGCTGGCAATTGAAGGAAGTGTGCGACCTGGGGCAGCAACCCTATAAACCGCATACAGTTCCAGGTGCCATCGAAGCCGAAGATTTTGATACGGGCTGCCCCGACGAAGCATTCCACGACCGTAACGAGGTAAACGAAGGTGGACAGTATCGTATGCAGGAAGGCGTAGATATTGAAAAATGCTCGGCAGGTGGCTTCAATGTAGGCTGGATTAACCGAGGAGAGTGGCTGGCATACACTGTTACTGTGAACAAAACGGCCACCTATCAGGTGTCGTTTTATCTTGCTGCAGCTTTCGAAGGCGGTAAATTCCACCTCGAATGCGACGACAAGGATGTGTCGGGTATAATTGATGTCCCCAGCACAGGCGGATTTCAAAACTGGACGGTTGTAAAGAAAAATGTCAAACTCGAGGCTGGTAAACACATCCTTAAATTTGTCGCCGATGGCGATAATTTCAATATCGACAAAATGGTTTTTGAGGAAATAGGCAAGTAAACTTTGCTGATTACAAATATTCTTCCGCAGGATAGCGTCAGAAAGATGCTATTTCCTGCGGATTTTTTTTGTGATTCAAAAAAAGGAAAATTTCGGCGTGGATAGGGATTTTTCTATGCAGCTCTTTATTTTTGATGGTAAATAATGTCTTCTACAAAAGTTTGTCAAGTGCAAAGGCTTGTATCAGTGGCTTTTTCAGTAGTTTTGTATACAGGCATGCATCGACCTTTTAGAAAAATTTTTAAAATTATTTTGGGAGGGACTAAAATCTCACTTCGCCATACGGTATCTCCCGCCATGTCATCCTCACCCCGTCCTAACGGACACCCCTCTCCTTGCAAAGGAGAGGGGACGGGGGTGAGGATAGAAAGGACGAGGAGTAGGGGGTGAGGTTAAAAGGACAGCGGCAGGATTTGAAATTAAAAAGTAGATAGTCATGAAGAGAAGAAATTTTAAAAGCCTTGAAAATTAGCCCTGGTCAAAATCTATGCATTGTGCGGTGGGCTGCACAAATGCGCGGCGGTGTGGAGCAGTGAATGGTCAAAACGGCAAGTATGGCCGCAGGGGCGCTTGTCGTTTCAAAGCGTTGGCAGGAGGAAAACCTGGTGTGGAAACGCTACAGCTATTCCGTAAAGTAGAGGCCACAAAAAACGCCCCGGCCAACGATTTGGCTTACCCTGCCTGCCATACTCCGTTTTGACCAGAGCGGGAAGGGATCATTTGTGCTTGATTTTCTTTTTGCTACCAAAATGCCACCCCTACGGGGTTGGAAGAGCAAAAATTTTAAGGGGTCGTACTCGTTAATGTTGAAAAAGGATGAAGATGATGTTGCCTTACCCTACTTACCCTACCTTATGGTACCTCATATCATCCTCACCCCGTCCTATCGGCCACCCCCTCTCCTTGGAAAGGAGAGGGGACGGGGGTGAGGATTGAAAGGAGAGGGGCAGGGTTTGAAATTAAAAAGTAGATAGTCTGAGGAGAAGGAGTTTTAACAGCCTTTGAAATTAGCACAGGCCATCATCCAAGCGTTGTGCGGTGG
>JAKPGM010000054.1 GCA_029550865.1 Bacteroidota bacterium | reverse complement strand
CGGATACGACCCCTAAAAATTTTAGCCCTTCCAACCCCGTAGGGGTAGCTCTTTTGGTAGCAATGGGATGGCCACCTCACCCACCATACCTTTCCCTTCTATCCTCACCCCCGGCCCCTCTCCTTTCCAAGGAGAGGGGTGGCCGATAGGACGGGGTGAGGATGAAACTGCAAGCCATCTTCGTCTCAGCAACTATTTCCTTTCCCCTACTTTCTTGTCTTGATACAAGAAAGTAGCAAAGAAAATCAAGCACAAATGATCCCCTACCCGCTCTGGTCAAAACGGAGTATGGCAGGCAGGGTAAGCCAAATCGTTGGCCGTGGCATTTATTGTAGCCTGTTTTTTTCGGAATAGCTGCAGCTAATCCAAAACGAGGTTCTCCTCCTGCCAACGCTTTGAAACGACAAGCGCCCCTGCGGCCATACTTGCCGTTTTGACCATTCACTGCTCTGCACCTCCGCATTTGTGCAGCCCACCGCACAACGCTTGGATTTTGGCCTGTGCTAATTTTCAAGGCTGTTAACACTTCTTCTCCCCAGGACTATCTACGTTTTAATTTTAACCCCTGCTGTTGTCCTTTAATCCTCACCCCCAGCCCCTCTCCTTTGCAAGGAGAGGGGTGCCTGGTAAGATAGAGTCAGATTTTATTTCAACCTATCTATTGGCGTGTACAAAGCTAAAATTTTACCACTTCCAACCCCGTAGGGGTGGCTCTTATGGTAGAAATTGGATGGCCACCTCTATCCCTTCCCCTCTCCTTGTAGGAGAGGGGTGCCCGAAGGGCGGGGTGAGGTTATTGATGAGGAGGTGGCCGACAGAACGGGGTGAGGTTTACCTGCAAACCATTCTCGTCCTCGACAAATGTTTTCTTTCTCCTACTTTCTTGTCTTGATACAAGAAAGTAGCAAAGAAAATCAAGCACAAATGATCCCCCACCCGCTCTGGCCAAAACGGAGTATGGCAGGCAGGGTATGCCAAATCGTTGGCCGTAGCGTTTAGTGTGACCTGTGCTTTTCGGAATAGCTGTAGCTAATCCAAAACAAGGTTCTCCTCCTGCCAACGCTTTGAAACGACAAGCGCCCCTGCGGCCATACTTGCCGTTTTGACCATTCACTGCTCCACGCCTCCGCATTTGTGCAACCCACCGCACAACGCTTGGATTTTGGCCTGTGCTAATTTTTAAGGCTGTTAACACTTCTTCTCCCCAGGACTATCTTATTTTAAAATTTACCAACTATATAACATCACCCGCTTCCCCTCTCCTTTTCAATCCTCACCCCCAGCCCCTCTCCTTTGCAAAGGAGAGGGGTGACTGGTAGGTAGGGTCAGATTTAATATTGGCGGGTATAACCTTAAATTTTTACCTCTTCCAACCCCGTAGGGGTGGCATTTTGGTAGCAAAAAGAAAATCAAGCACAAATGATCCCCCACCCGCTCTGGTCAAAACGGAGTATGGCAGGCAGGGTAAACCAAATCGTTGGCCGGGACATTTATCTTTACCTGTACTGTTGGAAATAGCCATAGTTTTTCCACTCAAGGTATTCTTCCTGCCAACGCTTTGAAACGACAAGCGCCCCTGCGGCCATACTTGCCGTTTTGACCATTCACTGCTCCACACCTCCGCGCATTTGTGCAGCCCACCGCACATCGCATTGATTTTGGCCTGTGCTAATTTTTAAGGCTGCTATAATTTCTTCTTCCCAAGCTTATTATATTGTAAACTTTACCAACCATATGCTCTCCTTTTATCCTCACCCCCATCCCCTCTCCTTTCCAAGGAGAGGGGTGCCCGACAGGGCGGGGTGAGGATGTAGATGAGGGCCGTCCGCTAAGACGGGGTGAGGATGAATCGGCAAATTTAATGCTGCGAAACGGCTAATTTTTCTTACCTTTGTAAGGACAACCTTAAGCACATTAACTGCATGAATTTCATTGGTATTATCCCTGCCCGTTATGCTTCCACCCGATTCCCCGGAAAGCCCCTGGTTGACATCAACGGCAAAAGCATGATACAACGTGTTTATGAACAAGCAAGCAAAGCTATTGAACACGTGGTAGTAGCCACCGACGACGAACGCATTTTAAAACACGTCGAAGACTTCGGAGGAAAAGTCGTTATGACCTCCGACAAGCACCGCAGCGGTACCGATCGGTGTGCTGAGGCTATCCGAAAAATTCAACCCGACTTTCCCGATATGAAGTTCGATGTAGTTATCAACATCCAGGGCGACGAGCCTTTTATTCAACCAGAACAACTCCGATTACTCAAAAGCTGTTTTGAGGAAGATATTTCCATCGCCACCCTGGCAAAACCTATCAGTTTACCCGATGAGCTTTTTAATCCCAATGTAGTAAAAGTAATTGTCAACAGAAATAACCGGGCGTTATATTTTAGCCGGTCGGTAATCCCTTATCAACGAAATGCCGAACAATCCGACTGGATACACTCATTTCAATACCTCAAGCATATCGGAATTTACGCCTATAAAGTCACCGTTCTTAAAGAAATTACCCAGCTACCCCCTTCCCCCCTCGAAATAGCTGAGTCGCTGGAACAAAACCGATGGCTCGAAAACGAATATGCTATTTACGTGCAAACTACCAATATGGAAACCATTGCCATCGACACCCCAGAAGACCTGGAAAAAATTAAAAACATGCATGTATAATTTTAAGTAAAATGCACTTATAAAAGGCTATTTGCTGGGTTTGTCAAGCAATCGCTTGGTGAGAAAAAATGATAGGGGCAAACTGAAGTGTCCTTTTATTGCCTTAATGCTTTTACCGAAAATAATTTTAAAATATTCAGTTTAATAATCGAAATAGCATACCACAAAACGATATGTCATCGGTGCAATAACATAATTACCCCAGCATACCATTATCGGCAAAGCTATAATATCCGGTATTAGCCACAATAATGTGGTCGAGAAGTTGAATGTCCAGTAATTTTCCTGCCTCCAATATTTTTTTTGTAAAATTTATATCCTCTTTACTTGGTTGTAAATTGCCAGAAGGGTGATTGTGGCACAGGATTAGCTGGGTAGCCATTCGATCGAGAGCTGTTTTAAGAATAATACGCACATCGGTCACGGTTCCGGCTATTCCTCCCTGGCTTATACGATTCATATCGATAATCAGGTTGGATCGATTCAGCAGTACAATCCAGAATTCTTCGTGAGGAAGATCCTGCAGCTGAGGAACAAAGATATCGGCCACATCGTTGCTACAGGTTATTTTTTTTCGCTCGATAACCCGCTCTATATTTCGTCGTTTTCCCAACTCAAGAGCAGCTATCAGGCGAACAGCCTTTGCCTCACCAATACCTTTAATTTTGCATAAACGTTGAAAGTCAAATTTTGCCAGTTCATTTAGGTTGTTACTGGCCATTTGAAGCAACTTCTGACCTAAGCCCACTGCGGTATCTTCCACAGTTCCATTCCCCAAGAGGATAGCAATAAGTTCGGCATTCGATAAAGCGCTGGCTCCTTTCTGAATCATTTTTTCGCGGGGTCGGTCATCAATTGCCCACTCTTTGATGGTAAGTTTTTTAGGGTTCATGATTAGGGGTTATTGTGATACCAGATAGGGTTTAAGTTCTAAGAGTAAGGGATCGTTCAGGGCTTTGGCTAAGGGTATGCCACCGTGAAAAGCATTCTTGAGTTCTTCCAGAGCTTGCGGTATTTTGTGTTCGTGGGTATACAAACAGGCCATAAAGTAATGGTAGTCGGCATTTTGTGGATCGGCAAGTCCATACACGGTCAAAACATACTGCACAGCCGGCCAGTTCCCCTGCCGAATAGCAGCCTGTGCGTAGCTATACGAAAGCAAGCTTACATAAGCCAGCAGACGTTTATATACTGCCTGCATTGCTTCGTCATTCTTTACACCCTGTTGCCATTGGTTTAGCATAGTCGTCCACCAGGCAATGGGTCGGCTACCCATCGCCTGTCGAACGATAGTCTGTTGTTCTTCTTCATATTTTTCGGCAGCAATTTTCCGGTCAATCATGGCCACAATGGCATTCTGCTGCATCAACGAATCGTAACTTTTACGAATAGGCGCTATTTCGGGTACATCGCCATAAATTGAAAGAAAAACATTGACCTCCTCAATCAACTGCCACAGGCTATCGGACCGAGGCCGATTCATCCGAGTGAGAAGCGCCAATTTTTCTTTCTCGAACTGTGATTTTCCCTCGGGCAAATGCAGAAATTCAGTACTACCTATACGCCATACCTGCAAAATATCAATAGCTTTTGACAGTACCGATACTGGTGGCCACTGGTGTGTACCCTCAAACGTGAGAAAAATATGACGACACGAGGATTGGTTGAGCAGGTTATTGGCAGTTTGGGTTTCGAGGTAATTCATATCATAAGTACCGGCAATAGACACAGCTGGGACACAATTGCCCATAGGGTAATACCCAGCCGAACAGGAAATCAGACCTGCCACAGGGGCAAGCTGGGAAAACAGGGCTGCCACCCGTGCCCCTCCCGAAAAACCCACTGCAAAAATATGCGTGGTATCAATCCAGATTTTATCCTTTACATCCCCATACAGCTGATGCAAATACAAAAAAATTTCATCCTGGGTTAATCCATTCTGAAGGGTTGCAGAAGCTACCACCACCCAATCATGCTTTTCGGCGTAATACTTAAACAAGCTAATAGCTATATGAGCATCGGCATGCGGATCGAAGCAAAAAAGCACAGGAAAAGGCTTTTGCAGAGAATAACCTCCAGGCAGGTACACCACATAACGATTATAGTCACTTCCACGGCAAGAAGATTCTATCGCCTTGCTTGTTGTAGTTTGCCGAAAAAATTCTTTTTGATGTTCAGTAGGATAATGTCCGCATGAACCACACAGGATTGACAAGCAACAAATAACAAAAATTTTATACATCTCCTTGTAAAACTATAAGCATTTATTTTTAATAAAATCTATTAATCTTTGCTCGTATGCCTCAAAAGAGGCTTGTGTAGAAAGTTTAAGTGCTTTTACAGACATCCTCTGCACCAAATGTGATTCCTGTAAAAACTTTGAAATTGCTTCTATTATTTCTTCTGTAGATTTTGAATTAATTATAAAACCTTCCTCTCCGTTAGTAATAAACTGTCCTGTATTTGGTGTTACAATTAAAGGTAAGCCATAGCTTAAGGCTTCATAACAAACAGTAGCCGATCCTTCGGAAAGTGAAGGCAATAAAAATATATCAGCCCATTGATAATATGAGTCGATCAAACTTCGTGGAATATGTCCAACCAACCTGACATTCGCTGGTGAATTTCTCAGTAACCGTGGTTGAGATGTTGGCAATGCTCCCACCAATATAAATTCGCATTCATTCTGAAGCTTTTGGGCAGCTTCCAGAATATAGGGTGTTCCTTTTCTTAAGCCAAGTGTTCCGACAGTTAGTACATGCAATTTCCTATTCCCTTCATAAGACTTTGGAACCTGGTTTTTATTGACAATAGCAGGAATACCATATGGAACTACAACTGCTTTCTCGGCACTTCCACCGGATTGCCGTATTGCTTCAACGACAAAGCTCGAACCACATACAATATGGTCGGCATATTCCCATTCTTTCCATTGTAAATCAGCCCAAAACTGCAAAATATCACGTTCTTCCTGGCTGTTTTCCCAATCTGGATACTTTTCCCACACATCCCCCATCACAGATAAGGTATATTGAGGTGGTGCAATAATTTGCTCTTTGATAGTGATTAATCCTCTTTTTTTGGCCTCCTTGAAAACCATAGCGCTTGATGAACCAATCATAAACACTGCTTGCGCAGCATTAAAATTTTCCTGAATTATTTTTTTTTCCAAGGCAAGCCCAAGGGAGTAATAATATTTAATATGTAACTCTTTTAAATCGTAAGAAAAAAGCCTTTTCTCTAAATCTTTTATCAATGACTTATAAAACATCTGACTCACCAAATTTGGGGGGAAAGGAGGTATCCGGGATTTTAACTTTGGCTGAGCACTTCTAATAATGTTGTAAAATAGATTCACTGGAAACCTGTTAGCCACCCAATCAGTATATAATTTCGACAACAAGTTATGGTGATACAAAATAGCAGGAACTCCATAATACATTCGTCCTCCTATCTGACCAACAGCTATCTTAAAATTCCGGTCGGTATTATTCATTTATCTTCCTTTACAAAAAATTTCTTAATTCAATTATAAATATTACCTTTGCAACCCAGATATGGTCGGTTGGCCGAGTGGCTAGGCAGCGGTCTGCAAAACCGCGTACGGCGGTTCGAATCCGCCACCGACCTCGAAAGTTTGTCTACCTCATGGCATTTTAAGAAGTTCTATTTCTGCAATGGTTTTGGGCACAGGATTCCCCAACACCCGACATCCCTGCGAAGTAACCACTATATCGTCCTCAATTCGAATACCCCCAAAATTTAGATAGGGAATTAGTCGTTCGTAATGGATATATTGTTTGAACTTTCCTTCTTTTTTCCATTGCTCAATAAGCAAAGGGATAAAGTATATCCCCGGCTCGACCGTTAATACCAATCCTTCTTTTAATGCCTTGCCATATCGAAGAAAACGCGTTCCAAAAACTTCACTTCGCTTTATATTTTCATCATATCCTGTATTTTGCTCACCCAGGTCTTCCATATCGTGTACATCGAGTCCCAGCAAATGTCCAAGACCATGCGGGAAAAACAAGGCATGTGCCCCCTGTTCAACAATTTCATCTGTATCGCCCGACATTAATCCCAGCGCTTTAAAACCTTCGACCATTACCTTGCAGGCTTGTTTGTGAACGGATAAATAGGTAATTCCTGGTCGAATCATTTCCAGTGCTTTTCGTTGCATTTCGAGCACCAGCTGGTATATTTCGGCCTGTTGGGCAGAAAAAGTTTTTGCCACAGGAAACACGCGCGTTAAATCGGTAGCATAGTGCAATCGGCTTTCACATCCAGCATCTACCAGTAGCAATTGCCCTTCTTGTAAGGTATTGGCATACGATTCGTTGTGCAAATAATGTCCATTGACCGAACAAATGGAAGGAAAGGCAAGCTGACTTCCTTGAGCTTTTGCAATATTTTCAATGGCCGCAGCAATCTCCGACTCACGTTTCCCCGGTTCGCACAGATGTAAAGCGGTTAGAAACATTTCAGAAGTGATCTGATTGATGGTTAGTTCTATTTCGTTGATTTCATCCACATCCTTAATGGAACGTTGAGATACCACTGCACCAATTAGATCAGACGAAATTTGCTGCTTTACCTCCTGTGGGGTAAGCGACAACCATTCCGACAGCTGTAACAATCGATCGCTCCGATAGGGGGGTAAATAATGAATGGGACGTTTTAGTTGCATGGCTGTGGCCAGATAGTTTTCGAGTCGAACTTTAGGAAAGAGTTTGCTCACCCCACTTTTTTGGGCAAGATCGGCCAAAGCCGGATACTCTCCCACCCATATCAAATCATCAAGCGAGAGCTCATCCCCAAAAAGATAGCACTCGCCAGAGTCCACATCGACTACACCCACCAGATCGGGCAAATCGATGCCAAAATAATACAAAAAATGGCTATCCTGACGAAAAGGATAAGGATTCCCTGCATAATTCATGGGAACTCGGTTATTACCGGGTAGCAACACAATGCCCGAACTTAGCTGTTCAATTAGTTGCTTACGCCGACCTACATATTTTTCGGCAGAAAACATAAACACGTTTTTACCAATTTATAGGGTAAAGATAAATATTTCGAATAGCTAAAAGAAGTAAAATGCAAAAAAGATTACAATGAAACAGGCATGTATAGTTTTTTTACACAAATATGAAAATAATATCATTTATGATTTGTCTTTGCGTAAGAAGAATTTTTAAAAATTATTTTTCGGATAATAATAAATGTATTCAATACCCATCCATGTAGTATCTTTCTCGTACCATAGTGTAGTATCTTTCTCGTATGATGATGGTTGCGATACAATACCGCATAACCATATCTTTGGGATAAGATTGCCAAAATCAAAAAATTACTAACCAACTAACCTACCATTAACATGAAAACAAAATTGTTATTGCCTATTATCACTGTAATGGGTGTACTCTCGGCTTGTAATAAAGAAGATTTATCTTCTTCGAAAAAGGCTGAAACTATCAACGGTTTAAAGGCGGGAACTGCTGTAAACTGGTACTTAACCAAGGCCGATGGTAGCATAAAGCTCACCCAACAAAGTGCGCTCAACTGGACTACTGCTTCAAACTCCTACCCCAGCATTACCCTCAACGAAGGAACGAAGTATCAGACGATGGACGGTTTTGGATTTACCCTTACCGAGGGAAGTGCAGAAGTTATCAGTAGCCTGTCGTCAACTACGCAATCCACCTTGCTGAATGAACTATTTAGCACAAATGGTATTGGTATTTCCGTTCTCCGTATCAGTATAGGCGCATCGGATATGAGTTCTTCGTCATACTCCTATCAAGAAATGACGGTATACAATGGAACAAACGCCCCTGTGGGAGCATTTATCAGGCTTAAAGGGGCAACCAATGGTAAATATGTAACTTCGAACGATGGTACCAGTGCCATGATATGTGACCGCAGCAGCGCTTCTTCGTGGGAAACATTTGAGGTAGTCGATGCCGGAGGAGGACTGATAGCCCTTCGAGGAAGTAATGGCAAATATGTATCGGGAACTACCCCTATGTACTGTAATGCAACGTCTATTGGACCCAATGAGAAATTTACATGGATATCCCCTACTGCAGGGCAGGTGCAACTCAAATGCAGTGCAAACAATTATTTTGTATGTTCCGAAAATGGAACTACAGCCATGAATTGCAACCGCACCAGCGCTTCGGGATGGGAAACCTTCAACGTCGAAGCAGCTATATTTAGCCTCAATGGGCCCGACTTAACCTATTTAATTCCCATCCTGAAAAAAGCGCTGGCTATCAACCCAGCCATAAAAATTCTGGCTACTCCATGGTCAGCTCCACGATGGATGAAAAGCAACCAGGCATGGGTAGGAGGCGAATTGATGACTGTTTACTATCAAGCTTACGCAAACTATTTTAAACGTTATCTCGACGCCATGAAAGGGCAAGGAATTAACATCTGGGCAATCACCCCACAGAACGAACCCCTCCATGGCGGCAACGAACCCAGCATGACGATGAGCAAAGAGCAGCAGACAACCTTTATCAATACCTATCTGGGACCTACCCTCCGCAATGCAGGCTATTCGACCCTGATTATCGCTTATGACCACAACTGCGATAACACCGATTACCCAACCTACGTATGCAATAACAGCACATACGTCGACGGTGCAGCATTTCACCTGTATGCAGGGTCGATTAGTGCGCTCAGTACCGTCAAAAATGCAACGGGGAAAAATATCTACTTTACTGAACAGTTTACTTCTTCGACCGGTAGCTTTTCGGGCGATTTTCCTTGGCATATGCAAAATGTAATGATAGGTGCGCCAAACAATTGGGCCAAAATAGCCCTCGAATGGAATCTCGCAACCAATACCAGCTATGGACCTCATACGCCCGGCGGATGTACTATATGTCTGGGAGCCATCACAATCAACAACAGCACCAGCTATACACGCAATGTTGCCTACTATATCTGTGCCCATCTGTCAAAATTTGTTCGTCCTAATGCACAGCGAATACAGTCAAGCACTACGGATGCTTCACTGGTCAACGTTGCCTTTGCAAATGGTTCGGACAGAATATTGGTCGTTTACAATACAAGTAGCTCGGCCAAAACATTCAACATCGAACATAATGGAAATAGAGCTGTAGCAACCTTACCGGGTAACTCGGCCGGAACTTTTGTGTGGTCAACCACCCAGCAGACCTTGCTATACAGCATTGAGGCCGAAAACTATTCGAGCATGAGTGGGGTACAAACCGAAAATTGCGCAGAGGGAGGTCTCAATGTTGGCTGGATTGATGCAGGCGACTGGATGGCCTACAATAGCATCAATTTCCCCACCAGTGGTACTTATCGCATTGAGTATCGGGTAGCCAGTATTAGCGGTGGCACACTTTCGAGCGATCTGAATGCTGGGAGCATTCAATTAGGTCAGGTCAATATCCCGGCTACAGGCGGCTGGCAGAACTGGACTACGGTAAGCCAAACCGTTACCATCAATGCAGGTACGTACAACTTTGGCATTTTTGCCGTCACAGGCGGCTGGAATATCAACTGGTTTAAAATCTATAAATAATCACGCATTTGCTTGACCAATTATTAACCATAAAAATGTGAAACTATGAGAAAGAAAAGTGTATTATGGATTGTAGGAAGCTTGTTAAGCGTGGCTTCCTTACATGCTCAGCTTTACACCATCGAAGCTGAAAATTACTCGGCCATGAGCGGAGTACAAACTGAACCCTGTTCGGAGGGAGGACTTAACGTAGGCTGGATTGATGCAGGGGACTGGATGGCATACAATAGCATCAATTTTCCCACCACCGGTACGTATCGTATCGAATACCGGGTGGCCAGCATAAATGGGGGAACCCTCTCAAGCGATCTCAATGCCGGAAGCATTGTGCTGGGACAGGTAAGTATCCCTGCCACCGGCGGCTGGCAAAACTGGACTACGGTGAGCCAAACCGTTACCATCAATGCAGGTACGTACAACTTTGGCATTTTTGCCGTCACAGGCGGCTGGAATATCAACTGGTTTAAAATTTACCAGCAAACTTCATCTTCTTCGTTGCTCTGGAGCGATGAATTCAATGGTAGTAGCCTCGATGCCAACAAATGGGTATACGAAGTTGGTGGAGGCGGATGGGGCAACAATGAATTGCAGTATTACCGGTCGGGTACAGCAAATACCACTGTATCGGGCGGAACATTGAAAATTATTGCCAAAAAAGAAAACTACAGTGGCTACCAGTATACCTCTGCACGAATCAAAACCCAGGGCAAATACTCTGTTCAGTATGGCAACATACAGGCACGCCTGAGAGTCCCCATGGGACAGGGTTTGTGGCCTGCTTTCTGGATGCTGGGGAACAACATCACCTCAGTTGGATGGCCTGCCTGCGGTGAAATTGACATTATGGAACACGTTAACAGCGATACAAAAGTTTACGGCACCATTCACTGGGATGCCGGTGGACATGCTTCGTATGGAGGTAACTATACCACCACGCCACAAAACTGGCACGTATACTCCATCAACTGGAGTCCCAACAATATTCGTTGGTATGTCGATGGCGTACAATACCATGTGGCAAATATCCAGAATAGCATCAACAGTACAGAAGAATTTCACCGTCCCTTCTTCTTCCTGCTCAATCTGGCTGTTGGTGGTAATTGGCCTGGTTCTCCAAATAGCTCAACCCCCTTCCCTGCCACCTATGAAATCGACTATGTAAGGGTGTATTCGGCAGATATGAGCCTTAGCGATAAGGTAGAAACAGCGGTAACTGCTCCTACTCAAACAGCCGACTTCTCAGTAAGCCTTTTCCCCAACCCGGTCAGCAATGGATTTGTACAGATTAAAGTATCCAATCGCATCGACAATACTACCAAAGTTAGCCTTATCGACATGCAGGGTAGACTGGTATGGAGCGGATCCTTCAGCAACGAAGCTTTCGAGCTAAGCACAGCAAACCTCACCCCGGGTTATTACAATGTGCTGATTACCAATGGCAGCAAAACCATCGCCCGAAAGCTGCAAATTCAGTAAGTATCCGCAATGATATTGGCGAAAATGAATTACTTTTCAGAGTTGGGCATGCATGTCCAACTCTGATTTTTTAATCAACAAAACTATGTATCGGCTTGCTTTTTTCGTTCTTTTGTCACTGTTATCCTATCATTCAATACCTGCCCAGCAATTAACTTGCGGCTGGGATTCGGTTTGCTATGCGCTGGGGGTCACCTGGCAAAATAACTTATCGCGACATCAGATTCAAATCGATCCAGCCTCATTCGTTAGAGGGGTTACCGCATGTTATCAACACGATACCACCCTTTTCTCTCTACAAACAGCATACGAGCTTATCGAAAAAAACGAGAAGCAGCTTAGCAATGAGAACATCAGATCTTCACTGCTCGATAGTCTTTCTTATGCAGTAGGATTTGTCTGGGCAAAAAACATTTTTGCAGTCGGTTCCCCTTTACCCGATACCAGCATTCTTCTGGTAGGAATGACGTCCAAAGATGAGTCGCAGTTCAACTACGAAAAGTCTAAAAAATTATTAGCCCAATATCTTGAAAAAATTAGAGAAGAAGAATATAAGGGTATAAAGTTGATGAATGAAAACTGGTTAGCGGAAAATAAAAACAGGAATGGTGTCGTAGCATTGCCGTCGGGGGTTCAGTATAAAGTATTAAATCCGCCCACTAACGAACGTAAGCCATCCGATACCAGTATATTTGTGCTATCGTACACAGCCAGATTAATTGATGGAACAGTGTTTGAACAAAGTCAGAAACCGGAAAAATTTTATCTCTCTGCGCTGGTTCCAGGACTCCACGAGGTATTGCTCTCAATGCGCGTAGGTGAAAAAAGAGAAGTGTATATTCCCTACTCCCTGGCCTTTGGCGCTGGGGGTATAAAAAACACTGTTCCCCCCTTTGCCACAGTAATTTATGTAATAGAACTGGTGGATGTGGAGTAAAAGCTCCGTTCCACCAGCACATTGCAGACAAGTCAGTCAGATTATTTTGCCATCTGAATCTTACTTAGCAGAACTATATTTTCAAGATCGGAGTAATCGTATTGATATATTCCGCTGTCGCCTGTCATGATAAGCACCCCATTGATAGGAATTACATCGAAAGCTTGTTTATCGGGGTATTGAGCTATAAGGTGCTCGTTAAGTTTCAACTTATCGGTAGCATCGTAAATCTTAAGTCCAGCCTCACCATCACAAATGAAAAGAATATTATTGTCGATACCAAGCCCATGGGGATTTGTCATATCATATTCTTTCACTGCCACAGGATTAGCAATATTTGAAATATTAACAATATCAAGCCGATTGACATTGCCAAAACAACGTGTGCCCGTTCGTAGGGTTATGTAAGCATAATTATTCTCAACCACAACCGGGTCGCAACTTCTAACGTGCGAATACGAGGTAATAAATTGTGGTTGAAAAGGATTCGCTAAATCGTAAATAAGCATACCTGTTTGCGAACCAACAAAAAGATAATTGTTATAGGGGAAAAGCGTCTCAATGCCCCAGGTAGTTGTCAATGCACCTTTTTTTACAGGGTTTTGCACATCAGAAATATCGAAGACTAATATTTCCTCTGTATTATTAATAGCATACAATGCCTCATGACTTATAGTAAACCTTGCCATGGATCCTCCAATACCAACACCCGTTCCATTACCGGTAGATGCCGTGGCCCCTGAATTCCCTAAGGCCACCTTATCATATGTATAAAATGGATAGAAACGGTTCTCGTATTTCACAAAATCTTTTTCTACGTACTTCTCCTCATAGCCCACCACAACCCCTTTCCCCTGATCGATTCGCTCCAACATCAGGGTTGATGTAGGTTCTGGAATAGTATACGGGAAAATACTATCTACCCGATTTACCTCCCTTATATTTTGAATGTCGCTGATATCAAGTACTACCAGATCAATATAGCTATCGGCATAAAGAATACCATCCTTAATCGACATGTCCACATTACCTGGGATATTGATAAAAGTTTTAAAAACCGGATTTGCGTGATTGGTATTGTCGATAACATGGATACCCTTATTATACTCGTTAACAAATAAGTAGTTGTTCCAATAATAAATTTTACCAGGCTTCGAAATAGTAGTTTCTGTCATAGGTATCGATTTTACAGAGCTGCGTAGTTCTGTATAGCTCATATACACTGGTGCATTAACCTTGTATTTCTCTATGACCCTGTCCTGACAGGAAAAAAGGAACAACCCCATCGAAAGCACTACAAAAGGAGGCAAAATCAATTTTGATAAATTTAAATTATTAATGTTAAATGCATGATTTATTGCATGGTTATGGACAAGTTTCCGTTTCATGGCTATTCATTTTTGTTGTTTTAATAAAGATGTCAGAAAGTTTGAAAGTTGCGTGCCTTGTGACGCAACTTTTTTAAAACAATCTATCTACTATAAAAAAGCAGGGCATGCCTGGCGCATGCATATGCTAATAATTATATGAAATGAGCATGCAAGAGCTAAACACGAAGGGGCAAGCAGATATTTTAACCGAGAATTCGTCAATGTTGATAAAAGCGCATTGCGGGTTCTTTTCGTCCTGCTTAAAATTAATTACCATGAGCAAAACTCATATTTGATGCTTTACGTATGGAAAAAGTAAAAAACCTAACCCTGTGGAGGAAAAAATCAAGCAAAAATATTTCATGCGAATTACTTCTAAATTTTAAAAATCGCTTTGTATGAAACGAGCATGAATACAACATTCACAAACGAGTATGAAAATTATATCATTTTCGTGCTTACCAAATTCATTACATGCGAGTTCCATCCGACCACTATAAAAAATTAAAAATATTTTCGAATGAAACGAGCATGTATAGCAGTATTCACAAACGAGGATGAAAATAATTTTTCATACCTGCTTGATTTTAGAGCACAAAACATATTACATGCGAGTTCCATCCGGCCTTTTAAGAAAAATTTTTAAAATTATTTTCGGATGAAAAAATTTGTATGGCAGTGGTTTCAAAAGATACGAAGAAGAATGGATAAAAGAACGGTATCCAAGTCTATAAATGTAATGATTGCAGGCAATAATCAGCGGTAATGGGGGTTGTTGTACGTCAAAGCATTAAGGGAACGATAGTTTCGTACGTAGGAGTTTTCATTGGGTATCTCAACCTGATGTTTATTACGCCCTATTGCCTACCTCCCGATGTAATAGGATTTAGTAAGGTTTTTACCGATGCAGCTGTTCTTTTTACATTTATTGCACAAATGGGATTGGGATCGGCGTTGGTGCGTTTTTTCCCATACTTTAGTTCCGATCGTTCGCATCATGGGTTATTGGGTGTGATAATTTTTGTGCCTATACTTGGTTTTCTATTTCTTTCAATTATAACGTTTCTCTTTTATCAGCCCATCATACAGTTATTTGAGCTCAATTCGCCTCTTTTTGCTCAACATTTTGGCTATGTATTATTGCTAACTTTTTTCATGATGTACCTCAACCTTTTTGAGGTCTACTCCAGCTGCCTGTATCGGGTAGTTGTGCCTAAAGTAATCAGGGAAATATTGTTGCGATTGCTCAATATTGTTATAATCGTTTTGTTTTATTTCAAAATCATTGATTTCAAGGCTTTTGTATGGTCAATCATTTTGATGTATGCGGTGAGTTCTTTACTTAATTTATACTATCTATCGCGGATGGTACCCCTGTCTCTTCGCATTAATCTGAAACAGATTCCGCTAGCCATTCGTCGCGAGTTTCTTTACTATACACTTTTTGTGCTGTTTGTGGGTATTGGGTCCAATATTGTGAGTAAGGTCGATGTGTTTATGATTAGCTCGAGCATCAACTTAAAGATGACCGGAATCTTTAGCATAGCCTTCTATATTATTACCATCATGGAAATCCCCTCGCGCGTTTTTATGCAAATTGTAAATCCGCTGGTAGCCAAAGCATGGAAAGAAAATGATAGGCAGGCAATTGCCAGTTTATACAAAAAAAGTTCGTTGAATCAGTTCCTGGTGGGGGGGGTAATTTTGTTAATTGTATGGGCCAACATCGACAATATTTTTGCGCTTATGCCCAACGGGCATATCTATCAGATTGGCAAATATGTAGTCTTGTTGCTCGGTTTGGCAAAACTTTTCGACATGGTTACCGGTGTTAACTGGTACATTATCGTCAATTCAAAATTTTATTATTATCAAATATTTTTTGTTACCTACCTTACGCTGGTTTCTGTTACTCTGAATGCCTTGCTTATTCCACGATATGGAATCAACGGTGCGGGAATAGCATCGGTAGTGGCTTTGGGGAGTTATAATTTTCTTTTAATGCTTTTCTTGAAATATAAAATCAATATCTGGCCATTATCGTACTCAACATTAAAGGGGGCTCTTGTATTGGCTGCATTATTTCTTTTGAATGCTTATATTCCATTTCTTGCTCATCCGCTGGTCGACGGCATCATTCGTTCGGGTATACTTGCTGGTTTATTTGCTTTAGCTGTGTTACGATGGCGCGTGTCGGACGATATCAATCAAGTAGTGGATAATATCTGGGGTAAGATACAATCGATTTTGAGAAAAGAACAATAAAAAAAGGTCACCGCTCGATGACCTTTTTTGTTGTGGTGCCACCGGGAATCGAACCAGGGACACACGGATTTTCAGTCCGTTGCTCTACCAACTGAGCTATGGCACCAACCAATTTTCTGGCTGCAAAAGTACACTTTTTTTTGTTTTGGCAAATAATGCGGATAAAATTTTTTTAAAATTTGACGATTGACGAAGTATGGACAAAATCTGTTTTCCCAAACACAAGGTGAAATCGGGGATAAAATCATAGTTGTATGACGAAGCGTATAGAGCAATTTATCGTGTTCTCGGGGAGTAGTTATATTATTTTTCATCGTACAATATAAATTTTCCATTATTTTTACGCAATTTTTAAAAATGCTGAAAGTTATTTTAAGAGAGTAAAAAAATAGTCTGATGAAGATTGTAATTGTTGGAACCGGATACGTTGGTTTAGTTTCAGGTGCATGTTTTGCCGAGACGGGTTTAAGTGTTGCCTGTGTAGATATTGATGAGGCCAAGATAAGCAGGCTGAAAGAAGGGAAAATTCCCATCTATGAGCCGGGTCTCGAGCCTATTGTTTTAAGGAATATGGAAAAGGGACGCTTAACCTTTTCTACTTCTTTGAAAGAAGTTATCGATGGCAGCGAGGCAGTGTTTATTGCAGTGGGTACCCCTCAGGACGAAGATGGCAGTGCCGATTTGAAATATGTGCTGGCGGTGGCTCGGGACATTGGACGTTTTATGAATCATTACCTTGTGGTAGTCACTAAAAGTACGGTTCCTATTGGCACTTCGGAGAAAGTTCGACAGGCAGTTCAGGAAGAACTCGATAAGCGAGGGGCCAAGATAGCTTTCGATGTGGCCTCTAATCCTGAGTTTCTGAAGGAAGGTAATGCAGTCGAAGATTTCCTTCGCCCCGACCGCATTGTGATAGGAACGGATTCGGAGGAGGCCCAGAAAATTATGCAAAAACTTTATAAACCCTTTGTACTGAATGGGCATCCCATTCTTTTTATGGATATTCCTTCTGCCGAGATGACCAAGTATGCTGCTAATGCTATGCTGGCCACAAAGATTAGTTTTATGAACGATATAGCCAATCTATGCGATATTGTGGGAGCCGACGTCAATATGGTTCGAAAAGGGATTGGCAGTGACCCACGTATTGGCGATAAGTTTATATATGCTGGTGTGGGGTATGGCGGATCATGCTTTCCAAAAGATGTAAAGGCTCTTATTAAATCGGCTGAAGAACATAATTGGTCACTCGATATCCTTAAAGCTGTTGAAAAGGTTAATGAGCGGCAGAAAGAGGTAATTATTCAAAAAATAAAAAAACACTTTAATAACCAGCTGAAGGGAAAAATATTTGCTATATGGGGACTTTCGTTCAAGCCGCACACCGACGATATGCGTGAGGCACCCTCGCTGGTTATCATCAGCCGATTGCTTTCGGAAGGAGCACAATGCAAGGTTTACGATCCAGTGGCCATGAACGAGGCTAAACGTAAACTGGGCGATAGCGTGATATATGCAAAAGATCAATACGAAGCCCTTATTGATGCCGATGCTATGGTACTCGTTACAGAATGGCCAGAATTTCGCCTACCCAACTACAATGTAATGGAACGTCTCATGCGTTCGAAGGTTATCTTCGATGGACGAAATATTTACGACCCCAATGAAATGAAAGAACTGGGGTTTTCTTATTACAGCATTGGCCGAAAAAGTGTTGTGTTTCCGAGTTAAGATGTTGTAAAGTGCTTACAAATTGTGTAAGGTACGGAAACGTTAATCGATAAATGAATGAAAACAATATTGGTTACCGGAGGAGCAGGTTTTATTGGATCGCATTTGTGTGATAGGCTCATTAGGGAGGGCAACAATGTAATATGTCTCGACAATTTTTTTACGGGAGATAAAGAAAATATCCTGCATCTGATTAATCATCCCATGTTTGAACTGGTACGACACGATATTACGATGCCTTATTTTGCCGAGGTCGATGAAATATACAATCTGGCCTGTCCTGCTTCGCCTGTACACTATCAGTTTAATCCCATAAAAACGATAAAAACGTCGGTGATGGGGTCAATCAACATGCTGGGGCTGGCCAAACGCACTCGCGCAAAAATTCTTCAGGCATCGACCAGCGAGGTGTATGGCGACCCAACCGTGCATCCGCAGCCCGAGAGTTATTGGGGGAATGTAAATCCACTGGGTCCCCGTTCGTGCTATGATGAAGGCAAGCGATGTGCCGAATCATTGTTTATGAATTACTACCAGCAAAATAAAGTTAAGATTAAAATTATCCGCATCTTCAATACCTACGGTCCACGCATGCATCCCAACGACGGGCGGGTGGTTTCGAACTTTATTGTACAGGCTCTGCAAAATAAAGACATTACCATTTATGGCGATGGAACCCAAACCCGTAGCTTTCAGTATATTGACGATCTGATTGAGGGAATGGTACGTATGATGAATACCCCCGATGATATTACCGGGCCAGTAAACATTGGTAACCCCGAAGAATATCGTATCATCGACCTGGCCGAGAAAATTATAAAACTTACTGGATCGAAATCAAAACTGGTGTTTATGCCACTACCAGCCGATGATCCCACCCAACGCCGTCCCGATATTTCTCTGGCAGGTAAACTACTCAATGGCTGGAAACCCAACTTCGATCTTGACCAGGGACTGCAACTAACCATTGAATATTTTAAAAAGAAGCTGAAAATAGATTAGATTGCCTGTTGGTAAAGGCTGAATATGAACATATATTTGTTAGCATGCCTCATGCCTATATGGTTTATTGAAATTTGAAATGTAATGAAGCGAATTCTATAATCTGGAAATATTACTGCAATGGAAAAAATACCAACCCCTATAGCCGACTTATATATTCTTGAGCCCAGGGTTTTCCGTGACGAACGTGGCTATTTTGTTGAGCTATTCAATCAGCAAAAATTTCAGGATCTTGGTTTTACCTGTCAGTTTGTTCAGGATAACCAGTCAAGTTCGAGCTATGGTGTTATTCGTGGGCTACATTACCAGCTTGCGCCTTATGCACAGGCCAAATTGGTTAGAGCTGTGCGCGGGCGTATTTTTGATGTAGCAGTGGATTTGAGAAAAGGAAGTCCTACCTTTGGAAAATGGTTTGGGGTAGAGTTGTCGGAGGAGAATTTTCGGCAATTGCTCATCCCGCGTGGTTTTGCGCATGGCTTTTCGGTACTCAGCGAAACGGCTATTGTACACTATAAATGCGACAACCTATATCATCCACAATCGGAACGAGGCATTCATTACAACGATCCAATGCTGGCTATCGACTGGCAAGTGCCTGCTGAGAAGGCTATCGTTTCCCCAAAGGATAAAATGTGGCCTAACTTTGATAAGGCCGAAATGAATTTTTACTAAAAAATTTTTTTATGGCTATTTCCATTCTGGTTACGGGTTCAAAAGGCCAACTGGGCAATGAAATTCAGGTACTTTCGAGTAAATTAACGGAATTTGAATTTCATTTTCACGATGTCGATACGCTCGATATTACAAATTTGGAGGCATTGGAGGATAGCTTCAGTACGATAAAACCGTTTGCTGTCATTAATTGTGCAGCATACACGGCAGTAGATAAAGCTGAAAGCGAGCCTGAAAAAGCCTTTAAAATCAATGCAGATGCGCTGGGAAACCTTGCCCATTGTGCCGAAAAATACAATTGCTGGGTATTGCATGTATCGACCGACTACGTTTTTGATGGTACCCATCATATACCCTATCGCGAAACAGATTATACCAATCCGCTTTCGGTATATGGGAAAAGTAAGCTGGCAGGGGAGATGTTGCTCTCGGAAATTGAAAAGGCAATCATTGTACGAACGTCGTGGTTGTATTCGACTTTTGGACACAATATTGTAAAGACGATACGGCGACTGGCTACCGAACGGGATACCATAGGCTTTGTATGTGACCAGATAGGTTCTCCTACCTATGCAGCCGATCTGGCGGGAGCCTTACTAATCATACTCCAACGGCTTGCTAATACACCCGAGGCAACATCCCTGGCAGGGATTTATCATTATGCCAACGAGGGGGCATGCAGTTGGTACGATTTTGCATGCACTACGGTTGAACTTAGTAAGCTTTCGTGTAAGGTTAAACCTATTGAAACACAAGAGTACCCGACACCAGCACAAAGACCCCCCTATAGCGTATTGAATAAGTCGAAAATAAAGACTACCTTTGGGCTGGAAATTCCCTGGTGGAGAAATAGCCTGGAAAAAGCAATCCACCTTATGAATGAAGCAAAATAGTGTGAAATATGGATACAACGCTTGATATAGTAAAACAAAGAGCACAGGAATGGTTAACCGATGCGTTTGATGAAGCTACCCGCCAAGAGGTTAAACGTTTGCTGGAGGGCGATGAAAAAGAACTGGTCGATGCTTTTTATCGTGACCTCGAGTTTGGAACCGGCGGATTAAGAGGGATTATGGGGGCTGGCACCAATCGCATGAACATTTATACGGTAGGGCGAGCCACACAGGCATTGGCCAACTATTTAAAAAAGACTTTTGCCAGTTTAAATCCCATAAAAGTTGCTGTTGCCCACGATAGTCGAAATAATAGTCGTCTTTTTGCCGAAACAACCGCCAGGATTTTTGCCGCTAATGGTATACAGGTTTATCTTTTCGATAATCTTCGTCCTACGCCTGAGCTTTCGTTTACCATTCGACATTTTGGTTGCCAGAGTGGTGTAGTAATTACTGCATCGCATAACCCCAAGGAATACAATGGATACAAGGCATACTGGAACGATGGAGGTCAGGTAGTTCCCCCGCACGATAAAAATATTATTGAAGAAGTAGGTCGCACCACATTTTCCGATATCCGCTGGAGCGGAAACGACCATCTGATTCACATCATTGGCAGTGAAATCGACGAGGTGTATACCGATAAGATTAAATCGCTTTCGCTTTCGCCAGAGATTGTTAAACAATACAGCGACATAAAAATTGTATATACCCCCATCCATGGCACAGGCGTAAAATTAGTGCCCATGGCTCTGGCAAAGTATGGTTTTACAAACATTATTCATGTGCCCGAACAGGATATTCCCGATGGGAATTTTCCTACCGTTAAATCGCCCAATCCAGAAGAGTCGGCTGCAATGACGCTGGCCATCGAAAAAGCTCGTCAAACGGGTGCTGAACTGGTAATGGCTACCGACCCCGATGCCGATCGCGTAGGAATAGCCGTAAAATACAATGATGATTTTATACTACTCAATGGTAATCAAACCGGTTCATTGCTCATTTACTATTTGCTTACCCGCTGGCACGAAAACAAAAAGCTTACTGGCAAGGAATATGTCGTAAAAACTATTGTCACTACCGATCTAATCGCCGATATTGCTCGTAAATTTAAGGTAGACTGTTATGAGGTGCTCACAGGATTTAAATACATAGCCGAGATTATCCGCGAGAATGAAGGGAAAAAGACGTTTATAGGGGGCGGAGAGGAAAGTTATGGGTATCTGGCAGGCGAGTTTGTTCGCGACAAAGATGCGGTAATGGCATGTGCACTCATTGCCGAAGCCTATGCCTGGGCAAAAAGCCAGAACAAATCGATGTTTGACATACTGCTTGAAATGTATGTCAATTTTGGTTTCTATAAGGAGTCGTTGGTCAATGTGACCAAGAAAGGCAAGGAGGGACAGGAAGAAATAGCCCGTATGATGGAAAATTATCGGCAGCAGCCACCCCGTTCGCTTGGCGGTTCGGAAGTTGTTAAAATTTACGATTACCAGAATAGCACGGTAAAAGATGCAAAAGGCAATATAATTGATACCCTCAAGCTACCTAAGTCCAACGTACTTCAGTTTGTTACCGCCGATGGTTCTAAAATTACCGTTCGTCCCAGCGGAACTGAGCCGAAAATTAAATTTTACTTTAGTGTAAAAACAACTATGAGTTCTGTGGCTGAGTATGCTAAACTCAATGCTCAGGCTACTGAACGAATTCAGGTGATTGCCAGGGAGTTAGGATTGTAATTTATTTTAAATGGTACAGGCACTTACACATACAAATTTTAACTTTCCACGACAAACAGCAACTTATGTGGGTAAGGTTCGTGACGTTTACACCATTGCCGATGAGTATTTGGTGATGGTTGTAACCGACCGTATATCGGCTTTTGATGTTGTCCTGCCCCGAGGAATTCCCTACAAGGGACAGGTTTTGAACCAGATTGCGGTGAAGTTTCTCGATGCAACTGCCGATATTGTACCCAATTGGAAAATTTCATCGCCCGATCCTATGGTGACCATTGGCCGCAAAGCTATTCCGCTGAAAGTCGAAATGGTTATTCGGGGTTACCTTACAGGCCATGCCTGGCGTGAGTACAAAAGCGGAAAACGAATGCTCTGTGGCGTTAGGCTGCCCGAAGGAATGGTGGAAAACCAAAAATTTCCTCAACCCATCATCACACCTACTACCAAAGCTGCTGAGGGACACGACCTTGATATATCGCGCGAGGAAATTATTGCCCAGGGCATTGTGTCGGAAAAAGATTACCGAAAAATGGAGGAGTATACCTACGCACTATTCCAGCGAGGCACTGAAATAGCCGCCCAGCATGGTCTGATCCTGGTAGATACCAAATATGAATTTGGTAAAGTGGGTGACCAGATTATTCTGATCGATGAAATACACACCCCCGATTCATCGCGCTACTTTTATGCTCAGGGATACGAGGAAAGATTGGCAAAAGGTGAGCCACAACGGCAATTGTCGAAAGAATTTGTTAGGCAATGGCTCATCGAGCACAACTTTCAAGGAAAAGAGGGACAACAGGTTCCCGAAATGACAGATGAGTTTGTCCAGCAGATTAGTGAACGCTATATTGAGTTGTACGAAAATATTACTGGTGAAAAATTCCAGCGTCATAATACAGACAACCTTTCCGAGCGCATTGAACACAATATTTTAAAAGCGCTGAAGGAACTTTAATAATTTAATACCATTTTTGTGATATCATTTGAATCCATGGGGCTTTCACCCCTCATCTTAAAAGCTGTTTCCGAATTAAAGTACGAACAACCCACACCGGTTCAGACAAAAGTAATACCGGTAATTTTAAATCAAACGGATGACATTGTGGCATTGGCTCAAACAGGAACGGGGAAAACCGCTGCCTTTGGGCTACCGCTTATTCAACTTATCGATACGGGTACACAAGCTATTCAGGGTTTAATTCTTGCCCCTACGCGGGAGTTGTGTCTTCAGATTACTGACGATTTACTGAGTTTTGCCCAATATATCGATTCTATACGCATAGTGCCAGTGTATGGGGGTGCCAGTATTGAAACCCAGATAAAGGCATTGAAAAATGGGGCACATATTGTGGTTGCAACCCCCGGTCGTCTCATCGACCTGCTTAATAGGAAGGCCTTGCACATAGGCAAGGTCAAGTATTTAGTGCTCGACGAGGCCGATGAAATGCTCAACAAGGGATTTGCCAGCGACATCGAAACCATCCTGGGCAAGCTTCCAAAAGAACGACGTACTTTCTTGTTCTCAGCTACCATGCCAGCTGAGATTGCTGCTATTACCCATAAGTACATGAACCGTCCGCTGGAGATAATCGTTGGAACAAAAAATACAGGTGCTGAGAATGTACAGCATATCTATTACGTGGTACATGCTAAGGATAAGTATTTGCTGCTTAAACGTATTATCGACTACAATCCAGGGCTTTATGGTATAGTTTTTTGTCGCACGCGTAAGGAAACTCAGGAAATTGCGGATAAACTCATGCACGATGGCTATAATGCCGATGCCTTGCATGGCGATCTGTCTCAGTCGCAACGCGATTTTGTGATGAATCGTTTTCGTCTACGACAGCTTGAGGTATTGGTAGCAACCGATGTTGCAGCTCGGGGACTCGATGTCGACGACCTTACCCATGTGATCCATTATACTTTGCCCGATGACACAGAAGTATATACCCATCGCAGTGGACGGACGGAACGAACGAATAAAAAAAATGTTTCTATTGCCCTTATCAATTTACGCGAAAAATATCGCATTCGCGAACTGGAAAAAAGTCTTCAGAAAAAATTTTCCCCTGCTCAACCACCTACCAATCGCGAAATATGTGAAAAACAACTTTTTCACCTTATCGATCGCATTGAAAGAGTTGAAGTGGAACATTCCGACATAGAACCTTATTTGCCACTTATCTTCAAGAAACTTAGCTGGATAGATAGGGAGGAACTCATCAAACGACTGGTCTCTATTGAGTTCAATCGATTCCTGGAATATTATCGGAATGCGAAAGAAATTGACATGCCAACCGAAACAACGCTACCGGTTACCGCTAAACGTGAAAAGAAAAAGCAAAATATTTTACCTAATGCCGAGGGCTATGTGAGGTTGTTTATCAATGCTGGAAAATCTTCGGGGCTCTATCCCAACGATATCATATCCCTGGTCAATAGTGTGTATTCTGGGAAACGTATTAAAATAGGCAAGATTCAGTTGCTCGATAATTTTTCATTTTTTGAGGTTCCCCACGATATGGCCGAAGAGCTTTGTAATCGACTCAGCCATATTATTTATGAGGGAAAAAAGCTTTCGGTCAGCCTGGCCGAAAGCCGGGGCCGAAAAAAATCGAAGTAACCGTGTTGGTTATTCGCCAATGATTTTTACCAGAACTCTTTTTCTTCTTTTGCCGTCAAATTCGCCATAAAAAATCTGTTCCCACGGACCAAAGTCGAGCTGGCCATTTGTAATAGCCACCACAACCTCACGCCCCATAATGGTTCGTTTCAGGTGGGCATCGGCGTTGTCTTCAAAGCCATTGTGGCGGTACTGACTGTAAGGCTTTTCGGGTGCCAGCTTTTCGAGCCATACCTCAAAATCGTGATGTAGCCCCGATTCATCATCATTGATAAATACGCTGGCCGTGATATGCATGGCATTTACCAATACCAATCCCTCTTTGACACCACTTTCCACCACACACTTTTGTACTTCGGGGGTTATATTTACAAACCCACGACGGGTGGGTAACTCAAACCATAATTCTTTTCGATAGCTTTTCATTTGAATATAGTTTTTAAATGGTTTTTATCGGTCGTATGGAACTCGCATGTGAGGATTTTCCTACA
>JAKPGM010000051.1 GCA_029550865.1 Bacteroidota bacterium | reverse complement strand
TTCGCCTTCGGGGGATACTTTATACCTCTATCGTAGTAAAGGCAATGGTAATATTTATTATACTTACAAAAAAGATGCTCGTTGGAGTGGCTTACATGCCTTGAGCAGGATAAATACCCGGGGATCGCGTGAAACTTCACTCTGTTTATCACCGGACGGAAAGACGCTGTTTTTTGTAAGTGATGCCGATCGTAAAGGGGCTATTGGGGGAAAAGACATATATTATTGCGAACGCGATGAGGATGGCAATTGGTCGAAACCCAAAAATATGGGACCACTCATCAATACCCCATATAATGAAGAAGGGGTTAGCCTTTCTCCGGATGGAAAAACCCTGTATTTTTCCTCAAAAGGACATCCGGGTATGGGTGGTTACGATATTTTTTACACTACTAAAACCGAATCGGGCTGGTCAAAACCTGTCAATATGGGATATCCCATTAATACACCCGATGACGATCTATACTATGTGCCTTCAGCTAAAGGTAAAATGGCTTACTTAACGTCAAATCGTGAAAATACTGTTGGTGGGAAAGATATTTATAAGATTGTTTTTCTGGGTGCAGCTAAAGATTTTATTACCTTAGGCGAGGCAAGTCCGCTTGCTTATGAGCTTTACGATAAACCTTCGATTAAACAGGTTCCTTTAGCTATGCTCACCATCGACTCATCGTTGGTTTTGATGGGACGTGTACTCGATTCTGAAACGCAAAAGGGATTAATGGCTAAAATTCAAATTATCGATTCCGAAAAATCGAAGGTGGTGGCTACCCTGTTGAGCGACACAATGGGTAACTATCGTACTCAGCTACCCGAACGAAAGAATTTTGGTGTAGAAATCAATACAAGGGGATACCTGTTGTTCTTAGGTGTAATCGATCTTACCAAAGAAAAAGCTGATATCATTCAGAAAGATTTCCTGCTCCAACCTTTGACGGTGGGTGCTAAAGTTGTTCTTAAAAACATTTTCTTTGAAACCGGTAAGGCCATTCTTAAGGAAGAGTCTTATCAGCAATTAAACAATGTGCTTACTTTCTTGAAAGAAAATCCTACACTCCGTCTTGAAATTTCTGGCCATACCGACAATGTAGGGGGACTGGCATACAATATTCGTCTATCGGAAGCAAGAGCAAAAGCTGTGGTTACCTATCTTGTGGAAAATGGCATTGAACAGAGTAGGCTTACTTACAAGGGCTATGGTCCCCATCAACCCGTTGCATCGAACAAAACTGCTGATGGACGAGCTCTTAATCGGCGCGTAGAATTTAAAATAACTGGAATGTAATTTTATATACAAGTGGCGATGCCAAAAACGTTATTGTTTCTTTTTTTGGAACTTTGCGCCATCAAGCTCTGGTCGCAACCCCAATACGATACAACTATAGTCTATGCAGATTATACCCCACTGCCGGTTATTATTGATGGTTCTGATGACGATTCGTGCTGGCAAACCGCTACATGGCATCCTATTGATCATGTGTGGATACCATACAATGCTACCATGCAAGATGGAGATTTTGAAGGACACTATAAAGTAGCCTGGGATTCCAATTATCTCTATCTGCTGGTTAAAGTGATCGACGACTCGCTGGCCGATTATTATTCCAATCCTCTTTCCAACTGGTGGAACGACGACTGTGTGGAAATTTTCCTTGACGAAGACCGTTCGAAGGGATATCACGAATGTTCGTACAATGCTTTTGCATACCATGTAAGTATTTTCTACGATGCCATTGATATGTCCCCTACCTGTGCAGGAATAAATTTACGAAACAATATTATCGTGAAAATGGATACCATTGCACCCCATTCCTACCTATGGGAGTTTGCAATTAAAGTGTATAACAAAAATTTTAATCCCAATAATCCAGAACAATCACGCGTAAAACTTCAGCCCAATAAACACATGGGTTTTGCCTTAGCTTATTGCGATTATGATGGTAATCCTCAGCATGAAAGGGAAAATTTTATTGGTTCTATCTTTATGCCGGCTGCACATAACAATGATAATTACAAGACGGCTGACTATTTTGGTGAGATGATACTGGTTGACTCAAAAAACCAGTGGGATGGGGAGGTGCTTAAGGTAGATGCACCCAGTGCTTCACAAGATTTTTTTACTTATCATCCAAATTTAAATAGTATTACTCTCCATAATGCTTCTGGTTCGGGCTGGATTAAAGTTTTTTCCTCCGATGGAAAACTTATACTTCGAACTGCAATGGTACCAGGGAAAAATACCTTTTTACTTCCTGCTATTCCCTCGGGAATGTACATTATACTTCTTGAAGAGGGTGACCAAATACGAAAGGGTAAATTTATCAAGTAAATGTTGTTGCTAAAATTTTTAATGTTTCAAAATTCAGAATAGACCATATTCATTCTGCTTGCTTTTATAAATGGTATAAACGAAAATGAAATTATTGCCATACATGTTGTGAAACATCACGTGTTCATTACGTTAGATTTACATGGATTAATAGAAATAAGAAAGCACAGCATAAATACTGTGCTTTCTTTAAAATACCTAACCCTTATGAAATAATCTTATTTATTTTCTTCCAACTCGTCAAATTCAATTTCTGCAAAATCTTCGGCTAATTCCTCAGCATCGGAGGTAATTATCAAGGGATTGGCTGTTTTAATAAAGTCGATCATTTCTGTCAGTCCTTCTACAAACTTATCAAAATCTTCTTTATACAAGAAGATTTTGTGCTTTTCATAGAAGAACTTACCGTCACGTCCCATACGCTTTTTGCTCTCGGTAATGGTCAGATAGTAGTCGTTTTGCCTGGTAGCTTTTACGTCAAGAAAATAAGTCCTTTTCCCTGCTCTGATAGCCTTAGAATAAATGTCTTCCCTAATGGGGGTGTCATTTTCAGCCAGTTTGTCTAATCCTTCTTCCATTTCTTTCCAAATTTTTAAGTTGGCCACAAAAATGCACTTGAAAAATCTGTGAAAAGATATAAAAAAAATCTCAAAAATTACAAATTTTTTTCAACCCAATGTTTGTAATGTTGTTTATATTACTTATAATTTAAACTGGTTATTTTTATTGATGCTATTATTTGACCATCATTTTCAAGTTGTAACTACCGGTTGCTGACTGTATACGTATACAATAGATACCCTGCAATAATCCATTCAAATTCATTGGTACCGAAAAATCACCCATAGGTTTTTGAACCTTCCTCGAATAAATGGATTTGCCTTCCAGGGTTAGCATGTTAATAGTTAATAATTCAGCTTTGGGTGACGAATACCACACGGTAAAGCTTCCCTCATTAGGATTGGGGAATAGCTGGATTTGAGGGGATATTGTGAGAGAAGTAACATTGGTATATTTCTGACTTTCACCCAGCGGGCCATCGCCAATGATAATATAAAATTCTCCCTCTACCCCTCCGCCGCTACCATCGACTTGAATCCAATACGTTTTGCCTGGAATCACATTTAGCTCATAAATAGCTGCTTCATAGGGTTCAACAAGGTAATAATCGTCGTTAGCGGCAACCAGATTGGTGTTTTTAATGTTGGTACAGGTGTCGGCATCGTATACGGCAATTTGTGTATCCATGCCTTTGGTATCGATACTGAGTTTGCCCGTGGCGGGGCCAATAACTTTAAACCATACGCTATTTTGTAAGCCACCTTCGTTACACCACGTTTTTTCATCGTAGCAGCTGGTATCGGCTGGCAAGGGTTCATTTGGTTCAACTGTTGCTCCCACATTCGTGTATGGACCACTTTTGCCCAGTGGTAACAGTATAGCGTTACATATATCATCGTTAATGGGCGGTTGTTTTACATTTACATTCACAGTGTATGTGCCTTTACAATTGCCACTGGTAGCTGTTAAGGTAAATTTGTGCAATCCCGTATGCTGCGGGTAAAAATATACTGTTTTGGAAGTACTATCGCTAAGATTGTAGCTGGGAAACCAGCGATAGGAATCGGCGTCAGCAATAGCAGTGAGCTGTGCTGTGTCACGAATTTTGATATAGTCGGGTGCGCCAATTAAAACCGTCAAATTTGTTACTACACGATAATTGTACATAAAACTATCTACACCATCGGGACCGCTTATTTTGAGTTGCGCAGTAAGTTGCTGCTCGCCCAACGAGGCAGGAATTGTTACAGTGTGAGGACCAGGTCCGGTGGCAGTAGCCGGTAAAACCCCACTGCCAAACTTCCACTCGTAATTGCTTATGTTTCCAAGCGAACGGTTGGTAAAAGTAATGGTACTGCCTGCACATACCTCTTTTTTGTTGGCCTCAAAATAAGCTACTGGGGTGGAAGTTGATGAGGCATACACGTGCAGTACTATGTTTGCTTCCCAATCTTTTGTATTGCTTCCAATAGCTTGCCAGTTTTCGCCGTCTTCGCTCACCCATTGACTGCCAGTAGGTTGAATGATAGGATTGGCATACAATTCCCCTAATATTTCGGCTTTCATTTCAATGGGGATAGGACGCGTTAAGCCAGGGGTGTAATAGCGAACAAGTACATAAAATGTTCCGTTTACCTTAACGGGCATGTTGTATGCATAAAAACCCGGACACATGGCTGGTTCACTCACATAATGCAGCAGTAAGTCACCAACCGTGTCGTTTTTCTGATCATAAAGGCTGATTTCGATGACAGATCCGGTTCGCGGAATGAAAGTCGCTATTTTCTTGATATATTTTTCAGATAGCGCATCAAATTTTAGCAGTGCATAGGCATAATCTTTTGAATAACCAAAGAAACTTACCACCCCAACATTATCCTTGCACATAAGGGTATCAAAAACATCGGTAGGCAAAAGGGTAGGGTAGAACGAGGCCGGTTTTAGGATATGATGATCTCCGTAGGCAATGTAAAAATAACCTTTATCGCCCCAATTTGTGCTCCAGCTATTTTTGGCAATCCATGCACCTTTTCCATGTTGGGTAACCAGGTTGTCGTCCCATCCTACAAGGTCAATAGCATGATTAGGACCATTTCGGTCGTCGGAATAAAATGTGTGGGTCGAAGCATTATAATAAGCCTCATCCCAGTGAATGTTGGTCGAAACGGCCCCATATTGCATGATCATTTTTTTAGTGAGAGTAGGATTATTGTAAATCCACCGGGTTTCGATAATGTACGACACGGGCTTGTATGTGTCGATACAATGGTGGGTTGAAGTATCATCGGTATTGTAGGGTACCTGACTTTCTTTTACCGGACCTTTCAATCTGGTATAGTAGGCCATTGGGAAGTACTCATTTCCACCTTCACCAAATCCCCATTCATAGCCATGACAGGTAGCCATGTGATGTTCCGACAAATCGCCAGCTCCCAATGCATTTAGCTGGGTCAGCCACCACGACTCCACCGAACCAGTACTGGAGAAAGCCCAACAGTTGCCCCCAAAATTACCCTGTCCCTGATTTTTTACAGGCGATACTTTTTCTACTTCCCGTAAATCGTACCGGTCGGGAAGGCCTACTGCATATAGCTTCGACTCTGCTGGTGTTTCATAGTACTCGGGCAATTGTACATAGGGGGGGAGATATCCTGTTGGTTGTTGGTTGTTCTGGGTCGATGATTTTAGCACGCGTACTTTTTTCTGCTGATAATATTTTATTAAATCAGGATTTACAGGCATTACATGCTTGGATATCTGACCCTGTGCCATATATATCGATGCAAGAAAAAAGAATCCTATGGGAAAATATTTTTGCATAATGTAACATTTAAAATTTAAATATTTCTTCGAGGGTGATGATCTTCAGCTTCTTCTCTTCAATAATCTTGAAAGCCAGCTGTCGATTGCTGGTTCGCATGACCACTATCCCCTTATCCTTCATAGTAAATGCATACATATATTCGATACTAATATTGGCCTCGGCAAAAGGTTTTAGAATTTTTGCCAGGGAACCGGCTTCTGGAGGGGTTTCCAGCCCGATAACATCTGTTAAATTAACGCTGAAATTTTTATTTTTAAGCAAATTAACAGCTTCTACAGGGTCGGACACAATCAAACGTAATATGCCGTATTCTGAGGTATCGGCAACACTAAGTGCTGCAATATTTATTTTTTTCTCACCCAGTACATCCAATACTTCATTTAACCGTCCCGACTTATTTTCGAGAAATATGGATAGTTGTTTTATTGACATGTTGTAAAAATTTTTGTTACACTTTTTTTCTACGATCTACTACCTGTTTCAGGTTTTTGTAGTTTTGTTCAAGAAAATAGTTGTTCTGCACCAACTTAATTTTCGGCTGGATTTTAGTTTCTTCAAAAATACGTGAGGATATATTTTTGGTCAGACATTCGAGTTTCCCATAATTGTCGAGGTAGAGGTTATCTACGACTTCCACTTCAACAATCAGCTGATCATTGTTATCCACAGTATCAAGATAAATGACATAATTGTCGCCCACTTCAGGGACCCTTTTAAGGGTTTCGGCAATTTGGGAAGGGTATAAAGCCCTGCCCTGGATAAAAAAGAGTTCATCGCTACGACGGGTGGTATTATCGATACGTCGATGGGTACGGCCACATGGACAGGGTTCTTCGATTATTCGGGTTATATCTCCAGTTTGATAGCGAATCAATGGCATGGCTTCCTGATTAAGCGTTGTGATAACCAGTTCGCCCCATTCCCCTGCAGGCAAATTTTTGAGCGTTTGCGGATCGATGATTTCAATTAAATAGTAGTCTTCCCATATATGCATGCCTTGCTGTTGTTCACACTCGATGGCCATACCGGGGGAATTGATTTCGAGTATCCCGTATGAACGATGAATAGGAATCCTCAGGATATTTTCGTATTTTTTCTTCTCTTCTTCATTCAAAGGGCTTTCGCCAACGATGAGCAAGCGTAGTTCAGTATCGACGGAGGGATTTAAATTTAATTCATAAAATGCATCGATTAAGGAAGGTAGTATGCCCGCAGGCAGATACAGGACGGTAGTACCCAGTTCTTTCATCAACTGAATATGGCGATGCATGCTGATGTTGCCTGCCGGTATAACCAACAGGCCCAGCTCTTCTCCCCCCAATTCACACCCGTGGCTGGTGGGATGCAGCCCAAAATCCGTCATTACCTGCATAATGTCGGTAGTGACCAGTCCTGCAGTGTTAAAACTCCGGGCAACAATTGATGCCCACGACGATAGGTCGTCCCTGGAATAGAAAATACCTTTTTTTGGTGCATAGGCACCAGTACTGCTGTGAAAACGAACAACCTCGCTGCGCTCAATCGATAATATTCCAAAAGGATAATGTGTCGAAAGATCCTGGCGCGTGGTGAACGGAAAATGTTGAATATCTTCCAATGAATGTAATGCATCAGCAGTTATTTGATGTTGTTTAAATTTGGAACGATAAAACAACGATGAGGCTGCTCGCCGAATCGTATCTTTTAGCCGAAATAGCTGGAGTTTCTTCAGCTCATCCCTCGATAGGGTTTCCATACTATCCCAAAACTGTCCCTCCATAGAAAGCTTATTTTTTTCAAATATAAAAAAATATTGTTCATTTTTCCAATTTGCCTGTTTTTTAACGTAAATTTGAGAATATTGGTATTCTTAATTAAAACCATATGCGGCTGTTTCAGATATTTTGTGCATTTATTATCGTGGCAGGTATGGATTGTAGTTCAAGTCAGGAAAATGATTATGTACGGTGGCGCGAGCAGATGGTATCGGATCAAATTATCAGTCGGGGAATTAAGGATAAAAAAGTTATCGCAGCCATGCGTAAAGTTGAGCGGCACCGGTTTGTACCCGACGAATACAAGCAAGTTGCTTATGGCGACCACCCCCTACCCATAGGCTATGAACAAACCATCTCGCAACCCTATGTAGTTGCTTTTATGACCGAGGCGCTTGAGCTAAAACAAACTGACCGGGTACTTGAAATTGGTACAGGTTCTGGCTATCAGGCTGCTATCCTTGCCGAAATATGTGACTCGGTTTTTACCATTGAGATTGTGCCTGAATTGGCTCAACAAGCAAAACTATTGCTGGAACAGCTGGGATATAAAAATATTCAGGTAAAGCACGGGGATGGATATCAAGGGTGGATAGAAAAAGCTCCATTTGATGCCATTATCGTTACGTGTTCACCTACAAAAATACCACAACCCTTAAAAGACCAACTAAGGGAAGGGGGAAGAATGATTATCCCTGTAGGCTATTCGCAGACAGACCAGTACTTATACCTTATCAAAAAGCAAAATGGTCGTTTGGTAGAAAAGGCAGTTTTACCTGTAAGATTTGTTCCCATGGTAAATTTCGAAAAAAAGAGTTATTGATCGTAACAATTGCACGATATTTGCAAAAAGTCGCCTTAAAAAAATATCAATATGACAGTAGTAGAAATAATTCAGAGCATGTTGGCACCGGGCATCATGATTTCAGCCTGTGGTCTTCTTTTGTTGGGAATGAATAACAAGTATTCGCTGGTAATTAATCGCATACGAGTGCTGGACGACGAAAAGCGAAGATTGATGGTCAAAATGCGTGATCAGCAGCTTAGCGAAATTGAAAATAAAAGGTTGCAAAACATTGGATTGCAGTTGCCCAAACTCGCCTACCGTATCAAAATGGTTCGTAATGCCGTAGTTTTTTACAGCCTTGCAGTAGGTTTTTTTATCATTAGTTGCCTTTTTATTGGGTTCAACATTATCAATCCTCAGTTTAATATTTCCCAACTGGCCATATTTACCTTTTTGTTGGGGATGTTGTCGGTACTTACGGGAATAGGCTATGCATGTCGTGAGGTAATTAAGGGTTACCAGATTGTAATGATTGAAATGGAAGCGGAAAAGTAGTAACGCAAGGCATGTAAAAATAGAAATTGCATGGCTAATGCAACGAGCTGGTAGGTACTCTTTACAAAGAGGCAGGAAAATAAATTTATGCCGATTGATGGATAGTAAACTTTTTGCCAGCGAGTATCATCTGATGGTATAAAAAACAATATTGTAAAAGGATGAAGGTAGTTGCCGACCGACATATTCCCTTTTTAAAAGGTATTTTAGAACCATATGCTCACATCGAATATCTCGATCCTGTTGATATTACCAGGGAAAACATACGCGATGCCGACGCACTAATTATACGTACGCGAACACGATGCAATAGGGATTTACTTGAAGGGACGAATGTTAAATTCATTGCAACCGCAACCATCGGTTACGATCATATCGATACTGAGTTTTGTCAAAATCATGGTATAACTTGGACGAATGCGCCAGGTTGCAATTCTGGTTCTGTTATGCAGTATGTAGCTGCCGCCCTGGTATCGTTACAACAAAAATTCGGATTCAGGTACAGTGACAAAACGATAGGGGTAATAGGCTACGGTCATGTGGGCAAAAAAGTGGCAAAACTGGCAGAATCGTTGGGGATGCAAGTGCTCATCAACGATCCACCTCTTGAAAAGGAACAGGGGGTAAAGGGGTTGGTAAGCCTTGATGTATTACTTGAAAATTCCAATATTGTTACTATTCATACCCCGCTGAATTTAACAGGTGAATATAAGACCTACCATTTGTTTGATCGAAAGCGTTTTGCAGCGTTAAAACCCAATACATTTTTTATTAACACCTCGAGAGGGGAAGTGGTTGAAACCAGTGCCCTGATCGAAGCAATTGATAATGGGCAAGTTGCTGCTGCCATCATCGATGTGTGGGAAAATGAGCCGCATATTGACCGCAATCTTTTGCGCAAAACATTTATAGCTACTCCACATATAGCCGGTTATTCGGCCGATGGAAAAGCCAATGCAACACTCATGTCGGTGAATGCGCTAAGCCAATTTTTCCGTTTAAATATGCCCAACCTAAATATAAGCTTGCCTACACCCGAAAACCATATTTTGTATTTGCCTACCGAAAATAATAACCTAGAATACATTATCCAAAAAACTATTTTACATACTTATCCCATTGAAAGGGATCATAATTTATTGACAAGCCAGCCTGAGAATTTTGAGCAATTTCGTCAGAACTATCCGGTAAGGCGCGAGTTTCATGCATATACGCTAATTGTCGATGAAAAAATTAAACATGCATTAGCTACTACTTTTACAAAAATAGGATTTTGCGTTGCTGTTAAGAACAATTGAATATTTTTGTTGTTAAATTAAAAAAGTTATGCAGAAATATCGTTGTGTGGTATGTGGTTATGTGTACGATCCGGAAGAAGGCGACCCCGATAGCGGGATTCCACCCGGTACACCTTTTGAAGATATACCCGATGATTGGGTATGTCCTGTATGTGGCGTTTCAAAAAAAGATTTTGTGCCCGTTGATTTTTAACATATTATCACTTGATTTTTTTAAATAAATTTTATATTTGCAAAAAAATAACTTTAACTTTGTATGCATAAATTTTAAAACGAATTAAAACCTCTAACCCCAAACTTCCTCTTAAACCTTTATTTATAAGACCATACGCATAGTAATGTAAAAATTAAATTGAGAGGGGAAATACATGATAGTAACCTCCCGGAAAAGTCGGTTACTTAAGCTCATTGATGATGCAATTAGGTATATTCCTGATGTCAGTGGAATATATGAGCAAATTATTATCAACCAAGCGGTAGTTTCTATCGATAAGAGTGCTTTACTGAGTTCGAGGAAGGTTTTGTTATGCAAACTTTTTAGCACTTTTCGAAAATAACAATGAAAAACTTATGTCATTAAACATACGATTCATGTTTATAACGCTTTTGAAAACAGTCAGAAGAGCATTGTTAGAAGAAGTTTACTTAAAATACTCAAATGAGTTTATATGAAACGAGCAAGTATGGCAGATTCACAAACAGGTATAAAAATAATTTCATTTTTTATTTGCCAATGTGTAAGCATGACCATCACATGCAAGTGCTATCTGACCACTAAGAAATATTAATTATAAGGATTTAAAAAATAAAATACATTTACACCAATAAGTTCAAAAAAGCTAAAAGCAAAAACAGATTCAATTATAACAACTATGAGAAAAAAAGGTAACGGTAAAGCAGCAGAAACATTCACTGATGAAGTTTGGAAGGAAATACCAGGTACCGAAGGTATGTACCTGATTAGTAACTATGGGCGACTGAAGTCTTACCGGCGGGACAAGAGTGAGGGTAGAATTATGAAGCTGGCGCAGGTAAAAGGGTTTCGAACAGCGAACATAAAGATTAATGGAAGATACAAGTCGTGCCTGGTACATAAGCTTGTTGCCGAGGCTTTTGTGCCCAAACCCTCTGAGAACCATAACTACATCACTCATGTTGATGGGGATGTAGGGAATAATAAAGCTTCTAATTTGAAATGGATTACCCGTGAGGAAAATTATGCACATGTCATTGAGCGTCTCAATGAAGCTAATCGTAATCGTCCGGGACGTTTTGCACCCTATGCCAAGTTGACGCTTGAAGATGTAAAGCATATTAAAAACATGCTTCATCTGGGTGTAAAGCAGAAAGTTATCGCTAAAATGTTTTGTGTTAGCGAAATGCAAATAACCCGGATCAAAAAAGGCATTAATTGGCCCGAGGTAAAACACGATGAAACCTTCATGATTGTGCTTAAGCACAAACACTAAATGAAAATATCGTTACTTTGTGTTTGGTATCGAACCAAACACAAAGTATTATGGAAAAGCGCACTATTGAGTATGAACAGGTTATCGAGCGGGGTTGTGGGCTCGATGTACATCGCGACACGGTTGTAGCGACTGTGATGGGGAAGGGGATAGCAACAGAGACCCGTACCTATCATACCACGACAGGTTCTTTGAACGAATTAGGCGAGTGGCTAAAGAGTTTACAAGTAGAGGCTGTAGCAATGGAAAGTACGGGCATATATTGGAAGCCTGTATTACACGTACTTCGAGTATATCCATTAAAAATTCTTGTGGTCAATGCAAGGCATATTAAAAATGTGCCGGGCAGGAAGACCGATCGGGCAGATAGCCAATGGATATGTAAGTTGTTAATGAGTGGATTGTTAAAGGGCAGCTTCATACCTCCGGAGAATATCCAAGTAATACGCGATTTACATCGTTACAAAAGGAAATTGGTAAGGATGATAGCCTCAGAAAAGAATCGTATCATAAAAGTTTTAGAAGATGCAAACATCAAGTTGTCATCGGTTTTTTCGGATACCTCAGGAGTTACAGCTACGCAAATAATTAATGGGTTGATAGCAGGTCGTAGGGATTTAGAGAAACTTGTATCGGAGTGCTACCATAATAGACTACAGGCAACAGCCAAACAAATTGTAGAAGCGATTAATGGCAGACTTACGGAACATTTATCATTTATACTGAGGACCATGCAAATGCATATTGAATATTTGGAAACACAAATAGCGGAAATTGATACACAGATAGATAAATACATTAAGGAATTTGAACAGGAGATAGATCTATTGCAGACGATTCCGGGGGTTGGCAAAGAAGGGGCGATAAGTATTATAGCAGAAATAGGGGTTGATATGGATGTTTTTCCTAGCGAACATCATTTGGCATCGCATTCAGGGATGTGTCCTGGCAATAATGAGAGTGCTGGTAAAAAAAAAAGTACAAGAACACGACAAGGGAATAAACATCTAAAAGCAACACTAACAGAACTGGCATGGAGTGCCACTCGCACAAAAAATAGTTTTTATAAGGCCAAATATGAAAGTTTGGTTGTACGTCGTGGTAAGAAACGGGCACTGATAGCGATAGGACATAAGATCCTTTGTGCATCTTACCACATCATAAAAAACAAAGAACCCTTTAAAGAGCTTGGTTACGAATATTTGGCAGAAAGAAAAAAGAGAAACCGTTTAGAGTACTTGAAACGAGAGTTAAGGGAACATGGATATAAAATAGAAAAGATAGCATAGAGAAAAAACAAAGGTCGATTTTTTTCTGGTGGTTTAACCTCGCGGATGAAACTGACATCAACAGATAAGCACAAACACATGTACTTTGAGTACGCGGATGAAATTTTAACTTCTTATCTGTTTTTTTAATATGCTGATAATGTTTGATTTAATAAATTATTTTCGGATGAAAGCGAGCATTGAAAATATTCTTCGCAAGTATCAGCACGACAGTACGCGCCTGATGGATATTCTTCTTGACATTCAGGATGAGTTGGGTTATATTCCCGAAGCGTATGTTCCTCATATTGCCGAGTTGCTCGGATTAAGCGATGCTGATGTGGAACAGACCCTGTCGTTTTACCATTTTTTCAGTACACGACCTACCGGCAAGTATCGCATTTATCTCAACAACAGCGTAGTTGCCTACATGATGGGGCGTTCTGAGGTGGCAGCTGCCTTTGAAGAAGCGTTGGGAATAAAGTTTGGACAGGTTACCCCCGATGGTCGTGTGGGATTATTCGAAACCTCGTGTATTGGGATGAACGATCAGGAGCCAGCCGCGATTATTAACAATGTTATTTTTCCATGTCTTACACCTTTTCGAGTCCGAGAGATTGTCCGTGATATCAAGGAGAATAAGCCGGTAGAGGAAATGATAAACTACCAGTATGGCGAGGGACAGAATGCATCGGAAATGGTTCGCTCGATGGTAAGTAACAACATTCGAAAGGTTGGCCCTGTTCTCGACCCCCATTATAAGGTTGGCGAAGCCTTAAAAAAGGTAATAAGTATGTCCCCTGAAGAGGTGATTGAAGAGATTAAAAAATCGAATATCAGGGGTAGGGGAGGTGCAGGCTTTCCTACGGGGCTCAAATGGGAATTTTGTCGCAAGGCTCATGGTGAGAAAAAATACATCTTCTGTAATGCCGATGAAGGCGAACCGGGAACGTTTAAGGATAGGGTTATCCTTACCGAACTACCGCGCTTACTGCTCGAAGGGATGATTATTGCTGGTTATGCCGTCGGAGCTACCGAGGGAATATTGTATGTTCGTTACGAATACCGCTATTTGAAAAAATATCTGGAAGAAATCCTTGAAAATGCCCGAAAGAAGAATTATCTGGGTAAGTCGATTCTGGGTAAAGAAGGCTTCGATTTTGATATTCGTATTCAGTTTGGGGCTGGTGCATACGTGTGTGGTGAGGAATCGGCATTAATCGAATCGGCCGAGGGAAAACGTGGTGAACCGCGCGATCGTCCGCCTTTCCCTGTTGAAAAGGGCTATTTGGGTATGCCTACGGTAGTGAACAATGTCGAAACATTCTGTTCGGTGGTAAAAATTATCCTCAATGGTGGGGAATGGTATAAGTCATTTGGAACCGAACAGTCGACGGGGACGAAACTACTGAGCATATCGGGCGATTGCCGCTACCCTGGTGTATACGAGGTAGCTTGGGGATTTTCGGTTAACGATATTCTCGATATGGTGGGTGCCTCTAAAAATCAGGTGCAGGCCGTACAGGTTGGCGGTCCTTCGGGTTCGCTCATTGAACCCGATGAATTTAATCGCATATTAGGTTACGAAGACCTATCAACAGGTGGTTCTTTAATTATCTTCGGTCATCATCGCGACCTCATTCGGGAGGTAGTGCTGAATTTTACCAACTTCTTTATTGACGAATCGTGTGGAAGCTGTTCTACCTGCCGAATCGTGCCCGTACTATTGCGCAACAAAATCGAAAAGATTCTCAATGCTCGTGGGGTGGAAAAGGACCTCGATGAAATGTTGGAATGGGCAAAATTGCTCAAAGCCAGTCGGTGTGGTCTGGGGCAAACTGCTGGGAATCCTGTAGTGACCAGCATAAAAAATTTCCGACATCTATATGAAAGGATGATACAAAAAAATAAAGAGTACGACGCGGGTTTCGACCTACAAGCGGCAATACGTGATGGAGCCGAGGCAACCGGACGTATTCCCATAGTATAATTTAAAATTAGTGCCAATGGCTGAAATTGTTCGTGTTTACATCGATGGTAAGGAATGTCTGGCCCAAAATGGTGAGTATCTTTTGCAAGCGGCCAGGGAAAATGGCATTTACATTCCTACCTTATGCCATTACGAAGGGGTAAAACCCAAAGGAAGCTGTCGCATTTGTACGTGCAAGGTCAATGGTCGTTTGATGACAGCCTGTACAACCCCTATCGCCGAGGGCATGGTGGTTGAAAATAATACTGCTGAGATTAACGAAATGCGCAAGGCTATCATTGAGCTATTTTTCGTCGAAGGAAATCATTTTTGTCCCACCTGCGAGAAAAGTGGGGATTGTGAGTTACAAGCATTGGCCTATAAATATCAAATTACAGCACCAAGGTATCCCTTTTTATTTCCGACCAAACGGGTGGTGGCGGAGTATTCCAGGATTATCATCGACCACAATCGCTGTGTACTCTGTAAACGATGTGTTCGGGCTATTAAGGATGCCGAGGGTAGAAGTTTCTTTGCTTATCGTCGACGTGGGCAGCATATCGAAGTCATTCTTGATAAGCGAATGAGCGAACAAATGGATTATGAAAAGGCTTTAGAAGCGGAAAAGGTTTGTCCTGTAGGGGCTATTATGGCCAGACGAATAGCCTTTACTACCCCTGTAGGTCATCGAAAATACGATAAAAAGCCCATTGGGAGTGATGTAGAGAAAATAAAATAGCCTAAATATTCATGTTATGGCTGAGAAAAAAATAATTGCAACTACCTCATTGGCAGGATGTTTTGGGTGTCATATGTCGTTGCTCGACATAGATGAACGAATGCTTGATTTGATTGAAGTGGTTGAGTTCAACAAGTCGCCTATCAACGATATCAAAAAGTTTACCCGAAAATGCGACATTGGTTTGATAGAGGGCGGTTGTTGTAACAGCGAGAATGTTCATGTGTTAAAGCTATTTCGGGAAAGCTGTAAAATTTTAGTAGCGGTTGGCGAATGTGCTATTATGGGAGGTTTGCCGGCTATGCGAAATGGTATACCTCTGAAAGAATGCATTGATGAGGCATATTTGAATGGAATCACAGTACATGCCAATGTAAATAAAACAGTTCCCAACGATCCCGAGTTGCCTGTTTTGCTCGACAAGGTTTATCCTTGTAGTGCTGTGGTAAAAATCGATTACAGTATTCCGGGTTGTCCGCCACATGCCGACTTACTCTGGGCAACGTTATACGCATTGGTAACGGGGAAGGAAACAGAAATACCATATGAAGTATTCAAATACGATTAAAAACATTCCATTATGGGGCAGAAGATAACTATCGATCCGGTAACACGAGTCGAGGGGCACGGAAAGGTTACCCTGTATGTCAATAATGATGGAGGTATTGAACAGGCACGTTTTCATATTGTCGAGTTTCGGGGATTTGAACGTTTTGTACAGGGTCGACCCTTTTGGGAAATGCCGGTTTTAGTACAGCGACTTTGCGGTATTTGTCCTGTTAGCCACCATCTGGCAGCTGCAAAAGCGGTTGATGTAATAGTAGGTGCAGGATCGGGTGATGAATTAACCCCGACAGCTGAAAAGATGCGCAGGTTGATGCATTATGGGCAAATATTTCAGTCACATGCCTTGCATTTCTTCTATCTGGCATCGCCCGATTTGCTCTTTGGTATCGATGCCGACCCAGCTAAACGCAATGTGCTTTATTTGGCTCAGGAAAATCGTGATCTGGCCTATAGGGCGATACTCATGCGAAAATTTGGGCAGGAAATCATTCTGGCTACAGCTGGCAAAAAAATTCATGGAACTGGTGCAATTCCAGGCGGCATTAATAAGCATTTAACCATAGAAGAACGCGATAGATTTTTGCACGGTAATCCGCCATTTAATATCGATAACATGATTCAATGGTCGCTCGATACGTTGGAATTTTTTCATCAGTATGAGCAAAAACATCGAGATTTTCTGCTTACATATGTGAATTTTCCCTCGAATTATTTAAGCTTAGTGCGCAAGGACGGTGCCATGGATTTGTACCACGGGGTATTGCGTGCTGTTGATGCAGAGGGACAAAAAATTTTGCCTGACGTGGATTATCACGAATATTATAAGTACATTGAAGAGGAGGTACGTAGTTGGAGCTACATGAAATTCCCGTATTTAAAGATGTTGGGGCAGGAGCGCGGATGGTATACTGTGGGTCCCCTGGCAAGGATCAATACGGCCGATTTTATCGATACGCCTTTGGCACAAAAAGAACTTGAACTATTTCGATCCTTTCATGGAGGAAAACCCTGTAATCATGTCATGCATACGCACTGGGCGCGACTCATTGAAATATTACATGCGGCCGAAAAAATTAAGTTATTACTCGAGGATCCAGATTTACTCTCGGGCGAGTTGGTAAGGGAAGGAAATCGACAATTTGAAGGGGTAGGGCTTCTTGAGGCGCCTCGTGGAACTTTGTTTCATCATTATAAAATCAACGAATATGACCAGATAGTGCAAGCAAACCTGATTGTTTCTACTACCAATAATAACCAGGCAATGAACAATGCTGTATTGCAGGTAGCCCAGCGTGTTTTCAAAGGACAGAAGAAAGTAACCGAAGGTATGACCAATGCTATTGAAGTTGCCATACGTGCCTACAATCCCTGCTTAAGTTGTGCCACCCATGCCCTGGGTCAAATGCCTATAGATATTGAGTTCGTTGATGTGCCACGATGAGTAGCTCTGCACCTAAAATACTCATTTATGGCATGGGTAATCCTCACCGGGGAGATGATGGAATTGGCCCCTATTGTGTTGAAAAAATATTGTCTCTTGCAAAAGCAACCAATTTTCCATATGCTTTGGAGGGAAAAGCTATTTTCCATTTGAGTATAGATGAATTGGAAACAGCCGCAAAATATTCCCAGGTAGTGTTGTTCGATGCCAGCATGGACATAAACCTCATCAATTTTTCATGCAGTTTGGTACAACCTTCAGCCTGTCAACAATTTACAACCCACTTGCTTATGCCCGAGGAGTTTTTGTACAGTCTTCTGCAGCTATTCAATGCACGTCCTACAATGCACCTGATTAGCATAAGAGGTTATTACTGGGAGATGAGCAATACCCTTTCTCAGCAGGCAAAAACCAATGCCGACAGCGCAATAGCATTTTTTTTCTCGAGTTTGATAAAATCCATGAATTAGATAGTCAACTGTAGGCAGTATGCTGCTATGAGGTAATCATTCGGCAATGTTGCTGGCAAAAAATATCGTGATAGTAATGTTCCATATGATAGGTGGGCATAATCGTGGCATTTACCACAAAATTTCGTAATATTTACTAAAGTAATTACCTTTGCTGAAATTTTTTTCATGGAGATGTTTCAAATAGGGAATGCAGTTGTTAGCCGCGACGTTATCGAAAAGCGCTTTGCATGTGATTTGCACCAATGTAAGGGCAATTGCTGTGTATATGGTGATGCAGGTGCCCCTATCGAACTTCAGGAAGCAGAACTCATTGAGAAACATTTCGACAGTATTCGACCGTACTTACAGCCTGAAGCAATAAAAGCAATAGAAGAACAAGGTTTTGCTGTTGTTGATGAGGATGGCGATAGGGTCACGCCTTTGATTGAAAACCGGGAATGCGTTTATTGTTATTTCGATCGAGGCATTGCTCGATGTGCAATAGAAAAGGCATACCAGGATGGTAAGATACCATTTCGTAAACCCATTTCATGCTGGTTATATCCCATACGTGTGACGCGCCTGAATGCATTGCAAGCTGTGGTCTTGCATCGTTGGAATATTTGTCAACCTGCTTATCAAAAGGGAGAAAAAGAAGGAACGCCAGTATATAAATACCTCAGGGATCCATTGATTGCACGATTTGGTCAAGCGTGGTACAACGAACTTGATCAGGTTGCCGAAGAATGGCAGCAGCAAAAACAGCAAGTACAGTCCTTGCACCAGTAATATTTATTGTAGAAAGTTAGCCTATGTCGTTAAACGAACTTACAGCTATTAGTCCCATTGATGGACGATATCGTCGGAAAGTAGAAGAACTACACGTATATTTTTCCGAATATGCCTTGATACGCTATCGCGTCCGTGTCGAGGTGGAATATTTTATTGCTTTGTGTCAGATACCTTTACCACAGCTATCTTCGTTCGAAAGCGCAAATTTTGAAAAGCTTCGTTCGCTTTACCAAAATTTTACCTTAGCTGATGCCCAGAGAATTAAAGACATTGAGCGAATTACCAATCACGATGTTAAAGCAGTAGAATATTTTATTAAGGAAAAGATTGATGCATGGGGGTTAAGCGGTTTTCGTGAGTTTGTCCATTTTGGATTAACCTCGCAGGATATCAATAATACAGCTACACCCATGCTTTTGCGGGATGTGATAAGCGAAGTTTTTCTACCTCAACTCAAATCTTTATTAGAAAAACTTTCACAGTTGATAGCTGAATGGGAAGATATTCCCATGTTAGCACGAACCCATGGTCAACCTGCCTCGCCAACACGTTTAGGTAAGGAAATTAAGGTTTTTCACGAACGGCTGATGCAGCAATTGACACAGCTTGAACAAATACCCTGGTCGGCAAAATTTGGGGGAGCAACCGGCAACTTCAATGCCCACCATGTGGCCTATCCCAATATTGATTGGGTTAGTTTTGCCAATCATTTCGTGAACGATATTTTAGGTTTGTCACGTTCGCAGGTGACTACCCAGATTGAACATTATGATAATCTGGCAGCTGTTTTTGATGCGCTCAAGCGAATGAATACCATCCTTATTGATATGGCCAGAGACTTCTGGCTTTACATCAGTATGGAATATTTTAAACAAAAGGTAAAAAAACAAGAGGTAGGTTCGTCGGCTATGCCCCATAAGGTCAATCCTATTGATTTTGAAAATGCCGAGGGAAATCTGGGCATAGCCAATGCACTGTATGAGCATCTTTCGGCCAAACTGCCTATCTCGCGGTTGCAGCGCGATTTGACCGATTCGACTGTATTGCGAAATATTGGTGTGCCCATCGCACATAGTTTACTTGCTATAAAGGCTTTGATGGTAGGACTGGATAAAATTTTTGTCAACACCGAAGCTATTTATGCCGATCTGGAAAAAAACTGGGTTGTTGTTTCCGAAGCCATACAAACCATCTTACGCCGTGAGGGGGTTACCAACGCTTATGAAATTATGAAAAACCTCACCCGTGGGAATCAACTGGTTACGAAAAAACGCTTGCACGAGTTTATCGATTCATTACCAGTGAGTGACGACATAAAAACAGAGCTAAAAGCCATTACGCCATACAACTATACTGGTCGTAAACTATAATTTTTTTGCACAGAATGCAGGTTGTGTAGGTAAAAATTATACTTTTACGGGTTTAACGTATCCATTTTGTTAACTTTATCATAATGAATCAATTTTTTGCTTTTATACCCTACCTGAAGCCATATTGGCGTCAAGGAGTTCTTAATATTTTTTTCAACCTTTTGTCGGTGGTTTTTTCCATTTTTTCTCTGCTGATGTTGGCACCTTTTCTGGGCATTCTGTTTGGTACTCAGCCTATGGTTGATCGACCCCCACATTTTAATATTTTTGAATTCAAGGATAATCTGAATTACATATTTAGCGAGCTAATTCGTCAGTTTGGAAAATTCAATACCTTGCTCATTGTCAGTGGGGCAATAACTCTTTTTTCCTTTCTGCGTAATTTATTTGCATATCTGGCCAACCATTTTCTTACCTCGCTACGCGCTGGAATTGTTCGTGATATACGCAATAAACTTTTTCGAAAGATTCTTGAATTACAGCTATCCTATTATTCGTCGGAACGCAAGGGCGACCTTATGTCGCGTATGACTAACGATGTCCAGGAAATACAAACCTCTATCATCAGCTCGCTCGAAATGATATTTCGCGATCCGTTAACCATTCTGATATACCTTATTTTTCTTTTTTCTATCAGTTTTCAGCTTACCTTATTTGTGCTGATTATGATCCCCGTAAGTGGGTTTATTATTGGACGTATTGGCCGGACACTTCGTAAAAAATCGTACAAGAGTCAAACGAAGTTAGGTTCATTACTTACCCTAATTGAGGAATCTATATCGGGGTTGCGCATCATAAAAGCTTTCAATGGCGAGAGGGCTATATTTCATCGATTCAGTGAGCTTAATGACGATTTTACCCGTCTTAATATTAAGATTAATCGACGTCGTGCCCTGGCAAGCCCTGTTGGAGAATTTTTGGGTACCGTGGTCATTATCATCATTATGATTTATGGGGCTTCCTTGATTTTAGGGAATCGGTCATCACTGGCACCCCAGATGCTGATTACTTATCTTTCGACTTTCTACTTGATAATTGAACCTTCCAAGCGTTTCTCAACAGCGTATTACAACATACAAAAAGGATTGGCTTCGTCGGATAGGCTCGATGCTATACTCAAAGCCGAATCGAAAATCAAAGAAAAGAAAAATGCTCTGGAAAAGAAGACTTTCGATAATGCCATTGAATATGTTAATGTATCGTTCGGTTACGACCACCACTATGTTCTCAAAGATATCAATTTAAAAATTGAGAAGGGCAAAACGGTGGCTATCGTAGGACAATCGGGCAGTGGGAAATCAACTTTGGTTGATCTACTTCCACGATTCTACGATATTGAGCACGGGGAAATTCTCATTGATGGAATAAACATAAAAGACCTTAAGATTGCCGACCTGCGTTCGTTAATGGGTATTGTAAATCAGGAACCCATTCTGTTTAACGATAGCATATACAACAACATTGTGTTTGGACGTGAAGGTTACAGTATGGACGATGTAATAGCAGCGGCTAAGGTAGCCAATGCCCATGATTTTATAATGGCCAATCGACATCAGTATCAATTTATAATTGGCGACAGGGGAGGGAAGTTGTCGGGCGGACAGCGCCAGCGTATCAGCATTGCTCGGGCTGTACTGAGTAATCCGCCAATTCTTATTCTCGATGAGGCAACTTCGGCACTCGATACCGAAAGCGAGCGATTGGTGCAGGAGGCATTGACCAGGCTAATGAAAAATCGTACTACCATTGTTATTGCCCATCGACTATCGACGGTAGTACATGCCGATGAGATTGTGGTGCTCCACGAAGGTACCATTGTCGAACGGGGACGTCATGACGAACTGCTGGCGCTCAATGGACATTATAAACGTTTGTATGATTTGCAAGCCTTTGCCGAAGACTAAAAAAATCAATATGCTATGCGAATCAGTGGTTTCTCCATGGGAAGGAAAGGATGTTACCAAACTATACTATCCAGTAAAAGAGTCCATTCTTTCCATTCTGCCGATTTGTGATGAATTCATTTTTGTATTGGGTAAGGGCGATGAATATGAACAGACCCGAGCCTTGATTGAAAGTATTGGAAGTCCCAAGATAAAAATTTACGAATCGACCTGGGATATTGAACAATTTCCCGATGGAACCGAGTTAGCCCATCAAACCGATATAGCCAAGTCGTACTGTACTGGCGATTGGCTTTTTTACATTCAAGCCGATGAGGTTGTGCATGAGAAATACTTACCGATTATATACGATCGATGTAAGCAGCTATTGAACGACAGGGAAGTTGAAGGTTTGTTATTTAAATACCTTCATTTTTGGGGCGATTATAATCATTACATCGATTTTCATGGTTGGTATAAGCACGAGATACGCATTATCCGTAACGATCCCGAAATACATTCGTGGCGAGATGCTCAGTTGTTTCGTCGTATTCCAAATTTTGATGGCAAGCATTATCGGCAGGAAGAGAATACCTTCAAGCTCAAAGTGGCATTGGTTGATGCCTATATTTATCACTACGGCTGGGTACGTCCACCCTCATACATGCGTTCGAAGATGAATCAGTTTAACCGAATTCAGGGTAATGCTAACCAATGGACAGCATTTGACTATGGTCAAATGAAACGAATACCAATATTTACCGGGGAACATCCGGCGGTAATGCGACCCTGGATCGAACGGTTTGACTGGGGACATCAGCTTTTTCAGTCCGGTAAAGTAAATAAACATCGATTGCCTCATAAACACGAAAGGCTAAAAAATAGGTTGGTTACCTTCCTTGAGAAAAAGATATTTCACCGACCACTTTTTGAGTTTAGGAATTATATTTTATTGAAGAATAAGTAGGATTTGGGTTGATTGGATTATTTTCTGCACGTTTTTAAAAAGAAAACCTATGCAGGAAAATTAACAAATCCTTGGTAACTGAACGCCTGCAGGCATTTCCAGCAGTCGTTTTCCGCCGGTTATGGTTTGCAACACTACCTGTCCAGGATGTTCGGTTACTACCTCACCAATGATGGCTGCATTCTTACCTTCGGGGTATTTGCGCATTGTTGCTACCACTTCGTCGGCTTTGTGAGCAGGTGCTGTCACCAGTATTTTTCCCTCGTTAGCCAGAAAAAGCGGGTCAAAGCCAAATATCTCGCAAATACCCATTGTGCTTTCGTGGATGGGTATTTTTGATTCGTCGATATTCAATCCCAGCTTTGCTTTATCGCTTAGTTCATTAGCAACGGTGGACAGTCCTCCTCGTGTGATGTCGCGCATAAAACTAATTTCGGGGCATACCTGTAATATAGCCTGGATAAGATGGTTTAATGCAGCACAGTCCGACATCAGGGGTGTTTCGAAATGTAGCGCTTCACGTGCCGCTAAGATGGCAATGGCATGATCGCCCAGGGTGCCATTTACGATAATTTTATCGCCTGGTTGCAAACGGCGTGCGGTCGATATTTCTGCAAATTCGGGTTGGATAAATCCAATACCGGTGGTAGTGATAAAAATTTTGTCGCCCTTGCCTCGAGGTACTACTTTTGTGTCACCAGTTACAATGGTTACTCCGGCTTTTTGTGCCTCTTCGCTCATTGATTGTATAATGGATTCAAGTTCCTCCAAGGAAAAACCTTCTTCAAGAACGACCGCAACACTTAGGTATTTGGGTACTGCACCCGATACCGACAGATCGTTCACGGTACCACATATGGCTAGCTTACCTATGTTGCCACCCGGGAAAAATATGGGATCGATAACATAGCTATCGGTTGTAAAGGCCAGCAGGCTTTCCTGTATTGATAAAACGGCTGAATCGGTTAGCTGCGACAGTATTTCGTTGTTGAAATATTTTAAAAAAAGTCCAGAGATGAGTTGATGTGAGATTCTACCACCACTGCCATGATTTAATGTGATTTCCATAGTTGCGCTCAATTGTTACAATATTTTCGAATAATGGGATATGCATCGGCAATACCTGCTTCGCCTGCCTTACTCATATCCCTACATCCTTCAGAATTTTTACGAAGATAGATATAGGTTAGCCCCCGATTGAAAAAAGCCTCTGCAAATTTAGGATTGAGTTCAATAGCCTGAGAGTACCACTCTATTGCTTTTTCGAAGTTGGCTTTTTCAATTTCAACATTGGCCATATTGAAATAGGTATACACAAATTTAGGGTTAAGGCTGATACATCTCTGATAGTCGGCAATGACTTCATCATAATTTTCAGGTTCTTTGTTAGTTTTAGTCTGCTGGGGATTGCCAATGTAATAATATTGTAGGTTCTGGCTTTTAATTGATTTAATCAGATTAATCATTTTAAAACGAATAGCGCCACGCATGAAGTAAGCCCAGTAGTAATCGGGGTATTTTTCAATAATCAGATCGCAGTCGGCTATGGCAGCGCTGTAGTTTTGCCGCATTGCCTTAAGAGCAGCTCGTGCCAGGATAATATGACGTGTATTAGGGGTAAGATGCAGGCTATCGTAATGGGCAAGTAGCTTTTCCAGTGTATCGGGTGCCAGAGCAAATTGCCTGTAGGTAATCAATAGCAACCGGTTTTCGCCTTGTTGCAGATCGGGAATAATTTCGCTTTGCGATAGTTTTAGCGTTCTGAATGTGTCGGAGGGCAGGTAGGTAAATAGGTAGTCGGTGAATGCTGTAACACCTACCTCAAAGATTTGGTTACTCTTCACATTACCTTTTTCAAAGTCGGCCTTAAAAGTAATAATTTTGGCCAGCTGAGTGGAATCGAGTGCGCTTTCGCGATTTTCATTTTTTTCGTTATTAATTTGAATAGCTCGGTCAAAATCTTGCTTTGCCCGTTTAAGATCGCCTACCTGTCGCCATGCAAGTGATCGATTGTAGTAGGCAGCAACAAATTCGGGATTAAGCTCTATGGCTTTGCTATAATCGTCGATAGCGCTTCTCCATTTACGGAGCATGAAATATACAATACCACGATTAAAGTAGGTAAAAACATTATTAGGATTTATTTGCACTACTCGATTATAATCGTCGAGTGCTCCAATGAGATCGCCTTTCCTGGATTTTATCTCTGCTCGGTTGAAATAGGACAAAGCATTTTCTGGATCCAAACGGATGACGGTATTCAGGTCGTTGAGGGCAGCCGAAGTATCTCCTTTTTCGAGACGAACCATAAAACGATTGTAATAAGCAAAGGAATTGAGAGAATCGATACTTATAGCATAGTTGAAATCGGCTAATGCGGAAGAGGTGTCTTTTAGCTCCATGTAGTTGCGTCCACGTCGCACGTAAAAGTCCGAGGTCATAGGATTAAGTTGAATAGCGCGGTCGAAATCGGGCACGGCTTCCTTATTTTTCCCCATAGCTTGCAGTGAAAGTGCACGGTAGAGAAATGCGTAGGCATTTTTTTTGTCAAGGCTAATTGCGATGTTAAAATCGCTATAGGCATCCTCGTATTTTTGTTGCATGAGCGAGTTTATCCCTCTTCCTAAATAGGTGTCGGGGTTATTTGCCTTAAGTTCAATCGATTTATCGAAATCCTCTCGTGCCCCATACAAATCGTAAAGTTTGTTTTTTACTTCACCTCGGTACAGGTAATAGTACGAGAAATATGGTTTTATTTCTATAGCTTTGTTTAAGTCTTCTAAGGCTCCCCGATAATCTCCCAGATTATATTTGGAAACTGCGCGTAAATAATAGGCTTCGTCGAGATCGGGTATGAATTTGATGAGGGTATTGAGATATTCCATAGCCCCCATATTATCGCTGTCGATGAGCTTGTCGCGGCCGGAATTAAGCCAATGGGTTATGTTAAGCTGGGCAGATAATGGTTTTGTAATCTCAAGTGCGACTACAAGAACAAGTCCTACCAAACGGAGTAATTTATGTGGTCTTTCAATTTTATTCATCCTCTAAAATAAAAATATCCTCGTTGTCACGTTTCATGTAATACTGTTCACGGGCAAATTTTTCTAAATTATCTCTATCCGTTTGCAGTTCATGCAAACGCTTTTTGTCTTCCATAATTTTTTCTTTGTAATACCGAATCGACTCTTCCATTTGACTTTTTTTACGTAACATTCTTGCACGGTCGAGCCAATTATTCTGGTCGAAAAAAATGAGCCAGAGAATAAAGAAAAACGAAGCCAGAAAATATTTGTTTTTAAGAAGTTGCCACAAATATTTTATCAGTTTGACCATTTTTCCGACTTTAAATTTTCAGCGAAAGTAATAAAAATAGAGCAGGTAAAATCGTTTTTTACGTTATCGAATGTTAAATGCGAAAATTACATAATGGGTAATATTGGAAACTATTTTAGCTTAAAAACGTATGTTAATGTAATTTTATTAAAAAATTAAAAAAATATAAAGTACGTTTGAAAATACTTTATATTTTCGCCAGATAAAAAGAAAGTATATGAAGTCAATACTGCCCGTTTTCGTACTTTTTATTATTTTGATAGGTGCTGGATGTAAAAAAGAACCTGGAGAAGTAGAGGGAGTTGTCATGCAAAAGATATACGATAATGATTTCAAATATCTGCAACGCATACAACCAGCCCCCGAAGCCGATGTTTTTCTTGCCGAGGCTGGGACAATGGCTGTAATCGATAGGGTACGTACCTCTTTCAATGGTTTGTATTCTTTTACTAGTGTTGACGATGGTAATTATTTGGTATTTGTGTATAGCGATGATACCTCGCGCGTAGCAAATCCTGTTGCTATATCCTCGGCGCAATTTGAGGTGAAGGCCGGTAAAATTGTAAAACTCGACACTTTATATACGTTCAAGGGTATTGGTATTGAAAAAGGCAATGCAACCATCAGTGGGAAAATATGGCTCATTAATTATAAGAAGAATGGATACGAGATAAAGGATATTTCGCTAGCCCAGGAGGTAGATGTGTATCTAATATACGGCAATCACAAAAGTTACGATGTTCGTACACGGACCAATTATGATGGCACATTTCAGTTCACTAACCTCATTAAGGGAGACTATGTAGTATTTGTCTACTCCGAAGCTGAGGATGCCTTTGGCAACCTTACTGGCGCTACAGAAAAAGTTGCTCATAAAAAGCACATTTCTATTACTGAAGATAGACAGGAAGTATTTGTTACGGATACCATTAAAACATTTTAAAAATTTTATATAAAAATGAATTCGCGGATTTTATTGATAGGCTTATTAATATGTTTTTCGTTTTCGGCGATATATGCCCAAAAGAAAAAAACGGTTCAGGAAAAACATATTAAGTCAGTTATCGTATATAATGAAGATTACGAAAAAAACAATGGACGTCAGGTGAAAGATAGCTATACGCGATTCGACGAAGAAGGGAATGTGCTGGAGGAGATAGAGTACGACGAATACGGTAAAGAAAAAAAACACGTTCTGTATGAATATGACAAGGACGGCAATAAAATAAAAGAAACTAATCTTACACCCAAAGGTAACAAAGCCTCTGTAATAGAGTACCGGTATGAGAATGGTCTAAAGAAAGAAAAGATTGTTTATAATGGCAGTGGAAAAGTTATTTTGAAAAAGAAATATGTCTATGAATACCATTGATTTGGAAGAGTTTAAGCAAAAGATCGATAATCTGATAACAGCTTATTCGCCCATTTCGCTCGCTGAAATGGATGGAGTAGCGCTCATGAATAGATTGGATATAAAGTGTTTTTTTTCAGCCTCGCACTTGTTAACCATTCTGAAAGAGGCGTGGCCATACTATCGTATTCTGGAAATCAATAACAAGCGACAGTTTCAGTATTATACAAAGTATTACGATACCCCCACCTTTCAGCTATACCACGATCATCACAATGGACGGCTCAATAGATATAAAATTCGTCAGCGGAGATACGATGTTACTGGAAAGGAATATTTTGAGATAAAATATAAAAACAACAAAGGACAAACCCTGAAAAAACGGATTGAGAATACCCACGAAGAAGTTTTTAATTCGCAGGTGGTTAGTTTTCTCAGGAAGAATACCCCATTTGATGCACAAATGTTCAGGGAAGTATTACACAATCGATTTATTCGTATTACGCTGGTCAATAAAAATTTTACCGAACGAGCTACGCTCGACTATGCGCTTGAATTTGCAAGTACGTCCCATACAATTCAGTATCCGCAGATTGGAATACTCGAAATAAAACAGGACTTTTCAGCACGATACTCGCCATTAAAAGAGATCATGCATCAGTTACATACAAATCCCAGTGGAATATCCAAGTATTGCACTGGTGTGGTATCCCTATATCATTCACAGGTAAAAATCAATGCTTTCAAACCCACATTACACAAAATTCAAAGTTTATAATGCATGGAAAATATTGATGAAATTAAGTTTTTGGAGTTAAGCATATACGACCCCCAGGGTTTTACTGAACTTCTTTTGCGTTTCTCTTTCAATTTGTTGGTTGTTTTTATCATTGTACGTCTCCTGTATTATCCCATCACCCGACGTAATGATTATCTTTTTACTTACATTCTCATAGCGGTTATTACTTTTTTAATATGTTTTATGTTGGGGAATGTAAAGCTACAGCTTGGTTTTGCCTTGGGGTTGTTTGCGGTTTTTGGCATTATCCGGTATCGTACGAATCCTATGCCTATAAAAGAGATGACATATCTCTTCGTAATCATTGGCATTTCTGTAATTAATGCACTGGCCAACAAAAAAAGCAGTTATGCGGAGATTTTTTTTACCAATTTTATCGTCGTAGCTATCATTTTTGGATTGGAAAAAATATGGCTACTTCGTCATGAGTCGTGTAAAGTGATTACCTACGAAAAAATTGATTTGATCAAGCCTGAAAAACGCCAGGAATTGATAGCTGACCTTGAACAAAGAACAGGCTTGAAAATTAACCGTGTCGAAATAGGTAAGATAAATTTCATGCGCGATACAGTACAAATTAGTATATATTACTACAGCGACGAAAATACGGTCGATAACTATTATGCCGATAATGACGACGACGAGGATTAGATTTATCATCATTTTTACGCTTTTTGTAATATTACCTGCTAAAGCCCAGTCAGACCTGGAATCATGGCATGAAATAGATTTGAACTTTGACCTGGGCTCCAAAGTTGACATGTATTGGAATAATGAGTTACGATTGGATAATAATTCAACGGAAATAAAAAAATATCAGACCGAAGCGGGTTTGAAATATAAGCTGCTAAAGCGTGTTACAGCAACGGGGGGATATAGATATGCTCGCTTTTACGACAAGGGGTATTATCGTAACGAGCATCGGGGCATAGTGCTGTGCAAGTATGCTCCACGCATACAGCGATTTGTGTTTGAGCTTCAAACCCGAACTGAGTATATTGCTCAAGCGGCCAATGGTTATATCAGTGATGAAGTGTTGGTATGGCGTAATAAATTAACAATCAACTTCAAATGGCCTACTCGACCACTTACACTTTATACTTCTTATGAACTTTTTTCACAGCTGGCTCCGCAAACCTATGCCGATAAATTTCGTTTTATCCTTGGCGGGAAATATCAGCTTAATAAAAAAATGAGTATTGCTACTTTTTGGGGGCTTCAGCAACAGCTCGATAAAAAAACGGATATTACCTATATTGTAGGCTGGAAGGTGTCTTACAATTTGTATAAAGCCAGCAAACGTAAATCAGATTATTACAACGAGTAGTATGCCTAATCTCGAGATTACCTTTCTAGAACAAACATTAGCTAATCCATTTCTGTTGGAAATAGAACCGCTTGAAACTCTTCTGGATTTAAATGGGGTGGAAAAATGGGGTGGAATTATTATTTCACCTTTTCCATACGAGATGAAGGATGCTGCTATTGTTGATTCAACGCTGGGTCAGGCTTATCTCGAAAATATTGCACTATGGCGTAAAACTGTCAATATACCCGTTATTGCCAGCCTGAATGGAACCGTGGGACAGTCGATGGAGGATTATTGCGCTAAGATTGAAGAAGCAGGAGCTCATGCCATCAGTTTGCGTCTTTTCTTTTGTCCCGATGATAAGGATTTTCGATCGGCTGATTACGAAAAAATTTTTCTGGAAACTGTTGCTCGAATAACCTATAGCGTTCGTATTCCACTTGTATTATCGTTGCCAGTTTGTTTTACCAACCTGTTTAGTATGGTAGAGCAACTTTTTTATCGTGGTGTACAGGGTTTTTGTCCTTCCTTCGAACAGGTGGTTATGGACATCGATATCGAACAGTTTGAATTTAACTCCACTTACGACGATGGTACAAGACTCGACTATCGATTTTATTTAAAATGGATTGCTTACCTTTCGGCATATTTTCCCCGAGCAAATTTTGCTGTGCAAATCCATACACAGTTACCGCCCGAAATAATCATAAAATATTTACTTTCGGGCGCGCATGCTTTCGTAATTAAGAAAGGGGAGGAACAGCTATGGGATTTAGACTATATGCTTGATTACCTATCGCATTGGATGCAAAAATGTCATTTTCAGAAGATTGAGCATTTTCAAGGGCAACTCAATTTTCAACCTTCGCTTTCGCCGTCAGCATTTGAGCGTAATTGTTTCAAAAATTTGTATCGTACTCAATTTTTATCAGATGTTGAGAATCAAGAATCAGCTGCTGATTCTCGTACAACGGATTAAATTTTTTCCATCACAATTTTTGTAGTTTCTGATATTTTACTCACCCCGCCCTGTCGGACACCCCTCTTGTTGGAAAGGAGAGGGGCTGGGGGTGAGGATAGATAGGATGAGGGGATGGGGGTGAGGATTAAAGGGACAGCGGCAGGGGTTGAAATTAAAACTAGAAGGCTTGGGAAGAAGAAATTATAACAGCCTAAAAAATTAGCACAACCCAAAATCTAAGCTTTGTGCGGTGGGCTGCACAAATGCGCGGCGGCGTGGAGCAGTGAATGGTCAAAACGGCAAGTATGGCCGCAGGGGCGCTTGTCGTTTCAAAGCGTTGGCAGGAGGAAAACCTGGTGTGGGTTAGCTACAGCTATTCCGTAAAGTACAGGCCACAATAAACGTCACGGCCAACGATTTGGCTTACCCTGCCTGCCATACTCCGTTTTGACCAGAGCGGGTGGGGGATCATTTGTGCTTGATTTTCTTTTTGCTACCAAAATGCCACCCCTACGGGGTTGGAAGAGGTAAATTTTTAAGGGTCGTATCCGCCAAAGGATAGGTTGATATAAAATATGGCCCTACTTATCAGACACCCCTCATTTACAACCTCACCCCGGCCTGTCGGCCACCCCTCTCCTTGGAAAGGAGAGGGGATGGGGGTGAGGATAGAAAGGATGAGGGGCTGGGGGTGAGGTACATGTGCTTCCATCCGACCTGTTAGAAAACATATCAAATATTTTCAGATTTCAAGCTAAATCCATTTAGGTTACTTTAACCGGTAAAAATATTGGATAAAATAAAATTCATTCATACAACAATCCTGAGAAAAGTGTATCTTTGCTATGCGTTCGAGTGTGTAAAAAATGCTGCAAATAGCTTTGCCATGAATCTTAAAAATCGAAGTTTGGTATCCATCACCGATTTTTCAAAGGAAGAACAACTGTACATTCTTTCGCTTGCACAGGATTTTGAAAAAAATCCAGTACGTAATCTGCTTGAGAATAGGGTAGTGGCTACACTTTTTTTCGAGCCTTCCACACGAACACGTTTAAGTTTTGAGAGTGCAGTAAGTCGTTTGGGTGGCAAAATAATAGGCTTTTCGGATGTTGCTTCCTCGAGTATGACCAAGGGGGAAACACTCAAGGATACCATTAAAATTGTAAGTAATTATTGCGATCTTATTGTTATGCGTCACTACCTTGAGGGTGCTGCAAGGTATGCCAGTGAAATATCTCTGGTACCCATTGTCAATGCAGGCGATGGCGCCAACCAGCACCCAACGCAAACCATGCTCGACATGTATTCGATTTATAAAACTCAGGGCACACTCGATAATCTTAAAATATTGATGGTTGGCGACTTAAAATATGGTCGTACCGTCCATTCGTTGCTGATGGCGATGAGCCAATTCAATACTACTTTCTATTTCGTATCGCCCAAAGAGCTGATGATGCCCGAAGAATATAAACTCTATCTGGAGAAACTTAAACTTTCTTACTACGAACATACCGATTTAAACGAATACATTGGCGAAGCTGACATTGTTTATATGACACGGGTACAAAAAGAACGTTTTTCGGATCCACTGGAATACGAAAAAACTAAAAATGTATACATTTTGCGCTCGGAAATGCTTAAAAACACAAAGCCCAACATGCGTATTCTGCACCCTCTTCCGCGTGTCAATGAAATCGATGTCGAGGTAGATGAACATGAAAAAGCCTATTATTTTGCTCAGGCACAGAATGGATTATATGTCCGACAGGCTATTATTACTTCTATTTTAGGTGTAATTTAATCGTTTTACCATGAGCTGTTCGCATTCTGGAAAGGATAAAACACAATTGCAGGTAAATGCTATCCGCGAGGGTACCGTGATTGACCATATACCTCCTCAAAATCTTTTTAAGGTAATAAGCATTCTCAATTTGCACAAAATTACTACCCAGATAACTTTTGGAACTAATTTCGACAGCCAAAGAATGGGTAAAAAAGCCCTCATTAAGATTGAAGGGGTTTTCTTCACGCAGGAGGAAATTAATAAAATTGCTCTTGTTGCGCCCAGCGCAAAACTAAATCTTATTAAAAATTACGAAGTCGTTCAAAAACTCCCTGTCTCAATACCCGATAAAGTTTCTGGAATTATTAAATGTTACAATCCCAATTGTGTTACTAATCACGAAAAAGTAACTACTTTGTTTCATGTTGTTGAAAATCATCCCATTATGCTTAAATGCCATTTTTGTGAAAAAGTAATGACCGAAGAACACTTCATTTTCATATAAAAAAATTATGGGTACTTGGGTGCGTGGGGGTGTATTGATTTTGACTTTCTTTTTTTATTGCTCTGTTTTTTTAAAAGCACAATTTTGCAATAGCATAGCATGTGATCGATGGGTCGATTCGGTATATCAATCGCTTACCCTCGAGCAGAAGGTAGCGCAAAGCCTTATGCCAGCGGTTTATCCGCGCGATTCAGTTCAGATGACCGAGACAATACGTAATATCAAACGATATAATCCTGGAGGAATTATCATTTTTCAAGGTGGGCCAAAGCAGGTTGCATTACTAGTAAATCAGATGCAGCGATCGGCACAGACGCCTTTGCTCATTGGCGTCGATGGGGAATGGGGATTAGCCATGCGTTTTGATAGTGTATTGCCTTTTCCACGGCAGCTGACGCTGGGTGCTATGAATAACGATTCGCTTATTTATAAAATGGGGGTGGCTATTGCGGCTCAGCTAAAACGAATGGGTATACATACCAATTTTTCGCCTGTAGTCGACATCAATAGTAATCCGCGAAACCCTGTCATTGGCAGTCGTTCGTTAGGAAGTAATCGTGATAGAGTAAGCCAGCAGGCTTTCCTTTACATGAAGGCTTTACAGGATAATGGTATTCTGGCTGTTGCTAAGCATTTTCCGGGTCATGGCGATACCGAAACCGATTCTCACTATGCTTTGCCCATAGTTACCCATTCGCGACAGCGATTGGATACTTTTGAACTCTATCCCTTTAAAAGACTCATTGATCAGGGGCTGATGGGAATTATGACAGCTCATCTGAACGTTCGTGCCTACGATTCTGCTCGTATCCCTGCAAGCCTCTCGCGTCGCGTAACCGACACATTACTTCGGCAGACGTTGAATTTTAAGGGACTGGTTTTTACCGATGCCTTGAATATGAAGGGAGTACAAAATGGTTTATCCAGGGCTATTGCCATAAAAGCTTTTCAGGCAGGAAACGATATCCTGCTAATGCCGGAAAATATGCCCGAAACAGTGGATACGCTGGTAAAAGCTTTTCGTGCTGGAATTATTACAGAGGCCGAAGTTCAGCAACGTTGCAAGAAAATACTTTCTGCTAAATATGTTTTGGGAATTCACCGTTTTCAAACTATCGATACAAACCATCTCATTGCAGACCTTAATCAACCAGCGTACCAGCTTCTGCGTCGGCAGATCTATGAATCGTCCTTAACGCTTTTAGTGAATGGCGAAGACATTATCCCATTAAAACGTCTCGATACTCTTCGTATTGCTATTGTAGCGCTGGGTGATACTTTGCCGGGCAATAGTTTTAACACAACGGCCAATTTGTATACATCCTGCGATTATTTTGCTTTGCATCGTAATGCAACGGATAGCGACTTTTATCGGGTTTACCGGCAACTCTCAGGCTATAACTTAGTTATTGCGTTACTTTTAAATACCGACATGCGTTTTACGCGACGTTACGGTACTACTGATCAGCAAATTAATTATCTCGAACTCATTGCTTTTAACTATCCTACGATATTATGCGTTTTTGGATCGCCGTACATTCTGAATTATTTTCCAACCATTCATCCCTATAAATCTGTCCTACTTGCTTATGAGGATAATACGACTGCTTACGATATTACAGCACAGGCTGTATTTGGAGGAATACCTATACAGGGAAGCTTGCCGGTAACCGGTGTTGCACAGTTTCCCTATCGATATGGAGTCAATATTCCTACATCCATCCGAATTAAATATACTATGCCTGAGGAGGTAGGGATTAATAGTAACAGCTTGCAACGATCTGTCGATTCGGTTATCAATATGGCCATACGCCAAAAAGCTATGCCAGGCTGTGTGGTGTATTTGGCCAGGGATAATAAGGTTTTTTTTCACAAGGCATATGGATACTTTACCTATGATTCGATACGACCAGTAAACATAAATGATTTGTACGACGTGGCCTCTATTACCAAAATTGCTGCTACAACGCCCGCTATTATGAAATTATACGAGGCAGATAAAATCAAGCTGGATGCCTACCTATATAAATTTCTTCCTAAAGTACGTAAAAGCAATAAAGGAAAACTTGTTATTTCCGATATTCTGACGCATCAGGCAAAACTTCAGCCTGTTGTCGATGTTTTGCCCCATGTATTAATGGTTGAAGCACCTCAAAAAAAGTCTAAAAATGGAAAAGCCATCTATCGTGGAATAAAGCCAGATATATTTTCAGAAAGTCCAACCATTACTCATCCGTTGCAGGTAGCAAAAGGATTATATGTAAGCAATGCATGGCAGGATACAATCATACGTTTAATAAAGGATACGCCCCTGTTACCCCGTAAGGAATATCTATACAGTGACCTTGGGTTTATTCTGCTACACAGGGCAGTTGAAAACATCATTGAACAACCCATGCAGAACTGGCTGGATAGCCTGATTTATCGACCTCTGGGGGCAAGTACATTAACCTTTCTGCCATTACAAAAATATCCAGCAAGCAGGATTGCGCCAAGCGAAATCGATACTATATTTCGCATGCAAACAATCCAGGGTACGGTTCATGATCCGGTAGCAGCTATGATGGGCGGAGTTGCAGGGCATGCCGGTATGTTCGCTACTGCTAATGATCTGGGAAAGTTTATGCACATGCTGCTCAACAAAGGAACCTATGGTGGAATACGCTATTTTGATACGACTACCATTGAACTTTTTACCTCAGCACCTTTTCTTAGCATGGGCAATCGACGTGGATTAGGTTTTGACAAGCCACAACTGGATACTACCAAAATTTCGCCTGTAAGCCGTTTTTGTTCCCCATCTAGTTTTGGACACACTGGTTTTACAGGCACGATGGCTTGGGTCGATCCGCAGTATCGTTTTGTTTTTATTTTTCTGTCCAACCGTACTTATCCTTATGCTTATACCAATAAATTAGCCGAGTTAAATGTAAGAACAACTATCCAGGATATTGTATATCAATATCTTAAATCAAATTCTCGTTAAAATTTTCATACAGCGGCTTGATGGAACTTGCGTACAACCTCATCACAGCCCGCTTCCTTTTATCCTCACCCCCGGCCCCTCTCCTTTCCAAGGAGAGGGGTGGCCGGCAGGGCGGGGTGAGGATGAAACTGCAATCCATCTTCGTCTCAGCAACTATTTCCTTTCTCCTACTTTCTTGTCTTGATACAAGAAAGTAGCAAAGAAAATCAAGCACAAATGATCCCTCACCCGCTCTGGTCAAAACGGAGATGGCAGGCAGGGTAAGCCAAATCGTTGGCCGCGACATTTTTGTGGCCTGTACTATAACGGAATAGCTGCAGCGTTTCCATTCAAGGTTTTCCTCCTGCCAACGCTTTGAAACGACAAGCGCCCCTGCGGCCATACTTGCCGTTTTGACCATTCACTGCTCCACACCGCCGCGCATTTGTGCTACCCACCGCACAACGCTTAGATGATGGCCTGTGCTAACTTTCAAGGCTGTTG
>JAKPGM010000033.1 GCA_029550865.1 Bacteroidota bacterium | reverse complement strand
GATTTTTGCGACATTCGGCTACCATTTCTTCGGGCCAGATGCTCGACTGGATTTCGCCAATATGGGCTTTACGCAGCAAAAACATGCAAACGCGCGATTGCCCTATCCCCCCACCTACCGACTGTGGTAATTCGCCAGCCAGTAAGCGCTTGTGAAATAATAGTTCCTTACGTTCGAGGGTACCAGTGGCTTCCAGCTGTTGCATAAGCGATTGGGGACTTACCCGGATACCCATCGAGGATATTTCGAAGGCGCTTTCAAGGACAGGGTTCCAGAGGATGATATCGCCATTGAGGCCACGGAATCCATTGTGGGTTTCGGTAATCCAGTCATCATAATCGGGAGCCCGGCCATCATGAGGTTCGCCGTTCTTTAGCTTTGCGCCAATTCCTATAACAAATATTGCTTTGTGTTTTCTAGCAAATTCCGTTTCGCGTTCGCGTGGCGTAAGGTTGGGATACATTTCATACAGTTCTTCACTGTGTACGAATGTAATATCTTCCGGGAGTATGGGGGTAAATTCGGGATATTGCTCGTATACCAGATACTCCGTACGCCGTAAAACGCTGTATACCTTTCGAACAATATATTTCAGAAACTCCAGATTACGATCGGATGGCGCCATATGCCGCTCCCAGTCCCATTGGTCAACGTAAAGCGAGTGAATATTATCGAGTTCCTCATCGGGACGGATTGCATTCATGTCGGTGTATAAACCATATCCTAAAGGAATCTTGTAATCGGCCAACATCATTCGTTTCCATTTAGCCAGCGAATTTACCACCTCGGCAACTCTTCCGTTCATATCTTTAATTTCAAAAGAAACTTTGCGTTCGACCCCATTTAAGTCATCGTTGATGCCAGTTCCTTTTAAAACAAATAAAGGCGCCGTGACGCGTCGCAAATGTAATTCGGCGGATAGATTGATTTCAAAAAAATCTTTTATGAGCTTAATGGCTTTTTCTGTTTGTGCAAGGTTAAGAATAGGTTTGTAATTTTTTGGAATGTATAGTTTCATAACAGCAAACTTTTAGTTAAAGCACAAAAATAATTACATTTATTAAATAATCAATCGAAAAAATAAAAAAATGAAACTTTAGAAAAAAATGATAAAAAGGGATTACTGTTGTCCGGTAATTTTTCGGTATTTTGCCAGATTACTGTTGTCGATTTCGGAAAGTATTTGAAATACACGGTTTTTTTCTTCGGGTAAACCTTCTGAGAAAATATTTACCAGTTCATCGGCTTTAGCTTCTAAAACGACATTCATGAAATGAAGGTAAGGATCTGGTTTCTGGCGATATACACCTAAAAGCAATTGTAGGGCATCGAGAATTTGGTTTCTGGCTTCGGGTGCTTTGTTATACATGATATCGAGCCCGAGTCGGTGGTAGCGATAGATAAACTCTCGTACGGGTTCATACCGTTTATCGAGAATATTTTTGATGAGCCAGTATCGACTCTTGTTAGCTCGAGCCTCAAAGGGCTTCCAACCTCGGTCGGCCGAGTTTTGGGCATTGTTTACGATGCGTTCTGCCTTCGTATAAAATTCGGTACCGCCTAAAAGGGAAAAAGAGTCATAATCGAGTCCCAGGATTACATATACGTAGTAAGCAATTACTGCAGCCAGGTTCGATTGATGGGTGTTTTCATTGAGCTCTATGGTTTCATACTCCACATAGCGAAAGTTGAAATTCTGGTCAAGATAGTTAAACATCACCGTGTTGTATGAAGAATTGTATACCGGTCGGCGCGACTGCACCTGGATGGTACCCCTGAACTCATCGGCTCCCGACTGATCCTGAATAGTAATAATCATGCTACACTCAATACGCTCGTTGATCTGGTAAACATGTCGCGTCCATACCCTTTTGTTTACAAACTCATTGAGAGCAGTCTGCAGGGTTGTGTATACCTGTTTATTCGTACCCTGTACTTGCTGGGTGTTAATGCTTATATTGCACCGAAGCTCCTGAGCCATTAACAGGTTTGGGAAAAAGAGTAATGCTATGCAGATGAAAACCAGCTTGTGAAATATTTTTTTCTCGCTAAACAGTTTCATTTTTTCTCTTAATGTCTGGATATCTGATACAACCTGTCGAAGCATGATGTTGGTAATTAATACATTTTGCGCTACGTGAAAAGTATAGTAATTGTGATTGTACCTATTTTTATATAGTGCAAAAAATGCTCGTTTCATCCCCTTGCATTTATGTATTATTAACGACAGGTCAACGCAAAAATTATGGTTTCAGTAGCTTTTCAAGTCTGTCGACGATATCTTTAGCAACCTCTTGTTTTGATTTTGTAGCAAAGGTTTCTACCTTTTCGTGTTTATCGATGATGGTGATGCGGTTGGTATCGGACATGAAACCAGCATGGGGTTCGTTAGCTGGGTTAAGCACGATAAAGTCGAAGTTTTTCGCCTGTAATTTTTTTCGAGCATTATCGATATGATTGTCGGTTTCAAGAGCAAACCCTACCAATATTTGATTTTGTTTTCGTTTTCCCAATTCTGCCGCGATGTCGGGGTTGGGTTCCAATTCAAGGGTAAGCGAATCGTCAGTACGTTTAATTTTTTGGGAAACAGCGTGTTTGGGACGATAATCGGCTACAGCTGCAGCAAGTATGGCAGCCTGACATTGTGGAAAATATTTTAGCGCCATATCGTACATCTGCTGTGCAGTGGTGACAGGGACGAGTTCAATGTTGGCACTTTCGGATTTAAGGCTTACGGGACCACTAATAAGTGTCACTGCCGCTCCTCTGTTTGCCAGTTCGTTGGCAATGGCGTATCCCATTTTACCGGAACTAAAATTTCCAATAAACCTCACAGGGTCGATGGGTTCGTAGGTGGGCCCGGCCGTTACCAGCACCTTTAACCCTTGAAGTGTGGCAGGTGCGGTAAAGTGTTGTATTATTTTTTCAACAATTATTTCGGGTTCTTCCATTCGACCTTTTCCTTCCAGACCACTGGCCAGTTGCCCCTCGCGCGGTTCGATGATAATATTACCTGATGATTTTAGCTTCTGGATATTTTCCTGTGTGGTTGGATGCAAAAACATGTCAACGTCCATCGCTGGGGCAATCATTACTGGACACCGAGCGGATAGATAGGTAGTTAGCAAAAGGTTGTCGGCAATGCCGTATGCCATTTTGGCTATAGTATTGGCAGTGGCTGGTGCAACAAGGTAAAGATCAGCCCAAATTCCCAGATCGATATGACTATTCCATTGGCCATTTTCGGGATCGAAAAAGTCAACCAGAATAGGGCTTTTCGATAATGTAGCCAGCGTTAAAAGGCTTATAAACTCTTTTGCCAGTGGGGTCATGATTACTTTTACCTCAGCACCATGTTTTACCAATAAACGAATAAGATGTGCTGCTTTATATGCGGCAATGCTTCCGGTTACCCCCAGCAAAATATGTTTGCCCTTTAGCATAAGGGAAGGTTAAGATTCCTTATTGTTTTCTTCCTTGTTCACACGACGGAAATAAATTTCCCCATCCTTAAATTCCTGTAAGGCAATAAGGGTAGGCTTGGGTAAACGTTCGTAAAAACGGGAAATTTCAATTTGTTCCCGATTCTCAAACACTTCTTCCAGATTGTCGGTATAGTTGGCAAATTCCTCGAGCTTTTTGTTGAGTTCTTGCTTTAGATCAATAGCAATCTGATTGGCACGTTTGGCAATGATTACCACACTTTCGTAAATATTGCCCGTGATAGCTTCGATTTTTTCGATATCCTGTGTTACGGTAGTCACAGGGGCTTTAGTTTTTCTATAATCTACTGGCATAGGTATATAAATTTTTAAATTCCGAGAACGTTTTTTGTTTTCTGATAAATTTTTTCTGCTTGCTTCAAATATTTGCTTTGCGGGTACTCTGAGATAAAACTGTAATATTCGTCGAGGGTATTTTGAAATCGTTCCTTTTTCTTGGTTTCAACGCTATTGTCGGCCAGTTGATATTGGGCATCGAGCAACATAAACATCAGTTCCTCGCGGTAAGGCGAGTTGGGATAGTCGTTAAGGCAATTGCGTAAAGCTATAATTGCAGCCTTGTAATATCCAAGATCGTAATATAACCTGGCGTTTAGATAAGCCTTCGTGGCAAGTTTTTCATCAAGTTCCTGAATTATCCGCTTACATTCTTGTACATACTTACTATTGGGATGTTTGTACATAAACTTTTGGAAGGTCGACTTGGCCAGATTAGTATTCTCCTGGTCAAGGCTGGGGCGTGGCGACATCAGATAATAACAATATCCTTGCAGAAAATCGGATTCTTCGACAAAAGGGCTACGCGCATAGTTGTCGGATAGCTCTTTGAAATAATAGGCCGCCATCGTATAGTCGCCATCACCATACAGGCTTTGAGCGTAAAAGTAAATTACAGAATCCCCCCGTGTAGTGGCACGATAAAAATTCACAATTTGTTCAAATACCGTAATAGCCCGTGCATAGTCTTTCTTTTCATAATACTGCAAGGCCTTTCGGTATTTGTAACTGTAATCGGTACTTTTTAGCACCTTCTCGTATTCGCTGCACGAGGCCAGAATCAACAGCGTCAGCCCGAATGTCAGTAAAATGTATAGGTTATTTTTCCGCATGCCGCAAAGTTAATTTGAATCATTGAATTATGAAAATCATTTTGTTTATCTGTGAACAATTTTATTTTTTTTAAGATTCGATGCTATACGTGCCTGTTAAAGTATCGAAGTACCAGTAGCGCCATACGCAGGTCGGTATGTGAAATTAATTTCATATTTTTTTTGAAATATGTACATACTCTTTAACGAAAAGAACAGCATAATATTCTATAAAGGCCTGTTTTCTTAATTTGCTATGCATTCCATACAAGAAATTAGCTGATAGGCAGGCGTTTTTGATTTTATTTTCAATAGTTTATAATCTATAATATTTCCACATTTTTACCCTGTAAAGCGACAATTTTACCCCTTTGATGGGTAAGGTAAAAATATATTTGGCAAGTATTAACCAAAAACCAAAAATTATGAAGACTAAACTAACCAAATGTTTTATGGCTGTAGGAATGACAGCCCTAATGGTCATGCAATCGTGCAGTAAGGCAGGCGAAGAGCATGCTATGTTGGCCGGGCAGGCTGCTTTCTGGAATTTAACAGGGAACATTGTGGCTCACGATCCCTGCATCATCAAGGAAGGAAGCATGTGGTGGTCGTTTCAAACGGGCACGGGTATTGGTGTCAAATATTCGTCCGATGGCCTGAACTGGACGCAAGGGGTTCAGATTTTTGCCAGTGAGTTGTCGTGGTGGCGACAGTATGCCCCCAACATGGGGAGTAACGATGTGTGGGCACCCGATTGTTTTTACTACAATGGTCGCTATTGGCTGTATTACAGCGTGTCGGAGTTTGGAAAGAACAACTCGGCCATTGGGTTGGTGTCGTGCTCAAGCATAATTAAAGGCGACTGGCGCGATGATGGCATGGTAATATACTCTAAATCGGGAACGCATGCCTATAATGCGATTGACCCGAATGTAACCCGCGATGCCTCTGGCAATCTATGGCTATCTTTCGGTTCGTGGTTCGATGGAATTAAACTTGTAAAGCTCAACACCTCGACCATGAAACCTACCGGTAGCATTTATTCGCTTGCTAAACGCAGCGGCGGTATCGAAGGTGCTGATATCGTGTACAACGGAGGCTATTATTATCTGTTTGTGTCTATTGATAAATGTTGCCAGGGAGTGAATAGTACCTACAAAATAGCCTATGGTCGTGCTACAAGCATCACGGGTCCCTACTACGATAAAAACGGAAACAATATGCTTAACGGGTATTGTACTGTTTTTGATTCGGGTAATTCGCGCTGGAAAGGACCGGGCGGACAGGATATTTACAAAAATGGAAGCAATTTTATCATCATTCGTCATGCTTACGATGCTACCGACAATGGTACCCCCAAAATGCTGATCAATGACCTGTATTTTAGTGGTGGCTGGCCTACCTATTAGAAAAATATTTTTTATTGGGTTGCCCCTTTGTGGGGGCAACCTTTTTTTCTTCTCAAAATTGTGGCAAGGTGAGCAGGGTAGTGATGATGTTGTTGCTTCTTTTGTTTTTTTCCCTTTTAAGGGTATCCGGAGAAGTTAGGTATTTTTCTTCAGCAGCCGTGGGTGTAGTATCGTTAAAAAACCCAGAAATTGCTTATTATCGTTATTCGGGGCAAATATATACTTTTCAGCTTGGCATTTATTATAGGTTAACTCCATACCTGTTTGGGTATGCTGGTATGGAATATACGCGTGCTTCGCCCGCCCCGAAATTGATACATCCTGAGTATTATGATTTTCATAAACTGGATTTTCTGTATCAAAATGTAACGTCACTACTATATTGCGAGCCTTTGGCTTTGCGTCGAACAAAAATAGCGCTAAACATGGGGGCAGAAATGGGACAGGCAAATTTTGATAAAAAATTCAAAAGTAAATTTTATGATGAAGTTGTTGAAAGTCAGGCAGGATACTTTGTTGGGCGCATGACTTCGGGACTCATGACAGATTATTTTTTCAACGAAAATATGGTTACAGGTATAAAAATACAATTGAGTCCGATTTCTTTAGCTTACTTTAGCAAAAATACAGTTCTTAATTTTTGGTCTTCGCATTCGCTCGTTTTCCATCTAAGGCATAATTGGAAAGAAACAGCAGTGGAAATGTTTTACGAAAATAAGCTGACAACATTCCCATATCGGCTGGTTATTCATCAGTTTGGAGTAAATATTTTATGGAAATTGTAAAATATTACAGCTGGGTATTGCTGTGCATAATTGTTTCTTGCATAACAGTCGAGGATGATGAGTATGCCTCAAAGGATATAGTTCTTGCCTTTGGGGAGGAGTTACAAACCTATTACGCCTATCCTGCCAGGATTTTTGAGACAGGTATCGATAGTCTCCTAGCGGCTCAGCCTTATGCTTCCATAAGCGAACAGGAGTTAGCTTATAAATTGGGCTCATATCTTTCGCTCCTGCACGATGGGCACGTGCATCTTTATACTTCGTGGGGGATAATGGGTAATGAAAACTATTTTAGCGACTTTACTCCCCATACGATTGACAATAGTATGGTATATTTAGAAACCTACGAGATTTTAAATCCCTGTCTTCGCTGGGGAAAAATTCGCAAAACACCTATAGCATATCTATATATCAGGAGCTTTGAAGGCAATTCTGCTGATTTTGAAATTCTGGATTCCATTTTAATCTCGCAAATATTTAACTATAGCGCACTGATAATCGATGTAAGGGGTAATCGTGGTGGATTGGTAGAAAATAGCTTTTTAGTAGCTTCCTTTTTTAGTACTTCCGACAGGTGTATGGGATATTTTCGACGTTGCCTGGATGGAAAACAGGGAGTATACACCTCATGGATTAGCATGAACATTCGACCGGCCACTCTACGCATGCACCTGCCACTCATCATTATCTTGACCGACCGATTTACCTATAGTGCTGCCGAATGGTTTGTTATGGCCATGGCCAACCAATCGCATGTGACAATAATGGGCGATACCACCGGTGGTGGAATATCGGCTCCGCTTATCAGAGAACTACCCAATGGTTGGCTATTGAGTGTCTCAAATACGCAGTATTTAAGTGTCGACGGAATAGATTATCAATTTTTAGGCTTTCCTCCCGATGTCCCGGTCGTGTTAGATCCTTCCGACACCCTCTCCAATCGTGATTATCCGCTGGAATATGCTATCGATTGGTTACTTCCCCGAATGAGATAAAGTATATTTTTAAAATTTTTATAAAAAGTGTATTATTGACGCTTAATTTTGATATAACTTTGGGTAACTTTTTCAGGGTAAAGGGGGTAAACCAATAGGAAATTTTTAAAATTATGGACTGAATCGTTGATCGTCAAAACTATCCTCAAGTGATTGTTTAGATGGCGGTATATGGTTCAATGTATTGTTACGTCATAAATTGACAGGCATGTTGCACAACCGATTGCTTTTAGTTTTCATGCTGACATTTTTTGTGACAGTCAATGCTCAGAAAACACAAATACGTTTTCAGCATTATACCACCGATGATGGGCTGTCGCAAAACATGGTTGATTGCATGTTAAAAGATCACAAAGGTTTTATGTGGTTTGGCACATGGAATGGCCTCAATCGGTTCGACGGATATTCTTTTGTGTGGTATAAACAAAATAGCGCAGAACCTTACAGCCTTTCAAACAATTTTGTGCGAAGTATTTGTCAGGATGCAGCCCACAATATATGGATAGGTACACGTAACGGACTGAACCTGTACTTATATCGTCAGGACAAATTTCTTAATTTTTATGCGGGAAGGGACTCAAACAGTATTTGCTCGAACGAGATTAATGTGGTTTTCTACGACAGCCATGGTTATTTGTGGGTAGGCACTGCACGCAATGGACTCGACAGGATTACATTGGGCAAAAATAGTGAGATACTTAGTGTTAGACATTTTGGTGCAGGAACCTCCGAAACTCAATTGTCGCACAACACAATTCTTTGCATCTATGAGGATGCTCAACAAAATCTCTGGGTAGGCACACAGGGCGGACTAAATCGATATAACTACCGAACCCATACTTTCATGAAGTTATTTAACAGTCCAAACGGTACGGGTAGTCTTTCCTCTTCTGTCATCAATGCGATATATGAGGACAAATATGGCGATTTGTGGATTGGAACCGAATTTGGACTTAATCGTCTGCATCATAACAACTATCGTATAGAACAATACTTTTATAACCCCGATAATCCTTATAGCCTCCCTCACAACGTGGTTCGCGATATTGTAGAGGATTTAAAGGGAAATTTGATTATCGGAACGCTAGGTGGTTTGAGTATTTTCGATAGGGTGAACAATCGTTTTGTCAATTATAAGCACACGCTGCATAATAAACTTGGCTTGAATAACGACTTCGTAAACTGTCTGCTCTCCGACCGTGAAGGAAACTTATGGATTGGAACCGAAAAGGGCGGAATTAATCATTACAACGTATATCAGCATCAGTTCGAGTTTTTCGAAAACGAAATGGGAAATCCCAATAGCCTCAGCTACAACACCATCAATTCAATATTTGAGGATGAAAACTTCTTGTGGATTGGTACAGCAGGTGGGGGGCTAAATGTTTATCACAAGAAACTGGGAAAATTTTACCATTTTCGTTACGATGCCCATCGTGCTACTTCAATCTCCAGCGATTTTATCTCGGCAATTTTTAAAGACCAACAGGGCAACATGTGGCTGGGAACCTGGGGGCAGGGACTCAATATGCTAAAAAAGGGACAGGAACTTAGCGGTAATTTTATACGTTTTATTCCCAACGGACAACCCGGTAGTTTGGTGAGCGCATTCGTTTCGTCCATCACGCAGGATAGTCATGGTCGACTGTTTATTGGTACCCTTGGTGGTCTCTCTATTAAGGATGCACGTAGTCATGTATTCCAAACTTTTACTGGCAAAGGCGCCGAACCTATAGAGCGGATTGGATGTCTGCAATTCGATATTCAGGAAAATTTGTGGGTGGGTACCGAAAACGGACTTTTTCAGGTCATACCCGCTGCAAACGGTATGATTGACCCCAATACAAGCAGTTTCAATGTTTATCGCAATATTCCGGGCGATAAATATAGCCTTAGTGGCAACTATATCATTTCTATCTGTTCCGATGCCATGGGACGAATGTGGTTGGGTACGTATGGCAATGGATTAAATTTGATGATTCCCAGCGAAAATCCAAAGGCTATTAAATTTATTGCCTACGACGAACGGGATGGTTTATCAAGCAATGTAATTTATGGCATTTTGCCCGATCGTGAAGGAAATTTATGGTTGAGTACCGACAATGGGCTTACCCGATTCAATCCCGACAAAAAACTGGTCAAATGTTACTACGAAAGCGATGGATTGTTGAATAATCAGTTTTATTGGTCGGCTTATTTTAGGAATGATGAGGGTAAAATGTATTTTGGTGGGATGAATGGCCTTACTGCTTTTTTCCCGGAACATATTAAGGACGATCCTAATCCACCGCGTATTGCTTTTACCGATTTTAAAATATTCAATACTTCTGCACGTGTTGGCGAAAAGTATTTTGGCAAAATATCTTTACCTCAAGCCATTTGTGAGACAAAAGAAATAGTCCTTTCGTACAAAGCCAATGAGTTTTCTATTGAGTTTTCTGCCTTGCATTACAATCAACCTGCCAAGAATCAGTATTTCTATAAACTCGAAGGATTCGATCAAAACTGGAATCAGGTAGATGCCCGTAGACGATTTGCAGTATACACAAATCTCAAGGGAGGAAAATATACCTTCTGGGTAAAAGCAGCAAATAATGATGGAGTATGGAGCGAACAGGCTGCAAAAATTGATATTCGAATCATTCCCCCATTCTGGGCAACCTGGTGGTTCAGAGGGTTGATTTTTATATTCGTCATTGCTGCCATTGTGGCTTACAATCGTATTAAGCTATACACCCTTGAACGGCAAAAGCAAAAACTGGAAAGACTCGTCGAACAGCGAACTGCGTTGATTGAACAACAAAAACAGGAACTTTTCCATCAGGCATCGCTATTGAGCGAAACAAACAGGGAACTCCTGCAACGCCAGCAACTCATTGAGGGACAGAAAGCCCAGCTCGAAGTACAAAATGCAGAAATTATTGAACAACGCAATCGCCTGATGGAACTCAATAAAAAAGTTCAACTCGCTCAAAAACAACAGCTGAAGCTTTTTACCCACATCTCCCATGAATTCCGTACCCCTTTGACCCTGATTCTTTCACCGGTTGAACAACTGATAACAGAAAAATTGCCTACACAGGTTCACAATCAACTGCAGATTATCCAAAAAAATGCGCAGCGATTACTTCATCTGGTCGATCAAATTATGGAATTACGCAAAATAGAATCAGGGAAAAATGAGCTTCAACTCATCGAAACCGACCTCATTCGATATCTTCACGATATTGCTATGTCGTTTGAAACCATCGCCCAGGAACGACAGATAAATTTTAATACCTACTATCAGCCCGAGTCTCTTATTGCTGCTTTCGATAAGGATAAGGTCGAAAACATCGTATACAATCTTTTGTCGAATGCCTTTAAATACACTCCCGAAAATAAGAATATACTGTTTGTTACCGCATTGACCAATAGAAATGTCGCGGAGAAAGACGAAATCGTTATCGTTTCTCCCCAGGAGAAAATCCCCGAATGTGAACAATATATCGAAATCAGGGTGATTGACGAGGGGATAGGTATTTCGTCCGAACAAATCAAGGACATTTTCAAGCGGTTTTTTAGACTCAATACCCCTTACATGCAGAAGACCAAAGGAACGGGAATAGGTCTGTACATTACGCGGGAAATGGTCAAGGAGCTTTACGGTTATTTATTTATCAAAAGCAACGTGGGCGAGGGTACCAGTTTCAGGGTGTTGTTACCCCTTACAGATTTTTATCGAAAACTTGGGGTATCCATAGCACGGGTCGAAACCAAACCTTCAACTTCAAAATTATCCGCTCTGCACCTACTTCATGTTAATGGCCAGGACGACAACCATGAACCACTTGCAACGGCACATGCCACAGTATTGCTGGTTGACGACGATAGCGAACTGTTATCGTTCATGGCCAATTATCTTGCACAATCATTTAAGGTGCTTACGGCTACCAACGGTCACGAAGGTTATAAGCTGGCCGAGCTTTATATCCCCGACGTTATTATCTGTGATGTGATGATGCCCGAAATCGACGGCATAGAGCTTTGCCATATGCTCAAAAATAATCTAACTACCTCTCACATCCCGGTCATCTTGCTTTCGGCTAAGGCTGAGGTGGAAAATTTTGTAGAAGGGCTCGAAATGGGTGCCGACGATTACATGGCAAAACCTTTTCACTTGCCTGTACTGGCTGCTAAAATCAAAAGTTTTATCGACAACCGTGAACGATTAAGAAAAATATTTACAGAACAACTGTACCCAACTGCTAAAGAAATGGTTACCAATGCTGCAGATGAAAAATTTATCGACAAAGCGTTACATGTGGTAAAGGAGCACATGGCTGACGCAGATTTTAGCGTCGAGGCTTTTGCTCGAGAAATGTGTGTTAGTCGAAGCCTGCTTCACAAGAAACTTACGGCTATTACCGGGCTTTCGGCCAATGAGTTTATTATGTCGCTTCGTATGAAAAAGGCTGTTGCTCTGCTGAATAGCAACAGTAAATCTATTTCGGAAGTGGCCTATCAGGTGGGATTCAACGACCCCAAGTATTTTAGCAAATGTTTTAAAAAATTTTACGGTCGTTCTCCTTCCGAATATCTTGGCGCGTAAATGATTGCATTTTGTATCCCAATAATTATAATTTTGCTTTAGCAATCAACAGAGGATAAATTCAATGCAATCGATTAAAATTCCGGAAAGAAGTAAGTGGCTGTGGCTTTTGATCTTTGGGGTTGCTATGGGATTGCTCGAGGCGGCCGTGGTGGTGTATTTGCGTGAACTATATTATCCTCAGGGATTTGGATTTCCCATGTCCATGATTCCCTTGCGAATTATAGGGGTGGAACTATGTCGTGAATTGTCCACGCTGGTTATGCTCTTTAGTTTAGCATGGATTGCTGGAAAGAACATAACCCAACGATTGGCATGGTTTTTATATAGTTTTGCCCTATGGGATCTAAGCTATTACCTGTTTTTATACCTATTTCTTGGTTGGCCAACTTCGCTTCTTACATGGGATTTACTTTTTCTCATACCAGTTACCTGGACGGCTCCAGTGCTGGCGCCGGTGCTGGTTTCTTTCACTTTTATTGTGCTGGCACTGGGTATTGTCGAAAAGGAAGCTCGCTGTAAATATCCACTTCCTGTTTTGAGCTGGGCTTTACTTGCATTGGGTGCTGGGGTGTTGATAGTTAGCTTTATTTACGATTATTCTTCGTTTATGCTGCAGCACATTGCGTGGACCGACTTCTGGAATCCTGCAAAGACCAAATTAGTTCTTGATTTTTCCATGCAATATGTACCCGAAAGGTACAGCTGGCTTATGTTTGTTGTTGGTGAGCTATTGCTTCTTTCAGCCTTGCTTGTATATCGTTATCGTCGATAAAGTTCCAGCTCCCTACTTTCCCTTCTTTGGCAACGGCGCTATTGAGTAATTCAATAAAATAATCCCGCTCAATTTCCTCGGCACCAAATTGCAGAAGCAAAGGCGTAGTTTGTTGGTTGTCAATTAATTCAAATTCCCATTGTTTAAGCTGGGTTACCAGTGCTACCAACGCCAGTTTTGAAGCATTGGGTACCAGATGAAACATCGATTCGCCATAAAAAACCTTACCCAGCGCCACCCCGTACAGGCCACCAATTAATTTTTCTGCTTCGTACACTTCGACCGAATGAGCAAACCCCAACCGATGCAATTCTATGTAAGCTTCCTGCATTTGTTGTGTTATCCAGGTGCCTCCCATCTGACCCGGTCGCTGTACCGATGCACAATGGCGTATTACCCCCACAAAATTGGTGTCGAAACGTATCTGGTAATTGTGTGTACGGAGGAACTTACGCAAGCTTTTAGGAATATTAAATTTCCCGGGAAAAAGCACACATCGGGGATGTGGCGACCACCAGAGTATAGGTTCATCTTCAGTGTACCAGGGAAAAATACCATTGGCATACGCCAGCAATAATCGTTCCGGAGAAAGATCACCGCCTACTGCTAATAAACCATCATCGTCGGCCAGCGATGGAGGTGGAAAAATTAAATCTTCCGACAGTTGAAATACAGGCATGATTACACAAACGCAACCTCTTTGTTGAGAAACTCTCTTACTTCGCCATTTTCGAGCAGTATGCAAAGTTCACCGCTGGGTTTTACATCCAAAATTTTACCTTTAAAGCTTTCGTCTTTGTTGCGATAGGTTGCCCAACACTGGAAAAGATGTAGGTGTTTTTTGTAATCATCGGCCAGGACGTCAAAATCGCCTCTTTTTAGATATTTAATTCGTTGATGGATAGCATTTAATAGTCGATGCAACACAACGTCGAGGTTGAGGTCTTTACCCAGCAGGTTTTTCATGGAGATAGCCTTGTGCTGTAAGTCGGGGAAATACTCCTGGTTAACATTTAAGCCAATTCCGACAACTGCATGCTGATATTTATCGCCCAGAAATGAATTTTCAATGAGTATTCCTGCAATTTTCTTACAACCTACCAGTATGTCGTTGGGCCATTTGATACGGGCAAAAATCTGATTATCCTCCAGATAATCAATGATAGCAAGCGAAATGGCCTGATTGAGAAAAAACATTGAGGAAGCCTTTAAATATTCGGGTTTAAGCAACAACGAAAAAGTAAGATTCTGGCAGGGATCGCTTTCCCAGGTATTAGATTCCTGCCCTCTTCCCTGATTCTGAAAACGAGCATTTATCACCATTTCGTGTGTTGCCTGACCCGTTTCGATCAGACGCAAGAGAAAATTATTTGTTGAATCGACCGATGAAAGATGCATTACAGGCCACGAATGCTCCATGATATCCTACATTTGTAATTTATCTTTTGGTCTCAAATTTAATGTTTATACGCATATGTTAAACTTTTTATAAAGATTTTTTTATCATTTCCTAATATTTTGTAGCGTTATGTTGTTTCCTAAATATGCAGGGCCTTTTCTAAAGGTTCTCCGTGGTGAGGTAGTTTTTAACACAGAGGATTCCAATTTTTTTCCATTTCCTGATCTAAGGGTAGTGTAGGTATTTTTTTTAGGTAGGGAGTTTGTTTGCTGGCACTGCTACTGGTCTATGGTTGTTTTTAATTTATTTTCCCATTGTATTGTAAACAAACCCTCCTGTTTGTTATTTAAATATTCTCATCATGGCTGGTTTCCATCATATACAATTTAAGAAATGCTTCATATTCATTTTGAAAAGTGCGTTTCTGATGGTGTTGCTTCTGATTTTTAATGTAATTAAATACCTTTTCAACACCCGAGTCACTGACGGAAAAAGCTGCATAGCCATTTTGCCAAGCAAATTTTTGAGCAATAAAGTTTTGTTGATTGATAAAATGTGAACTGCTCCCTTTTATTTGTTTAACAACATCTGCAATTGATTTTTGCGGATTCAATAGAAACAAACAATGGATATGGTCGGGCATGCCATTGGTGATGCGAACAGGACACCCCAACTCATGCAATTGGTTGGCAATAAAGGAGTATAAATGATGCTCTATGGCAGGTTTAATTATAGGCAAACGCTCCTTGGTTGCCCACACGGCATGTATCCATATTTTATTGAATGAATGGGGCATACTATTGAAATTTAAAACTATTAAAATTGTTTCCCCATTGCCCAGGGTTTAAACCCTGGGCAATGGGGTTTTGATTTTTACCCAAAACTAAAAAAATAATCATAAAATCAAGCATCTAAAAGTTACCTCAAAATGCAAATCTGGGACAACAAAACGACAGGTTGTGTCGCTAAAAAAAATTGAGACCATAAAATTTTTGACGGATACAATTATTCTCATTAACTTGCTCAAAAAAATCACTGTATGGGAAAGAAGCAGGTACATGCCACTGATGCATCGGAGATACCGCACATATCGTTGTCGCAGGCCATACTGGCACCCTTGCTTTCGATTTTCAAGGCACAGGTGCATGCAGCACGTTCGTTTTTAAGTTTTTTGTTGCAAATTGGTACCCCGCATATTCCTGCCGACGGCGAGGAGGAGATGCCCTTACCTACCGGGGGCGAATCGCTTTACATGCAAACTTTTCATTTAAAGCACACGAACAATCAGGGCAAGGA
>JAKPGM010000036.1 GCA_029550865.1 Bacteroidota bacterium | reverse complement strand
CGCAAAGACCCCAAAGTATTCGCAAAGTTCGCAAAGATTGTTCTTAGCGTTCTTAACAAAAACTTAGCGCACTTTGCGTTTTTATATTCATCCGAATAAAATTATTTAATATGTTGAATATTAATTATTTAATCCATTTTTCTATTTCGTTATATGGATAATATTCCCCATTTTATTCATTGTGTGTTTGTGCTTAAGCACAATCATGAAGGTTTCATCCGAAAATATTTTTTAATTTTTTATAGCGGTCGGATGGAACTCGCATGTGATGAGCTTTCTATACATAGGCATGTACGAAACTGATAATTATTTTCATACTCGTTTGTGAAAACTGCTATACATGCTCGTTTCATCATATACCCTTTTATTTTGTATAATCGCTGAAAAGGGTTATTAGTCTGGATGATAGCAAGGTAAAATGCGTCTGATGAATCAATTGTGCCCCCCTTTGTAGCATATCTGCAAAGTAAATCGTTTTATTCATTTATTAAATTTACAACAATTTTAATTCCACATCCAGATTATACTTAAATTTGTCAGCATAGTTACATTATTTTGTCAGATAATAATGGATTATCCCTATAAAGAAAAACAGGAGCAATTTGACCGACGCTATCTGGAAATGGCCATGATATGGGCAAAGAATTCGTATTGTCGGAGGCGACAGGTTGGAGCACTGATTGTAAAAGGCAAAATGATTATCTCGGATGGATATAACGGCACACCTGCGGGATTTGAGAACGAATGCGAGGATGCCAATGGTGTTACCAAACCATACGTGTTACATGCCGAGGCAAATGCTATTACCAAGGTGGCTAAATCGAACAATAGTAGCGAGGGGGCTACGTTATACGTTACAACATCTCCCTGCCTTGAATGTGCCAAGCTTATCATACAATCGGGTATTGGTCGTGTTGTTTTTTGCGACAAATATCATAATGAGGACGGATTGCGTTTACTGGAAAGGGCTGGCGTCGAAGTAGTTTATATTAAAATGGATCGTTATGGTGATGAATAATTCTTCAAAAAAACTTGCCTGGTTGCCGTTAGTGGTAGCTTTTGCAGTTGTTCTTGGCATGTTCATAGGTTTTTATATACAGCGGAACAACAGTAGTCGAGGCGACAACATTTATTTGTATCCCCGATCGAATAAGATACTTAATGTGTTAAAGCTCATTGAGGCTGAATATGTCGACACCATTTCGATAGATAGGCTTACCGACCAGACCATCGTTTCGTTACTTAAGCAGCTTGATCCGCATTCGGCATACATCCCTGCTTCTGAGCTTCAGGCGGTAACCGAACCCCTGGAAGGCAATTTTAGCGGCATTGGGGTTCAGTTTAATATGCAAAACGATACGGTGGTGATTGTAAATACTATTCCCAATGGCCCCTCAGCATTAATTGGAATTCAGGCAGGTGACCGGATTATAAAGGTCAACGATACGGTGGTGGCAGGAGTTAAGATGTCGAGCGATGCTATTGTTAAGCGGCTCAAAGGACCTCGTGGCACAAAGGTAAAGGTTACCATTTATCGCCCATCGACCCGTCGACAGATAGATTACGACATTACCCGAAATACTATTCCCCTGTACAGCGTAGATGTGTCTTACATGCTGGCACCCCAAATTGGCTACATTAAAATTAACCAGTTTGCCCGTACTACCTACGACGAGTTTGTTACAGCCATTAATAAGCTACACATGGAAGGAATGAATAAACTCATTGTCGATTTACGCGGCAATGGTGGAGGATACCTTGATGTGGCCATAAAAATTGCCGACCAGTTTCTCGATGAAAATCGGCTTATCGTTTACACGCAGGGTAGGGCTAAGCCTCGCGAAGATTTTTTTGCTACAGCTTCGGGTATTTGTCAGTCCGATTCGGTAATTATTCTCATCGATGAGTTTTCGGCCTCTGCTTCTGAGATTCTGGCTGGTGCTATTCAGGATAATGATCGAGGGCTAATTATTGGACGTCGTTCGTTTGGCAAAGGTCTGGTACAGGAACAAATCCCACTTTCCGACGGGTCGGCTCTCCGACTTACGGTAGCTCGCTATTACACCCCTACCGGACGTTGCATACAAAAACCCTATGCGCCAGGGTCCGACGATTATTACAAGGATATTACACAACGCTATTTACATGGCGAGTTTCTCACTAAGGATAGCATCAAGCTCAACGACTCGCTCAAGTATGTTACGCCGGGAGGACGAATCGTGTATGGCGGAGGCGGTATTATGCCTGATATTTTCATAGGAATCGACACTTCAGAATTTAGCAAGCTTTACAATGAAATTACCGATCGTGGATTGATTTATCGTTTTGCATTCCAGTTCAGCGATAATAATCGTGCCTCTCTCTCAAAATTCAAATCGGTCGAGGCATTACGTGCTGAACTACGGAAAAGAAATGTGCTTGACCTGTTTATCGATTATATTCGAAAACAGGGAATTAACGTTAATGCTAACGACGTAAAGAACTCGAAAAGGCTTATCACAACTCAGTTGGAGGCATACATCTGTCGAAATTTTTTTGACAATCAAGGGTTTTACCCCATCATGGGCGAAATTGACTACACGCTGAAAAGAGCAGTGGAGGTATTTTCCAAACCATAGGTTTTGGTATTTAACGTTTTTTGCTGTTGCTATGGACGAAAAAAGAAAATGCATGTATTAACTACAGGGTGGATTACATGTAAGTTCCATACGTTCGCTCTGAACAATTAAAAATACTTTGGATGGAAAATGTTTTCCTTTCGCTGGGTAGCAATCTGGGAGATAGAAATAGTTATTTGCAATATGCCTGCCAAATGATTGAGCAACGTATAGGGGTTGTCGAACATAAATCTTCGGTTTATGAATCTGCCCCATGGGGATACGTGTCCAATAATTTTTTTTATAATCAGGTGTTGCAAATACAGTGCAATATCGAGGCCCTGGAACTCTTGTCGAATCTTCAACAAATTGAGCACGAGTTGGGAAGAGAACGATATGCTTCGCATTATGTCGATCGTACCCTCGATATCGACATTCTGTTTTTCGGCGAACAGGTGATTTCCTTGCCTCAGCTTACTGTTCCGCATCCCTATATAACGCAACGGCGTTTTGTGCTTGAACCATTTTCTGAAATAGCACCTTTTTTTATACATCCTGTCCTTAAATTGACGATACAGCAGTTGCTTGAGCAATGCGAGGATAAAAGCTTCATTCGAAAACTTGAAAGTACGACATAGCTATGTTTGATGATGAGTATTTTATGAAAGAGGCATTAAAGGAAGCCCAGAAGGCATTTGCCCGCGACGAGGTACCTGTGGGAGCGGTCATTGTGTGTCAGAAAAAAATTATTGCTCGAGCGCATAATCTTACCGAAACGCTGAATGATGTCACAGCTCATGCCGAGATGCAGGCATTTACAGCTGCTTCAAATGCCTTGGGTGGTAAATATCTTGGGGAATGTACCCTATATGTTACCCTCGAACCCTGCGTCATGTGTGCAGGTGCTGCCTATTGGACGCAGATAGGTAGAATTGTTTATGGTGCTTCCGATCCAAAAAGGGGTTATACACTGCTTTTACAATCAGTACTACACCCCAAGACCGACGTTACTTCAGGGGTACTTGCTGAGGAATGTGCCAGCCTGCTTAAAAAATTCTTCTTAAAGAAAAGAGATTGATATCCAGATACTTTACTATTTTTATCAACAGTCTTAAAAAAATCCTTTGAGATTTTTTTCCACCCATTATATTTGCGAAAAATTAAAAGTTTAAACATTATGGCCGACAATAACACGTATCCTAAGGTAATTCTGAAAAAGAAGCAAATACCTACTCTCATAGATTTTTGTCTGGAGGAATCGATTGAATTCAGCGTACGACAGCAAACATTTCCTGAAACCGACTGGGAAGTAGAGTTACGACTAAAAGATTATCGTACCGCTGTATTAGTAGGGATGTTTTTGCGTGAAAATAAAATGGAACTCGATGGCATTGACCCCCAGCGCTACAAAAAGCAGTCTGGTGGCGCAGCTCGCAAATCCGATGATAAGCCTGAAAACCCAAAAGCAGCTGCTAATTCTGACGCTAAAGCTGAGGAAAAATCTGGTTCCGAAACCAATGAACCGCAAATGCCTACTCTGTTATAATTAACATTGTTCTAAAAAATTTGGCACAAGATCCACCAGGACTTGTGCTTTTTTATTTTTAGAAATTTTTTGGCAAAATAAGATAACACTTGGGGAACCCCGGTGTATTTTGGAAATTGGTATTAGTGTGGGATGTTTTTTCAGAAATAAGTGAGGATAAAAGCAAAAAAAGCAGGGTTTTGGGTGCCCTGCTTTTTAGTTATTTAGTCAGAGGTTTATTCCTCAACGGTTTGTGGGGCATCTTTACGGCTGGCCATCAACTGTTCAAACTCTTCGCTTGATCCCACGATGATGTTCTGATAATCCCGTAAGCCAGTTCCAGCAGGTATTTGGTGTCCTACAATTACATTTTCCTTCAAACCTTCGAGGTAATCAACCTTACCATAGATAGCGGCTTCGTTGAGTACCTTGGTGGTTTCCTGGAATGAGGCTGCCGAAATCCAGCTTTGGGTTTGTAGTGCAGCACGCGTAATACCCTGTAGTACCTGGCTCGAGGTAGCCGGTATTGCATCGCGAGCTTCGACCAGGCGTAAGTCTTTACGTTTCAGTAAAGAATTTTCGTCCCTTAATTTACGGGCGGTAATAATTTGTCCAGCCTTCAACGTAGTGGAATCGCCTGGATCAACGACAACTTTCTTCCCGTAAATCCAATCGTTCTCTTCCATGAACTCCCATTTATCGACCAATTGCTTTTCGAGGAATTTAGTGTCGCCTGGGTCAACGATTTCAACTTTACGCATCATCTGTCGGACAATCACTTCAAAATGCTTATCGTTGATTTTAACCCCCTGCAAACGATACACTTCCTGAATTTCGTTGACAATATATTCCTGAACAGCAGTAGGTCCTTTAATGGTGAGAATATCGGTAGGTGTAATTGCCCCATCGGAAAGAGGTGTACCTGCTTTTACATAATCGTTTTCCTGAACAAGAATCTGTTTGGAAAGGGGTACGAGATATTTCTTTACCTCGCCCGAACGTGAAGTGATGATAATTTCGCGGTTACCACGTTTTACCTTTCCAAAGGTAACTTCACCGTCAATTTCTGCAACAATAGCAGGGTTCGACGGATTACGTGCTTCGAAAAGTTCGGTTACACGAGGTAGACCACCCGTAATGTCGCCTGCCTTACCTACTGCACGAGGTATTTTAGCGATTACTTCCCCTGCCTTAATCGTTTGCCCTTCATCGACCATGATGTGGGCACCTACGGGAAGGTTGTATGAACGAATGATATCACCCTCGCCAACAATTTTTACGGCAGGGTTTTTGGTTTTATCCCTCGATTCAATGATCACTTTTTCGCGATAGCCTGTTTGTTCATCGGATTCTTCGCGATAGGTTACACCTTCAATTACTGATTCAAATTCGGCTTTACCGGTTACTTCGGATATGATGAGCGCATTGAAGGGGTCCCATTCACATATGATGGTTCCTTTAGTTATGGTTGAACCATTCTTTACGTAAAGCTTTGAACCGTAAGGTATTGGGTTGTTGGTGAGAACAATACCTGTATTTTTATCGACCACACGTACCTCGGCCATACGTCCGATAACGATATCAACCGGACCGTTGTCGGTTTCGTATTCTACGGTACGCAGTTCTTCTATTTCGACAATACCATCGTATTTGGCAACAAGTTTGGATTCCGTAGCAATATTACCAGCAACCCCACCCACGTGGAAGGTACGGAGGGTAAGCTGTGTACCAGGTTCACCGATACTCTGGGCAGCGATCACCCCTACGGCTTCACCGATTTGTACCATTCGATCCGTAGCCAGGTTACGTCCATAGCATTTGGCACATACGCCTTTTCGCGATTCGCAGGTAAGTACCGAGCGAATTTCAACCTGTTCAATGGGTGAATCTTCGATAATCTGGGCTATTTCTTCGGTAATCTCTTCGCCGGCGGCAATAATTAGTTCACCAGTGAGCGGATGATAAATGTCGTGAACCGAAGTGCGACCCAGAATTCTTTCGTATAGCGATTCTACTACTTCTTCGTTATTCTTGATAGCAGTAGCCACCAATCCGCGCAGGGTTCCGCAGTCGGTTTTGGTGATAATAACGTCTTGCGATACGTCAACCAGACGTCGGGTAAGATAACCTGCGTCAGCTGTTTTCAAAGCCGTGTCGGCCAAACCTTTTCGAGCACCGTGGGTTGAAATAAAGTACTCAAGCATGCTCAAACCTTCTTTAAAGTTCGATAGAATCGGGTTTTCGATGATTTCGCTCGTTGTTGACCCCGATTTTTGCGGCTTGGCCATCAGACCACGCATACCCGAAAGCTGACGAATCTGTTCCTTAGAACCACGTGCCCCTGAATCGAGCATCATGTAAACTGGGTTAAATCCTTGTTTGTGGGCACTCAGCTCTTTCAGCAAAATATTGGTTATGCGTGCATTGGTATGTATCCAGATGTCGATGATCTGGTTGTAGCGTTCGTTATTGGTGATAAACCCGTTGTTATAGTTTTCCATCACTTCGTCCACCTGACGATAACCTTCCTGAATCAATTTTTCTTTTTCGGCAGGTACTAAAACATCGGCGAGGTTGAACGAAAGTCCGCCCCGGAAAGCCATTTGGAATCCTAAGTCCTTAATGTCATCGAGAAACTTCGCAGTACGCGAAGTACCGGTTTTCTTGAGCACCATACCAATGATGTCGCGTAACGACTTTTTGGTAAGTACTTCGTTGATGTAGCCTACCTCTTTCGGTACAACTTCGTTGAAAAGCACACGTCCTACAGTAGTTTCGATGATACGCGATTTGGAATCCTGCGATGTATCATCGCTGATGCGCACTTTGATGATAGCGTGCAAGTCAACGCGTTTTTCATTGTAAGCAATATTTACCTCTTCGGGGGAATAGAAAATCATACCTTCCCCTTTTACAGGTTCTTCAGGTGTGCTCTTACGGGGCTTGGTCATATAGTACAGTCCCAATACCATGTCCTGCGAGGGAACGGTAATAGGAGCACCATTGGCAGGGTTAAGGATATTGTGGGAGGCTAACATAAGCAGTTGAGCCTCAAGAATAGCAGCATTGCCCAGGGGTAAATGAACAGCCATCTGGTCACCGTCGAAGTCGGCGTTAAATGCTGTACATACCAATGGGTGTAGCTGTATTGCTTTACCCTCGATGAGTTTGGGTTGAAAAGCCTGAATACCCAAGCGGTGAAGGGTCGGTGCACGGTTGAGCAAAACGGGATGCCCTTTCAATATGTTTTCGAGGATGTCCCATACCACTGGGTCTTTACGGTCAACAATTTTCTTGGCCGATTTTACTGTTTTTACAATACCTCTTTCGATGAGCTTACGGATAATAAAAGGTTTGTAAAGCTCTGCTGCCATGTCTTTAGGTAACCCGCATTCATGAAGCTTTAATTCGGGACCTACGACAATAACCGAACGGGCAGAATAGTCAACACGTTTACCCAAAAGGTTTTGACGGAAGCGTCCTTGTTTACCCTTTAAGCTATCGGATAGCGATTTCAGGGGTCGGTTAGCCTCAGTTTTTACAGCACTCGATTTACGCGAGTTGTCGAACAGCGAGTCGACTGCTTCCTGAAGCATACGTTTTTCGTTTCGAAGGATAACTTCAGGTGCTTTTATTTCGATAAGTCTTTTGAGACGATTGTTACGGATAATAACCCTTCGATACAGGTCGTTCAGGTCGGAGGTGGCAAATCTTCCGCCATCGAGAGGTACGAGGGGACGTAATTCGGGTGGAATCACAGGAATCACCTTGCATATCATCCACTCGGGTTTATTTACTTCACGCGATTCGCGGAAAGCTTCTACTACCTGAAGTCGTTTCAGAGCCTCAGCTTTACGCTGTTGCGACGATTCGGTGCTTGCCTGATGACGAAGCGAATACGACAGCTCGTCCAGATCGAGACGTTTGAGAAGCATTTCAATAGCTTCTGCTCCCATTTTAGCTATAAACTTGTTGGGATCGCTGTCGTCGAGATACTGATTTTCTTTCGGTAAAGATTCAATGATTTCGATATATTCTTCTTCCGTAAGCAGGTCGTAAACGTTGATACCCTCCGAGGCCTTGATACCTGGCTGAACAACAATGTAACGTTCGTAGTAGATAACTGCATCAAGCTTTTTGCTGGGCAAACCTAAGAGGTAACCAATTTTATTGGGAATCGACCTGAAGTACCAGATATGAGCAACAGGCACTACCAGGTTGATATGTCCCATACGTTCGCGGCGAACTTTCTTTTCAGTTACTTCGACACCGCAACGGTCGCACACAATCCCCTTGTAACGAATGCGTTTGTACTTTCCACAGTGGCACTCGTAGTCCTTGACAGGACCAAAAATTCGCTCACAAAACAATCCGTCGCGTTCGGGTTTGTAAGTACGGTAGTTGATGGTTTCAGGTTTAAGTACTTCACCACTGGAGTGTTCCAGAATTTCTTCCGGCGAAGCTAACCCAATGGATATTTTGGTGAAAGTACCTGGTTTGCTATCCTTTTTAAATGACATATTTTTAATATTTTTTTCACATTAATAACAATACACTACCCGAAAAGTTAAGTTTAGTTGAGCAGGTTAACGCTCAATCCTAATCCTCTCAATTCGTGGAGGAGTACGTTGAACGACTCGGGGATTCCAGGTGTTGGCATGGGCTCACCTTTGACAATAGCTTCGTAAGCTTTGGCTCTACCCACCACGTCGTCCGATTTAATGGTAAGGATTTCCTGGAGAATGTTAGCAGCTCCAAATGCTTCGAGTGCCCATACTTCCATTTCCCCAAATCGTTGACCACCAAACTGAGCTTTACCACCAAGGGGTTGTTGGGTAATAAGCGAGTATGGCCCAATGGAACGAGCGTGCATTTTATCATCCACCATATGACCCAGCTTGAGCATATAAATTACCCCTACCGTTGCAGGTTGGTCAAAACGCTCGCCGGTGCCACCGTCGTATAGATAGGTAATACCATATGGCGGTAAGCCTGCTTTATTGGTGTATTCTGTAATTTGCTCAATGGTAGCCCCATCGAAAATAGGGGAGGAGAATTTCACCCCTAAAACCTTCCCTGCCCATCCCAGCACAGTTTCGTATATCTGTCCCAGGTTCATACGGGAAGGAACCCCCAGCGGGTTAAGTACGATATCCACTGGTGTACCATCTTCGAGGAATGGCATGTCTTCTACACGTACGATACGCGATACGATACCCTTATTCCCGTGACGACCTGCCATTTTATCTCCCACCTTAATCTTTCGTTTGCGGGCAATATACACTTTTGCCAGCTGAACAATTCCTGCAGGTAATTCGTCACCAATCGTAAGGGTGTATTTTTTCCGCTTGTATACGCTCTCTATTTCCTTGTATTTGAGCATATAATTGTGGAACAACTGCCGTATCAGCTGATTTTTGTCTTTGTCGGTTGTCCACTTGTTGGGATTAACGTTCAAGAAATTAAGCTCCTGCAAAACCTTTGTGGTAAACTTAACCCCCTTGGGAATAACATCGACATTATAATAGTCTTTCACTCCCTGCGAGGTTTTACCATTAACAAGGACAAAAAGCTTATCTACCATTTTTGTGTTGAGTTCTTCGATTTGTCGATTGAACTCATCCTCGATTTTTTGTAGCAGTACTTTTTCATTGATGGCTTTGTTGCCTTTTTTGTCCTTGATAGCGCGGGAGAAAAGTTTTTTATCGATAACAATCCCGTCGAGTGAAGGCGATGCTTTCAGTGAGGCATCCTTTACATCACCAGCTTTATCCCCAAAGATAGCACGCAAGAGTTTTTCTTCGGGGGTTGGATCGGATTCGCCTTTAGGGGTAATCTTACCAATGAGGAAGTCACCCGGTTTTACTTCGGCACCAATGCGAATGATACCGTTTTCGTCGAGATTCTTAGTAGCTTCCTCACTAACATTGGGGATATCGGCGGTGAGTTCTTCGAGCCCACGTTTGGTATCCCTTACTTCCAGGAGGTATTCTTCGATGTGTATGGAGGTAAATAGGTCCTCGCGTACAACCCGTTCGCTGATGACGATAGCGTCCTCAAAGTTATACCCCTTCCAGGGCATGAAAGCCACCATCAGGTTTCGACCCAGGGCTAATTCACCATTCTGGGTAGCATACCCTTCGGTAAGGATTTGTCCCGCCTTAACCTTATCGCCCTTACGAACAATAGGACGAAGGTTGATACAGGTATTCTGGTTGGTTTTGAGAGATTTGGTAAGCTTGTAGGATTTAACGGGGTCGTCGAACGATACAAATTTTTCTTCTTCGGTAAGGTTATAGCGAATTTTAATTTCGTTGGCATCGACATATTCGACAACGCCGTCACCTTCGGCGGTTAGATGTATTCTGGAGTCTTTAACTACCTGGCTTTCGATACCGGTTCCCACGATGGGAGCTTCGGGTTGAAGCAGGGGCACAGCCTGACGCATCATGTTTGAACCCATAAGGGCACGGTTTGCGTCGTCGTGTTCGAGGAAGGGTATAAGCGAAGCAGCTATTGAGGCAATCTGGTTGGGTGCAACGTCCATCAGATGTACCTGGTCGGCCGATACCGAGGGGTAATCGGCTTCAAGTCGAGCTTTGATACGCTGTTCCATGAGTGTGCCATCATCGGCAACCGATGCATTGGCCTGAGCAATGATTTTGCCTTCTTCATCCTCAGCACTCAGGTATATTACTCCCTCGTCCGATAAATCTACTTTACCATTTTCTACTTTACGGTAAGGGGTTTCGATAAAGCCAAGGTCGTTAATTTTAGCATATACGCAAAGTGAGTTGATAAGCCCAATGTTAGGACCTTCAGGGGTTTCAATCGGGCACAAACGACCATAATGGGTGTAGTGTACGTCGCGAACCTCAAAACCAGCTCTTTCGCGCGAAAGACCTCCAGGACCCAATGCCGACAAACGACGTTTGTGGGTCATTTCGGCCAGCGGGTTGGTTTGGTCCATGAATTGCGAAAGCTGGTTGGTCCCGAAAAATGAATTGATCACCGACGAGAGTGTTTTGGCATTGATAAGCTCAATGGGCGTAAACACTTCATTGTCGCGTACATTCATGCGTTCACGGATGGTACGCGCCATACGGGCCAGCCCAACGCTGAATTGGTTGTAGAGCTGCTCGCCTACGGTACGTACACGTCTGTTACTCAGGTGGTCGATATCATCAACATCGGCCTTAGAATTGATAAGCTCAATCAGGTATTTGATAATGCTGATAATGTCTTCTTTTGTTAATACCCTAACTTCATTAGGGATATTAAGCCCCAACTTGCGGTTCATTCTGAAACGACCCACGTCTCCAAGGTCGTAACGCTTGTCGGAGAAAAATAGTTTTTCAATAACGTCGCGTGCTGTAGCTTCGTCGGGTGGTTCTGAACCACGAATAGTACGATAAATATGTAGAACGGCTTCTTTTTCAGAGTTAGAGGGGTCTTTCTGGAGAGTATTGTATATGATAGCAAAATCGTTGATGTTTGCAGTTTCCTTATGCAACAGGATGGTATCTACCCCTGCATCAACGATTAAATCGATATGTTCGTTTTCCAGGATGGTTTCGCGGTCAATAACAACTTCGTTTCGTTCGATCGAGACGACTTCACCGGTATCCTCATCGACAAAGTCTTCAACCCAGGATTTCAGAACCCTCGCAGCCAGACGACGACCTACTACTTTTTTGAGTGCAGCTTTGGAAACCTTTATTTCATCGGCAAGGTCGAATATTTCGAGAATGCTTTTATCGCTTTCAAATCCGATGGCACGCAAAAGGGTGGTTACGGGTACTTTTTTCTTTCGGTCGATGTAGGCATACATCACGTTGTTGATGTCGGTAGCGAATTCAATCCACGAGCCTTTAAAGGGGATGATTCGTGCCGAATATAGTTTTGTTCCATTGGGATGTACGCTCTGGGCAAAGAATACACCAGGTGAGCGATGTAATTGAGACACGACAACACGTTCGGCACCATTAATTACAAAAGTGCCTCGTGGCGTCATGTATGGAATGGTACCCAGATATACCTCCTGGATAATGGTTTCAAAATCTTCGTGTTCGGGATCGGTACAATAGAGCTTTAACTTTGCTTTAAGGGGTACGCTGTAGGTTAATCCTCTTTCCAGACATTCTTCGATGGTATATCGGGGAGGATCTATGTAATAATCAAGAAATTCAAGTACGAATTGATTTCGCGTATCCGTGATTGGAAAATTTTCCAGAAAAACTTTGTAAAGTCCTTCGTTTTTTCTATTTTCGGGTGTTGTTTCCAACTGGAAAAAGTCTGCGAAGGATTTAAGTTGTACCTCCAGAAAGTCGGGGTACGTAAATTGTTTTTTAGTTCTGGCAAAACTGATTCTTTCAACTACCTGATTTGAAGCCATCTTTTTTAACGGATTAAGTGAACGCTATAATAAAACAAGAAAAAGGCTTAAGGTAAACTGCAGGGCAGGATACCTTAAACCCGATGTTCTATTGAAACAGATATTATTTAAGTTCAACTTCTGCTCCGGCTTCTGTAAGCTGTGCTTTAATTGATTCTGCTTCTTCTTTGGATACACCTTCTTTAATTGCTTTAGGAGCACCATCAACAAGGTCTTTTGCTTCTTTCAGGCCAAGCCCGGTAATATCTTTAACGAGTTTTACAACCTGTAATTTAGCACCACCAGCGCTCTTGAGGATAACATCGAAGGTAGTTTTTTCAGCAGCGGCTTCACCAGCGGCACCACCTCCAGCAGCGGGTGCAGCGGCAACAGCAACAGCAGCAGCTGCTGGCTCAATTCCATATTCTTCTTTTAGTATTTTTGCAAGCTCATTAACTTCTTTTACAGTAAGATTTACAAGCTGTTCTGCTAAAACTTTAACATCTGCCATTGTTATAATAATTTTAGAGTTATTAACTAATTTTTTTATTCTGTACGTTCAGAAAGTGTTTTTACTATACCGCCCAGGGTATTTTTACCCGACAGTAAGGCCGAGAGTACATTCTTAGCAGGTGACTGCAGCAAGCCAATGACGTCGCCCAGAAGTTCATCTTTCGACTTAAGGTTGACGAGCAATTCCAGCTGGTTATCACCAATGTAAATGGACTCTTCGACAAAAGCAGCCTTTAAAATAGGTTTGGTCTTATCCTTGCTCCTAAAATCTTTGATGAGTTTAGCGGGTGCATTCCCAGTAGTACTGAGCATCAAAGAAGTAGAGTCTTTCAATACACCGTATAAGGGCTCGTATACTTCTCCGTTGATTCGTTCCAATGCTTTTTTGAGCAGCGTATTCTTGACTACCATCAATTTTACCTGCTTGTCGAAGCATTTACGACGGAGTAAACTGGTATCAGCGGCATTTAAACCACCAATATCAGTAATGTAAAAGTGCTTATACGTTTGTATTTGTTCTACCAGATGGTCGATAATCTCATTTTTTTCTTCTCGCTTCATAACTTTCAAGCATATTACTCAGTAATACTTTTGGGGTCGATCTTTAAGCCCGGACTCATGGTAGAGGAAAGGAACACACTTTTAATGTAGGTGCCTTTAGCTGAGGAAGGTTTAAGTTTGATGATGGTATTGAGGAATTCTTTAGCATTCTCCACAATCTTTTCAGGTTCAAAAGATACCTTTCCGATCGAAGAGTGTACAATACCATATTTGTCAACCTTAAAATCAATTTTCCCCATTTTGACTTCCCTCACAGCTTTACCCACTTCCATGGTAACGGTTCCACTTTTTGGATTGGGCATAAGTCCGCGTGGACCCAAAATTTTACCTAGTGCACCGATTTTAGCCATAACAGCAGGTACGGTAATGATTACATCTACGTCGGTCCAGCCGTTTTTAATCTTTTCAATGTATTCGTCCAACCCTACGTAGTCGGCCCCTGCTTCCTTGGCTTCCTGTTCCTTGTCTGGTGTACACAATACCAAAACGCGAACTTGTTTACCAGTACCATTGGGCAAAGTTACAACCCCACGAACCATTTGATTAGCCTTTCGCGGGTCTACCCCCAATCGAACATCAATGTCTACCGAAGCGTCAAATTTTGTAGTTGTAATTTCTTTGAGTAATGCAGCAGCTTCGTGTAGTTTGTATTGTTTTTCGGGGTCGATCTTTGACAAAGCTAACTTTCTGTTTTTTGTCAATCTTGCCATTTGTTCGTCCAATTAAAAAATTTTTAGAAAGGTCTTTCGCCCGTGATGGTAATACCCATACTGCGGGCAGTACCTGCAACCATTTTCATGGCACTTTCCAGGGTAAAACAGTTGAGATCGGGCATTTTGTTCTGTGCAATCTCTTTTATCTGTTCCCAGGTTACCGTTCCCACCTTATTGCGGTTGGGTTCAGGAGAACCTCCCTGTACTTTGGCAGCTTCCATCAACTGTACCGCTGCGGGGGGAGTTTTCGTCACAAAATCAAATGACTTGTCGGAATACACTGTAATGATTACCGGTATCACCTTCCCAGCCATATTTTGTGTACGTGCATTAAACTGCTTACAAAACTCCATAATATTAACCCCCTTCGAACCCAGTGCAGGCCCTACTGGTGGTGAAGGATTGGCAGCTCCACCCTTTATTTGCAGTTTAATTTGTCCTACTACTTCTTTTGCCATAGTTAATTATTATTGTATAATCAACTGTTTTCCTACCACTAAAGGGAAGCATTTGTTTCCGAGAGGAGAAACAAAACTTTAACGGTATCAAACAGTTTGTTCCACATTTATTCTCTTTCCACTTGCATAAAACTCAATTCCACGGGTGTTTTTCTTCCAAAAATTTTCACCATGACCTTGAGTTTTTTCTTTTCCTCATTGATAGCGTCGATAACGCCTGTAAAACCACTAAAAGGTCCGTCAATGACCTTTACAGGTTCGCCAATATAAAATGGCGTAATTAATTCTTCGCCCGTCTGCGCTAATTCGTCCACTTTTCCCAGAATGCGATTTACTTCTGAAAGTCTCAACGGGGTAGGTTCATCACCTTTGGTTCCCAAAAAACCCAATACATTGGGGATATTGCGCAATATATGGGGGATTTCGCCTACCAATTGTGCTTCAACCAATACATAGCCTGGAAAAAAAATACGCTCCTTGCTTATTTTTTTTCCATTTTTAATTTGATACACTTTTTCAGTGGGTATGAGCACCTGTGAAATGTAATCTTCAAGGTGCAAACGGGCAACTTCATTTTCGATAAGTTCTTTCACTTTTTTTTCTTTCCCACTAATAGCCCGCAGGACATACCACTTTTTTTCTGTTTCGCCCATTTTTTGTAATGTCTTATGAGAATATGCTATAGACGAAATTCATTCCGTATTTAAAAACTAAGTCCATTACCAGCACAATCAGTGCAATTACTACGGAAGCTACCATTACGGTAATAGCGCTTGCCTGTAATTCGTTCCATGTTGGCCAGGTAACTTTCTGAACGAGTTCAGCGTACGATTCGCGAAAGTAGTTTTGTATGCCGGCAAAAAATTTCATTTTCTGTGGATATTGGTTAAAACATATTGCACGGGAGGAGCGACTCGAACGCCCGACACCTGGTTTTGGAGACCAGTGCTCTACCAACTGAGCTACACCCGTGTACAAGTACCGGAATAGCTAATGCTATCCGGTACGAATATGTAATGTTATTCAACAATCTCGGTAATCTGACCGGCACCTACCGTTCTACCACCTTCGCGGATAGCGAAACGCAAACCTACGTTGAGAGCAACGGGGTAGATAAGTTTTACGGTAATAGAAACGTTGTCACCGGGCATAACCATTTCACGACCTTCGGGAAGAATAATTTCACCGGTTACGTCGAGGGTACGCAGGTAGAACTGCGGACGATAGTGGTTGTGGAAAGGCGTGTGACGTCCACCTTCTTCTTTCTTAAGGATATAAACTTCAGCTTTGAAGGTGGTATGTGGAGTGATGGTACCGGGTTTAGCGATAACCATACCACGTTTGATTTCGTCCTTGTCGATACCACGAAGCAGAAGACCTACGTTGTCACCAGCTTCTCCACGGTCGAGAATTTTGCGGAACATTTCAACCCCTGTGATAACGGTTTTCTTCTTTTCGGCGCCAAGACCCACGATTTCCATTTCATCGCCAGTTTGTACAACGCCCGTTTCGATACGACCGGTAGCTACGGTACCACGACCAGTAATGGAGAACACGTCTTCAACTGGCATGAGGAAAGGCTTGTCAACTTCACGGGGAGGAAGTGGAATGTATGTATCAACAGCATCTATCAATTCGAGCACTTTAGCTTCCCATTTGGGGTCGCCATTGAGTGCACCCAGGGCCGAACCACGAATGATAGGAGCGTTATCGCCATCGAAGCCGTAGAAGTTCAAAAGCTCACGCATTTCCATTTCAACCAGGTCGAGCATTTCTGGGTCTTCTACCAGGTCAACCTTGTTGATGAAAACAACGATTTTAGGCACGTTTACCTGACGAGCCAACAGAATGTGCTCACGGGTTTGGGGCATGGGACCATCGGTAGCAGCAACCACGATGATAGCACCGTCCATCTGGGCAGCACCGGTAACCATGTTCTTAATGTAGTCGGCGTGACCCGGGCAGTCTACGTGAGCATAGTGACGGTTTTTTGTCTGATATTCAACGTGTGCCGTATTAATGGTAATACCACGCTCTTCTTCTTCTGGAGCATTGTCGATAGAGTCAAACGAACGTTCTTCGGCAAGACCTTGTTTAGCCAATACTTTGGTAATTGCAGCCGTCAGCGTAGTCTTTCCATGGTCAACGTGACCAATCGTACCGATATTAACATGAGGTTTTGACCTGTCAAATTTTTCTTTTGCCATAACTCAAAATTTGATGATTATTACTGTTTTGTTTTTATTTCAATTTTAATACAATTGACACCTTAATAATAATAAAAAGAGCCGATGACGAGAATTGAACTCGTGACCCCTTCCTTACCAAGGAAGTGCTCTACCCCTGAGCTACATCGGCAGATAATTTTTTTCTTCGTTCCTCCCACTCAGGGCAGTTATCGAAGTCGTGCCTTTTCGGCCTTTGAGCGGGAGACGAGACTCGAACCCGCGACCCTAACCTTGGAAGGGTTATGCTCTACCAACTGAGCTACTCCCGCTTATATTTTAAATTTTAACCTTAATCATTTTTTTTTCGTGGGGAGAGGAGGATTCGAACCTCCGAAGTCATACGACAACAGATTTACAGTCTGCCCCAGTTGGCCACTTTGGTATCTCCCCTGCACATGAGCCGATGGACGGACTTGAACCCCCGACCTGCTGATTACAAATCAGCTGCTCTAACCAACTGAGCTACATCGGCCTGTTATATCGTTTCATGAACGTCCACCAAATATCTTCCTCAAACTTTCAAAGAATCCTTTCTCCCAATTAATATACCCCTTTAGTTTTTGGGTTGGCAAATGTATAACTTTTTGTTCAGGTTTCAAAATAAATTTAAAAAATTTATTCACCCCTTTGTTTTTCTTTGTGTTTGGTTAATTGGGTCTTAAGCGCATCAACTGCCTGATCAACAGCTTCTTCGAAGGTTTTGCACTGTCGCTTGGCGAATACATCGTTGCCGGGAATTTCGATGCGAATTTCTGCTATCTTGTTTTCGTCAGTTTCACTTTTGTCGAGACGAAAGATAACTTTTGCTCCCACAATCCGATCGTAAAACTTTTCTAATTTTTCCACTTTTTTAGTGGTGAATTCTATCAACTTACGATCAGCGTCAAAATGTACCGACTGAATGTTGATGTTCATAGCTGTTTCCTCCGTTCGTTTATGCCCGAGGATGGGCTTGTTTATAAATTTTATGAAGCTTTTCTATAGTGTTGTGTGTGTATACTTGTGTTGCCGACAGATTTGCATGCCCCAGTAGTTCTTTAATGGCATTCAGGTCGGCTCCTCTATTCAAAAGTTGCGTTGCAAAGGTGTGGCGAATGACATGCGGACTTTTTTTGCTGATCGGGGTTACCAGCGATAAAAAGTGCTTTACAACGCGTTGTACCAGTCGGGGATATAATGCTTTATCCTTACTGGTAACAAATAGGTAAGGAGACGTGAAGCCTTGTTCCTGTCGAATTTGAAGGTATTTGTTTAATTCGTCTATAAATGCCGGTGATAGAGGAATAATTCGTTCTTTTGACCTTTTGCCCATAACTTTCAGGGTACGAATCGAAAAGTCCACATCGTCGATTTTTAGCTGCGTAAGTTCCGATAAACGTATGCCCGTATGGTAAAAGGTACTTATAATCATCCGATTGCGAATACCTTCAAAATTTTCACCGAAAGTAATTTCGTCGAGGAGGGTGTCCATGTGTTTGTCCTCAACAAAAACCGGCAATCGTTTTCCTACCTTGGGTGCTGTGACCTTATCAAGTGGGTTATGTTCCACAAGCTTCTGTCGTAGCAAATATTTAAAGAACGCCTTTAACGAAGAAAGCTTACGCACAACAGTACGTGATGAAGTACCCTCCTCCATTAAAGCTACCATCCATTGCCGAATGTGACTACTACTGATTTGATGGATGGCCATATTGCCATACTGGTGGTTCACATACTGCTCAAATTGTTGTAAATCAGTAGCATAAGATCGCTGAGTGTGCAACGAGCATCTTTTTTCATTACGAAGATAATTCAAGAATGCATCTAAATGTTGCATGGTTACTTATGCTACACGTGCGCATCAACTTTCTTCCAGTTGCATTTTTTGCCGATAAATGGCACGTAATATTTCCTGACGGCGTTCCACAGAAGGCTTTGTATAAAACTGCCTTTCACGTAATTCTTTGATGACTCCAGTTTTTTCAAATTTGCGCTTGAATTTCTTCAAGGCTCTTTCAAGGTTTTCCCCTTCTTTAATTGGTACAATTATCATATTTCTTATAAATTTTTGTGAGGCGCAAAGTTATAAATTGCAAAGGAATATTTCAAAAATTTTTATCCGAAAATAATTTAATATGTTTCTAAAATGGCTGGATGAATAAATCAAGCAGGTATGAGAAATTATTTTTATGCCTGTTTCTGAATACTACTAATGATCGTTTTTTCATAAATTTAATCTTTCTTTTGACGCCTGAGATGTAAGGGCACGCGCATTATTTTTAGTGTGTTAAGATGTCAATTTTTTTTAAAGTTAGAAAAAAAGTTGGAAAAATTAAAGTTGAATTAGGGGTTGATTCTGCTTTTTTCGAGCTTGGGTCGAAGATATTTGGCAGTTACGGAATCTTCACAGGCAATGAGTTGTTCAGGTGTTCCTTCAAACAGTAGATGTCCTCCTTTTTCGCCACCGGTGGGTCCCAGATCGATAATCCAGTCGGCCGACTTAATTACTTCGAGGTTGTGTTCAATTATGATAATGGAATGTCCATTACGTAGGATGGCATTAAAAGCATCGAGAAGTTTTTTGATGTCATGAATATGGAGGCCGGTGGTGGGCTCATCGAATAGGAAGAGGGTATGACCTTTAAGGGGAGTGGCATTGGTAAGGTAGGCGGCTAATTTTAAACGTTGATTTTCACCGCCCGAAAGGGTACTGGTCGATTGCCCCAGGCGAATATATCCCAGCCCCACATCGGAGAGGGTTTGGAGTTTGGCTACAATTTTTTTGCAGGTGCTGGAATTATCTTTCGCAAAAAACTCCAGTGCTTCATCCACCGTCATTTCCAGTACGTCGTAAATGTTTTTACTACGGTACTTGACTTCGAGAATATCTTCTTTAAATCGTTTACCTTTGCAGCTTTCGCAAATCAGGGTGATATCGGCCATAAATTGCATGGGCACCTTAATTACGCCTTCGCCCTGACATTCTTCGCAACGTCCACCTTCCATGTTGAATGAGAAGTATGAAGGAGGGAAGTTGTAATGCATTTTCTGGGCTGTTTCGGCAAATAGTTTTCTTATTTCGTCGTAAGCTTTAACGCTGGTAGCAGGGTTCGACCGCGATGATTTACCAAGAGGTTCCTGGTCAACGTATTCAATTCCTTGAATCATGTGCCAGTCGCCTCCCAGTTCGTCGAATTCGCCGGGTTTGTCTCCCATCCCCATGATTTCTCTTCGTAGCGCAGGATATAGGATTTGCTTGATGAGGGTAGATTTTCCTGAGCCACTCACGCCTGTAACGACAGTCATGACATGAAGGGGAAACTTTACGTTGAAATCTTTGAGGTTATTTTGCCTTACCCCCTTTAATTCGATGTAATGGGTCCACTTACGTCGACGGGAAGGGACTTCAATGGTACGTTGTCCAGTCAAGTATTGAGCGGTGAGGCTTTCGGGTACAGTTAGCATATTTTGAGGTTTACCTTCAAAAACCACTTTTCCGCCCAATCGTCCAGCCAGTGGTCCCATGTCGATGAGGTAGTCGGCTGAACGAATGATGTCCTCATCGTGTTCCACGACCACCACAGTGTTGCCCTGCTCCTTTAGTCGATGCAGTACGTTAATGAGCAGGTGATTGTCGTGAGGATGAAGTCCTATACTGGGTTCATCGAGTACATATAGCGAACCTACCAGGCTCCCCCCCAGGGCAGTTGCCAGATTGACCCGTTGGGTCTCTCCACCCGATAGCGTGTTGGATAGGCGATTAAGGGTAAGATAACCCAGTCCAACCTGAAGTAAAAAATTGATTCTGTTCTTAATTTCAGTAACTACCCGGCTGGCAATTTTCCATTCATAATCGCTAAGTACCAACTGGTCAAAAAATTCCTTAAGATGGTCGATTTGCATTTCGACAAGTTCGGTGATAGCCTTACCACCTATTTTTACATAGGTAGCTTCTTTTCTGAGTCTAGTTCCATGGCAATCGCTACAGGTAGTTTTGCCCTTGAAGCGTGACAGTAAAATGCGGTAGTGCATTTTATAGCTGTTCATCTCAAGGTACTTAAAGAAATCGTTAATGCCCTCCAGGCTTTTTCCATCTCCCTCCCATAATAGCCGTTTTTGTTCGCTGGAGAGTTCTTTGTAAGGTTTATGAATGGGAAAGTCGTATCGGTTGGCATGCTGAATAAATGCTTTTTTCCACATACCAAACGATTCGCCACGCCAGCAGGCAACAGCATCGGAATATACCGATAGGTTTTTGTTGGGGATGACCAGGTCGGGGTCGATACCAATGATTTTGCCAAAACCCTGACAGGTAGGGCAGGCGCCCAGTGGGTTGTTAAAGGAAAACATATGTACGCTGGGTTCCTCGAAGGTTATGCCATCGGCCTCGAAACGGGTTGAAAACTCCAGCCATCTCTCAGCATTGGTGGGTTGGATATAACATTCCCCTTTGCCAATTAGTAAGGCTGATTGCACCGAATCGCCGCAGCGACTAATAAATTCTTCATCTGAATGATTGACGGTAAGTCGGTCGATAACTACGTAGATGCGATTCTTTACAACAATTTTTTCAGGATTATCTATTTCGTCGAGTCTTTTAACCTCACTATTAAACCAGATGCGTGTCAGCCCTTCCTTTTTGAGCTCTTCAATTTGAATGTCAAGTAATTTTTTGTCGATTGCGATAGGACAAATAATGAGCAATTTCTCGCCATTGGGAAATTTTAATATGGCATCTACTACATCGGTAACAGTATGTTTTTTGACTTCTTGTCCCGATATTGGGGAAAAAGTACGGCCTATGCGAGCATAAAGGATTTTAAGATATTCATATATCTCGGTGGTAGTTCCGACTGTCGAACGAGGATTGGAAGTATTTACTTTTTGCTCAAGTGCAATGGCAGGGGGGATGCCGAAAATAAAATCGACCTCAGGTTTTTGAATACGCCCCAAAAATTGTCGCGCATAGGCAGATAAGCTTTCCACGTATCGTCGTTGTCCTTCGGCATATAACGTATCGAAAGCAAGGGACGATTTGCCCGAACCCGATAGACCTGTTATTACCGTTAACTGGTTTCTGGGAATCTTAACCGAAATGTTTTGTAGATTATTGACCCTTGCCCCCTTGATAACAATGTAGTCTTTTTCTTCACTATCCGTCATTATAGAAGAGTTTCAAGTCTGCAAAGGTAAAAAATTTTGCACAAAAGAATTTTTTTATTTACATTCACGCCGGAAAACAGCATGTCGAACCTATAAAACTATATGCCTATCGGAACACTTCTACGCTGATAACCAAAGCACGGAGGAAAAGTGAACTACAAAGTTTTGTCCGATCAGGCGCTCCTGGACCTATTTATTCAAGGACGAAGAGAAGCATTTGAGGAGCTTGTATTGCGTCATCAATCCAGGTTATATAATTATATTTTAATGATGGTTCGCCAGCCAGCCCTGGCTGAGGATATTTTTCAGGAGACTTTTGTTAAGGTAATTCGATCGATCCGCGAAGGGAAGTACTACGATGATGGGAAGTTCTTTTCATGGGTAACGCGTATTGCGCACAACCTTATCATCGACCATTTCCGCAGGGAAAAGAAAATGAAAATGGTTTCGACCGATAACGAGGAGATGCCGGTGCTGAATATGACGCTTTTGGCAACCTCTACAGAAGATGGTATGGTTCGTGAACAAATGCTCAAGGAAGTACGCGGATTGATAGAGCATTTGCCCTTTGAACAGCGCGAAGTTGTAATCATGCGGATATATCTCGATATGAGTTTTAAGGAGATAGCCGAACAAACGGGGGTTAGCCTCAATACTGCTCTTGGGCGCATGCGCTATGCCTTAATCAATCTGCGTAAAATGCTGGCTAATAAATTAAAAACTGCTTGACGGCAAATTGGTTTGAGCGCTTCTGATAGTTGGTAAGCGGGAAAAAATAATCAAACTTGTAACCCGGGAGTTGGTTTTTGTGATGCAATTTGTAATATCTCATCCTCTTTAAACCTCACCCCCGGCCCCTCTCCTTTCAATCCTCACCCCCATCCCCTCTCCTTGGAAAGGAGAGGGGTGTCCGTTAGGACGGGGTGAGGATTAAATGAGAGGTGTCCTGGTAAGTAGGGTCAGATTTTTTATCAACCATCTATTGGCGGGTACGACCCTTAAAACTTTTGCTCTTCCAACCCCGTAGGGGTGACTCTTATGGTAGCAAAAAGAAAATCAAGCACAAATGACCCCCTGCCCGCTCTGGTCAAAACGGAGTATGGCAGGCAGGGTAAGTCAAATCGTTGGCCGTGGCATTTATTGTAGTCTGTACTTTATGGAATATCTGTAGCGTTTCCACTCAAGGCTTTCCTCCTGCCAACGCTTTGAAACGACAAGCGCCCCTGCGGCCATACTTGCCGTTTTGACCATTCACTGCTCCACACCACCGCGCATTTGTGCATCCCACCGCACAACGCTTAGATTGTGGCTTGTGCTAAATTTTATGGCTGTTAACACTGCTTCCCCCCAAACCAATCTACTTTTAATTTCAACATCTACCTTTGTTCCTTTAAAACTCACCCCCATCCCCTCGCCTTTCAATCCTCACCCCCATCCCCTCTCCTTGGAAAGGAGAGGGGTGCCCGAAGGGCGGGGTGAGGTTGTAGATGAGGGGTGACTGGTAAAGTAGGAACAGATTTTATATCAACGTATCCTTTATCGGGTAGACCCTAAAAAATTTACCTCTTCCAACCCCGTAGGGGTGGCTCTTATGGTAGCAATGGGATGGCATCCTCACCCCCGACCCCTCTCCTTTTCAAGGAGAGGGGTGGCCGACAGGGCGGGGTGAGGTTGTAGATATGGTATGTCAGTTAGGACGGGATGTGGATTAAACTGCAATCTTTCTTCGCCTCTGCAAATATTTTCTTTCCCCTACTTTCTTGTCTTGATACAAGAAAGTAGCAAAGAAAATCAAGCA
>JAKPGM010000032.1 GCA_029550865.1 Bacteroidota bacterium | reverse complement strand
GTTTCGAGGTTGGGCAGGGGGCGAATGCCATAGTTGTTCTTGGAGGCATCGATTTTCTGGTCGAGCACCAGCGAGATAAAAAATCGCAGCTTGCTTATCTGTATGGCTATGGGCTGGATATCGACACCATAGATGCAGTTTTCGATAAGGTAAAGCTTGCGGGCATAGTCGGGGTAGTTGATGTTTTCGTCGAACGATTCGTTGATTTCCTTCAATAGCGTTTCGCGTTCGTCTTTATCGGTGTGTTTGAAGGCTTCCTCGGTGGCTTCCAGGGCTTTGTTGTATTGCAGCTCATACCATAGCTTGTTGTCGGGGTCTAACTTTTGAAGCACAAAAACCAGCTGGTGGAGGATACCCATAGGAAAGGCACCCGAACCACAGGCAGGGTCGAGAATTTTAATATGGTCGATAAGCTCAACGATTTGTTTTTTTTGCTCCTCGCTCAGGTCGGGGGTGTCGTCGGAGAAAGCAAGCAGGCGTTCGAGGGTATCTTCGGGCAGCTGGCTGTGCGACATCAGGTATTGCTTGAGCGACTGCTGCACCATAAAATCCACCACCTCGCGGGGAGTGTAATAGCTACCGGTGGCCTTGCGGGCAGTGGAAGCTGTTTCGGGGTTATACGATGCCAACAACTCCTCAAATACCTTGCCCAACAGCTCGGGGTCGAGGGCTACTTCCTGGTCTATTGGCGTGCTTTCGTCGATGGTAAAATTGTAGCTTTTCAGTATCTCGAATAGCCCACGCACCGTTCTCCCTGTGCCCATCTGATATTGCGCAAGGTTTACTTTTTCCTCATGGGGCTGAAAAAACAGGTAATCGTATACAATGGCTTGCTTTTTGGGATTTCGCGAGAAACCATCGATGTAAATACCCTCCTTGTCGAGACAGTCGAATAGTCCCCCATTGAGGAAAGGGATATCTTTAAAAAGCGCTTTTGCCTCGTCTTTGGAGATATTAAACTTATCGGCATAGCGATAAAGGGTCTTAACTTCGTATTCTTTACGGTTTTCGAGAAAACTACCATCGTTGGCAAATTCGCGTGCTTTCATTTGCTGATTAAGGGTGCCAAAAAACAGGTTTTGCAGGATAGCGTTGTAGTAGTTCGATGCTTGTGGGCCTTTGTAAAAGTCTTTTACAATATTTTTTAGCGCTTCTGCGTCGAATAACTCACCGGGAATGAGCTTCTTTTCCTTTAAAAACCAGATGAAAATGATACGAGTGATAAGGCGGATAAGGTTGGTAGAGTTTCGTATCTCGGCATCTTTAGCGGGGTCGCTGGCGTATTTGTAGTCGTCGGGGAACTTAATCTTATCGAGCGACCAGAAATACCAGGTGGCAATTTCGGTGTAGAATTGCTTACGAACCTTATCAACGCTAAAGGCTTCGATAATTTTGGGGAGCGACGAAAAGTCGGCCTCGGAAATCTGCTGGATAAAAGTTTTATTGGTTTGCTCCCGCGAAACAAAGTAGGTATAGCGGCGGAAGTTGCTAAACTGACGCTTACCACTGGGTAAGGGTATGTCGTAAATGAGCGAAAAGCGGAAACTACCCCTGTCGTCGTAAAACACAAAGAACCCACCAGCATAGCGCATGGTATTTTTTAAAATCTTTTTGCCCAATTCGTATTGTAATTTTTTACCGCTACGCTCGGAGAGTTCGTTGCCTACCCTGGCCATGAATACCAGCATATCGAGCTGGTCGTCGTAGGTTCGAAAATCGCCCACCAGCGTACAATCGGTAAAATGTTCGTCGTTATAATCGGGTAACGACTCTCTTTTCACAGAAAAATTTCGTGTTTTCTGGCGAAACAAGCCTGCCAGATTGTCGGCGTTACAATTTTGAATCAGGTTTTCGATGGTAGTTTTATCCATGGTTGTATGTTTTAATTTTTTTGTTCTGACTCATCCCCGGCCCCTTTTCATCCTCACCCCCTGCCCCTATTTTTTTATCCTCACCCCCGACCCCTCTCCTTTAGAAAAGGAGAGGGGTGGCCGACAGGCCGGGGTGAGGATTTTTTTAAACCTCACCTCCTGCACTATCTTTTCATCCTCACCCCCGGCCCCTCTCCTTTAGATAAGGAGAGGGGAGTCCTGCCCGGATGGGGTGAGGATTGAGTAAGGGGTGTCCGACAGGACGTGAAAGTGTTTTTATATTTCAATAATTCTTTGTAATACTTTATTAATTTCTTTTAATTCTTCGTTTTTAATTCTTAAAACTCTCAATCCCAAATTATTTAAAATAATATCTCTTTGTTCGTCGTATTCCTTTTGAAGTTCATGTATTCCTCCGTCAAGTTCAATTACTAATTTTTTTTCATAACAGTAAAAGTCAGCAATAAAAAACAAATATCGTTTTTCGTATGCATAAAAAATTGGTTTTTGTCGATAAAATTTCAGTCCGTTAAGCTTACGATTACGAAGATATTGCCATAATATCTTTTCGCTATCCGTAGGCTGTTTTCGAAGCTCTTTTGATAATTTTGCTATCCGACGTTTGTTCATTTGTTATGGTTTTTAAGACCTCACCCCCTGCACTATCCTTTTCATCCTCACCCCCGGCCCCTTTTCATCCTCACCCCCTTCCCCTCTCCTTTGTAAGGAGAGGGGTGCCCGATAGGGCGGGGTGAGGATTTTTTTAAACCTCACCCCCTGCACTATCCTTTTATCCTCACCCCCGGCCCCTTTTCATCCTCACCCCCTTCCCCTCTCCTTTGTAAGGAGAGGGGTGCCCGACAGGCCGGGGTGAGGATTGAGTGAGGGGAGTCCTGCCCGAATGGGGTGAGGATTGAGTGAGGGGTGTCCGTCAGGACGGGGTGAAGATTTTATTCCTCACTGCAACAATAATTTCTGTATTTTTACTGGATATTTTTTGTTTTTCTTTTTCCAGATAATTTTCTCCCAGGTCGTCCATCAATTTTTGTATTTCCTCTATTGCTTTGTTTAAATTATTTCCATTGTTTGTTAGGTCGGCTATACGGCGCAGGGTGTATTGCGATAAGGTACCATAATCGATGATGTCTTCCTTGAGGGTTCGCAGGAAGGGCTTATAGGGCAACAATTCGGGGGCTTGCAGTTGTATCAGATAATTCAGCTTATTCAGGGCCGTTTGTTCGATGCTTTGTTCCGTTGTGGCATAGGTTTGTTTCTGTACCAGTTGCTTTATCTCCCCGTACATCTGCCAGAAATCATTATCGATAGGTAGAGCAGGGATTTCGGGGGTACATTGTAATTTATCCAGTACCAATTCCAGCGAAGTGTCGTCGATTTGTAGTTTTCCATCGACCACCTGCCCCATGCGGATGTACATCCTGTCTTTTTTAAAACAAACAATCATGTTGTCCTCGTTGGAGGCTTTGGTTACTTTTATGCGTGCCGGAGCATCTTTAATGTTTTCGAATGATTGAGGATAGCGATTTTTAAGGTCGATGAAGGTATTTAATATTTTGGTGTAGAAGCTTTCTTTTTCAGCATTTTCGGGGTTTTGCATTATTTTTTGGTAAAGCAGTGCAGCGGAGGGTTCTTCGTCGATATCGAATATTTTAGCATCTTCACCCAGGGTGTTGTGTATCATATACATTTTTTGCTGGGCTATCTCACGCGATTTTACCAGTTCGGCTCCCTGTATGGTAGGGAAAAAGTTGACAATGTATAGCTGGTCAAATACTTTTCGGCTGATACGGTTGATACGTCCCAACCGTTGAATTACCCTTACAGGGTTCCAGGGGATATCGTAATTGATGATCATCCCTGCGCGGTTAAGGTTGAAACCTTCACTGAGCTTATCGGTACTTAGTAGTAGATCAAAATCATTGCGCTGATTTGTTGCCGAAGCGTCAAAATTATGAATGATTTCGGAATATTTCGATTGGGTTACATGTCCCTTTACCACCATTGTGCGACGAGCAAGCTGGGGCTGTATTTCCTCAATGTTTTTGTAAAGATATTCTACCGTATCGGCATACTCGCTAAAAATGATGATTTTACGCTTGGGTTCGTGTTTTAAGGCTGGTTTATTGATTTCTTCTATCAGGTGTTCTATCAAGCATTTGGTTTTGGGATCCTGTTCCACCAATTTTACAGCTCTCAGTTGTTTGAGCACTTCATTAAACATGGCTATGTCGGCTTTGATATCATTGATGAAGCTTTCCTTTTCTTTGAATTGAGAAATTTTATAGCGTTTGTGTTGTTTTGGATATACTCCATCTTTTATCTGTTTTTCGTACTCATTCAGGTGTTTTTCAATTTCCTCTAAATCACGCTCAACAATGTTTTCGAGCAATGACCGGTCGAGGATATATTCGCCATCGTAAAGGTCATCATTTCCTGTTTTTTTGATAAATTTCAGCACAGTTTCGTTAATTTCTATAAATCGTTGGATGGTTTTTTCGAACGCACCAAAAGAACTTTCGAAACGTTTTACCACCAGCCGACGCATAATGTCGTATAGGTTGCGCTGTTGTAGTAGTTCGCGTTGTTTTTTCTGGTCTTTTACATCGCTGTTGGCATTGAGCCCTGTTTCATACTCAGAGGGTCGATATATTGCCCCCTTGAATTTTCCTCCATCATCCGGATTGGCAAAATAATATTTAATAATCTTGTCGTAAAAAATTGATTGCTCCTGTGAAAGTTCAAAAAACCATTCAATGGGATCGGCAACCACCGAAAGCTCTTTTACCTCATTGCGATAGTTGGGATTTTTCTGTAAATCAATTCGATTCCGACGAATGGTAATGGGTTCAATGATGTCGCGAATTTTTTGGGCTATCAGATGGGTTTTTTGGGATACTTTACGAATATCAATAACATCTTCATTGAATATTAACTTGTAATGGGTACGACATTGGTCTCTTTTATCGGCATCATTGGACTGATAATACTTTTTTATATATGATAGTTTTTCGAATAAAAAACCCATCGTGCGAAATTGAGATATTAAATCGTTATTTAAGGTAATAGACGATTTTCGTGGGATGATGAACAGGTTGAGCAGGGCAAGAATATCGGAAGGACGATTATTGAATGGGGTTGCTGTAAGGAGTATTACTATCCTACCTCTGCAGATATTTTTAAGCAGTTCGTAACTCTGAGTGTCCTGGTTACGAAAGCGATGTGCCTCATCAACAATAATCACTTCAAAATCTTCACGATTCTTAATATACTGAAAGGTTTCTTCAAGTTTACCAATGGAACGTGCCTCCCAATCGTATAATTCAAACTGATCGAGGTATTTCTTCCATCCTTCCGATTTATTGTCGTCGCCGACCAAACCCGGTGGACAAAGCACCATGCCACGTTTTTTTAATGCCTTGGCAATAGCGCAGGCAATCACCGTTTTCCCCAACCCCACCACATCGGCAATCAATACGCCGTTGTGTTGTTCAATAATAGATAATGCCAGCTTTACCGCATCAAGCTGATATTGGTATCGTTTGTAGCCAATTTTTTCAAGAAACTCGGGAAGATATGTCCCAATATCTTTGTGCTCAAAGGTGTCGAGATAGGATTTTAGAATGAGCAGGTAAGCCTCAAAAGGGGTAAGCTTTTTAATATGCGTCTCTTCTTCGAGTATTTTAATTAATTTGGTTTTAATATCCTCAAGCTCTGTAATTTTTACAGCATCGTTCCACAGCTGGTCAAAATATTTTTCAGCCTCTTCGAAACCATAATCCGATATTTCAACATTAAACTCATGTTGCGTGCTCAATCCCGCTTTGGTAAGATTGCTGCTTCCCGTGATAAACAATTTGCTTTTGATTACCTGATTGGCATCCAGTTTAAACAGGTAAAGTTTGGAATGATTGGGTTGATAAGTCTTTCGGATAATTAACCGATTGTCGATCAACATTTGAAGAAAAAAATTCGCCTGCGTATAAAATTCGGCTGTATCGAATTGCTCGGTATTTATTGATTTGCGTAAAGAATTTAAAAAAAGTTCAATTTTCTCGTCATCGTTATTCAATTCATTGAAAGCATATTCCACGAGTGCTTTATTCTGTTTGTCTACATCGAGCCCCACCAAAACCTTAAGGACAACGTCGGAATTATCTTTTAAAGCCTCATACAGCTCGCGCAGACCAGAAAAATAAAAAAAACCAACCAAAAATTTTAGTTCCTCGCTGACCCTTATGATCTCGTTGATGCGTTTTTTTAAATCCTTTGTTGGACTATTGGTAATAAAGTTCGACATCACTTTTGATTTTTACCCAAAACTAAAAAAATAATCATAAAATCAAGCATCTAAAGGTTACCTCAAAATGCAAATCTGGGACAACAAAACGACAGGTTGTGTCGCTAAAAAAATTGAGACCATAAAATTTTTGACGGATACAATTTAACTTGCTCAAAAAAATCACTGTATGGGAAAGAAGCAGGTACAGGCCAATGATGCATCGGAGATACCGCACATATCGTTGTCGCAGGCCATACTGGCACCCTTGCTTTCTATTTTCAAGGCACAGGTGCATGCAGCACATTCGTTTTTAAGTTTTTTGTTGCAAATTGGTACCCCGCATATTCCTGCCGACGGCGAGGAGGAGATGCCCTTACCTACCGGGGGCGAATCGCTTTACATGCAAACTTTTCATTTAAAGCACACGAACAATCAGGGCAAGGA
>JAKPGM010000034.1 GCA_029550865.1 Bacteroidota bacterium | reverse complement strand
AAAATGACACATCTCACAATCAATGTATCCAAAATGTCGCCCCTACGGGCTACCATAACATCGTTCTTGTTGGGGTTGCTACCATAAGGACGTCCCTACGGGACTATCATATTATTGTCTTTGTCGGGATGCTACCATAGGGTCGTCCCTACGGGACTACCAAAATATCGCCTCTAATATGGCTACCATAAGGTCGTCCCTAACGGGACTATCATATTATTGTCTTTGTCGGGATGCTACCATAGGGTAGTCCCTACGGGACTACCAATAGGCCGACTCTGCGGGGCTACCAGAATGTTGTTCCTAATGGGACTGATTCATAAACACGCCTCTTTTAGCTCCGTAGGAGCGAGCCTATGGTAACTCAAAGCTCACCATACCTACTTTTTAGCTCCGTAGGAGCGGCCATTTGGAAAAATGACACATCTCACAATCTATGTATCCAAAATGTCGCCCCTACGGGCTACCATAACATTTTCCTGATATGGCTACCAACTACTACTACCATAATGTCGTCCCTACGGGACTAAATTATCCTCCCTTACCGGGTTGCTACCATAAGGACGTCCCAACGGGACTACCATAACATCGCCTCTAATATGGCTACCATAATGTCGCCCCTAACGGGACTATCATATTATTGTCTTTGTCGGGATGCTACCATATGGTCGTCCCTACGGGACTACCAAAATATCGCCTCTAATATGGCTACCATAAGGTCGCCCCTAACGGGACTACCATATTATTGTCTTTGTCGGGATGCTACCATAGGGTCGTCCCTAACGGGACTACCAACAAGTCTATTCTGCGGGGCTACCAGAATGTTGTTCCTAATAGGACTGATTCATAAACACGCCTCTTTTAGCTCCGTAGGAGCGAACTTATGGTAACACAAAGCTCACCATACCTACTTTTTAGCTCCGTAGGAGCGGCCTTATGAACATTATATATCATAAAATTCAAAAACAAATTCATCTTTATACTCAATTTCAAACTTTCTCAACAATTCCAAATATTCTTCCCTAAATGTCTTGCTCTTGTGATGCATTTCCTGATTAATGATATAATTTATCACATTGTCTCGTTGTGAACGAGAATACGAAAATGCCCCATAACCCTCCTGCCAATTAAATTTACCCTTCAAAAAACCCTGCTCATTTATCCACTTTGATGAACTTGCTTTTACCATCCTCATCAAATCTGAGATTTTTATATCTGGTTTTAATTCAAAAAACACATGAACATGATCCTTCCATCCACCAACGGCTAATGGAAAAACATTATCCTTTTTTAGGATACCATAAATGTATCTAAACAAATTATCCCTAAAGTGGTCTGCCAATATATTTTCACGTCCTTGTACTGCGAAAACACAATGAATATTTATTTGAAAATAAGTATTTGCCATAGATTATGCAACAAATTTATTTAGTGGTACATTGTCCTTGATATACTCTGGTATTGCCTTTCTGAGTTCAGCAGGTAATTTTTTAAAGGCCTCACCGTAAGGCGAAATATTAAGCCTTGCAAAATTACCACTATCTATAATTTGCCTGAATTCATTATCAAGAATATATGCTTTAAACACTGTTTTTGCATACTCAAAATATTCCTCTTTTGGCAGGTAACGACTATCAAATTTATCAAACTCTTCTTCCAGAAGCTCATCTTTGGTTTTGAAGTATGGGATAATGCCAAGTATTTTTTCAATAATTTCTCGCAAGGTAATACGACGATCGATGTGGATGGATTGCCTTAACTTTTCAAGGGTAAAGTATTCTTCTGGTTTATTAAGAACATTTTTTTCGATATAATCAAGGAGTTCATCCCATTTTCCTTCATCAGCTTTTTGTCTTATCACAGGGTGTTCTACAATGGTTTTTTCGAATTTTTCAAAATACATCCGGTCGACTTTCATTCCTTCAGTTCCAATTACCGTGTGTTCGAGCGCAATTACCTGGTCGGTTTGGTTACTATGGTATTCAGGTGCAACATCAAACACCTGCGAAGTTAAATCGTGTTCTTTAGTGCTGTTGTTAGCTCCTGCTGGAAGTTTTAAAACTTCGTCGTAGTTGAATTTTTCTTCAAAATACTCACAGTTAGCAAAGAAATCAAAGAGTTTAAAATGTTCTTTAGGTTTATCGCCTATTTGTTTTTTTCTATGTAAATCAGTAAGATCGTTGATAAAATTATATTTTCTGGTTCCCCTTCCTTTAATTTGAACAAATTCGGTGGGTGAAAAGATGGGGCGCATTAAGCAGAGGTTTAGAATATCCGGACAATCATATCCTGTGGTCATCATGCCTACCGTTACACATACACGGGTCTTGCTTGTACGGTATGCTGGGTCGAAATTACCAGAACCAGAAAGGTTGTTGTTAGTAAAATTAATGGTAAATTTTTGTGCATCTGGAATACTTGAGGTAACCTGGATAGCAAAATCGGAATTATATTTACCCGGAAACATTTGATGAGCCATTTCATTAAGAATCTGGGTAATTTTTGCCGCATGATTCTGCGATACACAAAACACAATGGTTTTCCCTATTTCATTGGTGATAGGATCCCTAAGGGCATTTTCCATAAAGGCTTTGCAGAATACTATATTCGTGTTTTCTGAGAAAAACCTTTTTTCAAAGTCTTTGTGGTCAAATACCTCTTCCACATCTTTTCCATCCTCATCCTGGATAGTAACTGTATAACCTTCGTCTGCAAGCAACTGGGTGGTTATTTCGGTTCGTGCATCCACCACTATGGGATTTACCAGGAAACCATCTCTAACGCCATCGATAAGCGAGTATCGAAAAGTAGGCTCACCATCTTCACAACCAAAAGTTTTATAGGTATCTAAGAGCAATCTTCTTTCGAGCTGACGGAGGTCATTTTCACCAAGTTGTGAAACGTCTATATTTTTTAGATAATTTTTTGGTGTGGCAGTAAGCCCAAGCTTATAACCAATAAAATACTCGAATACTGCACGGCTATTTCCCCCTATACTTCTGTGTGCCTCATCCGATATTACCAGGTCAAAATCATCGGGGGAAAACACTCGTTTGTATCGATTCTTTGAAAGAAAGGTTTGAATTGTTGAAACCACAATTTCGGCTTTTCTCCAATCATCCTGATTCTCTTTATAGATGACCGAGGTATAATCATTTTTTAAATATTCCCTGAAAGCCTTGTATGCCTGGTTTTCAAGTTCAAGTCGATCGACTAAAAACAGTACACGGCGAGAATTGCCAGTACGCAGAAACAATTTAATAATTGCAGCAGATACAAGTGTTTTTCCTGTGCCAGTAGCCATTTCAAAAAGAAAGCGGTCCTTACCTTCTCTCACAGCATTTTGAATAGACTTAACTGCCAGCAATTGATATTTTCTCAGAAATCGTAATTTATTTGTAACAATATATTCCTGTCGTGTTGTTTCGTTTTTGTAAGATGGGTCATTTTTATAGTCGGGTTTCTGCGTAAGTACAATATAGTCTTCCTCGACAATTTCTTCCAGTAGTCGATTTTTATCGGGCTTAAAATTTGCATATCCCTGTATGGCGTCGGGTGATGGAATTTTACTAATTAATAGGGGATTACCTCTCTCTAAATCCCAGAAATAATGAATATTTCCGTTGGAAAGAATAATAAACCTACACCCTTGAGCCTGTGCATATCGCCTTGCTTGTTCTTTTCCAAACAGCGGATTTTTATTTTCGGCTTTGGCTTCCAACACAACAATGGGAAATCCCTTATCATTAAGAAGTAGAAAATCAATAAATCCATTGGTGGTGTGTTCAAAATCTTCCCCAAACTCATCAAGCTTTTTATCTGTAATCTTGACATTATTTTCCAAAAGTATATTCGCTTTCCCCTGGTCGGTATCAAAAAAACGCCAGCCAGCTTCTTCCAGAAGTTTGTTGATTTTTATCCTTGCTTTTGCTTCTTTGTCGATCATAAATACCTCTATTAATTATCTCATTGCCATCAAGTTCATTCATCAATTGGCATACTATGGTAAATTTGAAAGCACTCCTGAAGTTTTTTCATTGACCGAATTTATAAATAATTCGCATTTCTTAAAACCTACTTTAAATTATTTTGGCTGTCTGGGTTTAGCTAATGTCATTTATGTTGATATTCTTATGTTTTTATTTTATATAACAAATTGATTGATAGTTGATTACCCTCACCCCCATCCACCCCACGCTGCATGAAATCAGGAATCCTTAATGATTTAGTACTGATTTGACATTTTGCAACAATTCGCTTGGTATTATAATTTAGCACTACCTTAAAATTTATGTAAAATAAAGTGCGATATTTGGCACATTGTATGAAGTAAGTGAACCTTGAATTTTGTATCAACTGTAAAATGCTCGTTATGATTACCTGTTGCAAGCGAATTGTTATTTTATTCAGTATTTGCCTTCTTTTCTCTACAATTGGCCTTGGACAATCGAATGATGTTGATGCGATAAATGTTTTAAGGCAGGTGGTAAATCAGTCGAAACAAATCAAAACGCTTCGTTATCATGCTGTGATGAATGAGCGAATTGATGGGAAAATGGTTGAAAAGGATTCCTATTTTAAAATTAACATGTCGCCTTTAAAAATTTATGTTTCGCAGTCGTTTCTGGGGATTAAAATTGATGCCCTGTACGTAGAAGGCTGGAACAACAATCAGTTGCTTGTGGCTACGGTGGGTTTCCCATGGATTCAGCTTAGCCTTGATCCAAGGGGGAAACGTGTTCGCGACAATCATCATCACACCATTTTTGAGGCTGGCTTTGGGTATTTTGCCAGTGTAATCGATCAGCTACTTCGAGAGCATCTTGATAAGATTACTATCCGGTACCAGGGGACTGCAAAAGTTTACAATAAAGATTGTTTGAAAATACAGATTATTGTTAATCATTATCAGATTGTTTCCTATACTGTTCGGCCTGGTGAAACACTTCCTCAAATTGCCCAAAAACGTTTGATTAACGATTATAAAATTCTGGAGCTGAATCCTGAAATTGATGATTATGAGGATATTCGCGCAGGACAGGTGATTAAAATTCCCAATCTTTATGCAAAGATGATGTATCTTTTTGTCGACAAAGATACCATGTTACCAGTACAGATTGAATTACACGATGAGAAGGGGGTATATGCAATTTATGGTTATAAAGATGTGATTATCAACGCGCCATTCGCATTCGATGAGTTTGACAAAAGTTATAAAAATTATCATTTTCGTTGATATTTTTTTGGATTTTCCTGTTGTATTATTTCGATTTTTTAATAAAATTTGCTTCGAAATAACCCCTATACTCTGATAATGGATTTTATAGAACCTTATACTACGGAACAACAGGCAAAAATAGAATCGCTCGAAGCCAGGATTAAGGCGTTGGAAAAGCAGGTATTAATGCTTAAAGAGCAAGAACTGAATATTCTGAATGCAATACCTGCCCTGGTACTTGTTTCCGATTATAATGAGCATTTGATATTTTTAAATCGAACTGCGCAAACATTTTTTGGTTTTCCCAAAGAAGAATCCTATAATTTAGTTCTTAAGGATTTATTGCCCCCCGAGTCGTTGCATTTTTTAAGACGTAAATATTTTCAGCTGTTTAAGTCAAATCATCCTGTTTTTATCAATGAGCTTAAAATTCTGAATGCTAAAGGAGAAGAAAAAATTATATCGATAGTTATTGCCAAGTATTATAGTCTTTTTGAGCAGATAGGCTTTGTGGGACTGGGATATTTGCCTTCGGAGTTCTTCGATGCAACGCTGGAAGAGAAAAATAAATCGTTATTGCGATTTATTTCCCTTATTGCTCACGATTTAAGAAATCCTTTCAATTCATTGATAGGTTTTTCGAGTTTGTTGCTTGAGAATTACGATACTTATTCTGATGATAAACGACTCGAGTATATTCGACATCTCAATAATGCATCTTTACAAGGGTTTCAGTTGCTTGACAATTTGTTGGAATGGTCGCGGATTACGACGGGCAGCATTAAGCCTTCACCACTTGTTTTCAATATTGAAACGGTAATTCAAAATACGGTACAGCTCCTAAAACCTACGCTTTCCAAAAAAGACATAACAATTCATATTTCTATACAACCCGATTTACAGGTTAATGCCGATCCTAATATGATTCAGGCAGCCATTCGGAATATTCTTTCCAATGCCATAAAATTTACCCACCGGAATGGACAAATTGAGCTGAATGCTCATCGTCAGAAAAATCAGGTTGTCATCGATATTAAGGATAATGGCGTAGGCATGAGTTCCTCTGTGGTTCGTAATCTTTTTAAGCTTGGAGAGGTTACGTCGACAAAAGGTACCGAAGGCGAAAAGGGTACAGGTATGGGATTGCTGCTGTGTAAAGAATTTGTTGAATTAAACCAGGGAAAGATTTCGGTACAGAGTACACCGGGGAAAGGTAGTACTTTCCGCATAAAACTTCCCCTGGCATAATATTTTAAAAATTCCAATTAGGGTATTTTACCTTATTAAAGCTAATTTTCGAGCCATGCCTTAACCTGTTCGGCGGTAGGATTGGTAAGCCCGAGCTTATTTTTCTTGTTGTACCCACACATATCGTTAAATAGTTTGCCCGGAGAAACCTGTTTTAGTTGACTTACTGTAAAATAACCCATATTTTGCAAAGGTTCTACCCATTCTTCGGGGATACCTATGGCGGTATAGGCACTGGTATCGTCTTTTTGAATTTTCTTTTCGGGCTTCATTTGCGGGAAGAAAAGAACATCCTGTATCGAGGGTTGATTGGTCATAAGCATGGTTAACCGATCGATCCCAATGCCCATGCCACTGGTGGGCGGCATACCATATTCCAGTGCACGAACAAAATCGTAGTCGATAAACATGGCCTCGTCATCCCCTTTTTGCAATAGCGCCAATTGTTCCTGAAAACGTTCCAATTGGTCGATGGGGTCGTTGAGCTCGGAGTAGGCATTGCAAAGCTCTTTGCCATTAACGATCAACTCAAAACGTTCGGTGAGTTCAGGATTTTTTCGATGTTTTTTGCACAAAGGCGACATTTCCACCGGATAATCAATGATAAACGTGGGCTGAATCAGATGGGGTTCACATTTTTCCCCGAAGATGGCGTCAATGAGTTTGCCTTTTCCCATGGTTGCATCGACCGGTATCCCCATTTGTTGACAGGCTGATCTGATCTCGTCTTCCGACTTTCCAGCAATATCCAATCCCGTGTATTGCTTTATGATATCGTACATGGTGATGCGTGGAAAAGGAGGTTTAAAATCTATCACATGTTCGCCCACTTTTACGCGGGTAGTACCGTGAAGCGCTAATGCCACCCGTTCAAGCATTTTTTCGGTAAAATCCATCATCCAGAAGTAATCCTTGTAGGCGACATATATTTCCATCACGGTAAATTCGGGGTTGTGAGTACGGTCCATGCCTTCGTTCCGGAAATCTTTAGCGAATTCATAGACGCCCTCAAATCCCCCTACAATGAGTCTTTTCAGATACAGTTCATTAGCAATGCGCAGGTACAGCGGAATATTGAGTGCGTTGTGATGGGTAACAAAAGGACGTGCAGCTGCACCACCCGGAATGGGCTGTAAGATGGGCGTTTCAACTTCGAGATATCCCTTTTCATTGAAAAATTCCCGCATGGTATTGATGATCTTTGTACGCATTTTAAATACCTCTTTCACATGCGGGTTGACGATTAAATCAACATATCGTTGCCGATACCGTAATTCTGGATCGGAAAACGCATCGAATACTTTTCCATCTTTTTCTTTTACGATAGGTAGCGGACGTAACGACTTACAAAGTAGGGTAAATTCCTTTACATGGATGGTTATTTCGCCCATTTGGGTTATAAACACAAACCCTTTTACCCCAATGATATCGCCAATATCGAGAAGTTTTTTAAATACAATATTGTACAAATCCTTGTTTTCACCCGGGCAGATATCGTCGCGTTTGACGTAAATCTGAATTCGTCCCCACTCGTCCTGTATTTCTGCAAAAGAAGCACTACCCATGATGCGGCGCGACATAATTCGTCCTGCTATACATACATCCTGGTAGTTGTTTTTTTCAGGACTATAGTGCGTGAGTATTTCCTGAGTACTGGTGTTCACCGGATACATTTCGGCAGGGTAGGGGTCGATCCCCATTTTTCTAAGTTCTTCCAATGCTTTTCGTCGTATGATTTCCTGTTCACTTAAACCAGAAGGATACATCATATATTCTGTATTTTATTAGTTAGAGACTTTATAATGCAAAAGCTGCTTTGTTTACCCAACAAAGCAGCTGCAAAGATGGATTAAATATTTGAATTAACTTTTCTTTTCTTTCTTTTTTGTACTCATTATCAGGTCGTATGCGATAGGTGTGGCCATGAATACCGACGAGTACGTACCAATGGTTACCCCAAGAAGCAGTGCGAAAATGAAACCTCTCAATACTTCTCCGCCAAAGATGAAGATAATGATAAGGGTTACCAATGTAGTACCAGAGGTATTGATGGTTCGACCAAGGGTAGAGTTAATCGCCCCATTAATATTTTCAGCCAGGTCTCGTTTGGGATAGAGAAAGCTATATTCACGGATACGGTCGAAGATGATCACCGTGTCCATAATTGAATATCCGATAATGGTCAGCAATGCGGCAATAAATTGCTGGTCGACTTCCATGCTGAAGGGTAAGAACTTATACAACAACGAGAAGCAACCAATCACAAACATGGTATCGTGGAAGAGAGAGATGACCCCTCCCAGCCCATATTTCCAGTTTTTAAATCGGATAGCAATATAGGTGAATATAATGATAAGTCCGAATAATACAGCGAGGAATGCCTGGTAAACCAAATCTTTTGACATTACTGGGTCGACTTTCTGGGTACTCATGATACCGTATTGTTTGCCTTGTTCCTGGGCAGTAAATTCTTCGAAAGTCATACCTTGTGGTAAAAATTTGGTAAGCCCTTTGTAGAGTGCTACTTCTACCGCCGAATCAGCTTCAGCTGTTTTATCGTCGATAAGGTATTTTGTCGTAATTTTTACCTGATTGTCTTCCCCAAAGGTCTTTACTTCAGGAGCGCCCTGCATTGGAGCGATAAGACTGTTACGAATATCGGCTGTTACAACAGGCTTTTCGAATCGTACAATGTAGGTTCTTCCTCCAGTGAATTCGACACTGGGATCTAACCCACGAATAAATAAAGATACAATGCCAATTCCAATTAAAATCAATGATAGCAGGTACATGGATTTGCGCAATCCAATGAAATCGATTTTAATGTTCTGGAACATGTTTAAGGTTAGCTTATTACCTAATGTAATAGGCATATCGCGGTCGAGCATCCATTCAAAGACCAGTCGTGCAATAAATATGGAGGTGAAAAGCGAAAGCAACAGACCAATGATAAGCGTAATAGCAAACCCTTGTACGGGACCCGAACCGAATAAGAATAGGATAATACCCGTTAGAATGGTTGTCACGTGCCCGTCGATAATAGCGGAGTAGGCGTGTTTAAAACCGTCTTTTACAACGAGGCGTACCCCTTTACCCGCACGAACCTCTTCACGCATACGTTCGTAAATGATAACGTTACCATCGACCGCCATAGCCAGTGTAAGTACCATACCGGCAATGCCCGGTAGTGTAAGTACGGCTCCCAACGACGTTATGGTTCCAAAAAGATAAAGAACGTTAGCAAATAGTGCGATATTGGCAACCATACCGGCACGTGCATAGTATAACCACATGTAAAGAATAACTCCGAGGAAACCCACAATAAAGGAAATCATACCAGCTTTAATCGACTCTTTACCCAGGGTGGGGCCTACCACTGTTTCCTGAATGATGTGCGCTGGTGCAGGCAGTTTCCCCGATTCAAGTACATTGGCTAAGTCGTCGGCTTCTTCCTTGGTAAAGTCACCGGTGATTTGTGAATTACCGCCTGTAATTTCCTGGTTGACTCGAGGTGCAGAATATACGGCGTTATCAAGCACAATAGCTATGCAACGTCCTACATTATCACGCGTCAGGCGTGCCCATATCTTGGTGCCTTCGGCGTTCATGCTCATCGATACCTCGGCAGCCGTTGCATTACGCTGATTAAAGTCGGCACGTGCGCTAACTACTACATCTCCAGTCAGCGGTGGGCGACCATCACGGCCAGTAACCTTAATGGCATGCAGCTCAAATGTGGTACCCGTTGGATCGTATTTGACAGGTTTAACCCCCCATAAAAACTTAACATCTCTAGGGAAAACCGAACGTACCTGCTTGAGATTAAGATAATAGTTTATTTTGGCGGTATCGCTGTAACGTGCATAACCTATTACCGATCCAGGCATTAGCTGATTGTCGCGTGTAACGGCAGGACGAAGTAAAGCAAACAGCGGATACTCCTGTTGGAATTGATCAGGCATGAGGGTAGAAGTGTCGGCTTTTGCCGAGTCGGCTTTCAACTTTTCAAGCAATGCTACGGCCGACTTAGCCGTGTCGGTCTTAGATACCTTTTTAGCCGTTACCTCTTTATCTGTTTTTGTTTTCTGAATAGAATCTTCTATGGAAGCTTGTATTTCCTTGATCTTCTTGTTTGCTTCAAGTAACGAGTTGTATAATTCACTATTTTCGTATGTTTCCCAAAATTCGAGGCTTGCTGTTCCCTGAAGCAGTTTACGAACACGTTTGGGATCTTTTACGCCAGGTAACTCCACCAGCAAACGACCCGGAGTGCTCATGCGCTGAATGTTGGGTGCTACAACACCAAATTTATCGATACGGGTGCGCAATACTTTGAAGGAGTTTTTGATGGCTGCATCGGCTTCCTGACGAAGTACTTTGAGAACTTCATCATTGGAAGAATTATAATTTATCTTATCTTTCAATTCCTTGGTTCCAAAAATGGCAGCCAGCCGAGCATTAGGATCAACTTTTGCAAATGCTTTTCCAAACAGGGTTATAAAATCGCTCTGACTGGTTTTGTACTCTTCACGGGCTATTTGCATGGCACGCAGGAAAGTGGTGTCTTGATTATAATTCGACAGTGCCATCACAATGTCGGGTATAGAAACCTCGAGGATTACGTTCATCCCTCCTTTTAGGTCAAGCCCCAGATTGATTTCCCGTTCTTTGCATTCTTTGAAGGTGAACTTCTTTAGGTATAGAAAATTATATACCTCTTTGCCTGCAATGGAATCAAGGTAGTTCATTTCCTTTACCAGATCCCCTTTGGCATAATCCTTCGCCTTATTTTCATAAATATATGTAACCAGCGTAAACGATAGCTGATACAAACAAACTAAGGCTAATAAAATAGCTAATAGTTTTACGGCTCCTTTATTCTGCATGGAATGTAAGTTTTATTTGTTTTATAATTATATTTTTTGCAACAGGAAGCGCAAATATATAAATTTTTAATTTGGATACTGAAAATTCTATATACAAGTTAATCGCTGAATTTTTGACAATGCTATAAACTGTGCCGTGATTCTCAGATAAAAAAATATCGATGTAGCGGGTGTACATCGATATTTTATTGTTGTCAATTTATTGATTTTTTTCAAAGATTAAGTTCTGCCTCACTGATTATACCATCTTTTACTACCGTTTCTCGAACATTATTTTTATCGACAGGAATGGGTTCAAATAGTAAAGCAGGTACCATTTTGCGATTGTTAAAAATGCTGGTGGTAGTATCGGGCTTTTCTCCTTTTGATAACTTTACAGCTGTAATTACCGCATTCTCAGCCAGGGGCTTAAGGGGCTTATATATGGTAAGCGTTTGTTTTCCCTGCAGGATGTATTTAATGGTCTGAGGTTCGGCATCCTGTCCCGTAATGATTACCTCTTGGGTAATACCGGCTTCGTCAAGCGCCTGGCGGGCAGCGCGACCCAGTCCGTCATACGAGGTAAGTATCACATCGGGGACATCGTTAGCTGAAAGACGTAGATATTCTTTCATAATATGGTATGCATTCATAGGCAACCATTCATCTACGTATACATCCAGAACGATTTTGACATTTCCAGCAGTAACTGCAGGTTTTAAGGCATCCAGCTGTCCTGTTTTTACAAAAATAGCGTTGCGGTCACCTTTATCGCCCCCTAAAAGTAGGTATTTTCCATTGGGTTTTAGTTTGAGGGCATATTCGGCCATGTATTTGCCTACGTTGTAATTGTTGTGCGAAATGTAAAAATCGAGGTCAGAATTAAAAATAAGCCGGTCGTAGCCTATTACGTATGCGCCCTTGTTGTGCGCCTCGCGGACAATCTCGGCTGCTGTATACGCATTCACAGCCATGATGACCAATACTTTTACCCCTTGATCAAGTAATTCGGTTGCCTGTTTTCGTTGAAGAACTTCATCGTTTTTGGCATCGGTGATAATAGCTTCGCAGTTCATTTCTGCTGCTTTTGCCTTAAAATACTTTTCCTCAAACTGCATTCGGGCCGAGGTGGTGTAAGGGAACATTAGCGCAATTTTCATCTCGGCCTTTTTTTCACATGCACCCAATAATAGGAGCATGACACCAAAAAGTAAAGCTATTTTTTTACTGCGTATCATTCGAAAAAATTTTAATGGTTTTTAAATAGCAAGATGTAACTCGCATGTAATGAACTGATTGCATAGACACGCACGAATCTATGCTTGTTTATGTATACCAGCTATCCATGTTCGTTTCATCTGTTACTGTTTACCTGGCAATTTGTACTGATTTTTTTATTAAAAGTTTCATTAGCAAAGCTATTTAATTCCTTTTCATTTATAGGGGAAAAATTGTGTAAAAATTGGGTATAGATAAGGATATTATGTCTTATAGATGAGGATATTTTGTCTGGCAAGGTTCAGCTAAGTAAGGCGGTATATTGGTTTTCATAAACATCGTCAGTTTCTCCTCAGAAAATAAATACCCAACGCCTGGTGTTTAGGGCGTTGGGTACTAAGGTAAATATTAGGTTTAATTAATTCACGATATCACGACAAATAAGATTATTCCTCGACATAATAATTATCGCCTGTGAGGGTAACGGTACCCGCCAGAATCTTATTATCCTTTAGCAGTTTAGCATCAGGTTGTTGCCCGCCAACATAAATATCGATATCTCCGGGTTTTACCAGCCAGCGATTTTTTTCATCCAGAATGGCAAGATCTTTTGAGTTAAGTTCAAAGGTGAGGGTAATCTTATCTCCTGCTTTTAGGAAAACTCTTTTAAATGCTTTGAGTGCATGTATGGGGACAGGTACGGTAGCGGTTGGATGTTTTATGTATAGTTGTACTACCTCATCGCCAGCTCGTCCTCCTGCATTTGTAACAGTAACCGATACTTTAATTTTTTCTCTGGTATCGGCTGTAGCGGGGAGTTTAAGATTGGAGTAGGTAAAGTTGGTATAGCTTAATCCATATCCAAACGGATATAAAGGCTTTTCTTTGAAATAACGATAGGTTCGATTTTTCATATCATAGTTTTCAAAGGGAGGGAGTTGGGTGGTAGCGCTATAGAAAGTCACAGGCAAACGACCTCCTGGATTGTAGTCTCCAAAAAGAACGCTGGCAATAGCGTTTCCTCCTTCCTGTCCGGGATACCAGGCCATAAGTATTGCATCAAGATTGCTATTTTCCCAATTTATAGCCAGCGCACTCCCTGCCATCAAGACCAGAATTACGGGTTTGCCAGTTTTTTTGAGGCGTTTCAACATTTGCGTCTGGATTTCGGGTAATTCAATCCGTGTCCGATCCCCACCATCGAATCCTGGGAGATTGACGGGCATCTCTTCCCCCTCGAGGTTGGGAGAAAGTCCCCCTACATATACAATAGCATCACATTCTGCAGCTTGTTGGATGGCTTCTTCAATATTTTTTTCTGAGTACTGATTCCACTTCAACTGGGCTACGGCACCATGCTGCGACTGATAATATTCAATGACAATATCATAGCTCTGACCTTTTTGCATGGTTAGCTGAAAGTTACTGGTGACGGGTGCCTGGTCCTTCCATTGATCGGCTACTACTTTATTATTTATGCGTATTCGGTAACCGTCGTCGCCAGTAAAGGCAAACGAATAGGTTCCATCGGCGGGGGCAATTATTTTGCCCGTCCATCGGATAGATATGTTGGTGGCAGGTACCTGTGGATAGGGGGATGTAGAATACCACGAAAACATAATAATAGAGTCGATTCCTGTATAAATAGGTTCTCCTTCCAGCTGGGTATTGTTGAATACTTCTACTTTTAAGCCTTTTTTACCGTTGTATTCAAGGATTGTGGAAGGTACATGCAGATATTCTGGTTCGGGCGTTACCCATCCGTTTAATGGATGATAGAATACCGTAGTTTTTTGCAGTACAGTTTTCGCTATACCCTGATAGGGTGTAACGCTGTACGAGGGAATACCATTGTAATTTCCAAACATGACCTGTGCGTTATGAGCATTGGGCCCCAGAACAGCAATTTTCTTAATAAGCTTGCGGTTTAAAGGCAAAGTTTTATTCTCGTTTTTGAGCAGTACAATTGATTTTTGTGCAGCTAAAAGTGCCATAGCTCTATGCTGGGCGTTATCTACGCTTGCCAGGGTCAGTGTGTCGTAAGGCGTACTGCCTTTAGGGTCGAACATCCCTAGCCGTAAACGAGCTAACATTAAGCGTTTAACTGCTCTGTCGATTTCTGCTTCGGTGATAAGATTTTTTTCAAGTGCCTGTTTGAGGTGTAAGTAAGTATTACCGCAGTTCAGGTCACAGCCATTGCGTATCCCAAGAGCTGCAGCTTCTTCGGCAGTGTTAACAATTTTATGGGTTTGATAAATGTCGCCGATTGCATCGCAGTCGGACACCACATATCCCTCAAACCCCCATTTTTCCCGTAGCAGGTAATTCAGTAAGGTGTCGCTAGCGCTACAGGATTTTCCCCGAAAACGATTGTAAGCTCCCATGACCGAATAGGCTTTCCCTTCTTTAACACAGGCTTCAAAGGCTGGTGTATATGTGTCGAGAAAGTCGTATTCGCTTACATCCACATCGAAAACATGTCGTAATTTTTCAGGACCACTATGTACAACAAAGTGTTTGGGCGTAGCAATAGTTTTTAAATATTTGGGATGATTGCCCTGAAGTCCTTTTACAAACATCACCCCCATGCGCGACGTAAGGTATGGGTCCTCTCCGTATGTTTCCTGTCCACGACCCCAGCGTGGATCACGAAAGATGTTAATATTGGGCGACCAAACTGTAAGTCCATAATACCGGCGTCTGTTATCTCGCGCAATAGCATCATTGTATTTTGCCCTGAATTCATCCGAAATTATCGTGGCAATTTTATACATCAACGAGTCGTCGAAGGTGGCCGCCAAACCAATAGCCTGTGGAAATACAGTTGCTATTCCCGCACGGGCTACTCCATGTAACCCTTCGTTCCACCAGTTGTAAGCAGGGATATCGAGACGTGGAATCGCAGCGGCAACATCAACCAGCTGCGATACTTTCTCTTCCAGCGTCATTTGATTGACCAGGATGTCGGCTCTTTCCTCAAACGATAAAGCAGGATTTTTATATTCCAGATTTTGCCCAGGTGCGGGTGCACATCCCAGCAAGATTAACAAATACAGGGTATTTTTTCTCATTGCCTAAAATTTTATAGTTTACTAAATCGTCGGAAGAAAATTTGAAAAATATGTTTTATGTTACAAAATCAAGCAGATGTATGATATTTTTTCGTACTTGTTTGTGAATCTGCTATACATGCTCGTTTCATGGGATCTGTAATTATCTTATACAACATTAAATTTCATAAGCAAACGCTTGAGTTTTTCTGCTTGCTCTTCAATTTCTTCCGAAAAGACGGCCATATTTTTAGCGCTATCGTTATTGGTTCGGGTAACCTCATTGAGTTTTTCCATAGAACGATTGATTTCGTTAAGCTGCTCATTCTGATTTCGATGTTGTTCGATAATTTTCTGGATGAGTAGGGTGTTTTTTTCGATTTGGGGAATGGTTTGGTCGAGCATATTGCCGGCTGCTTCAGTATCGTTTTGGCTTTGCAAGAGCAGTTCGGTAATCTCGGCCGAAACTTGAGCGCTACGTTCGGCAAGTCGGCGAACTTCGGCGGCCACTACAGCAAACCCTTTTCCGTATTCTCCAGCACGGGCAGCTTCCACCGCTGCGTTTAACGCTAATATATTGGTTTGCATCGAAATTTCATTGATGGCAGCAATTTTATCGGTAATAAAATGCATGCTGGCGCTGGCTTTTGACGACATGCGAACGCTCTGCCTTATTTTCATGGCTGCTTCTTTGGCAACTTTCTCCGCTTCGTTGGATGTAGCATTGTTTTGTTGAATAAATGAAATAATCTCTGACACGTTCTCATTCACTTTTTTTGTGGTATCGAATTGTTGATATGAGGCCGATAGCATGGCTTTTGAACTTCCCGATAACGATTTGGCCGTTTTACCTAGCAATTGCGCTCCTTCTTCTACTTCCTTGACCATCTCTTTGAGATTTTGTGCCATTTTTTTTAATGCTTCTGCTAGCTGGCCAAGCTCGTCATGCCTGTCGATTTCAAGGGTAGCATTTAGGTTACCAGCACTTAGCTGTTGCGCAAAACGAATGCTGGCATTTAATGGTCGGGCTAAAAAATCGGTAAGCTGGTAGGCAAAATATACCAGTATTAACAGACCTATTAAAATAATAAGGATGGCGTATGTAGTAAATCGGTTGGCTTTTTTGGCCACAAATGCATGGGGTACCATCACAGCTAACGACCATACGTTGGTCTTCTCATGCAAGCGAATGGGATATAATATGCAAAACATTTTACGTTTTTCCAGCTTGCAGGTTAGCTCATGGGGGACACCGGTCGAAAGCAGACTGTCCCATGATGTTTTATTAGAAATGTTTTCGGGAAGAAAAGTCAAAAGATTTTTTCCGACCCAGGTTGAATCGGTGTGAACAGCAATGGATCCATCATCCACAACAATCATGGCCTGCCCATGGGGTATATCTTGCATGGATGGTATAAAGCGATGAAATTGTTGCATGTCGATATCTACTCCCACCATTCCCCAAAAGGTATTATGAGCATCATACATGGGGACGCATATGCTGGTCATTAAAATTTTATGGGTAGTGTCGTGACCGTAAGCATCGAGATAGGGTGGGGAAAATTCAATTTGTTTTTTTTGCCGAATTTTATAGTAATCACCAGAAAAATTATGCCCCAGGGTATCAAGGATGTCTTCCTGAAATACAATGTTTTGCCCCGAACGATAATAGGTGTAGCGTAGGCGGCCATATTCGGCCTTCCATTGGGGATCCAGCGCAAAAAGTTGAACGTTTAGCCATACTGCAAGTAACTGGGGAGAAGAGGATAACGTTTTTTGTAAGGTATTTTGATATATTTCTTTTCTCAAGTCAGCCGGTAACGATAAATTTGACTCGAAAACATTGGACATTCCAACTACCTGATTCAAGTATGAAGACATTTCATAGGTTAATTGCTGGGCATACTTTTCGCCACTCATAATTAGCTCGTGCTTGGCGCTTTCAAACATTTGCTGACGAACTTTCCGAATAATGAGTATGCCTATGGCAAGATACACTACTACAGTTAGTACGGTGAGGTAAAAAATAAATTTAAACCGTAAACTCTTTTCAGCCAGAAATTTATTACGCCATTCGAAGGCAAAAAGATACCGAATCAGTTTAATGCTTTTTAAAAAATATACTCGAAGAAATTTTTGAATATTCCGTAAATAAACATTCCACGTTATTTTCATTCGAAAATAATTTTTAAATGATTTTTAAAATGGACACATGAAATTCGCATGTAATATGTTTGGTACCCTGCCTTAAGCAGGTATGTGAAATTATTTTCATCCTGGTTTATAAGTGTATCAATACAGCCTCGTTTCATATGAAAAGGCAATTCAAAAAATTTTGACTAAAATTACACAAAAAATTTATGCAAGGTATAACAAAGAGTGTTTTTTGCCAATTACACAAGATTTATTTACTTTGCCATTCAAAGAGTAAATTACTGACCCACATGTAAGCTATGTCTAACCCAAAGGCCGATGATATTTTTCCCGAATAACGACGGGGATGTGGGTCCATCGGACCTTTTAAAAATTGATGACGAATGAAATTACTGGAAGGAAAAGTTGCCATTATTACCGGTGGTGCCAGGGGAATAGGCAAGGCTATTGCTCTGCGTTTTGCTTCGGAAGGGGCTAATGTTGCCATTACCGACTTAATTTATGATGACAATGTGAAGGCGTTCGAGGCCGAACTCAATGCCATGGGAATAAAAGCCAAGGCCTATGCTTCGAATGCTGCTTTGTTTGACGAAACACAGCGTACGGTCGAACAGATTGTTGCTGACTTTGGCGGGGTCGATATATTGGTCAACAATGCCGGAATTACGCGCGATACCCTTTTGCTTAGGATGACAGAAGAGCAATGGGATACCGTTATATCGGTAAATTTGAAATCGGCTTTTAACTTTACCAAGGCCGTACTTAACCCCATGCTGCGTCGCAAGGGTGGGAGCATTATCAATATGAGTTCGGTGGTCGGAGTGTCGGGAAATGCCGGCCAGGCCAACTATTCTGCTTCAAAGGCTGGGCTTATTGGATTGACCAAGTCGGTTGCCAAGGAATTGGGTTCACGTAACATTCGCTGTAATGCCATTGCCCCCGGATTCATCATTACCGACATGACTGCAAAACTTCCGGAAGAACAGCGTAATGCCTGGTTACAAAACATACCCCTGCGTCGTGGGGGGACCCCTGAGGATGTTGCTAATGTTGCATTGTTCCTTGCCTCTGACCTTGCTTCCTACGTGAGTGGGCAGGTCATTAATGTGTGCGGAGGCATGAATACATAATATCGCGATCAATAAGCTGTTGCCTCTTCCATAGGAGGAGGTAACAGTTGATTCTGTGTGAAACGAGCATGTATGGTAGTATTCACATACGTGCATGAAAGTAATTCTATTTTCGTATCTGCATATGTATAGGTAACTCATCCACATGCGAGTTCCATCCGACCGCTATAAAAAATTCAAAATATTTTCGGATGAAATGAAAATTTTCCGTGGTGCTTTACAAATTTTTGTATTTTCTTTGTTCTTCACGGGTTGTGTCCTGTTGGAGCCGGTGAATATTCAGGTACTTAACCCACCCAGAATTAATTTACCTGCTGACATACATCATGTTATCCTAATAAATCATGCCATTCGTATTGGCGAGGACAGAGCTGGTCTTAGAGCCGACGATAGCTTATTGTCGGCTAATTATTTTGCAGGACTGCTACAAAAGTTACATACATCTCCTTCATTTGCCATTGTTTCCGATACACCGATGATTGTGTTGAAAACACAAGCCAACCGTTATTTAGGAATTGATACCGCCACAATCCTGCAAATTGTTGTTGATACGCAAAGTGTTGATGCTGCAATAATTCTCGAAAATTATCAGGTGTTATACAATGAGCCGGTGGAGATACATTTTTCTGCCGAATATGGTTACTATGGTACTTTAACGGTCGAAAACAGTTCATTATGGAAGATATATGACCTAAAAAATAAAAAATTTATCGACGATTATCTGCAGAAAGATACGTTGTTTTGGGATGCATCTGGCAATTCGGAACAGGAGGTGATAGACCAGATGCCTCAATTACACACGGCAGCTATTCAGTCGTGTTACTATGCTGGAATGAAATATGCAGAAAGAATTGCACCCCTGTGGGATGTCGAACGCCGCATGCTTCTCGTGCCCAACAATTGGGATTTTTACAAGGCTGTCGAGTATGTCCAGCAGAATCAGTGGCTTAATGCCATTGAGATCTGGCGAAAACATGCTTATGGAAAAAATAAACGTCTGGCAGCTATGGCCTGTTATAATATGGCTGTAGCCTCTGAAGTTTTCGATAATATCGATGCTGCTCTCGATTGGGCTGCTAAATCGTATCTGATAAAAAATAAAAAATATGCAGAGGATTACATTCATCTGCTCGAAAAAAGAAAGGAAGTTAAACTTCAAATGCATCTCCAACTCCAACATTCAGTAGACAGTTTACCTCTTCAATAGTGTTGAGTAAATTTATTTTTAAAAAGTATTTTGTATGAATACCATATTACTACTTGTTTATATCATTATCATATTCAATTTTCTTCTCGAGCGGATATTGTCGTGGTTGAATTCGAGCAAACGCTTGCGAGTGATACCCGACGAGCTTAAAGATGTTTACGATGAAGAGGCCTTCGCAAAGTCGGTTGCTTATAAACAGCAATACGAGCGCTTAGGATTTTTTACGTCAGTAATTTCACTGGTAGCTATTGTTCTGATGCTACATTTCGAGGGATTTGCCTATGTAGATGCCTTGTGTAGGACTGTTACAAGTCATCCTATTTTAATAGCCCTACTTTTCTTTGCTATTCTTGGATTAGCCAGCGATGTATTGGGTATTCCTTTTGAGGTATATGCGACTTTTGTTATTGAAGAAAAATTTGGTTTCAATCGTTCAACGCCCCGTTTGTTCATTACCGATAAATTAAAAGAATATTTGTTAGGCGCCTTAATAGGTGGTTTATTGCTGGCTGCATTTATCTGGTTTTATTATCGGGTGGGTGAATGGTTCTGGATTTATCTGTGGTTTATATATGCTGCATTTACCATTTTTATGAGCATGTTTTATTCCCACCTGATTGTACCTTTGTTTAATAAGCAAACTCCGCTGCCAGAAGGAGAGTTACGACAAGCTATCATGCAGCTGGCTGATAAAGCGGGTTTTAAGGTTAAAGACATCTACGTAATGGATGGTTCGAAAAGGAGTACCAAGGCAAACGCCTATTTTACAGGATTGGGAAAGTACAAGCGAATTGTGTTGTACGATACGCTTATATCACAACTCAGTACCGATGAAATTGTGGCAGTATTGGCTCATGAAATAGGTCATTATAAGTACAGGCATAATTATAAGGGTTTAGTATTATCGCTATTGCAGATGGGGCTTACCCTGTACATTCTATCTCTTTTTATTAATTCTCCGGCTCTCACAGAGGCACTGGGAGTACATACCCAAGCAGTACATATCAGTTTGCTTGTTTTTGGTATATTGTACAGTCCCATTTCTTTGCTTGCAGGATTATTGGGCAACATCGTTTCTCGTAAACATGAATACCAGGCCGATGGGTTTGTTACCCAATTTGGTTTGGCGGAACCTTTAATTTCGGCTTTGAAAAAGCTTTCGAGGAATAATTTAAGCAACATTAATCCCCATCCGGCTTATGTATTTTTTCATTATTCTCATCCAACGTTATTGCAGCGCATAAGATCGTTAAAAAATAATAGATAGGCGTTCATTGGATTTTTTGGGAAAAATAATAAATTTGTGCCCCGGATTTCAATTGCCTCTTTAGCTCAGTTGGTTAGAGCAGCGGTTTCGTAAACCGCAGGTCGGGGGTTCAAGTCCCCTGAGAGGCTCCAACAAAGGCGGAAGTAGCTCAGTTGGTAGAGCATCAGCTTCCCAAGCTGAGGGTCGCGGGTTCGAGTCCCGTTTTCCGCTCTTTTTTATTTTCGATATTCATTTACATCCGAAAATTTTTTATAGTGGTGGGATGGAACTCGTATCAATGAGTTTCCACACACACGGCAAGTACGAAAATGTTAAATATTTTTATATTCTTTTGTGAGTGCTATATACGATCGTTTCTTCCTGCTATATACCTCCAAGTTATATTTTCTAAATCTACAATTTGAAAGCCAGGATTTTAAAGCATTTAACGCATTCCTAACACAATAATCATTATTTTTTTACGTTCTTATTATGTGATTGATTTACATTATGTTATAAATGAAAATTATTCGATAAATAATTTGATTTATGCCGAAAAAATTTGTACATTCGACAAGAAAAATTTCATATTCTATCAACATTAACTTAAAATAATATAGCCATGGCAATGACATTTAACGAGCTGAGGAGGATTAAGGATAGTCTTCCTTCGGGCAGCATGCGCAGAATAGCCGAAAGGCTTAACCTGGATGAAGATACCGTTCGTAATTTCTTTGGCGGAACCCATTATCGAAATGGTGAAGGCAAAACGGTAGGCGTTCATATTGAGCAGGGACCCGATGGAGGAATTGTAACATTCGACGACGATACCATACTAAAAGTTGCATTGGAAATTCTGGAGGAAGAAAAGCAAAAAGCTGATTAAAAATTTCAAGAAGGCTGTCATAAACGACAGCCTTTTTTCGTGTTATTGCGAGCAATATTCCCAGAGCAACTGCGATGCTTCGGTATTTCCCAAAGCGGCTGATTTTTTCCAATCGCTACAGTAGCGTTGCTTATCGTTCGTCAATAAGTATATTTTACCTCTTTCTAACAGGTAAAGGGAATGCTTGGGATATTTTTGGATTAATCGATCATAATCTTTTAAGGCCTGGCCAAGCATTGCAGTTTGTACATAACAACGAGCCCTTAAGTGCAGGTAGGCTGAGTCTTCGGGGGTAGTTTCCAATAGTTTATTGATGCTCGTCAAAGATTGTAGATACCGCTTGCTCTGGTAGGCTGTCCGTGCATGTATGAATAAGATTTCATTATTTGTAGGAAAGATTTGACATAGACTCTGTGCCAGATCATAGGCAGTATCCGATTTTTTTAAACCCATCAATGCTTCAATATATTTTACATAGTATTCAAGACTTTCGGGGCTATATTGAATGGCATGGGTGTAATCGTCCAACGCTTTTGAAAAATTTTTCAATTGCAGATAATAATCGCCTCGTGCAGCATAGTAACTGGCTTGTTTTTTTGCCCTGGATATTGCAATATTAAAATAGGTAAGGGCTGCACCATAGTTTTCGAGTTGCAAGTATGCGACCCCTGTCATATAGAATGCATGTGCTGAAAGACGTTTAGAATCGCTTCCAATATCGGTCATCGCATTGATTACACCATTCCAATTTTTTGCTTCAAACAAATAACGCATTTCTCCTTCAAAATACTCGTATTTATTGTACCAATCCTTTTCCCATAGTTTTTTCCATTGTTTTGTGTTCTGAAGTAAATGAAATGCTTTTTCTTGCATGATAATGTTCCTGGGTACTTTGAAGGAAGAGCTTAAATTTTTTTCCAGGAAAAATATTGTATGATTGGTATCTCGTAGAAGGGCATATGATTTTGCGAGCAGGAAGGAAGCCATGCCCGGGCGTTTTTTCTCCACCTGCAGTAGGTCGTTGATGGCATCAGAAATTTTTCCTTGCGTTAGGTAAATCTCACTGCGCCAGATTAACCATTTTTCAACTTCACGTTTATCTTCGATCAACTGGGAAATAATCATCAGGGCAGAATCGGTTTGCTGGTTGGCCAGATATGCTTGTGCTTTTAATGCAGGATGGATTGATAATTGTCCAGGGGAAGGAGTAACCCCCAAGGTGGAATTAAGACATATCAGTAAGATTAGTATGGGAATAAAGGTAGGTTCCGTAAAACAAGCAAACGCTTTGCACCCAAGAGGATGCAAAGCGTTTTTTGCAAAATAGGTTGGTATGTTATTCCTCCTTTTCTGCTTCTTCATAGGCTTTCAACAGTTCGGCCTGGATTTCGGCAGGAACCTGTGCATATTCGGCAAAACGCATAGTAAACGTTCCACGTCCCTGGGTGAGTGAGTTGAGCGTGGTTGAATATTTGTCCATTTCTGCCAGGGGTACTTTAGCTGTAATTTTTTCAAATCCTTTTTCACTGTTCATGCCCAGTACCATTGCTCTGCGCGTTTGCAGGTCGCTCATTACATCGCCCATGCGATCGGAGGGTACGAAGATTTCAACCTCATAGATGGGTTCCATAATTTTGGGCCCTGCATTTTTGAAAGCTTCTTTAAATGCATTACGTCCAGCTAAGCGGAACGAAATATCGTTGGAATCGACCGGGTGCATTTTCCCATCATATACAGCCACACGAATATCGCGGGCGTAGGAACCTGTAAGGGGTCCTTCCTCCATTTTTTCCATGATGCCTTTCAGAATCGATGGCATAAAGCGGGCATCGATAGCACCTCCTACAATACAATTGTAAAACACAAGCTTGCCTCCCCATGGTAGGTCAATAACCTGTTTGTCGCGGATGTTTAATTTAATATCCTTGCCTGGTAGCTTAAATCCCGTAGGGTCGGGAGCACCTTCGACATAAGGCTCTATTACTAGATGTACCTCACCAAACTGTCCTGCTCCTCCCGATTGCTTTTTGTGCCGATAATCGGCAGCTGCTACCTTTGTAATCGTTTCGCGGTAGGGTATTCGGGGTGAAAATAATTCTGTATCAATTTTATGTACATGGTCGAGATGCCATTTCAAAATATTTACCTGATATTCCCCCTGCGCCGAAATAATCGTTTGCTTCAGCTCTTTCGAATGCTCAATTATAAGGGTCGGGTCTTCCTGATGTGCCTTGTTTAAGGCGTCACCAAGTTTTTCTTCGTCAGCTTCGTTTTTGGGCTTAATGGCAACCCTGTACCGCGGCTCGGGATAATTGATGGGTTTAAATGTATAGCTAACTGCTGGTACGGCAAGGGTATGATTGGTTTTTGTGTTTTTCAATTTAACCGTCGAACCAATGTCACCGGCAACCATTTCAGTAACTTTTACGCGGTTTTTGCCAGCGGAAACATATAACTGGTTGATACGCTCTTTTACCTGATTGTTGTTATTGGTAAGTTCCATCCCTTCGGTTACTTTCCCGGTAATAATCTTGAAGAAACTGATTTCACCGATGTGTGCTTCAAGCGTTGTTTTAAAGACGAATAGGGAAGTAGGAGCATTTGCATCGACTTTTATTTCTTCGTCTTGCGTGGTAAACATGCCTGTCACTTCGGCAGGGTTGGGAGCAACATTGCAAATAAATTCCATTACTCGTCCAACACCGATATTTTTTTTAGCAGAGCATACGAAAACAGGGAAAAGGTTGCGATGTATAAGTCCTGCTTTAATGCCATTGCGCATTTCTTCAAGGGTAAGCGTGCCTTTTTCAAAGAAAAGTTCCATCAATGCTTCGTCGTTCTCGGCGGCTTTTTCGACTAAGGCGTTATGAAGTGCATTAGCTTTTTCCATTTCAGAGGCAGGGATATCGAGTATTTCAGGTTTTCCGCCTTCTTTAGGATATTTTAGCATTTTCATCAGCAAAACATCAATAATGGTATCGAAATTGGCACCTTCGTTAAGGGGATATTGAACTATCGTTACATTATTTTTGCCCAATCGTTCGGAAGCCATTTCAATCGTACGTTCGAAGCTTGCCTTATCATGATCGATTTGATTGATAAGCAGTATAAGGGGCTTTTTGAGTCGTTCGCAATGACGGGCTTGTATTTCAGTGCCTACTTCTACGCCATTCTGGGCGTTTAATAACATAAGGGCTGTATCGGCAACCCAAAGGGAGGTAATGGTAGCCCCCACAAAATCGTCCATACCTGGATTGTCCAGTATGTTTATTTTTACATCGTTGTATTCGGCATATAATACCGACGAAAATATAGAAAGCTTGTTCTGATGTTCGATCTCGTTATAGTCCGATACGGTATTTCCTTGCTCTACTGTCCCGCGTCGCTCTATAACGCCACCCTCGAAAAGCATCGCTTCTGCAAGGGTGGTTTTACCCGATCCGGAATTGCCTAACAGTGCAATATTCCTAATTTGACCTGTAGTGTAATTTTTCATAGCTTATCGTTTTATGTTGTTAGTAAAATGTAGTGAGTATGCGACTTACAGTGGATGATTTTGAATTTACATGGTACCAATGCAAAAGTAACATTTTATTTAAATTATGCAATTTTTTCAATAAGTTTTAGCGCTTACTTATGATAGTACAAATGTCCATGCAAATTCAAATGAAGGATGATTAGTTCATCCGTACAAAAAGTTGTTACAGGATAAAAAGAAAATGGCTATTTTCGTGCAAATTTTTTGCTATGCTTGCCAAGCGTATTATACCCTGTCTCGATGTTCGGGATGGAAAGGTAGTGAAAGGGGTTAATTTCGTTAATATTCGGGAGGTTGGTGATCCTGTAGAGATGGGTGCGGAGTATAGCCGCGAGGGTGCTGACGAACTGGTATATCTCGATATCACTGCATCGCACGAGGGGCGGAAGCTTTTTGCCGATCTTGTGGAAAACATCGCCCGTAATATTAATATTCCTTTTACGGTGGGAGGAGGAATTAACGAGATGGCCGATGCTGAGCGCCTGCTTAGTGCTGGTGCCGATAAAATATCCATTAATTCGGCTGCCGTACGTAATCCTAATTTAATCGATCAAATGGCCCGGTCATTTGGGAGTCAGTTTGTTGTGGTTGCTATCGATGCTCGATACGAGGATGGACAATGGTGGGTTTACCTGAATGGTGGACGTATCAAAACCGAACGCGAAATGTTTAGCTGGGCAAAAGAAGCCCAGGAAAGAGGATGCGGCGAAATCCTTTTTACTTCCATGAACCACGATGGCGTGAAAAAAGGCTTTGCCTGTGAGGCGCTGGCTCAGCTCAGCCGTATGCTTTCTATTCCAGTCATCGCCTCAGGTGGAGCAGGAGCCAAAGAGCACTTTGTCGATGTGTTTGAAAAAGGCCTTGCCGATGCTGCTCTCGCAGCAAGTATTTTTCATTTCCGCGAAATTACTATCCCCGACCTCAAAAATTTCCTGAAACAGCACAATATTACGGTTCGCTAACATTTTTTTATGAGAAAAATTCTCGTTTTTATATTGTTTTTCTGCTTTGGGGCGAATATTTTTTCGCAAGATGTTAAATTTTCAGATAGTATTGATTTTGATGTACTTACGGTTTCGCCGGGGAGCGAGTTATACTCTATTTTTGGACATAGCGCTATTCGATTGATAGATCATCGGAAGGGTTACGATTTTGTGTTCAATTATGGTACTTTCGATTTTCAAACAGAGGGTTTTTATTTCAAATTTGCCTTAGGACGTCTCGATTATCGTTTGTCGGTCGAAAGCTTTGAGGATTTCATGCAGATGTGCGAATACGAAAATCGTACAGTGTTAGCTCAAAAACTTAATCTTTCCAGGGAACAAAAGCATACTTTGCTATTTGCTTTGATCGAAAATTATCGACCCGAAAATCGTTACTATCGCTATAAATTTTTTACCGATAACTGCGCTACCCGCATTCGCGATATTTTGTCGCAGCATATTTCTGGTATTCGTTGGGATAGCCTGTCGAAGGTAGGTTCTGGAAAAACTTTTCGTGAGCTATATCGACCCTATCTTGAGCAAATGCCCTGGACGCTGACGGGAATTGAATTGTTACTGGGTCCGATGGCCGACCGGCCTGCTGGATTTGATGTAATGTTTTTGCCCGATAAGCTTTATCAGTCTCTTACTCTGGCTAAATTAGGAGATAAGCCATTGGTCAACGAGGAGAAGGTACTTTTTAAGGCTGAACCTGTACCTTCTCGTTCTGCTCGTTTCAACCCTTTGTATTTAGCTATTTTTCTGCTTATTATTGCTCTGTTGGTACAGATTTCGGGAACTTCAAAACGAATTTTTGACAATATACTGTTTACGACATTTGGGTTGTTGGGGGCATTCATTTTAAGTTTGAGTATAGCCTCGGCTCACAATGAGTTACATTACAATGCAGCTGTATTACTGTTTTGTCCATTTTTAGTTGTATGGCCATGGATATATAAGCCTGCCTACCGGCTGCTTATACTTTATATCTCTTTGATTTTCATTGTTATTGCGTTGGCTGTTGCCCCTTTTATTCCTCAAAATTTTAATATTACAACATACTTTATCGTTGCTGCTTTGGTTATTCGATACGTTTTTAATATATTAGAAATTCGTTTTGGAAATTTGAATCTTATTCATCTTATAAAAAAATAAAGCATGAAACTTGATTTTGATAAGTACAATGGTTTAATCCCTGCGGTTATTCAAGATGCGCGTACGCATGTTGTTTTGATGGTAGGTTTTATGAATAAAGAGGCCTATCAAAAAACTGTCGAGGAGCGTTTGGTGACATTTTATAGTCGTACCCGTAAGCGTTTGTGGACCAAAGGGGAGGAGAGTGGAAATTTTCTTGATGTGATAGATATAAAAGAAGATTGCGACAACGATACGGTGTTGATAAAGGCTATTCCACGAGGTCCGGTGTGCCATACGGGAGCTGACACCTGTTTTTTTGAAACTAACGCTGCTACAGCCGATTTTCTTACCTATTTGCAGGATTTAATTGATAGCCGAAAAAAGGATCTTCCCGAAGGATCCTATACCACCAAACTTTTTGAGGCTGGTATCAACAAAATTGCTCAGAAAGTTGGAGAAGAGGCTGTGGAATTGGTGATTGAGGCTAAAGATAACGAGGATACCCTATTTTTGAACGAAGCGGCTGATTTACTTTTCCATCTGCTGGTATTGCTTTCGGCTAAAAACTATCGAATTGAGGATGTGGTGAAAGTACTGGAAAAACGCCACAAGAAATAATGTTTTCGATGCATGCTGTTGCTTGAATTGTTAAAACCCTATCGTATTCTGTTAGCAAGCCAATCGCCCCGTCGACATCAACTTATGAAGACTGCAGGCTTCCATTTTGAAACAGTAAATCCAGGGCATGAGGATGAGGATTTTGCTTCGAACCTGCCCCTGGATGAGGTACCAGTATTCCTTGCCCAAAAAAAGGCCAGTTATGTACCAGTTCAATCCGAGAAAGACCTGATCATTACTGCTGATACGGTTGTTATATTGAATAACAGTATTTTGAACAAGCCCGCCAACAAACAGGAAGCTATTTCTATGCTTCAAAGACTTAGTAATAGTACGCATCGTGTTGTTACTGGCGTGTGTTTTAAAACGCTTTCGCATCAGCATAGCTTTTCCGACACTACCGAGGTTAGCTTTCGGCAATTGTCCGACGAGGAAATACAGTATTATGTAACACACTACCACCCATACGACAAGGCTGGTTCCTATGGAGCTCAGGATTGGATTGGATTGGTAGGTATTCATAGCATTAATGGTTCCTATTTCAATGTTATGGGTTTGCCAGTTGAAAAATTATATGTTGAGTTGGAAAAATTCCTTCTTGGCATGGTGAAATAGATTCTCTGGTTTTAGTCATGGTTTGCAAAGCTTTAAAAAATACAGAAATGTTTTATGTTAATAGAATAGGATCTTTTGAAAAGTTTTTTCCGACTCATGACATTTAAAAGTAAAAGCACATCAGCTAAAGTAAAAGAAAAATCGTTCCGCCTGATTGACGTTTGTTTACTGTCTGCCTGAGTATCAACCTGTGACTGCATAAAGAAATATTACACGTATTGTAAAAAATAAGTAATTTAGAAAAACTTTTCAGGTGATTGGAAATACATAATACAGCTTAAGTATGGAAACTGCCAAAAGTAATCTTCCACCCATATACATTGTTTCAGGAGGCAAGGGCATTGCGGGAGAAATTATGGTACAATCGACCTTAATTCAGTTTCCCGACAATCGTATTCCTGTTGTGATTGTTCCCGATGTTATTACCGATGAAAAATTGAATGAGGCAGTAGCGGAAGCCCGACGAACTCAGGGGATTATCGTTCATACCATGGTCGATACGCAGATGCGGGTTAAGCTTAAACAGCGATGTGCCGAGATGGGGGTAAAAGAAATTGATATGATGGGCGAGTTGTCGGATTATGTGTCGCAGTTGTTGGGAGTTGAACCCGTATGTGTACCAGGCCTGTACCGAAAAGTTAATCAACAATATTTTGATAGGATTACCTCTATTGAGTTTACCCTTTCGCACGATGATGGTTTAAATGCGAACAAAATTTTTGATGCTGATGTTGTGCTTACGGGCGTTTCGCGTGTAGGGAAAACACCGTTAAGCATATATATGGCCATGTTTGGTTGGAAAGTGGCTAATATCCCTATTATCCCCGATTTAGAACCACCTTCTTCGTTGTTTGAAATCGACAATCGACGGGTTTTTGGACTTACCATCTCAGCAGATAACTTGCTCGATCATCGTCAAAAACGAGCCGAACGCTATCGTAACGATCTGGGTAGCTATGCCAACTATACCCAAATTGAGTACGAGCTTGATTATGCTACTCGTATTTTTCGACGTGGTGGCTTTACCATTGTCGACGTTACCCACAAACCTATTGAGCTTACGGCCAACGAAATTATTCGTATGCTTATCGATCGTTTTCCCCATTATGAGCAAAAACGTGGTGGTGCGTAATTTTTTATTTGATTATAGGTTGGGCATAGGTGAGGACATCTTTGGCGGTTATTTCGTTGTCACAAAAAATGATTAATCTTTCTATCACATTGCGAAACTCTCGAATATTACCAGTCCAGTTAAACTGTTGAAGTTGAGCAATAGCATCGGGATGAATTTTTTTGAGAGGTTTACCATATTCGTTGCAAAACAGCTCAATAAAATGCTCGGCCAACAGGGGGATATCCTCTTTACGTTCATTCAGGGAGGGAACGTTTATAATCACAACGCTAAGCCGATGAAAAAGGTCTTCGCGAAAACGATTTGCCCGTATTTCTTCCTGCATATTTTTATTGGTGGCAGCAATTACGCGAACATCCACCTTAATTTCTTTTTCGCTGCCCACCCTTGAGATTTTGTTTTCCTGCAATGCGCGCAAAACTTTAGCCTGAGCATCCAGACTCATGTCGCCAATTTCGTCGAGGAAGAGGGTTCCACCATGAGCCAGTTCAAATTTTCCTTTTCGGTCTTTTATGGCCGAGGTAAATGAACCTTTTTCATGTCCGAATAATTCGCTTTCAATAAGCTCCGAGGGTATGGCAGCGCAATTTTCTTCCACAAAGGGTGCATTAGCACGACGGCTCATATCGTGTATGCGACGGGCAATGAGCTCTTTGCCGCTTCCATTGGGCCCCATAATCAATACCCGTGCATCGGTAGGGGCAACCTTATCGGCCATTTCCAGTACTTTGCGAATGGCTTCCGATTGTCCCACTATCTCGTAACCTTTACTTACCTTTTTTTTGAGTACCCGTGTATGGGTTAATAGCTGCGTTTTGTCCAGCGCATTCTTGATGGTCACCAGCAGACGATTCAAATCCAGCGGTTTTTCAATAAAATCGAATGCCCCCTTTTTTATCGATTCTACAGCTGTTTCTATATTACCATGCCCCGAAATCATTACCACCTGTGTATCGGGCGATACTTGCATAATTTTTTCCAGTAATTCGGTTCCATCCATCTGGGGCATTTTGATGTCGCATAGTACAAGATCGAATTCTTTTTGTTGAATAAGTTGTAACGCAGATATCCCATCTTCGGCAAGTTCAACCGTATGTTTTTCATACTCCAGCACGTCCTTTAGCGTATTGCGGATACTGCGTTCGTCATCCACCACAAGAATATTTGCCATTGCTTTATGCTTTATTCATTTGAAATTATTAACATGTTCCCTTCAATGCGGGCAACATATTGCATCAAAGGTTTGTAGGCTTTACTGGTATTGGTTGGCATGCCATCGGCTGTTACAATAAATTCCGAACCACAGCAGGGGCACACAAAAATATAATTATTTTTCGAATCCACTTTCAACTGACAGTAATCTTCAAAAGATCGATACGTACAGGTCAGATCAAAAACCTGGTAATCATAAAAGTCTTTGCGATAAATGATGATACCATTGCCATTAGTTCTTTGTGCAATGGTTTTTGTGGAAAATTTAGGGTTATGATAGTCTATTACGCTAAATTCTTTGTTTTTAGGTGATTTCGTAATCGTAACATACATTCCCACCCCCAAATTGGCCAGTTCGCTGGTTAAATTTAGCTCGTAGTCGATGATAACACCAGGTACTATAGCAGAATCATCTGATTTGCAAGAAAATAAAATTGTTATAAATATACTTAGTATTACAATTTTTTTTATATTTGGATAGGTAATTTCTAACATAACATGTTAAATTATCCTGTTAATGATTGTCAAAGATAACTTATATCGTGTAATATTGGTTGTAAGTATTATTTTTTTAGCGCTGTTTAGCACAGAGGCCCAGGAAGAGGCAGTAGTAGTGCGACCAAAGACTGGCAAAAAGCCTCCTCGTGTATCGTTGTTTAAAAAGCCCGAAAACAGGCCGTTAACTCCAGAAGAAAAATATGCACTTGCCTGGGCACGTCATTTGGCTTTGCAAGACGAGAAGACGCGAATGCGAATTTTGAACGATATTAAAATGACCAATGCTTATTATGATAAACAAAAAGATTATAAATTTGTAAAATGGATTAAACGCCAGAAGTTTAAATTAAAACGAAAAGGAATTCTATGAGAGCAGACGGAGAGGGTGGAATACTATTTTACATCATATTAGGTTTGGTAGGGCTTGTAGTAAGTTATTTGCAGAATAAGGCAAAACCCAAACAACCTACTACCACCACCAATATCCCTGAGGAACCTCGTGATATATGGAAGGAATTAATGGATTGGGATGAGATTAAAGAATATCCGCAAGAAGAACCAGAGATTGTAAAGCAGGAGCCAATTAACTCCCAGGTAAAGGAATCTTCTATTGAAGGTCCTGTGATAATGGATGCTGTGCATGAGGGTACCTCTGTTTTTTACGCACAACCGATGTCTGTTGAGTCGGCCTATCGGATTACTGAACATCCTGAGGTTATCAATGAGAACTTTATCAAGGATACTGAAATTACCGATATTTCTGAAGAACATCGGGGGGTTGAGTTGGCGGCATTTAACCTGCGTGAGGCAGTAATTTATTCAGAAATTTTAAACCGAAAATACTGACAATTTTTCATTGTATTTTTAATAAAAAGATATTTAACTTTGCACCATAAAGAGTTCCGGTAGACGGGATTCTTTTTTGTTTTTATACCATCAATTTAAAAGGAGGACATACCATGACAAAGGTATCGTACATTACAGAGGAAGGATTACAAAAGCTTAAGGCTGAACTGGAACATTTAAAAAATGTTGAACGTCCAGCTATCTCGCGACAGATTGCTGAAGCGCGCGATAAAGGCGATCTTTCAGAAAATGCCGAGTATGACGCAGCCAAGGATGCTCAGGGTATGCTCGAAATGCGTATTGCTAAACTCGAAGAACTTATTGCTAACGCTCGAATTATCGACGAATCTAAGATAGATACCTCCAAGGTGCAGGTTATGAATCGGGTTAAAATTCGAAACAAAAAAACTAACGCTATCCTTGAATATATTCTTGTTCCCGAGTCGGAAGCTAATTTGAAGGAAGGAAAAATATCCGTTAATAGTCCTATTGCCAAAGCCCTACTGGGTAAGAAAGTAAATGATGAAGTAGAAGTAAATATCCCTGCTGGAAAAGTATCGTTTGAAATCCTTGAAATTAGCCGATAAAAAAACAGGAACACCTACAATGTTCCTGTTTCCCCTGTAGAACCATGAAAAAAGTTATTTGTTGTTTTCCCTATCGCCTATATATTGTCTGAAATGGCTTTCATTATCGAAAACAAAGTTAATCAGTGGTGAAATCTTTCTCATTAAATTGGGATTAAAATTTTAGATAAAAATTTTTTCTAAGAAAAAAAGTTTTGTATCCTGCTCTACAATCTTATGTAGGATATAATTCTTGTAAGCATGCTGAGTTTATAAGGAATTAAAAAAACATTTGTATTTCTTTTTTCATAAACTCAATAGCAATGGTAGTAGGGAGTTTTTCATATTCCCCTACATTTTCGAGAATTTTCTTACAGAGTTCAAGGGCAGGAGCCGTTGGCTTTGTTTGCTGGGCAGCACCGTTGATAAGGACGGTTATTTGATGGCGGGCATTTTTAACCAATTCCCATGCCTTGGACGATACATAAACCTGTTGTGATAAACTGTGCTCAAATTCGTTGCGTATCGATGTAAGTAAAAGGGTTTGAAGTTGCATTGAGGTAAGTCCGCTTTGATTGTGCCGGGTGAGCAATGATTCGGGCGAAATTCGCTCAAGCATCAGGGTTAATCTTTCATAAGCCTGCAATCTTAGTGGCAAAATAATTTCCTGATTTTTAAGCAATAGCTCTGCTTTTCGTTCCCGTTCGTGGTGGCGGAGAAAAAAACGAACAAAAAGCAATGTAATAATGGCATTGACTACAACGATGCTACCAAATACAATAATTAAAACTTCAGTATTCATTGCTTGGGCTTTTCCTTCGATGATACCATGAATCTTGATTTTTGTCCCAGATAACCGCCATGATGTCGTTTGGCATACTCCTCATGGGTAAAGTTAATTTTTTTCATCAGCAGCACTACCAGGATATCGCCTATAACCGTCATGACCGTGGTTGAAGTGGTAGGAGTAAGTCCAAGTATACAAACTTCTTGTGGATTTCCTGTTGGAAGCAACACATTGGCATTTTGCGCTAAATCGGTTTCGGGGTTACTGGTAATCAAAATGTAGGGTATATGTGAATACAGATTTCTGACCAAACCAATAAGTTCTACAATCTCTCGGGTTTTCCCTGAGTTAGATATCAACAACAGAACATCGTTGGGCTGTATTATACCCAGGTCGCCATGTTGCGCTTCGGCAGGATGCATAAATACCGCTGGTGTACCAGTCGAACTTAATGTTGTTGCTATGTTTAGTGCAATTTGTCCTGCTTTGCCCATTCCACTGGCCACTACTTTCCCATGTTGTACATGAACATGCTCGTATATGAGGTTTACAGCTTTTTCATAGGAATAGTTGACCGGAATGTTGAGAATAGCATTTGCTTCGTGCCTTAAAATTTTATTTATCTCTTCAATCATAGATTTTGTATTAACATAATTTCAAAGGTACAAACAAAATCATAATCTTTTATCTTTGCACACAAAAATACAAAAACTATTATGTTGCTCGAAGAAAAGTTAAGCTACGAAGTTCGACAGGCATTATCGTCGCTATATCAGTATAATCCCGACCAAAGTCAAATTACTTTTCAGAAAACCCGCAAGGAATTTGCCGGAGACATTACCCTGGTTGTTTTTCCTTTAGCTAAGTTGCTTAAAAAAGCACCCGATGCGTTGGCAGATGAGTTGGGCAATTATTTGTTACAAAATTCAGGGATAATCAAGTCATTCAATGTTATCAAGGGATTTCTTAATCTCGAGATCAGCGACAAATTTTGGGTAGGATTTTTGGTTGATTTTTCTACAGATATTACAAAGCATGGCTATCGGGTGGACGATCCGCGCTATGTAATGATTGAATTTTCATCACCCAATACCAATAAACCCTTACATTTAGGTCATATTCGTAACAATTTGCTTGGTAATGCGGTCTCGCGTATACTCCAGAATGTTGGTCATAGAATAATTAAGGTGAATCTGGTTAATGACAGGGGAATACATATTTGTAAGTCGATGCTTGCCTGGCAAAAGTTTGGTAATGGGGCAACCCCACAGTCAACTGGCATTAAGGGCGATCATCTGGTGGGCGATTATTATGTTCGCTTTGATCAGGAATACAAGCGGCAGATCGAGGATCTGATTCAACAGGGTATGTCCCCTGAAGAGGCTAAAAAATCGGCGCCAATTTTGCTTGAGGCACAGGAAATGTTGCGCCGATGGGAAGCAGGTGACCCTGAAGTGCTTGCACTCTGGAAAATGATGAACAGCTGGGTATATGAGGGATTTGACGAAACCTATCAAAAATTGGGTATTGAGTTCGATCGAATCTATTATGAGTCCGAGACCTATATGCTTGGCAAAAAGCTTGTTCTGGAGGCGCTGGAAAAGGGTATCCTGTATCAGAAAGAAGATGGTTCGGTGTGGGCCGATTTAACCGATTTTGGTCTCGACCATAAAGTGTTACTGAGAGCCGATGGAACCTCGGTTTATATGACGCAGGATATTGGAACAGCCCATCAACGCTTTACTGAGTATCCTATCGATGAGCATATATATGTAGTAGGTAACGAGCAAAATTATCATTTTCAGGCGCTGATAGCCGTCCTAAAGAAAATGGGTTTTGCCTGGGCCGATAGAATAGTTCACCTTTCTTATGGTATGGTGGAACTGCCCGAAGGTAAAATGAAATCGAGGGAAGGTACCGTGGTCGACGCCGATGATTTGATAGCCGATATGATTACCACAGCACGCCAGATATCCGAACAGCAGGGTAAACTCGACGGGCTTTCTGAAGAAGAAAAGAATGAAATCATCCGGATAGTAGGGATGGGAGCTCTAAAGTATTTTATTTTAAGGGTTGACCCTAAAAAAAACATGGTATTCGACCCTAAGGAATCAATCGATTTTAATGGCAATACAGGTCCCTTCATACAATATAGTCATGCTCGGATTCATTCGGTATTGCGAAAAGCCAATGAGATGAACCTTACGATACGTCCTGTGAACATCGAAAAAATTGATTCTCTCGATGAGAAAGAAAAAGAACTTATTCAGTTGATCTATGAATTTAGAAATACGATGGCTCAGGCAGTAGAAGAGCTCAGTCCTGCAGTTATTGCCAATTATTGTTACGAATTGTCTAAGGCCTTTAATCAGTTTTATCATGAGCTTTCTATCTTGAAAGTGCCCGACGAAGAGCGGCGACAATTTCGTCTTTCCCTTGCAGCAGTTACGGCCGGAATTCTAAAACACGCTATGAATCTTTTGGGTATTGAAATGCCGGAAAGAATGTAAAAAGAAAAATATGTAAATCGTCTAATTTTTCACCTATATTTGTTCAAAATAAGATTTAAGCTATGTCAGTTAATTTACGCAATCGTAGTTTTTTAAAGCTACTCGACTTTACACCCGAGGAAATAAAGTATTTATTGGACTTATCCAGAGAGTTAAAGGCTGCAAAGAGAGCCGGAACCGAACAACAACGATTAAAAGGGAAAAATATCGCTCTGATTTTTGAGAAGACTTCCACCCGTACGCGTTGTGCTTTTGAGGTGGCTGCATACGATCAGGGTGCCCATGTTACCTATTTGAGTCCTGAAGGTAGCCAGATAGGACATAAAGAATCTATAAAAGACACAGCCAGGGTTTTGGGAAGGTTATACGATGGTATCGAATATCGTGGCTTTTCACAAGCTATTGTGGAAGAACTTGCAAAATATGCTGGCGTTCCCGTATGGAATGGGCTTACCGACGAATTTCATCCCACGCAGGTCCTGGCCGATTTGCTTACCATGCAGGAACACAGCGATAAGCCATTGAATAAAATTAGCTTTTGCTATTTGGGCGATGCACGCAACAACATGGGCAACTCGCTGATGGTGGGTGCTGCCAAGATGGGCATGGATTTCAGGGTAGCCGCCCCAAAACAATTCCATCAACAGGAAGCACTGGTAAAAACCTGTATGGAAATAGCCAAAGAGACGGGAGCCCGTATTACCCTTACCGAAAATGTAGAAGAGGCTGTAAAAGGCGTTGATTTTCTCTATACCGATGTTTGGGTTTCGATGGGCGAACCTGAGGCTGCCTGGGAGGAACGAATTCGATTGATGCGACCCTATCAGGTCAATAAACATGTGCTGGAACTGACGGGTAATCCGCAAGTAAAATTTATGCATTGTCTACCTGCCTATCATAATCGTGAAACCAAAGTAGGTGCTAAAATATATGAAAAGTACGGAATGGATGGAGTAGAGGTTACCGAAGATGTTTTTGAATCGAAACATTCAATTGTTTTTGATGAAGCTGAAAATCGCTTGCATACGATCAAAGCCATTATGGTTGCTACACTTGCCTAATTATTTTTATGGGGTGTTGCCTGTGAAGCATATCAGGAGTGCAAGCAGTAATTTTTTTTAACAAAATCTTGTTTTACAATTTTATTAGTATAACTTTGTTTAATGTCTTTAATTTCAAAATTTCTTTTCTATGAGTGTAACACTTTATGTAGGCAACATCTCTTACTCTATGAAGGAAGAGGAGCTCAAGCAGGCATTCAGCAAATTTGGTCAGGTGCTTTCCGTAAAAATTATTACCGACAGGCGGACAGGAAAGTCAAAAGGTTATGGTTTTGTTGAAATGGACAGTGAAGCCGATGCAAGTGAAGCTATGTCGAATTTAAATGGTAAAGAACTTGCAGGCCGTAATGTCAAGGTTAACAAAGCTAATACACAGGCCGAATAATATATACCTGCTTTATGGGAATATGCCAACGAAGAGAGCTAATGGCTCTCTTTTATTTTTTGGCATGAATCATACTGTTTTTTGCAGGTTTAACCTGACAACTTCCATTGCAATGAGCACAGCCCGGACTGTATGCTTTTTGCTGAAATGCTCTTACAATATGATAAAGGGTATAGCCCACGGCAAGTGCTACAATGATATAAACCCCAATTTCCTGCCAGTCCATTGTTTTTTTATATTAACGATGTTAAAAATGTTCCAGTTTGATATATGATAAAGGACAATATCCATGCCAGGGTTGTTGTGTAAAATATTACAAAAAATGCCCATTTCCAGCTTCCGGTCTCTTTGCTGATGGCAGCCATTACCCCAACACAGGGGAAATATATGAGTACAAACATGAGCAATGCAATCACAGTAAGCGGAGTAAAGACTAACTGTCCTTTCTTCACCCCAGAGCTGTATGTGTGTTGTTTAAGCTTTTCCTGTAAAGAAAATTTGCCTTCTTCTTCCTGGTCGTTTGCCTGAAACATAACACCCATAGTGCTGATAATTACTTCTTTAGCTGCAATACCAGATAAAAGGCAAACGCTCACTTTCCAATCGAACCCCAATGGAAGCATAACCGGTTCGATAAACTTCCCAATGCGTCCAATGTATGATTTTTCTTGATGTTCGCTCTGCTGTGCCAACGATATTTCGGCAAGCTTAGCTTCTTTTTCTTTCAAAATTTCATCTGGGTTAGAAGCCGTAGCAAGTAATGTATTGTAATGGGTTTCAATAGTTTTTATTTCGTCTGCATAATTGCGGGAATAGGATACATTTTTAGGAAAATATCCCAATGCCCAGATAATAATTGATGCTACCAGAATAACGCTACCCATCTTGCGAAGGTATTGTTGCGACTTAAACCACATGTGCTTAAGGATCGATCGCATAGTAGGCAAGCGATATGGAGGAAGTTCCATAACGAAGGGTAGGTCGTCGGCTTTAAAAAGAGTCTTCTTGAACAATAAGGCCATACTTACAGCAAGCGCAATGCCTGTTAGGTATATAATGAAAAGCGCTGTTCCTGCATACTGTGGGAAGAAAGCCGAAACAAACAAAATATACACCGGTAAGCGTGCACTGCACGACATAAATGGCGTAATTAGGATGGTGAGTATCCGATTATTACGGTTTTCAATGGTTCGTGTCGACATGATGGCAGGTACATTACAGCCAAAACCCATGATGAGTGGAATAAATGATTTCCCATGTAGTCCTATTTTGTGCATTAACTTATCCATGATAAATGCCACCCTGGCCATATAGCCCGTATCTTCCATGAATGAGATAAACATGAAAAGAAGTATAATGTTGGGAAGGAAAACCAAAACCGAACCCACGCCACCAATGATACCATCGGCAATAAGATCTGTGAGTGGGCCTGCAGGCATAAGCTGTTTAACCCACTGGCCAATGAGTCCTACCAAATTTTCAATCCATTCTTGCGGATAAGCACCCAGACTAAAGGTCGCCTGAAACATCAAATACAAGAAAATAAAAAATATGGGGAAACCCAATGCCTTATTGGTAAGTATGGTATCGATGGCATCGGATAATTTCCGTTTGGGTAAGTTCCCTGGTACATAAGTTTCTTTCAAGGCACCAGCTATTATTCCATAACGTGTGTCGGTAATAAGTGTTTCCGAGTCTTCGGCATATAATACTTCGAGTCGATGTATTTCCGACGATGTAATTGCCGTAATATCGCTGGCATTTTCACAACTTGCTATTAAGGACTGAACTTGCTTATCTTTTTCGAGCAATTTTATTGCCAGAAAGCGAGACGAAATAACGGCAGTGAGTTCGGTATTGTGCCGAATGGGTTTTTGTATTTTACAAATCGATTGTTCGATTTCATCCCCATAATTTAAATCAACATGCCGATAGGTTTTGTCCTTGTCGGTGTATACATTAATCACTTTATCGAATAATTCACGAATGCCATAGCCCTTTGTGCTGATGGTTGGAACAAAAGGTACACCGAGCATTCGACTCAAGTGCGGATAGTCTAACTTATCCCCTCCTGCCTGCAACTCATCGTACATATTGAGTGCAACGACCATTTTTATATCCAGGTCGATGAGTTGAGTGGTAAGATATAGATTGCGCTCTAAATTAGTGGCATCAATAACGTTGATGATGATATCGGGGGTGTTTTCAAAGATAAAGTTTCGAACAAATAGTTCTTCGGGCGAATATGCAGATAATGAATAGGTACCCGGCAAATCAGTTAGATGAAACGTATATCCCTTATGATGAAAAACGGCAGTTTTCGATTCAACAGTTACGCCGCCGTAATTACCCACATGCTCTCTGGAGTTACTTGCGAAATTAAATAAGGTAGTTTTTCCACAATTGGGATTACCAATCAGGGCAACCTGAATGTTTTTTCCTTTTTCTTTGGCTGTTTGCTTTAATAACTCTTCCTCTGTTTGTTCGAGGGTATGAAAACCATTGACGGTGGGGGTAAACAGGGTATGGTCAATTTCTTTTGGACTTACTACCTCGATGAAACTGGCTTCGTTTTTTCGAAGGGTTACAGAATAACCCAGCAGCGAATACTCGATGGGGTCGTTGAGAGGCGCCGCTTTTATGGGCGTAACCTTTCGGCCTTTAACAAATCCCATCTCTGTGATGCGTTTGCGAAACGCACCAGTCCCCAAAACTTTTACAATGATGGCCGATTCGCCCATATTTAATTCAGAGAGTCTCATAATACTTGTAAAAATTATGTAACCAAAATAACAAACAAATCACTTTTAGGTTTTCCACCAATGTTTTTATTTGTGACATGATTGATTAGAAACGGCAAAAGTAGTACCTTTTGCGGAGGTTACCATTAAAAATATTTTCTAAATTGATTAGAATTGCGGAGAAATGATTGAAAGCAAAATCCTGGATGGTTGGAAAAAGAAACAAAATTGTAATAAAATAAAAAATCCCACATGGGCGTGGGATTTTTTAATATTCGTCTTCGTTAAAGAAAAAGTCTTCCTTGCTTGGATAATCGGGCCAAATGTCTTCAATACTTTCATACACTTCCCCTTCATCCTCAATTTCCTGTAAGTTTTCAATTACTTCAAGGGGTGCGCCCGAACGAATGGCATAGTCAATCAGCTCTTCCTTAGTTGCAGGCCAGGGCGCATCTTCAAGTTTTGAGGCTAATTCCAATGTCCAGTACATATGTTTTAGGTTTTAATTTTTTGCTTTTTTTAAAAAAGTTTACAAAAATATTAAAATTTTTTACACTTACAAGTCGGGGTGCCACTCTATTTCACGAATATTCAAATCCTTCGCCCACTTACGAGTGAGAACAAAAAAATAATCCGAAAGTCGGTTAAGATATCGAATTATCACTTCGTCTACCTGCAAATTCAGTGCCATAGCAATGACACTACGCTCGGCTCTTCGACATACTGTGCGTACTACATGGCAAAGTGATACTCCTGGATGCCCTCCCGGTAAGATAAATGCCGTAAGAGGAGGAATGACATTTTCAATCTTATCAATTTCTTTTTCCAGCAACAGAATGTCGTTATCTGCTAATGCAGGCAAAACAACATTTGGATTTTTTTCATCCCTCGATAAAAGCGCCGCAACAATCATTAGCTTGTCCTGTATTTGAATCAAAAAGGAAGCATCGGCTTCGTTGGGAGCGTTATCTCGCAAGTATCCAACAAAAGCTATTAGTTCATCAATGGTACCATAAGCTTCTATTTGAATGTCGGATTTCGATACCCGTCTTCCACCTATAAGCGAAGTATCGCCCCTATCGCCTGTTTTTGTGTATATCTTCATACTACTCAATTATCGAAATGTCAATGCCACTTTTATCAATGTGTGCTTTTTTAGCGTTAATATCCTAAAAAACAGAACATCAATTTGTTGTTAGCTTCTGATAATGTGTGACTTTAACTATTTTACGTTATATACAATCTAATTTAAATTTTGTTTTGTTCGAAGGAAAGCAATAACAAAATTATTCGTCACTTTTGCTTTCCTTGAAACCCCTGTATTCTTGGCTCAAAGTAACTATTTTTTTGATAAAATCCCAATCTTTTTTATCATCAGTTTTCAACGATCAACAGTTTTTACAAACTATTGAAAATCAAAATGTAATGAGTTTGGTGCTTGTTGAAAGTTTTTGGTAAAATTATTTTCTGGCTCTTTTGCGATTCAACTTTACCAGATTGTTTCAACTGAGTTGCGCTTATCTTGGTATATTAGAAAAAAACTATTATGTTTGCGTCGGTTCAAATGAAAAAGTTTATTAACTGAAAATAAAATCATATGAAAAACCTTTCTCTCATCATCAATATTGTACTTGCTGTAGCCATAGGGATACTGTTTTTTCTGTATTTTTCTTTAAAATCTCAGGTGAAGACCATTGCTTCTTCTGCTTCGTCAGTTGCGTCGGTGAAAGATGTTCGCATTGCGTTTGTTAATATGGATACATTGTATGCTCATTACGACGAGTATCTTGATTTAAAGGCGCAGATTGCTGACAAGCAACGCAAAATGGAAAACGAATTGAATAGTAAAAAAAGTCAGTACGAGCGAAAAGTAATGGACTATCAGGATAAGGTGCAGAAAGGGTTATTGCTTACTTCTGAGCGTCAACGTATTGAGCAACAATTGTATGCCGATCAACAGAATTTATTGCGGCTGGGCGAGAGCATGCAGAATGAGCTGGCCGAAGAAACACGTGTACTGAATAATCGACTGGGGAATAATATTGTTGAGTATCTGAAAGAATATAACAAGGATGGCAAATATGTATATATCATGAGCCACGTTTTCGGGGGCAATCTTCTGTATGTAAATGATTCGCTCGATATTACCGCTGATGTGATAAAGGGTTTGAACGAAAAATATAGACAAAACAAAAAACAGCGGTGAGTTTTGCCGCCAGATATTTTGAGCGTTACGTATATTTAAAAAATGGCATAGTCGAGTCCGAACCCGATTATGATACTTCAATCATAGTAACGGTACCAGCATATCGGGAAGATAAGTTGTTATATACGCTGGAAAGTATAAGGAAATGTATTTTGCCACCCGTAGTAACAGAAATACTTATCTTAATCAATTATCCTGCTTCAGAAGAAGCGCTTGCGGACTACCATTATCGTCAGTATAATCAATTGTGCGAATGGGCTAAAAAATTTAGCACTTTTTCCTTGCGCTTTTATCCCCTCTTGTACGCATTACCTTCATCCGATGCAGGAGTAGGTTTGGCACGGAAAATATTGATGGATGAGGCAGTCCGCCGCTTCGAAAAAATTAATAAACCCGATGGAATTATAGTAAGCCTTGATGCCGATAGCACCTGCGAACAGAACTACCTGTTGGATATTTTTAATTTTTTTAACCATCAGCCGCACATTCATACCTGTTCAATTTATTTTGAGCATCCGTTGGATGGCGACGAGTATAGCCCGGATATTTATGAGGCTATTGCCATTTATGAGCTGTATTTGAGGTATTATGTCGAGGGACTTCGTTATGCGGGTTTCCCTTTTGCCTTTCATACGATTGGGTCGGCTTTTGCTGTGAAAGCGTCTGCCTATGTTAAGCAGGGTGGAATGAACCGACGAAAAGCAGGAGAAGACTTTTATTTTTTGAATAAAATGATGCTCCTGGGTGGTTATGGGGAACTTAATTCTACTGCAGTATACCCTGCCCCCCGTTTGTCAAATCGTGTGCCTTTTGGTACGGGTGCTGCAATCAATAAAATTACGAGTGGTTCGGACGAATATCTCTACACCTGGAACCCTCAGGTATTTTTTATACTCAAAGATTTTTTCACAGCATTATCAGCTTTTTATACTGCTGATAGACCTATAACCTATCATGCATTGCTGAAGAGTTTTCTTGAACAATACCATTGGTCTGATGTGGTGGAGCAGGCAAGAAAAAATGCTCGTAATGAACAATCTTTTGTGAAAAGATTATTCCATTGGTTCGATGGCTTAAAGGTTTTACAATTTATTCGTTTTGCACACCAGCATGGCCTTGACAGAATACACATACGCGAAGCGAGCCTTGAATTTTTAGTTGATACCTCTAACCATGTCTATCATTTGAACTTAAAAGAAATTCTTCAATATTATCGTGAAAAGCAAAGGCATACCACATTTTGTATAAATTAGCTATAAATTGAGACTTATTTTACGTGCTAACTCAATAAAATTATTTAAATTCGTGTTTGATGAATTGCATTTAAATATTTATAGTAGCACTGTAAGGTAAGATAACTCTTTAATGATGAACTTAAATTATTTTTTATTAACCTTAAAATCAAGCTATATGAAAATTAAGCTTAAGTTGATGTTATTCTCTGTACTTGTTTTGATAGCAAATGCTTCAATGAGTCAGGATGTGCAGAGCACAAAGGTAAACAGTCGCGACAATAATCCTGGTCGGCGTTATATGCGCCCCTCGCTTACCATAATTTATTTGACTCGAGGGGGTGCATTGTCCGATCGCATGCAGGTATTGTTCGAAAAATTTCCAGTGCCCGCCAAGTATAACGACCATAATGTGGCAACAAGGGTTATTAGGATCGAAGAGGTGAATGGAAATGTTCAGGAACGGAAGTTGCAAGAGTATCTAACCAACAAAGTCTCCCGTGAGGTGGTCGCCAAGTGGTTCAACCGCAACGAAAAAGGTGAGTTTAGTATGGATCTTATAGCCGAGCGAGGCATGTACAATGCTACCGATGCCGAGGTTATCAAGGCTAAGGCTTCGGAGCGAAAAATGGCTCTTCTGCAGGATGCGGGTGAAAATTTGCTCGATCGAAGCTATATCCTGGTTTATGACATTAAAAAAATTATGACGGCTGACGAATATGCTCGCGCAAAAGGGCAACCAGCTGAGGAGGAAGGTTACTATGCATGGTACGATTGTTATCTATTTAAACTCGACTGGACCGACTCGGTAGCGGCAGTGTTTTACAATAATCTCTGGACCGATGCTTCGAACTTCGATCCTGCTCGGGTAGAAGCCTTCAATAAGACAAACTTTCCCATCGTATTTGTCGATAAAGTGAGCACGGCTTTTGGATATGTGTCTTCGACCCAATACAAGGACCATTCCCGCAATATTTTTGGTTCGCTTACCGACGATCAACTTTTTGAGCGATTATTTTCAAAGGTTGTCGACGAAGCTGATACTCAGCTGGCACAACGTAACGAGGACTTTAAGGTTAAAATTCCTGTTTTTTCGACCGAACCTATTCAGGCAAAGGTGGGTTTGAAAGAAGGATTATCGGTCGATAAACGTTTCTTTGTGTATGAGTTTGAAGTAAACTCGAAGGGTGAGAAAAAAGCAGTACGTAAAGGGGTAGTTCGTGCCACTAACAAAATTACCGATAATCGAGGCATTGCCACCGGACAGACCGAACCTTCGAAATTTTATCAGGTAGCTGGCCGAAAACTATATCAAGGTATGCTTATGCAGGAAAATCCCGACTGGGGCTTTGGTCTTACTTTTGGTTATGGTTCTACATCGGGCGCCGTGGGTGAAGGACTTAGCGTAATGCTTGAAATTAATACTTCGCTTTACCTCGGAAAAGTATCGCGTTCGTATCCACCGGGCATTAAAATATATGGTATGGCAAATCTGGCAACCAGTAACTTTGTACTTGATATAGCCCAAAATCCCAACGATCCTATATTTGCTATATATTCATATTCGGCGGGTATCAGCAAGGATATTAATTTCTTCCGGAATTTTGTATTGGTGCCTTTTGTAGGGTATGGCGTGGAAACCTATCAAAATGTGGCCACCAGTAAGGAAAAAGATAAGTACGAGTCTACTTTTGTCGAAGCAGGAGCTCGTTTAGGAGTAAATTTACGTTATAACATTCAGCTTTTAGCTACATACACCATGAATCCCATATTGATGACAGACTATGAATCCAATAATGATATTCAAAGTCTAACCACTGGTGAAATGGATTTGTTTAAAGAACAACGTCAATCGGGACAGTTAACCCTGGGTCTAAGATTCCAATTCTAAAATTTATAACTTAAATCATGATGATTATGAAAAAAACAGGATGGTATTTAGCATTAAGCGCATTGTTTTTGCTGATGAGCGCATCGCCGGTTTTGTCGCAGGCAAGAGCTAAGAAGAAAGCTATGCGCGACATGGAAGCATTCCGGTACGAGATAGAATGTGTAGGAACTGGCGTGGAGGGGACATACCTCATTAAGGTATGGACCTATTCAAAAAAACCTAAAGTTGCTATTGAACAATCGAAGAAAAATGCGGTACATGGAGTCATCTTCAAAGGTTTTGCAGGTGGCGGTCGTGGTTGTACCTCCCAAAAACCGCTGGCAAGCTCTCCTGCAGTTGAAGACGAATACAGTGAATTTTTCGATAAATTTTTTGCCGATGGCGGTGATTATATGCGCTATGTTTCCCTGTCAAACGATGGCTCGATCGATTCCGAGGATCGTCTGAAGGTGGGAAAAGAATACAAAATTGGCGTAGTGGTTTCGGTTATGAAGGACCAGCTGCGCAAAGACCTGGAAAAAGCAGGAATTATCAAGGCACTTGATGCTGGTTTTTGATGCATAGTATTTAAACCAAAAAAATGATGAAGATGAGAAAAATATTTTTGCTATTTGCTTCGGCAATTTTAAGCTTTGGAATACTCTCGGGTCAGGCTAAAAAGCCTACTCTTATGGTGGTTCCCAGTGACAACTGGTGTAAGCAGAATGGGTTTATGCTTAAATTCGACAATCAGGGCACGATTGAAGAATTACCCGATTACAAAAAAGCACTTCAGGGAAGTAGCGATCTTATCCTTGTTATTGCCAAGATTAGCCAGCTGATGGCCGACCGTGGTTTTCCCTGTAAGCTCCTTGAACAGGAATTAAAAAAGCTATCGCAGGAAAGCGCCGAGGATGCCATGTTAACCAGTAAAACCGGAAGCGGTGTAGCCGAAAGCCCTATCGATAAACTGTATAAATCGGCCAAAGCCGATATTATCCTTCAGGTGACCTGGGCTGTTAATACAACCGGTCCTAAGAAGTCGGTAACATTCGTGTTGCAAGGTATCGATGCCTACACTGGCAAACAGATAGCTTCGGCATCGGGAACCGGCGCGCCTTCCTTCTCGGCTGAACTTCCTGTCCTCCTCGAAGAAGCAGTATTGGCTCATATCGACAATTTTAACAATCAGCTGCAGGCTCATTTCGACGACATGTTTGCCAATGGCCGTGAAATAATTGTTCGAATTAAAAAATTCGATAGCTGGCCCGACGACTTCGAAACCGAATACGATGGAAAAGAATTAGGGCAGATTATCGAAGAGTGGTTCCAGAACAATACCGTAAAAGGTCGTTTTAACACCACCGATGCAACCGCCAACTTTATGCTCTTTGAACAGGTACGTATTCCTCTATACGATGCTAATGGAAAGGCTATGGATGCACGTGCATACTTGCGCGGCTTGCAAAATTACTTGAAAAATCCGCCTTATAATCTTACCAGCAAGTTGATGATCAAAGGGCTGGGTCAGGCTACGTTGGTGATTGGTGAAAAATAAATATGCATTGTTATTGGCATGTGGTACTAAAAAAGGGCCGTTGAACGCAACGGCCTTTTATGCCTTAAACCATGTACTGAATACCAATAAGTGAAATTTTAAATTTACTTCTATGAAAAAAATTATGTTTTTTGTCGCAGGACTAATAGGTATGGTTTCAGGGCTTGTGGCTCAGAACTATGAGTCAAAAGCCGACGATTACGCTCGAATAGCTTTACATGCCTATGTACCTAATATTTCGGGTATGCCCGAAGCAGCCCGTAACATGTTGCGCAATAAACTTGATCAAATTGCTACACAGACGGGTGCTGGTGGTAATGCCATCAATCCGAGATTTATCATTACGGCCAATGTTACCGTTTTGTCAAAAGATATTATAGCCACTGCACCCCCTATGACGGCTATGACCCTTGAGGTGACTTTCTATGTTGGCGATGCACAAACAAAGACCAAGTATGCATCGGCTTCTATACAGGCCAAAGGGGTGGGGACCAACGAGACTAAGGCTTACATTGAATGCCTGAAAAATATTAAACCTACTGCACCAGAGCTGAAAAATATGGTCGAAACTGGTAAACGAAAGATTATTGAATACTACAATTCGCAGTGTGATTTTATTCTTAAAAAAGCTGAAAGCCTTGCCAGCCAGAACCGATATGAAGAAGCTTTGTTTGAACTTATGTCGGTACCTGATGTTTGCAAGGATTGCTACCACAATGTTTTAAGTGCAGTAGGCCCAATTTACAAGAAATACGCCGATAAAGCCTGTGTGGAGAAATTGAATGCCGCCAAAGCAGCCTGGGCGGGTCAACCCAATGCCGATGGCGCTCAGCAGGTAGCCAAGCTTCTCAGTGGTATCGACCCCGAAGCTGCCTGCATGCCCGAGGTGAATGCACTGGTCGAAGAAGTTAAAGCCAAAATGCTGGAACTGGAAAAACGCGACTGGGACTTTCAAATGAAGGTTTTCGACTCGGCGGTAGATCTTGAAAAACAGCGTATCGAAGCTGCTCGACAGGTAGGTATTGCTTTTGGAAATAATCAGCCTGAGCAGGAAGTTAACATTGAACTTTGGAAGTAAGTCCTATAGTTTTTTAAATTACAAGCGGGGCAATGAAGCTTATTGAAGTGCCCCGCTTTATTATTTTCCTAAAAGATGTTTTTTTTATCTTGACGTTTCGACAAATTAACGATTGCGACAAACCCTGAATCCTTGATCGGGTCCCTTTCCACTGCCTTCGAGACTACCGGTGAACGAAATAACACAGCAAAACTCAGCGCCAATCCATCCTCCGCCTTTCCATGTTCTACCCTGCAAATCATCGGGATTCATTGGTTGGCGCATGTCCCAGCACCATTCCCTTACATTCCCCGACATATCATACAGACCTAATTCATTGGGCAATTTTTTTCCCACAGGTTGTGTGGAACATCTATTATTTTCTATATCCGACCAAGCCCATAGTCCGGTTAAGTATTTTTTTCCTGCATTGCGCCAGTACCACGCTACGGTATCTATGTTATCGCTTCCGCTGTATTCATAGTTTTTGCTTTTTCGTCCACCGCTGGCAGCATATTCCCATTCGGCTACGGTGGGTAAACGATACCCATTGGCATCGGGATTGATGGTGACAGTCCAACGTATGCTGTCGAAAGGATTGGTAATATGGGGATCTTTTTTTGTTGTGTCTATATTGTAGTATGGCTTTAGCCCTTCTTTTTCACTTCGCTTATTACAGTACTCAATACATTCGTACCAGCTTACCATTTCTACTGGTCGATTATCGTCCTTAAATTTTGACGGATTGTATCCCATAATCGCTTTCCATTCTTTCTGGGTTACCTCGTAACGCCCTATATAAAAATCTTCAATTTTTATGTCCTTCCCATAGAAGGCAGAATTTTTATTTTTAAACGCTCCCCCCTTAACGAGTACCATGTTCGAGTTATTGTCGGAAACAGAGCAGCCCGAAAGAAAAGTCAAAAAAATAATGCTAAAAATAGCAGTAACATTTCTCATCATTTTCGATATAGTTTTGTGAACAAGATTCTTTTCGCTGTAAAATTATGTTTATTGCAGATAAATGTAAATAATGGGCAATATTTTACATAACAACTTCAGATATACTGAAGTTAAAAAAATGCGAACATAAAAAAAAGCCGGCCCCACCGACCGGCCTTTTGAATTTGCATAACTTTTTACTGTCTCCAAACGGTTGCGTTGATAGCACCACTTTTGCCGCCCCATGCTTCAAGACCAAATACCATATAGTTGAAGCTACCGAAGCCCTGTCCACCTCTACTTCTCCAGTAGTTTACATGGTTCGACATGGTAATTTTTTGGTTGCTTCTTGTAGGAGCGCCACCCCAGTTGCTCAGATACTGCCAGAAAGTAGCGGTCCCCTGGATGGATGGAGCATTTACCCTTTGATTCTTGTATACGGTATAGGTATGTCCATCGCTGCTCATTGTTCCAATTCGAGTAGAACCTGTTACAGAACCTTTTTCAACTACGTAGAATTCGATGAGTGGATTGGTTGTCCAGCCATACACTCCTACAAAGTTGTAGCTTCCACTCAGGTAACCAATGTTGTACCCTACTGTCCATGTTCCACCAGGGTTCCATCCCTTTCCACCCACTACGTCATTCACGTTGGAGTAATTGATCTGGAAGTTGCCTCCTCCATTGGGGAATGAGATGCTGGCAGAACCGCCTTCCCAATAAAGGGAGTAGAAATAACCATTGTTTGTTCCCGAGGTGTAGCTTCCTTTCAGATGACTCTTGGGCGCATTAGGAGTGACTGCTTCTTCTTTCGAGCACCCTGCAAATACCAGCATGGCTACAGCCATCATGCCCACCAATTGCATTAAGTTTGTTTTTTTCATAGTTTGAAAATTTTTAATTGGTTAGTAATTAGTGAAATTTTCGTACGTAAAATTAAGGTTGGTTTGAAGGGGGCACTTGGAATTTTGTCCGAATTTTTTGGAAAATTGTCCTTATGACACTTTGTGTTGTTAAGTTGTTGTTTTACAAATAATTGGAAATTGAAAAAAATCAGTCAAAATGGTGAAATATTCTGGATTTTATATGTTCGGAAAGTTTTGCAATAACCAGCATGAACATATTGGTAGATTTAAGTCGCAAGTGCAATGTGACATATATCCATGTAAAGTCAATACGTAAAAGCTGACAAAAGCCAGCCTTTACGACTAATCGTCTACAAACTGGCCTAAATTTTGTCCATTACGCCAAAAACCATCATGCAGCTGAGAACAGTTAGATGCATTGAGTGTGCCTGTCGGAAAAAATGTAGTACCACACGCATCTGCAATAAGGACAATCTAATTATCATCATCGTCAGAATTTGCACAATAATATGTCCTGATATTAAAAAAGGGGCAACTGTGCCCCTTTTTTATGTGTTATCTTTGATAGACTACTTGTTTCGACGTTTTTCGAGTTCCTCTTCTATCTCTTTCAATTTTTTCTCATTTAATGGATAAAAATACATGAATACTGCAGCAAGTAGGGCACCAATACCCGGGAAGAAGCTCAGCATCATACGTATACCATTTTGGGTTTCAATCGTTTGCGCTACATTGGCATGGTAACCAAAAAGTGCCAATAACCACCCTGCCAGAGCAATACCAATGGAGGCTCCAAGTTTTTGCGACATGGAAGCGGCCGAGAAAACAAGTCCCGTAGCCCTTCGTCCATTAATCCATTCTGAGTAGTCGGCAGTATCGGCATACATCGACCATACCAGCGGGAAAATTATACCAGCCGAAATACTGATAAACAGCTGGAATATGAGAATCATAGTCAAATTTGTTTTGTCGAGTCCGTAAAATAAAAAGCTAAGAACAGTAGCTACCAGCATGGCAGTCAGGAAGGTGCTTTTTTTGCCAAATTTGTCTGATACTGGCTTCGCTAGTACTACCCCCACAATATTGGCAGCTTGACCCAGCAAAAGGTAAACGGTGCTGATGGCTAAACTCAAATTGATGGAATTAAAAAGAAGTTCGCCTTTCCCCTGATAATAATATTTGAAGTAGTACACGGCTGCACCATCGCGAATGGTATTGAAAAAGATGGTAGAAATACTGGCTCCCAGCAGGATAAACCATGGCGTATTTCGCATTAGATCTTTTAAATCATCTTTTAGCGAGGACTTTTCCACTAATGGTTTTATTCGTTCACGGGTGAGCAGGAAGGTTAGTAAAAACATGATTACCGCAATTACCGCAATAACCATTACAGCCCTTTGGGTCCCATACTGGTAGTTGATTTCCTGGATTGCAGCTTTCCCAACTTTTATATTGCTCGAACCGCTAAAGACTAGCTGGTAGTTGCTTAATTTATCAGTTGAAAAATTCGGCAGTAAACGTTTAAGATTAAGCTGAACCTTACTCCACGAACCATCCCGTATGAGTCCCAGCGTATCTTTTCCTTCAGGGAATTGTACCCAATTGAACTGATTGTTAGTTACATCGTAAATGCCAAGCTTAAATGCTTCATTAGAACGAGTACTGATTTTGACTGTTACATAGATAAAAGAATCGATAGTTGTTCCTTCGGTGGGCAATGCCTTATTTTCCCAGGCATAGACTTTTTCGGTAACATTTGCAGAAGAGTCCTTCTGCGATAAAACGATTTCTTTAGGTTGGGTAAATTGATAAAGAGTTTTCGTACCGAAACTATCGAACAACGGCTGAAATAAGCCCAATACCAGAAAACTACCGCCAAAGGCAAATATGAAACGGTAGGTTGCCAGGGTAGTACGTTCTTTTCCGTCTGCAGTCATTACCCCCATCAACGAGGCGTAGGGCACATTTATCATCGAGTATACCAGCATCATCAGCGAAAAGGTGACGTAGGCGTATATTATTTTTCCAGTGGTATCGAAGGGAGGAGTGGTAAAAGTCAATACCCCAATAATGCCAAAGGGTAGAGCCATCCAGAGTAGGTAGGGACGAAATTTTCCCCATCGCGTTTCGGTTCGGTCGGATAGTATGCCAACCAGCGGATCGAAAAATGAGTCACCAATACGAGTGACTAAAAACATGGTCCCCACTACGGCTGCTGGAATACCAAATATATCCGTATAAAAGAACATGATGTACATTCCAAACAGTTTCCAGAACATCGACGATGCTGCATCGCCAAAACCATAGCCAATTTTTTCCGACAATTTGAGTTTTTCTCGATTCATAGGTATTAATAATTTTGTTTGTTATGTGTATGATTTCTCGATAATAGTGATTTATCAAGCCAGTTCCATTGAAATTTTTGCTCATAATTCCAGTACCAGGCGCATACTAAAGTTCCAATCGCTGAACCAGCCCAAATATCTACCAGAAAATGCTGTGAAAGGTAAACACGACTGTATGCGATGGTTATAGCTAAAATGAACATAAATACCTGCCACCAGCGATTTTTTAGAATAATAGCCAGACTTAAACACAGGGCAAAAGCACTGGCCGAATGACCCGAGGGAAAACTATGAGAGCTAAGCATTTTTACACCTTCAACCACATGAAGGTTGGCGATGTTTTCAAAATATTTAATGGGTCTTGGAAGGTCGGTAAGATGTTTGATTAACTGGGTTATTATTTCCGAGATAGCAAAGGTGGCAAAAACCCCTATTGCATATCGGTAACGATAAAACATAAGGAATACTGCAATAATGACTACAAATACCCCATTACCCAGTTCTGTCATGTAGAAAAAGAATTTGTCAAAAAATGGACTGTTTAAGCGATTTAACCACAAATGCGATTCGACTTTAGGGATGATCAATAGGATGAAAGCAAGTGCTGTAAAAAAAACAACATATAACGTATAAAAAACAGATACCTTAGAAAAATGTCCCAATGATCTCTTCATCTGTGAACTTTAATTTTTTAATGGCATGCAATAAGTTTTTCACATGTCTGTTGGTAAAAATTATGCTGCTTTATAGTTGATGCTATTCATCCATGATTTGCTTAATCAAAATAGAATCAATATAAATGTATTTTATACACTTTTTATCAAAAAATACTATTTTTGCAGCCGAAAAATATATCTATTTCAGATAAAAACAAAATAGAAGGTTATGAATTTACAGGGAAAATGGGAGCGAAGGTGGCATCCATTGCTTCAGGAGTGGGTAATATTGGCAGCAGTAACCAGTGAACGACCCTGGTCGGGAGAGACGGTGAAGGCTTTAAGTGATGATGGACCGGAATTTGATCCAAATTGCTATCTGTGTCCTGGCGTGACACGCGCCTCGGGGGTAAAAAATCCTGATTATAAAGGACCCTGGGCTTTTACCAACGATTTTGCATCTTTTTCGTTTGATGCACCTGATGTACAGCACGACAGTAAGTTTCAAAAGGTACGTCCTGTTCATGGGACATGCAGGGTGATTTGTTATACCCCACGGCATAATGTTACACTTGCCCAGCTACCACTCGAGGAAGTAGAAGCTGTGGTACGTCTGTGGAAAACAGAATATGAAACTCTTTCAAAGCACGAAAAAGTTGAAAATGTTCTGATATTTGAGAATAAGGGTAAAGTTATTGGGGTATCAAATCCGCACCCCCATGGGCAAATCTATGCAACTAACTTTGTTCCCCGCATTGTAGAACGGCAACGCAATTCTTTTGCTGAATATTTTCGTGAACAGGGAAGTCATTTGCTGGAAGATTTGTTACAGGAAGAGTTGCAGTATGGGAAAAGAATAGTTTACGAAAACGAACATTTTGTGGCTTTTGTGCCTTTTTTTGCTCGTTTTGTTTACGAAACCTACATTGTTCCGCGAAAACAGGTGCCCAGTATTGCTGCCCTTTCCGAAACGCAGCTAAAAGCGCTTGCAGAAATTCACAAAACCATGCTTACCAAATTTGATAGGCTTTACCAAATGTCGTTTCCAAACATTACCATGCTACAAAATGCGCCTTGCGATAAGCATCCCGATAATGCGCTTTTTCATTTCCATATTGAATTTTATCCACCCTTGCGAGCCCCCGATAAAATGAAATACCTGGCTGGATTTGAATCGGGTGGGGGCAATATTATCAATCCTGTCATGCCCGATGAGGCTGCGATGAGACTCAGAAATGTTTAAAAGCCTTTTTATTGCTTAAAAAAATATTTTGGCACGATGTTTGTATTTTTTTAGAACAGTAGTGAGTAGTTTTGTTTTCATAGTTTAGTGGTTAGTTGTAGTTAGTGAGTAGTTTGTAAAAATGATGGGAATCGAAAGATTTTCCATCTTTTTTTACAAACTTTTTCTTTTATCTTGATTTTGTTACATTTCTCCTTCCAGTTATATTCATTTTTCTACCATCTGCGTGTGATCACCCCCCTATTTTTGTATTCTCACTTTTAATCGTTAAAAAATGAGAAAAATATTTTTGGTCACATTGCTGATGGGTTTTATTGTAACTGTAACGCAATCCCAACAATTAAAAAGTTACAATACAGGAGGTTACGATACAACCCGCTTGTATAATGTATTCCTGAAAGCATTACATGGGGACACGGTTACTCTTGCTTATCTGGGGGGATCTATAACGCAGGGCTATGCTGCTTCTACAGAAGCAAATCGTTGGGTTAATCGTGTGACTGCCTGGTGGCAGGCTAAGTTTCCCTCTGCCCATTTTAAAATGATAAATGCCGGAATTGGTGGTACGGGTTCGGATATTGGTATGTTCCGTCTCCAACGTGATGTGCTGAAATATAACCCCGACCTGGTGATTGTGGAATTTTCGGTCAATGATGCACAGGGCACCTGGGCTACTACCAGTATGGAAGGTCTTATTCGTCAGCTGCTAAAGGCTCCTGGACATCCTGCTGTCATGATGTTGATGCTTAAACAGTCGAACGGAACAACTGCAAAAGCTTCGCACGAAATAATTGGCAACTACTACAAGGTTCCCTTGATTAGTTTTGCCGATTTGATTGATGCGGCAGTCAGCCAGGATGGCATTAGCCTCGAGAATATTTTTGTCGATGGGCTTCACCCCAATGATGTGGGTATGCAATATATTGCAACTTTTATTACGGATGAGCTGGAAAAGGTATATTTAAACGTACCAGACACCAATCAAATGCTTACCGTGGATACGGTAATTCCCAACCCCTATGTTACCGATACTTACGATCGTACCTATATGTACACGAATAGTACACTGGTTCCCGAAACCTCAACGGGTTGGGTTAACTCTGGTACCGGCTGGATGGCAAAGAATCCTGGTGACGAAATAGTGTTTGAGGTCGAAGGAAATAGCATTGCAGTATTGTTTTCGAAACACAATAATACCCAGTGGGGTGCTGCTGAGATGTGGGTCGATGGTTATCCGCACAAAACCTTTGAAGCCTATTGGACCCAAACCTGGGGACCCGCTACCGTGTTTGGAATGGTTCAGGATCAATTACCTGATGGAAAACATAAGTTACACATCAAAATCTCTGAAAGCCTTCCTGCTGGTAGCTCAGGTCATACTTTTTATTTGCTAAATGTATTGAAAGCCGGAAATATCGGCCGAGTAGCTCCTATTGCGGTGCCCAATACCGACCGTATCAAGCTTATTAAAAATACTACTGGAACATTAACTGCTTCGAAAAGTTACGATCCCGATAGGGATAGCCTGCTGCATTTTCTCTGGAAAACTCTTTTACAACCTGCAAATAGTCAGCTCAATATAAGTCAGCTATCACCCGATTCTATTACCGTACGCCCTAACCTGGCGGGTCTGTATCAGATAGGTTTACAGGTTTGCGATGCGTATGATACCAGTACGTTGAAAGTGATTACCATTGAGGTTCGTGATGAAAATCATCTACCAGTAGCCTATGCAGGAAATGATACAAGCGTAAAAATCAATACTACTTTTTTCCTAAATGCTTACCGAAGCTGGGATGCAGATAATGATGACCTTACCTTCTCGTGGCGCCTTATTCAGCAACCTGCCAATAGCAAGGTAATTCTGGGAAAACCCAATGGCTCTCGTATTCCTATTAAAGTCGATTCAGAGGGTACTTATTTGTTTGGATTGGTTGTTAATGATGGCTTTGATAATAGCATAGAAGATACCATCCAGGTCGTAGCCTCGGTTTCGGGAGTCGATACCTATGGCAACCGTTCAATACTATTGTTTCCAAATCCTGTACGCGACTATTTTTACCTGGTCGGCGCAGACCAGTTGGATCGTGTTATTACCCTTGAAATCTTTACCCTTGATGGTAAAATATGTTTACGGACTAATCCCATTACTACACCCTTGATGCAAATTAAAATCCCCTACTTATCGGCAGGCAATTACCGGTTAGTAGTTTCGGGAAAAACCAGAGTTTTACAATTTCCCCTTGTAATTGTTCATTAATCTTGCTGAGTTGTTGCCTTGTAAGTTGTTGCTTTATTTAACTGCAACATGTGCCATGCCCTTCTTGTTTTGAAGGGCATTTTACACTTCCGTACGAACAAAAAACACAGCAATCGCCCTGACGAGGACGGAGTACCTGTTTACAGTTGGTACACTCATAAAAAAAGACACAGGTATCGGTGGGCATCGTTTCAAGCTTACTAAAGCCACAATGCGGACAGGTGATGAGAGATTGTAATTGAATCATAAGCAAATTCTAACAAATTATTTTTGTCGCTTAGAGTACTAAAAATAAAGACTTCATGCAAAGTTATATCTTAAATTTTTATTTTTTGGATTAACAAAATAATGTGCGTAGATAGCATAGATATTTTTTATTTTTGTTGAAATCAAAAATTTCATGGCCAAATCAGCTAAAAGCAAGACAGACAGAACATCAGCACCTGCTGTGCTACCCCTTGATTTAGGGAAAATGCCCCCTCAGAATGTTGAGCTGGAAGAGGTAGTGTTGGGGGCCATCATGTTGGAAAAGGATGCTATTATTTCAGTAATAGATATTCTTAGTCCTTCAAGTTTTTATGTCGAGGCTCACCAGAAGATTTACAAGGCCATAATAGATCTTTTTACAAGCGATCGACCAATAGATATACTTACCGTCACCGAGGAGCTAAAACGACAGGGGACCCTCGACGAGGTAGGAGGAGCCTATTATATAGCTCAGTTAACCTCGCGGGTGGCCACCTCGGCCAACATCGAATTTCATGCCCGTATTATACAACAGAAGTATATTCAGCGCGAACTTATTCGCATCTCGTCCGAAATTCAAACTCGAGCTTACGACGAATCGATAGATGTGAATGATTTGCTCGATTTTTCTGAAGCCCAGTTATTTGAGGTGGTGCAGGGTAACATTAAAAAGGAGTCGGTACCCATTAATCTGCTTATCTCTGAAGCAATAAAGCAGATTGAGGAAGCAGGTAAACGCGAGGACCATTTGAGTGGAGTCCCTTCGGGATTTACCAAGCTCGACAATATGACCCTGGGCTGGCAAAACTCCGACCTGATTATTGTTGCAGCTCGCCCTTCAATGGGTAAAACAGCTTTTGTTCTTTCTATGGCTCGCAATATGGCCGTTGAATATAACCGGTCGGTAGCTATATTCTCGCTCGAAATGTCGTCGATGCAGCTGGTTAATCGCCTTATTTCTATCGAAACCGAAATCCCATCGACCAACATTCGTAAGGGGAAGCTCCGACTGGAGGAATGGCGACAGTTGAACGCTAAAATAAAGGCACTGGAAAGCGCCCCGATTTATATCGACGATACACCTGGGATTAGCATATTTGAGTTAAGGGCAAAATGTCGGCGTTTGAAGAAAAAATTCAACATCGACGTGGTAATTATTGACTATCTGCAGCTGATGACTGGTCCACCGGATTTAAAGGGCAACCGCGAACAGGAGGTTAGCATCATCTCGCGTTCGTTGAAAGGACTTGCTAAAGAACTTAATGTTCCTATCATTGCACTTTCGCAGTTGAATCGTGCGGTTGAGAGTCGTACCGGCAATAAACGTCCGCAACTTTCAGACCTTCGCGAATCGGGTGCTATTGAGCAGGATGCCGATGTAGTTTGTTTTATTCATCGTCCCGAAAAATATGGTATGCTGGTCGACGATGATGGAAACTCGACCGTTGGTATTGCCGAAATAATTGTAGCCAAGCATCGTAATGGGGCTGTGGGCGATGTACGACTTCGCTTCCGCGACGAAATTGCTCGTTTTGTGGAGCTCGATGAAATAGTACCTATCGACGAAAATGTGGCTGTGCGACCTATTATTACCAAAAGTTCGCGAATGAACGAGGAAACTATTTCACCCGCCGATGATTTTAAGCCCAATACCGCATTTGACGATGAAACGCCTTTCTAAACCTATTGGATTGTTTAGTCGAGGGGCGGAATGTGGTTAGCTAAAATTATGCTCTTTTCTTTTGTTAAATCTACCAGTTTCTCTGGCAATATTTGGTGTAGAATTTTAGAGGATATTTACCAACTCTTCGAATTGAAAGATTTCGTATGTGGCTTTGGTTTCATGCACGATGCGATGGGGATTGAAATATACCTGGTCTATACCAAATTCTCTTGCACCCAGGATGTCGATATCCCAGTTGTCGCCAATCATGAGGGATTCAACTTTCCGCGCATTGGCAGAGGTCAAAGCAAATTCAAAAATTTTGGTATGGGGTTTTCGATATCCGACACTGTCGGAAGTTATGATACGCTCAAAAAAATGACGAATACCGCTGTTCTCAAGTTTTTGATATTGTACTTCATTGAAACCATTGGTAATGACATGTAAATGATAGCGTTCTTTAAGATAGGCAAGCGTTTCTTTAACTTTAGGGAAAAGCTTAGTTTTAGTAGGACTAATTTCAATATAGTCGGCCGAGAGGGTAAGCGCTAATTCACGATTTTGAATACCCAGTGCATCTAACGTTTTAAAAAAACGATCGTCACGTAGGGTATCTTTGCTTACTTCGCCTGCCATGAACTGTTCCCAATAGTAATCGTTCCAGTAGTAAAATTCATCCAGGTATTTCTGCAGCGATACCCCGTAACTATCGAGGTTTCGCTTGTGGTACATATCGATGAGCGTTTCTACAGCATTAGTTTCGTAATCCCAAAGGGTACGATCGATATCGAAAAATAAATGTTTGTATTTTTTTTGAGTCATTTACTTTTGGTTTTCAATCCATCCCGCAAATTTCATTTATTTTTGGGATGTTATTTAAACATCAATTTACTATGCTAATTGTCTATATTTTAACTGCTTTTTTGGCTGGTTGTTTGCTAACTTTTGTCCTTCTACATAGCAAATATCGTACAGAAATTAGGGTAGCCGAAGAAAAATTTTTAAAGATCGAGAATGATTATGGGAGTCTTCAGAAACAACTGGACGACAAACAGCAACAAATTACCGATTTAATCAGGCAGAATAGTACATTGGAGGCACAACATAGCTTTCTGAAACAAAAACTGGACGAACAGAAGGCAGAACTGGAAAATATGCAGGAAAAACTAACAGTGACATTTCGCAATCTTGCAAATGATATTCTGGAAGAAAAAGCCAAAAAATTTACCGAACAAAATAAGGTCAATCTGGATGAAATATTAAAGCCTTTAGGGGAAAAGATAAAGGAATTTGAGAAAAAGGTTGAAGAGACTTATGATAAAGAAGCCCAGCAGCGTTTTTCGCTCAAAGAGGAAGTAAAACGTTTGGCCGAAATGAATCAGTTGCTCAGCGAAGAGGCCAGAAATCTGGTACGAGCACTTAAGGGTGATACCAAGACCCAGGGCAACTGGGGCGAAATGCTACTGGAAAGTATTTTAGAGAAATCGGGGCTTATTCGTGATCAACAATATTTTATACAGCCCTCATTCACTTCGGCCGAGGGTAATCGGCTTCGTCCCGATGTGGTTATCCTGTATCCGGGTAATCGTAGTATTGTGGTTGATTCGAAAGTTTCCCTTACCGCATACGACAGATATGTTTCGGCCGAAACAGAGGAAGATCGACGTGCTGCTCTCAGGGAGCACATAATGTCGGTGCGAAAGCATATCGATGAATTATCGAAAAAGCAATACCAGAATATCCCTGAACTGCGAACCCTCGATTTTGTAATGCTGTTTATTCCAATTGAACCAGCATATTTACTTCTAATGCAGCAGGAAGCGGGGATATGGAACGAGGCCTACGATAAACGTATCCTTTTGATAAGTCCTACCAATCTTATTGCAGCTTTGAAGATGGTAGAAAGTATCTGGCGGCAGGAAAAGCAAAATCGTAACGCCGAGGAAATAGCTCGGGTAGGTGGAGAGCTTTACGACCAATTAACCCGCTTTGTCGAAGAGCTTATTGAACTGGGCAAAAAAATACAAATGACTCAGCAACATTACCAGAACGCAATGCAACGCCTTGCCCAGGGGCGTGGAAACGTTATTAAACGTGCAGAACAGTTAAAACTTCTGGGGGCTAAGACCAGCAAAAGTTTTCCCGACAATTTGTTGAACAGAGCATTAGATGAGGAGTAATTGTATTACAGCAGTGATGATTCCCCAGTTTCTTTGCTATTACTGAAGAGAATGTGGGTTTAAGGCGGAAGGCATCTACTGATAATTAGTCTTTCTATACGCCTTTACAACTAATTGTCTAAAAAATAGCCTGAATTTTGTCCATTGTGTCCCATTCTAATTTAGACGTTGAATAAATAACGTTTAAAAGTGGTTTATACACTGTAAAAGTGTTAATTTTATCGCAAAAAAGCTATGGGAGCACAGGGAGTTCAAATTTCATCCGTTAATGTGGATGAATTATTAAAAATGTTGAATGCAGCGCTTGCTGAAGAATGGCTTGCCTATTACCAGTATTGGATTGGAGCTCGGTTAATGGAAGGTCCTATGCGAAGTGAAATAGAGCCCGAATTATTATTGCATGCTGATCAGGAATTAGGTCATGCAGTATTGATCGTTGGCAGGATTATCCAATTAGGTGGAACACCGGTTACAAATCCTGCAGACTGGACTAAGTTAGCACGTTGTGCATACGAAGACCCTACTGATCCTTATGTTGAAGTTATACTTGAACAAAATTTGAAAGGTGAACGTTGTGCCATTCAACGATATAAAGAAATTGCCGACTTTACCGTTGGAAAAGATCATTCGACCTATCAGATAGCAGTCCAGATTCTCAATGAAGAGCTTGAACATGAGCACGATATCGAGGATTGGTTAAGAGATATTGCCCGAATGAAAGAAGAGCTGAAAAAACTAAGAATGTAATCCAATATTACCTGGTGCTCATCACTGTTAATTCACATGTTTTTGAACAGCCCTAGTAAGTGCCTTGAGTAATATATCCTGTTTTAAGGGTTTTGAAAGGTAGAAGTTAAAACCAGCTTCTAATGCTCTTTTTTTATCGTATACACTGGTATATGCAGTTTGGGCAATTACGACAACATGTGGACAGTTTTTTTTAAGTTCATCAATAAGCTGAAAGCCATCGGTATCGGGAAGTTGAATATCCAATAAGATAACATCCATGTATGGATGTAGGCGACAAAGTTCTAATGCTTCCTGCCCTGTGCTGGCAAAATGTATGATAGCACCGGTATCGGTGAGATATTCTTTTAAAAGCATGCGATTATAATCGATATCCTCTACTACCAAAATATGCTTGTCGGACAGGATAGTTTTGTCAAAAATAGGTAGTGTGTTGGAGATAGAATTCGTACTGGACGAATACGCCTGGGCTGGTACCGTGAAAGTTATAATGGTGGTATCGTCATTGGGTAAAATTACCTCGGTTTGTCCGCCTATATATTGAATAATCTTTTTAAATATGTGAAGGTTAAGCTCTTGCGGATACGATATCTGTGTTTTAGAGGCTTTGAATAATGCTGCTACCTTTGAAGCATATAGTTCCAGAGGGAAAGCCGAAGTAACCTTAACGATAAATTTCACATGCATGGCATCTATATCGTAGCTAATATTGATCTGGAGTTGGTTTTTATCATCGTATAGAAACATGAAAAGATTGAGAAACAGCTGATAAATTAATTGATTATCGATGATTAAAAAGGCTTCTTCATCGCTATAGGATTTTGATAAGGAGAGTTGGATATGAGCTGAAAAATCAGGAATTTCTCGGGTTAATCGAAGTTGAATATCGTCGAGTAACATATTCAGATTCTCAATGTCGGTAGCGGTCCGCAATGGGTAATTTTCATTGAAATGGCTTTGCAAATAATTTGAAATAAGCCATTGAATCTTGCGTGCATTTACCTGAATGATATTAAGATATTGTTGTTTTTTATCCGGGTTGCTGCTTTCATAGTCCAAAAGTGTTGTGAAACCAATGATGGCATTGATTGCATCAAAAATATCGTGTCCCAGGTTGTGGTAAAAGTTAGCGTCAAACATCAAAGGCGGTTGCTCTTTATTCTCTGCATCTTGAGGAATAAAAAGCAATATTGCCGTTGGCACATCCTTTACCATGCTGTAATTTCCCCAGAGTGCATAGGTTTGTTTTTTTAAATCAATTTTTACATTCGATATTTTGCCTGTATTGATGAGCATTTGAATATTTTCAGGAGAGAGTATGCCTAGTTCGTTCAATTGAACGTCGAGTATCTCTTCACTTTTTCTGTCCAATATCCTGGCCATTGCCTCATTCACGTCTTTGACCTTTATTTCTTTTTGCATTTCGATCAACATAGCCGGTAAGGGTATCATTTGTATCAGGTCGGTCAACGATATTTCTTTTTCCAGCATACTTTCGTATTCGATAAGCTGTTCTAATTCATTTTCAACCTCTTTACGAGTAGCCAACAAAATGATTCTGCCTGCTACCCACATACCCAGGGATAAGACGATGATAAGTATTGCACGGTCGATGCTAATGGTGTTGGCAAAATAGTTGTACAGAAACAGTCCACCTCCCATAAAAAAGCAAAGCATTCCCCAGATCTGGATTGAATTTTTAAAATACCAACGTATGGTTCGGCGGGTATCAAACATATAGGTGGATTTTATCGAAAGTTAATAAAAAGATTGATTATTTAAAAATTGTATTTGAAACCAGGTATGATTTTTATTAAAAAACCTCAAACATGTTGTTACCTCTGAAGAAAACATGTAATACAGGATGGCACTGGTTTAATTTTTAGATAAAAAAAAAAAGAACCGATTGCTTTCGGTTCTTTGTAATGAGAAGAGAGCACATGTATTTATCCAAGATAATCTTTCAAAAATTTACTCCGATTGGAATGACGTAAGCGTCGGATAGCTTTTTCTTTGATTTGTCGAACGCGTTCGCGAGTGAGTCCTAATTTTTCGGCAATTTCATCGAGCGACATTTCTGTACAACCAATTCCGAAGAAGCATTTAATGATTTCACGTTCACGTTCGGTAAGGGTTTCAAGAGCACGTTCTACTTCTTTGGTAAGTGATTCACGAATCAAGGCTCGGTCGGCAAGCGGGGAGTCGGGATTCGACATTACATCGAGTAAGGTGCTATCCTCGCCATCGAGCAAAGGAGCATCGACCGAAACATGTTTGCCCGACACACGCATGGTTTCGGCCAACTTATCTTTGGGCATGTCGAGTAGCTGAGCCAGTTCCTCGGGAGTAGGTGCACGTTCGTGTTCCTGCTCAAAGAGTGCATAGGCCTTGTGTATGCGATTCAAGGAACCAATCTGATTAAGCGGCAAGCGTACAATGCGAGCTTGTTCGGCAAGAGCCTGTAATATCGATTGACGTATCCACCATACGGCGTATGAGATAAATTTAAATCCTCGTGTTTCATCAAATTTCTCAGCTGCCTTCATCAATCCCAGATTCCCTTCATTGATGAGGTCGGGTAATGTTAAACCTTGATTCTGATATTGTTTGGCAACAGAAACTACAAAACGTAAATTGGCGCGTGTAAGCTTTTCTAATGCAGCTTTATCACCTTTTTTAATGCGTTGCGCAAGCTCAACCTCCTCTTCTACTGTGATAAGTTCTTCTCTTCCTATTTCCTGTAAATACTTGTCAAGAGAAGCACTTTCTCGATTAGTAATAGACTTGGTGATTTTTAACTGTCTCATTGCTATACCTTTAAAAACGCATGCAAAGGTATGTTAAAAGAAATTTAAATTCAATATAAATTAAGGCATTGCAAGAGATTATCGCGATGATTTTATTTGCATTAAACGTGTTATTTTGACATTAAATTCTATTATCGGACAAAACCGTACCATGCGATGCCCCACTGGTATACCTGAGGAAAGAAACTAAATGCCAGAATCAACAGAACGCACGTTGCCATGGTAACCAAAATGAGACGATTCGTTGAGATACTTTCTATTCTGTTCTCTCCATTCTCGATAAACATGATACGAACAATGCGCAAGTAGTTGTAAAGTGATAGGATAAGGTTGATAGCGGCTACAACGAGTACCCAATAGTACATAGGCTGGATACCTGCTGTTAGCAAAAATAATTTGCCAAAGAAACCTGCCGTAGGCGGTATTCCTGCCAATGAAAATAGCGCAATTGCCATAAATAAAGCATATGTAGGAAAGCGATGGTATAGCCCTTTGTATGCATCGAGGGTGACCCTGCCGGTGGTACTTTCGACAATACTTACAACTCCGAAGGCAGTAATGTTGCTCAACAGGTAAACAATTATAAAGTAAAAAACTGCACCCAGCGAATGAGGGGAAAAGCCTATATATGCTACTAAAATGTATCCTACCTGACTTATTGATGAAAATGCTAAGAGGCGTTTGATGTTTTCCTGCCGCAGAGCAAAAAGATTACCAATGGTCATACTCAGTATAGCAAGCAGTGAGACGATGAGAGTCCATCCCTCTTGTAGGTGTCCAAATATTTTAAATAAAACGTTGAAAAGCACAAACACAATGGCAGCTTTTGAAATTGATGCCAGGTAGTTGGTTACCGCAGTGGGCGCACCCTCGTATACGTCGGCTGTCCAAAGATGAAAAGGTACTACCGACATCTTGAAAAATACCCCCGAGATAAAGAAGATAAATGCTGCCAGATGAAGCGGCTGGCTTTGCATGGCGTTGGCAAGATCGTTGAAATACAAGCTACCGCTCACACCATATAATAGAGAAATACCAAACAACATGATGGCTGTTGAAAAAGCTGAGGACAGGATGAGTTTTATACCGGCTTCCGACGATTTTTGAGACGACATCTCAAAATTGGCCAGGGCAGCAAGCGGTATGGTGGACATCTCAAGTCCCAGGTAAAAAGGCAAAATGTGTGTACTCGAGAGCATCAAAAATATACCCAGCATGCTTGTAAGAAGTAGTATATAGTGTTCGGCCTGTACGGTGGTTTTTTTTAACCATTCATTGCCCATGACGGATATTAGTAGCAAAGCTATATTGAGAATATTTTTTTCAAAAGCAATGAGCGAATTCGTGCGAAAAAAATTACCAAAGGCTTCACCATGGGGCATGGGAACAAAACCTAAAAGGATATTGACGACAAGTAACAGGTTAATCAATGGAATAAAGTAAGGTTTCTTATCAATATCAGTGAGTTTGCCGACCAATAGAACGACAATAATGCCAATCAATACCCATTCAAAGCGTAAAAGTGTAAAATCCATAGTCGAATCACTTTATAACATTATTCATAATAGTCAACACATCATGGTTAAGTAGCTGAATAAAAAGGAAAGGGAAAAAGCCCATCATGACAATGCCCGACATGAGCAAGAAAATAACGGCTTTTTCGTTCCATGTTGCATCTTTTAGCACAGCATACTCTTTGTGCGAGATGGTACCCCACAAAGTTGACCCCAGAGCCCGTAGGATATATACAGCAGTAACCACGATGGAGGCTGCTGCAACAATAGTGGCTATGCGGTAAAGCAATCCCGTTCTTTCCCATGAACCAACAAAAACAGTAGCTTCGGCAATAAAGCCACTCAAGCCGGGCAGCCCAAGCGAACATAGTCCTACCACAATGAATGCTGAACCAATAAAAGGAAGTGGTTTCATCAATCCGCCCATTTCATTGATCATTCGTGTATGGGTTCGTTCGTATAGCATACCAATTGCGGCAAAGAAAAGAGCTGTCATCACCCCATGCGAAACCATTTGCAAAATAGCTCCCATCAACCCAGCCCGGGTTAACATGGCTATACCCAGTACCACAAAACCACAATGACTAACAGAAGAGTAGGCATTCATGTACTTCAAATCTTTCTGCATCATGGTGGCAAAAGCTCCGTAAAGGATGGCAATGGAGGCAAGTATGATATATATCCACGAAAGTTCTTGAGCAGCTTCGGGCAATAAAAAGGTTGAAATGCGCAAGCATCCATATCCGCCCAGCTTCATCGATATCCCGGCCAGAAACATCGAGGCCGCTGTAGGAGCCGATGAGTGTCCATCGGGTGCCCAGGTATGAAAGGGAAATAGTGCCGTAAAAATTCCAAATCCGGTAAAGGTCAACAGGTAAAGGACTCGCTGTACTTCAATGGGCAACGATAGGTGCACCAGTTCTTTGATATCCCAGGTGGATGTACCCCCGTATATGCCAGAATAATGATAAAAACCCAGCAGTCCCAGTAGTATAAGCGAAGAACCTCCCATGAGCATCAACGCTAACTTCATCGCACTGTATTCCTTTTTCCCACTTCCCCAAATGCCAATGAGCAAATATTTGGGAATAACAGCAAGCTCAAGAAAGAAAAACAGTACAAACAGGTTGGTGGAAATAAAGAAACCATAAGCACCCAGACTCAGAAGTATTATCAGCGCAAAAAAATCCTTGATTCGTGTCTGTATATTCCACGAAACCAATATCCCCGAAAAAACTACCAGGGCTGTTAGTACAATCATTATCAGGGAAATACCATCTACTCCCATTGAAAAATGGATGGACAACGAAGGAAACCATGTAATTCGATTTTCGAAAAGATATGCATCTGTCCACCCAGCGGCTCGATAGCGGTAGTAAGAAATAATGAGAACCAGCGAATATAACAATTGAATACCGCTACCAATCAAGCTTACAATTTTTATTGTTTTATCCTTTTTAAGCAATAGTATGGTTAAAAGGGTCAATAAGGGAATCCATATCAGCATCAACAGGTTCATATCGATATTTTTAATTTATTAGATTATAACCATAAGCATACAGTAAAATACTTAAAAGAATAATCACCCCACCCAAAAAATACATGGTATAGGACTGCACATTTCCCGATTGTATTCTTTTAATAGCCTGCGAAAAATACATACTACCCCAGGCCATGGCATTCATGGTTCCGTCGACGATGTTACGGTCGAACCAGGCAATGGGGCGTCCGATGAGATTAAAAATAATTTTGTGGGTAACAAATTGATATAGTTCGTCGAAATAAAATTTTCGATAGGTCCAGCGATAAAAATTTTTTAAGAGAGATACAAATTTATCGGGATACGAAGTAGATTTTGCATACCATAGCGTTGCCAGCAGAATGGCCAATAACGAACCCCCTACGGGCACTGCAGCCATACCTAATTCAAAGGATATTTGTACTTTTTCCAAACCGACCGAAATAAATTGGCCAAAGGGGATGAAACCATTCAGGAGGGTTCCCAGCGTAAGTATAATAAGTGGAATGCTAAACAAAGCATGTTCGTGGTGTCGGTGATGTTCAGCAGGTTTGTTCCAGAATATTAGATAATATAAGCGAAACATGTAGAAGGTAGTCAAACTACTGCCGATAACGGCAAGCCAGAAAATAACGGGGTTGGCATGATGCGTAGCGGTTAGTATGGCTTCTTTGCTAAAGAATCCCGATAGCGGAGGGATACCCGAAATGGCCAGTGTTGCCAGTAGAAAAGCAATATGGGTGGTGGGTAACGACTTGCGTAGACCGCCCATTTGCGCTACCTCGTTACTATGCACCGCATGAATGATGACGCCTGCTGCAAGGAAAAGCAAGGCTTTGAAAAATGCATGGGTAAATAGGTGAAATAGCGAAGCGGTATATCCCAGCGTTTCGCCATGGCTGTATGCGGTGATACCCAGCGAAAACATCATATATCCAATTTGCGAGATGGTAGAGTAGGCCAGCACCCGTTTAATATCGGTTTGGGTACATGCAATCAGCGCAGCCAGTAGGGCAGATATAATTCCTACCCAGCTGATAATATGCAGCACCTCAGGGGTAAGTACAAAATATACAGGAAATAAGCGTGCCACCAGATATACCCCTGCGACCACCATGGTAGCTGCATGAATCAACGCAGATACAGGGGTTGGGCCTTCCATGGCATCGGGTAACCAGATATGTAGGGGAAACATGGCTGACTTCCCAGCTCCACCAATAAATATTAAAAACATGGCAATGGATATTACCGATAACCCTCCTACCATGTGCATTTTTATGTTTCCGGATGTTAAAGTATCAGGTGAGCTCAGGCGTTCGATAAGCATGGGTATATCGAGGGTTTTGGCTTCAAAGCTCAATATTAGAATGCCCACCAGAAAACCCAGGTCGGCAAAACGTGTAACAATAAAAGCTTTTTTGGCTGCTGCAACAGCCGAGGGTCGTTGATAATAAAAGCCAATCAGTAAAAAAGAAGAAACACCCACTAATTCCCAGAAAACATATATCTGAAAAATATTGACCGATAATACCAACCCCAACATGGAGAAAGTAAACAGGGAGAGATAGGCAAAATAACTTCCGTATCTCTCTTCGCCTTTTAAGTATTCGATGCTGTACAAATGTACCATGAAGGATACAAAGGTTACCACTGCTACCATCATAATCGAAAGTGAGTCGAGCAGCAAACCCATGTTAATTGCCAGGTGTTCGTTAAAGGTAAGCCAGGGAAAATTAAATAGTATCATCGTTGATTTTCCATCCGACATTACCCAATAGTTAAAGGCAATAAACGCTGCTATCAGGGAAATAATACCTGTAGAAATGCTTCCAATAATACCAGCGGTAATACCCGAAAGTCGTTTGCCAAAAAATGCTAAACCTACAAAGGTGAGAAAGGGTAATATCAAAACAAGTATGCTAAGATTCATTGCCATTCAAGTTTACTGGTTATTAATGCTTCATCGTGTTGGTATCTTCTATATCAATCGTGTTAAATTTTCGGTATAGATTGATAATTATAGCTATTGCAAGCGAAACTTCGGCTGCTGCAATGGCTATGATGAAAATATTGAAAAATATACCTTCGAGTTGTTGAGGGTATAAGTATTTATTGAAGGCTACAAAGTTTATATTTACACTGTTGAGAATCAGCTCAATTGAAATAAGCATGGTAATCAGGTTGCGTCTTGTAAAAAAACCATATATTCCAATGAAAAACAGGGCAGTACTGAGGATGAGGATGTGTAGCAATGGTATACCTTCCATAGTATTTAGTTTTTAGCTTGTTGTTGTTTTGGGCGAATGGCAATTACTATACTTCCTATCAAGGCTGCCAGTAAAAGAAAGCTTATAATTTCGAAAGGAAGTACATAGCCATAATTTTTATAATCGAGCAATTGATGTCCAATGTTTTCAACCGTGGGATTAAATTTTTCGGGATTAATGCCGGTGTTGAAGTTGTGATGTGCAAGCATATCGATGGTGAGTAAAAAACCAGCCAACGATAAAATAAGTGCTGGGACAATGCGCTTAATAAGTTTTTTCGGCATTTTTTCACCTACCTGATGGGTGAGAAAGATGGAAAAAATGATTAAGACAACAATACCACCTACATAAACGATAATTTGAATGGCCGCAATAAATTCAACATCCATCATAAAGTATAGGGCAGCTATCCCCAGTAGGGAAAAGAGCAGATATATGGCCGATCGAAAAATGCGGCGACATACAATTACCATAAAGGCAAAAAATAATACCAAACCCGAAATCGTATAGAAAAGTATTTGCTCAAGTGTCATAGCATTCAAGTTTTGATTATGCCTGCTTCTCAGTTTTTTTCTCTTTTAGCCTGGAACCAGGGCGGTTGAGTTCATATATAAGTTTCGACTTATCGTACACGCTAAATTCGAAACCATTGTCCATGACAATGGCATCGCTGGGACAGGCATCGATGCATAGCTGACATAAGGTACAGCTTCCCAGATTGTATACCCATCGGTCGAGCACTTTCTTTTTAGTTCCATCGGGCATGTCAATATTTTTTGAGATAATCTGTATTGACCCATTTGGACATGCCAGCTGGCAAAGCGTACAGGCAGTGCAGTTGTGCTCATTGTTTTCGTCGTGGGGCATGACTACCCTTCCTTTGAATCGTTGTGGAATATACAGCGTATCCCGATTTTCAGGATATTGTTGGGTCAATATTTTCGAAGGACGAACCAGGTACGAACCGGTTAGTTTCATCCCCTTGAGCAAAGCTACGATAGCTTTAAAAATGGAGGTAAAATATCGTTTTGCTGCATTCATACGGTCTTTTTTAAAAAATCCATCCCAACCAGGTTACGATAGCACCAATCACCAGGTTTACCATTCCAATGGGAAGCAAGTATTTCCATTCCAGTTTTAATAATTGGTCGATTCGCAAGCGTGGGAAAGTCCATCGAAACCATATAATCATGAAAAGGCTGATAAATACTTTACCGAAAAACCACAAAAATGGAGGTATTTTATCCATTAAGTGGTTAAAGGTTTCCCAATTTGCTATGTGCAGGGGCATCCAACCGCCCAGGAAAAGGGTGGTACCCAACATCGAAACAATAAACATGTTGGTATATTCGGCCAGGAAAAACATGGCAAACTGCATTCCGGAATACTCTGTATGGAAACCTGCGGTAAGTTCCTGCTCTGCCTCTGCAAGGTCGAAGGGTGCACGGTTAAGTTCGGCCGTGCTGGCAATGGCAAAAATAACAAATGCGATGATGGCAGGGATATGTCCCTTGAAGATCCACCAGCCATCGGCTTGCGATTGTATAATGCCCGAAACACTTAACGACCCACTCATCATGACAATGGTCAATATTGCAATGCCAGCCGAAAGTTCGTAGCTAACAATCTGAGCCCCACTACGCATAGCCCCTAAGAGAGAATATTTGTTGTTGCTCGACCATCCTGCCATTAAAATTCCAATGACCCCCACACTGCTGATGCTGGTGATATAGAGTACCCCAATATTCATGTCCCATAATTGTAATGTGGGCGAAAATGCGATGGGGGCAAAAGCTAAAAAGCTCACGGTAAGTACCAGATACGGGGCTATGTGGAATAGTTGTTTATCGGCTTGGGCAGGGGTAAGACTTTCCTTCAACATGAGCTTAAATACATCGGCAAAAGCCTGAAGGGTACCCCATTTACCCACGCGCATGGGACCTAATCGCATTTGCATGAAGGCTGCTATCTTACGTTCGAGGTAGATTGAAATAACAGCCATTACAACTACCAGCGTAATAATAACCAGTCCCACCAGTATGTATCCAACATAAGGTGCCCATAAGGGGCCAAATATGTCATTCAATTTTTGTCCTATCCAATGTATCATCATACATTTTCATTTATCTGTCAATATCGGGAATGATTAAATCGAGGGAGGCCATAATGGCTACAAGGTCACCTATTTTACCCCCCAGGCTCATAGGTTTTAATGCCCCCAGGTTCGAAAAATTGGGAGTACGAAATTTTATGCGGTAGGGCTTATTGCTACCATCACTTACAAGATATACCCCTAATTCACCCCTGGCTGTTTCAACCCTTTGATAGTACTCGCCGACGGGTAATTTAATGATGCCTTTGATTTTTGTTCGATATTCACCTGTAGGTATGTTGTCGATAAGCTGTTCGATGATATTCATCGATTGTTTCATTTCTTCCAGTCGAACGCGATAGCGTGCAAAGCAGTCGCCCTCTGTGGCGATAATTTCGTCGAATGATACGCGATCGTAAGCATCGTACGGATTTTTCTTACGCACATCACAGCTTATTCCCGATGCTCTTGCTACCGGACCACTGCAGCTAAGCGCTATTGCATCTTCTTTCGATAAATATCCTATACCCTGTGTTCGCGATTGAAAAATTGGATTACCCGTCAGCAACTCATCGTATTCATGAATGTTTTCTCTGAATTGTTTAATCAGTTGCTTGACTTTTCTTACAAAATCGGGATGAATATCGTTCATCACACCACCTGGTACACAATAATTCATGGTTAGTCGTGACCCGCAGGTTTCTTCGAAAATTTCGAGAATCATTTCGCGTTCCCTAAAAGCATAGAAAAATGGGGAAACGGCACCCATATCCAGACCGGTAGAACCCCACCAGAGTTGGTGCGATGCCAGTCGTGTCAACTCTGCCATGAGGGTACGGATTACTTTGGCACGTTCGGGGACTTCGGTTTGTAATCCTTTTTCAATAACCAAACAACAGGCCTGATTGTTAATATGTGCCGAAAGGTAATCCATCCGGCTGGTAAGGTATATAAATTGCTTATAGGTAAGCGATTCGCTCATTTTTTCTATTCCCCGGTGAATGTAACCCAAAAAAGGGCGCAGGTCTACAATTTTTTCCCCATCGAGCTTAAGCTGTAAATGAAGGACACCATGGGTGGAGGGGTGTTGTGGCCCTACGTTAATGATAAATTCATCGTCCGAAGACTGTATAATATGGCTTTCGATATGCTGTTCCATATTCAATTAATCAATAGTTGGTGCGACTTTAAATAATTATCGGCAACCTCACTGGCTTTATAGCTTTTGCGTAGGGGATATCCGTCCCAGTCATCGGGCATAAAAAGTCGTCGCAGATCGGAGTGTCCGGTAAAAGTAATTCCAAACATATCGTACACTTCCAATTCGAACAGTTCTGCAGCTTTCCAGAAAGAAACCACCGAGGGAATCTCAAGCTGAGATTCATCCAGTTCGGTTTTCACTATTAGCTCGTGACCATGTGTTGTGGAACGCAGGTGGTAAAGCACTTCGAGCCTAGGGGTACGATCGACAGCTGTTAAACATACCAACATGTCGAAACGCAAATCGGGGTGCGTTGTCAATTTTTCGCATGCCGATAAAAGGGAGTCCCTGCTTATTTCAATCGCAGGAAATTGTGCCCAACTGGTCAAAGTTAATTCTGGAAATATTTTTTTTATAGCTTCTTCTACGGGTTGCGACATGTCTGCTATTTTTTAGGTTTTTCAATTACGTACGCTTTTGTGTTTTTAATTTTTTCCTGCAGTTTTATCATTCCGTGCAATAACGCTTCGGGACGTGGTGGGCAACCCGGGATATAAACATCCACAGGGACAATTTTATCAATACCATTGACTACCGAATAGGAATGCAGCATAAAGGGACCACCGGTTATATTGCATGCCCCCATCGCAATTACGTATTTAGGTTCAGGCATCTGGTCGTATAGTCGCTTCAGCACCGGAGCCATTTTCAAGGTAATCGTACCCGCTACTATAATTAAATCGGCCTGACGAGGGGAGGCTCGAGCTACCTCAAAACCAAATCGCGACCAGTCGTACTTCGCTGAAGCAGCCGACATCATTTCAATAGCACAGCAACTTGTGCCAAATATCAATGGCCATAACGAATTGCTACGTGCCCAGTTGGCAAAACGGTCAATCTGTGTTATGATGATACTCGAATGTCCGCTCTTGTCTTGATAAACTTCGCCTGGGAAGTCGTCAAATTGTTTTTGAATTACATCCATGTAAGTGCTTTCTTTTTGTATGCGTATAACAACCCAAAAAAGAGAATAGCAATGAAAAAGATTATTTCAATAAGAGCTACAAGTCCTACCTGTTTGAACACTACCGCCCATGGATACATAAACACTATCTCGACATCAAAAATTAAAAATACTAGCGAAAAAAGATAATATCCTACATTAAACTGTACCCATGTGGTTCCGTGTGTTTGTACACCGCATTCGTATGGTTCAGCTTTGATCGGGTTGGGACGACTGTAGGAGAGAATTTTGTTGAGCCCGATGGCTAAGGCAGCAAACCCCAGGCCGCTTAGAAAAAGTACAAGCAAACTGGTTATTCCCATGTGTCAAAATTTTTGCAAATATATAATTATTTATATATGTTCAATTATTGTTGGTGCAAAATTATTAAAATAATTTGGGTTCTGAAATACTTAAATTATTTTTTTTGCTATTTTTGTCCTAAATTTAAGCAAAAATTTAAAAAACAATACCTATGCTAAATTTTGAATTTCAGAATCCTACACGAATTGTGTTTGGGAAAGATCAGGTTTCCCAATTATCAAGGCTATTGCCTCGCGATGCAAAGATTTTGTTTACTTATGGGCAGGGAAGCATTAAGCGAAATGGTGTGTATGATGCTGTGTTAGGAGCGCTAAAGGGCTTTACCTATGTTGAATTTGGTGGAATCGAGCCTAATCCTTCGTACGAGACGCTTATGAAAGCGGTTGAAATTGTTAAGAAGGAAGGTATTTCTTTCTTGTTAGCAGTGGGAGGAGGTTCGGTGATTGATGGTACTAAATTTATTGCTGCTGCCCCATTTGTTGCAGGGGATCCCTGGGACATTTTAACTGGAAAAGCTGAGGTTACGAAGGCATTACCCCTGGGTACGGTATTAACGCTGCCGGCTACGGGTACCGAAATGAATGGCAATGCTGTAATTTCAAGGTATTCTACTAAGGAAAAGTTAGCATTTAGTAGTCCGCTGGTTAAGCCCGTATTTTCAATTCTCGACCCCCAGTACTGTTTTACGTTGCCCGATACGCAAATTAGCAATGGGGTGGTCGATGCCTTTGTTCATGTGATGGAGCAGTACTTAACCTATCCTGTTGGGGCTGGTGTGCAGGATGGATTTTCTGAAAGCCTGTTACGTACGCTAATGGAAGTGGGACCCAAAGTACTGCACAATAAAACCAATTATACCTATGCCGCTACCTTTATGTGGGCTACAACCATGGCGCTGAATGGTTTAATCAGTGCAGGGGTTCCGGAGGACTGGAGTACCCATGCCATTGGACATGAACTTACAGCTTTGCACGGTATCGATCATGCAAAAACGCTTGCCATCGTATTGCCTGGGGTGATGCATGTGATGCGCGAAAACAAAAAAGATAAGCTTATCCAGTATGGGCATCGTGTGCTGGGAATTCAAAATCCTTCTGCCGATAATATCGATCAAATCATTGCAATGACCGAAGCATTTTTCCATGCAATGCAAATTAAAACACGTCTTTCTGATTACGGCGTTGGAAAGGACACGGTGCAAATTATCGTTGATCGTTTCCGTCAGCGCAATCAACTGTTGGGCGAACGTGCCGATATGGGACCTGAAGTGATTGAGAAGGTTTTACTTAGCCGTTTATAATACTATGTTTCGCTGGATAATCAACAAATTCTTTCCCCGGTCAGAGTGGCTTTTTGCTGCCATTCTGATGGCGGGGATATTTTTTGGTTTTGTGCTGTATGCCTTTTATTTATCGCGTGCATGGTCGTATGTATCCGATAAACCTGAGACTTGCATTAACTGTCATGTGATGAGCACAGAGTATCTTACCTGGTTGCATAGTTCGCATGCTCGACAGGTATGTAACGACTGTCATGTACCGCATGAGAATGTGTTTAAAAAGTATTTTTTTAAGGCAAAGGATGGTTTGCGACATGCCACTATTTTTACGCTGCGTACCGAACCACAGGCCATTATCATGAAACCTGAAGGACAGAAAGCTGTGATGAATAATTGCTTACGTTGCCATGCCCCTCTTTTTGCATACATTGAGCGGAAGACTGGCAATGATGAAGCGTTTAGTTCAAGAGCCTGCTGGAATTGTCACCGCGAAACACCCCATGGCCGCGTGAAGAGCCTGTCGGCCACCGAAAAAGTAATGGTGCCCTTACCGGGAAGTGCGGTTCCAATGTGGTTAAAACAATTGATGAAATGATCATAATACATAAGCGAGTATGAAATTAATTTCTCATACTTGCTTGATTTTAGTGCACAAACCATATTAAATGCGAGTTCCATCTGACCAAATTAAAAAACAGTTTAATAATTATATTCGGAGAAAAAAACACATAATATTATGAAGAGCATTAATCAAATTATTCGAGAAAAGCCGTGGATGGGATGGGTAATCTTTTTTTCGTCACTGGCTATTACTTTTTTTCTTGGCCTACTGGCATCCTCAATAATGGAACGAAGGGCAGAATCTCTTGCCGTACGTGCTGTACCGGCAAAAATCGAACCCTTTGAAGGTAGATGGGAGGCATGGGGTAAATACTTTCCAAAGGAATACGAATCGTATTTACGCACTTCCGACACCAGTTTTCGTACGCAATATGGTGGCAATGCCACCCGCGATATGCTGGCCGAAGAGCCGGAATTGGTAATTCTTTGGGCTGGCTACCCTTTTAGTAAGGATTATAAGCAGGGCAGGGGGCACTATTATGCAGTGGAAGATGTGCTAAAATCGTTACGTACCGGAGCGCCTATGAAACCCGATGATGGTCCCATGCCAGGAACGTGCTGGACCTGCAAAAGTCCCGATGTGCTTAAACAGATGAATAAGCTGGGTATAGAGGGTTTCTATGGCAAGAAATTGTCATCGTTTCTCAGCGAGATTAAGAATCCCATTGGTTGTGCCGATTGTCACGATCCTGCTACCATGCAGCTTCAGATTACGCGTCCGGCCTTGCTTGAAGCTATGGCTACCATGGGAAAAGATATCAACACGGTTACTCATCAGGAAATGCGAACGCTGGTGTGTGCACAGTGTCATGTGGAGTACTATTTTAAGGGCGAAAAGAAGTATCTTGTGTTTCCCTGGTCGAAAGGAATGTCTGTCGATAGCATTGAAAAATACTACGATGAACTGGCTTTTTCGGATTGGACTCACCCGCTCAGTCGAACACCCATGCTTAAAGCTCAGCACCCTGATTACGAGCTTTATATGATGGGTATTCATGCTCAGCGTGGTTTGTCCTGTGCCGATTGTCACATGCCCTATGTAAGTGAGGGTGGAACAAAATATACCAATCATCACATCGTTAGCCCACTGTACCACATCAATAAAACGTGTCAGGTATGCCATCGCGAAAGTGAAGAGGAACTCAGACGCAACGTATATGAACGACAGGAAAAGATAGCCCGTGAACGTCACCGCCTGGCAAGTTTGCTGGTTCGAGCCCATTACGAGGCAAAGGCTGCATGGGATAAAGGGGCTACCGAAAAGGAAATGCAACCAATTTTACAACTCATTCGCCATGCCCAATGGCGTTGGGATTTTGCAGCAGCAAGCCATGGTGCGGCCTTCCATGCACCCCTTGAAGTGATGAGAATTATTGCATCTGGCATTGATAGGGTACAGGATGCGCGCTTGCAATTAGCCAGAATATTAGCAGCTAAAGGCGTGAATGAAGTACCTATTCCTGATATCTCTACGAAAGAAAAAGCCCAAAAAGCAATAGGATTGGATATGGCAAAACTCAATCAGGAAAAAGCAGCCTTCCTACAAAAAGTGGGCATGTAATATTATAGGTGTAATGGACATTTTTCAGGCTGCAGCATAGTTAAAAAAGGTATCGTACTCATAGAAAAGGCTAACAAAAGACAGTTTTTAGTCTAATCTTCTAATAAACAGCCAGGATTTTGTCCAGTACGTAAAAATGGCTCATTTCAAAAACAGTAATAGAACACGGATACCACGAATGCTACGGATAGTCACGGATGAAATCAGCGTTAATCCGTTCAATCCGCGTCATTCGTGTGCTATTAACAGGTACCATAAAATCGACCCGAAAACCGTATGTATTACAACGAATCGGGTCGATTTTTTTTATTTTTGCCTTACAAAGATCTGAATCGGAACCCCGGAAAAGTTGTAATGTTCCCTCAGCTTATTTTCAAGATATCGTTTGTAGGGTTCCTTGATGTATTGAGGAAGATTGGCAAAAAAAACAAACGAAGGATATGGCGTAGGAAGTTGAGTTACATATTTGATTTTGATAAGCTTTCCCTTTACTGCTGGTGGAGGATAGTTTTCAATAGCCGCAAGCATAACCTCATTCAGTTGTGAGGTAGGGATTCGTTGACGCCGGTTTTCAAATACCATAATGGCTGTTTCAAGTGCCTTGTGAATACGTTGTTTGGTAAGGGCCGAAGTAAAAATGATGGGTACATCGTTAAATGGGGCTATTCGTTGTTGTATAATTTTTTTGTATTCTTCTGTGGTATGCGTATTTTTTTCAATTAAGTCCCATTTATTGACCAATATTACTATCCCTTTTTTGTTTTGTTGACAGAGACGGAAAATATTAATATCCTGAGCTTCGATACCTACTGTAGCATCGAGTAGCAACAGACAGACATCCGATTTTTCGATGGCTCGGATCGATCGCATCACAGAGTAAAACTCAATATTATCTTTTATTTTACTTTTTTTACGTAAGCCAGCTGTGTCGACAAGGTAAAAATCGTAATTGTATTTGTTATATCGTGTAAAGATGGAATCACGCGTGGTTCCAGCGATGGGGGTAACAATATTTCTTTCTTCGCCCAGTAGCGCATTTACCAGTGACGACTTGCCCACGTTGGGGCGTCCTACAATGGTAATTTTGGGTAAATCCTCGGGGTCTTCGACAGGGGTGTCTGGTAAAATGGATACAATTTTATCCAGCAGGTCGCCGGTACCGCTTCCCGACATGGAAGAAATAGGCATCACCTCTTCGAATCCCATTTGCAAAAACTCGTACGACTGGTGTACCAATTCGATATTATCGGCTTTGTTGGCTACCAGAATGGTTTTTTTCCCCGAACGGCGCAGTAAATCGGCAACTGCTTTGTCCAGTTCGGTTAGTCCACTGATAACATCAACCATAAACAGAATTAAATCGGCCGTGTCGATGGCAAGCTCAACCTGTCGATTAATTTCTTTTTCAAAAATATCATCCGAATCGGTTACGTAACCGCCCGTATCGATGACCGAAAACTCTTTTCCATTCCATTCGGCTTTGCCATAATGCCGATCGCGTGTTGTACCGCTGGTTTCGTCCACTATTGCTTCCCTCGACCCAATTAGTCGGTTGAATAGCGTTGATTTTCCTACATTAGGCCGACCCACAATAGCTACAATGTTGCTCATGTTGATGATTTTTAGGAACGCAAATTTAACAAATGCGTTCTGAAAAGATAAATCAGGGGATAAAAATAAAGGCTATCCACCCGGGATAGCCTTTTATTTAGTATCAAGTCATTGTTTACTTAACGGTGTCCATGTAAGCAATCATATCGAGCAGCTTGTTGGAGTAACCCCATTCGTTGTCGTACCAAGCAATTACCTTAACGAAGTTGGGGTTGAGCATAATACCAGCTTTAGCATCGAAGATAGAGGTGCGAGGATCGGTGATGAAATCGCTCGATACAACTTCATCCTCGGTGTATCCAAGAATACCTTTAAGTTCACCTTCAGAGGCTTCTTTCATTTTCTTGCAAATTTCTTCGTAGGTGGTAGCCTTTTCCAGGCGGCAGGTAAGGTCTACAACCGACACGTTCAGCGTGGGAACGCGGAAAGCCATACCGGTGAGTTTGCCTTTGAGTTCGGGAATAACTTTGGTTACAGCTTTAGCAGCACCGGTGGACGAAGGAATAATATTACCTGCAGCAGCACGGCCACCTCTCCAGTCCTTTGCCGACACGCCATCTACGGTTTTTTGGGTAGCGGTGGTGGCATGAACGGTAGTCATAAGACCTTCTACAACACCAAAATTGTCGTGCAGCACCTTGGTGATGGGAGCAAGACAGTTGGTGGTACATGAAGCATTCGAAATGATGCTCATATCCTTGGTGTAGGTCTTATGGTTTACACCATACACAAACATGGGGGTGTCGTCTTTCGAAGGTGCCGACATAATTACTCTCTTGGCGCCAGCCTTAATGTGGGCTTCTGCCTTAGCTTTTTCGAGGAAAAGACCAGTCGATTCTATCACATATTCAGCTCCTACTTCATCCCATTTCAGGTTAGCAGGATCTTTTTCAGAGGTTACGCGAATAGCTTTGCCATTAACAACCAGCTTTCCGTCCTTTACTTCAACGGTTCCGTTAAAACGACCATGAACGGTGTCGTAACGCAACATGTACGACATGTACTCTACGTCAATGAGGTCGTTAATTCCAACAATCTCAATATCATTGCGGAGTTGTGCAGCCCTGAATGCCAGACGGCCTATACGACCAAAACCGTTAATACCTACTTTAATTTTTGACATAATTTTTATTATTTAAGTGGTTACCAATAATTTATTGTTTTTAAAAATGAATGGCAAAGTTAGCAATTATTTTAATTCACACGATGTGATATTCCTAATTTTTTGCATGAAAGGCTTTTTATCATCATTATGCATATATTATCACATACCGTGGTTAGCATCGAATTATAAATGGAATAAGCAACTATTGCAAAAATAGTACCATAGATTTCAAACATGACTTTTTTTGAATATAGGATCAAACATTATTGTTTTATGGACAGGATTTTGTTTCTTTGAGAAAAAAAAATCAGGAATTATGGGGAGATGTTTTGTTTTTTGTTTGGTTTCCTTGTTTTTGCATTTTTCGATTGTTTCGGGGCAGAGTAAAGACGAATTTTGTGAAGATAGCCTCACCATTTTATTTGCAGGCGATGTCATGGGACACATGCCTCAGGTGCATGCTGCATTCGATTCGAATACACGCACCTATAATTTTACTCCATGTTTTCAGTTTGTAAAGCCTATACTCGATAGTGTGGATATTGCCATTGCCAATCTTGAGACTACCCTTGCTGGTTCTCCCTATACAGGTTATCCACTTTTTTCAAGTCCTGATGCATTGGCTCGAGATCTTGTTGCTGCTGGTTTTGACATTCTGGCTACTGCCAATAATCATTGTTACGATAAGGGAAAGTATGGGATGGAACGTACTATAAAAGTACTGGATTCCCTTAAGGTTCCTCACATGGGTACCTATATCGATGAACGGATGCGAGATACGCTGTATCCGTTGATAATATTGAAGCATGGGTTAAAAATAGCTTTGTTCAATTACACCTATGGAACAAACGGCATACCTGTCGATTCGCCTAATGTTGTGAATGTGATTAATCGCAGGCAGATACTTCGGGATATCCAGCGTGCCGATTCTATGCATGTTGATGTAAAGATAGTATTTCTGCATTGGGGTAGGGAATACGAACCAACGCCTTCGGACGAGCAAAAGAGCCTTGCCCGTTTTTTGGTACAGTCTGGGATGGATATCGTGGTAGGTTCGCATCCTCATGTGGTACAGACCTATGAAGAAATCATGGATACAGTTCGCAAAAAAAATGTGCCTATCTTTTACTCGTTGGGAAATTTTATCTCCAATCAGCGAGACCCCAATCGAGATGGAGGGGCTATGGCCTTTTTTACGATAAAATGGCGTGTTTCACCTGATTCGGTTCGTGCCTTTTCGGTGCACACTCAGTATTGTCCCTATTGGGTGTATAAAGGTGTTCTGGACGGAAAATATCAATACTATGTCCTGCCTTTACCAGATAGTTTTTCGTTACCTGTTCCTTCCGAAGCCCAAACAAGGATGAAGGAATATTTTGAGCATATCGTTTCGCAATTGCATAATCTGCCGATGAAAGTTGTTAAGCTACCTCAACGTTAATTACTAAAATAGAGGATTCTTCTCGTTGATGTGGCTTGCTGTATATGTGTTTTTAACTATTTGTTAATCAATAGAAAAATATTTACGTTGTTTTGGAGCACCGTCAACAAATTTTTCCAATGGGATCATCTGGTGATTGTGAGCAAGCTTGGACTGAGCATTATTTTAACATTTTTTAACAATCTATCTCGGATTTACGAATCTTAAATTTGAGTAGAAATGGCATCAGCATGAACATGAAATGGTTCTCTAACCTCGTTATATTACTTTTGGGGGGCCTGTATGGATGCGTTCCCATCCGCCCCATCTATGTAAGTCCTGCTCCTTCCCCTTTTTATCATAAGGAATCAGGCGTAGTAGGGGGAGCCATCATGCCATTGGTCGAACCAGAGAAAGCACTGTGGGTGAGCGGAGAATACCTGCGGTGGAAGAATAAGGAGGCCAATATCGACATGGGCGTATTACCCCATGTGGTTCTCAGCGATGATGTTAACTCAGGAAATGTTTTTCTGTACATGCGTAGATGGTTTGGTACTGCTAAGGCGGAAAATCCGTGGGGAAACCTTCATGGTGGACTACAACTGGCAGTTAACAATTATGGGGTTAGTAAGGACTCTCTGGAATTTCCTGTACATTTCGAATTGGGCTTCTCGCCTGGCATTTTTAGAAAGAGGTTTAATGTTGCTTTTCCGCTACGAGTGGGTATCGGTACCCTTTTCACTCAGCGTTCTACCTACATGTATGCAGGCCCAGGCATTCAGGGTTCATTCAACCTGAGTTCGAGGTTAGTTTTTCAGACGCAATTTAATTTTACTTTAGGAATAGGAGCCAGTGACAAGGCATTTTATCTTCCTATTCCCGCTCTCATTACCTTGGGCATACACTACAAATTTTGAACCCAATATCAAGTATGTTAGCGTATTTGCAGGATGATGGCCTTAAATTCCGCTAAAATCATGGCAGTAGCTCCCCAAACTTTTTCTCCTACCAGTTTAAAATAAGGGATGCTATGTTCGTTCCCTTCAAAGATAATGGTTTCATAGTGGACATTTTCTGGCTGGATGAGCTCTTTTATGGAAACTTCAATAATGTAGCTGACTTCACTGCTATTAGGCGACCACACAGGTTTGTTATTGAGGTAACCTACAAAGGGATATACCCGATAACCACTAACGGGTATAATAAGCGACGACAGAGAACCAACTGTATAAATTGTATTGACAGGGATGCCTATTTCTTCGCTAGTTTCTCGCAGAGCGGTATTAAGATAGGTAATGTCGGAACTTTCAAATTTACCACCGGGTAAACTCACCTGACCTCCATGAGGGGATAAATCGTCGGGCGTTCGTTTAATCAGTACAAAATAAGGTTGGTCGTCGATAGGGTACAAAAGCAACAATACTGCAGCATCTACAATTGGGTGTTTTACTGGAATATGTTTTTTGTACGAAGGTGCCATAGTTTCTTGCACCTCCGACCCCGGCATGGGTGACGTCGAAAAAAACTGTTTGAGTTTTTGAATTAAATCTACATACGATTCGGCATTCACAGGTACTTAAGAATATAATTTTTCAGTTCTTGATAATTGTTGGCAACCGGGAATGATGGATAATCATTTTTAACATTTTCGGGTGGGGAAAACAGTATTCCCTGGTGTGCTTCCTGTAGCATACTAATATCGTTGTACGAATCGCCAAAAGCAACTACATGATACTGAAGCTGTTTTAAGGCTTTTACCACTTCACGCTTTTGGTCTTTCTGTCGAAGTTTGTAATCAATTATCATCCCATCGTCGTTGACAACCAGCGAATTACAGAATAGGGTAGGGTAATCGAGCTGTGCCATCAACGGTGCCGCAAATTCAACGAAAGTATCGGACACAATAGCAATTTGACTAACCGTTCGAATCCACTGCAAGAATTCTCTTGCGCCGTCGAGAGGTTTTATTTGCCCAATCACATGCTGTATATCTTTAAGGCTAATTTTGTGCTGGTGCAGTATGGCAATTCGATGGCGCATTAGCTTATCATAATCGTTGATATCGCGGGTGGTTAACTTTAACTCATCGATACCAGTAATTCGTGCCACATTGATCCAAACCTCTGGAACCCAAACACCTTCTAAATCAGAACAGAAAAATACCATAATACTTTCAAAATTATTTATTTGCGCTTCAACAGATAATTTTTAAAATCTTCGTAACGATTGCTCATGGGGATCATGTGCTCGATTTTTTCGTCAAGATGTGACATACTTTCGGGCAAATCGGGTTGTATGCCCAGTATGTGCTCAATCTCTTGAGGAAATTTAGCAGGATGGGCTGTTTCAAGGGTTACACATAGCTGAAAGGGAGTATATAGTTCTGGATGTGCTTCAAAAAAGCGGTGTAGCCCTGCCCAGGCAACTGCGCCATGAGGCTCAAGTAATAAACGGTATTTTTCGTAAGCATTCTTAATAGTTTCGCGTGTTTGGGAATCGGTAATGCTTACTGGCCACAAATCTTTTTTTAAACGATCGATATCTGGTTGTTTGCTGATGTTTCCTTTTTCATCCATAATACCTCCATATAGTGCAACGATACGAGCCATGTTACTGGGGTGACCCACATTCATAGCACTCGAAATGCAGTTGCGCGATGGAATGAGGGGCTGGTAGGAACCTTTGGCAAAATATACAGGTACTTCATCGTTTTCATTGGTCGAGACAACAAAACGTTCGACTGGCAGCCCCATGTGTCGCGCTATGATACCTCCCATAAGATTGCCAAAGTTGCCCGATGGTACCGAGAAAATGATTTTATCGTCTATATTGTTGGCCAATTGAGACCATGCCCAGAAATAATATATGCTCTGCGGTATTAGACGTCCAATGTTAATAGAGTTGGCCGAAGAAAGGGGTAAAAACGATAGGTCTTCGTCAGCAAATGCTCGTTTGACCAATGCCTGACAGTCATCAAACTTTCCATCGATGGCCAGCACAGTGATATTTTGGTTCAACGTAGTCATCTGCTTTCGTTGCCGGTCAGTGACTTCTTTCTCGGGGAATAGAATAACTACTTCAATGTTATCGAGCCCATAGAATGCGTTGGCAATGGCGCTACCTGTATCCCCCGAGGTGGCAGTAAGTATCAGCATTCGACGGTTTTCCAGTTTGAGAAAATATTGCATCAATCTGCCCATCATCCGGGCAGCAAAGTCTTTGAACGATGCCGTTGGTCCTCGGTCGAGCCGCATTACATGTATGCGATCGTAAACATTCTCGAGGGGAATTTCAAAATTGTAAGCATCTCTGACCAATCGTGATAGATCATCCTGCGAAATATCATCGTTTACGTATAGTTTTAATATGATTTCGGCTATTTCGGGATAACTTTTACCAGCAAACGATTCTATCTGATCGGGGGTGAGTACGGGTATCTGATCGGGCATGTACAATCCTCTGTCGGGAGCTTGACCACGAATAAGCGCTTCCCTGAAAGAAACTTTTTCGCTCTTTAAATTGGTCGAATAATATTGTATTCTTGCCATACTTTTTTGTTTGATTTGCAAAATAAACGATAATTCTTGGCAATGCCAAACGCTATTTGGTGGATTCAATCTTTTTTAAGTATACTCTGTTTTCTTTGTAATATGTACAGATAAACGCGTTGAGAATAAACGGTATTACCAAAAACCCTCAGTGCTACTCTGTGCCCTCTGTGGTTAAAAATTTAAACTCACCACGGAGAGCACGGAGGGACACGGAGAAAAATATACAAGTTTTGAAACGGAATAATTAAAACCTCTGTGCTACTCTGTGCCCTCTATGGTTAAAAATTTAAACTCACCACGGAGAGCACGGAGGGGCACGGAGAAAAGTATATAAGTTTGTAAAGAATAATTAAAAAACCTCAGTGCTACTCTGCGCCCTCTGTGGTTAAAAATTTAAACTCACCACGGAGAGCACGGAGGGACACGGAGAAAAGTATATAAGTTTATAAAGAATAATTAAAAACCTCTGTGTTTCTCTGTGCCCTCTGTGGTTAAAAATTTAAACTCACCACGGAGAACACAGAGGAACACGGAGAAAAGTATATAAGTTTATAAAGAATAATTAAAAAAAGCTCAGTGCTACTCTGCGCCCTCTGTGGTTAGAACATTTCAGGGATTATCTTAACCAATAGCTGTAGGATAATATATTTGTTTAAAAATAAAAGCTATAAATATTGCTATTTATAATAAAAATCTATTCAAAAAATAAGGCTTTATATAGTGGTTTCACCAAGCGCGAGTCATATTCAGTATTATCCACATTTATTTGTTGACCCATAATCTTTCCGTCGTTGAGAAAGCATTGTTGTAAATGTGTATCAGGTATAGTCCCATTTCAAGATTTGATAGGTCTATCGTTTCGTTATTTTTTAACTTTGCTTTAAAAATCAGAGTATGTCCTGTCATACTATAAATGGCTAATACTGCGGGCAATGTGCCTGGATATGCAACACGCACTGTCTTTTGTGCAGGATTGGGAAAAAGGAATATTTGAACTTTGGGTAGGGTATTTACATGGTTATCGGGAGGCATTACCTCTCGAACGGGTTTGCCGCTCCAGGGGCAGAAACGTCCTATAGTTCTTATCCAGTAAGAGGTATCAGCGTCTAAGTCGGAGTAGGGGCATCCGTCACAAATTTCAATAGCCATTTCGGTAAGTACCCATTCATTGGGAATATAATGCCATTTAAACCAATGGTTTGCATTATGGTTGTGTCCTCCATGGCCTGGTGCAATCGGGCCTGTAATAAACTTTCTTTGCTCGTACGGGCGCTGTAAATCTGCTATTACCGAATCGATAACTTCTTGTACGCTGGTAGCTGCAATAAATGAACTGTCTTGCCAGTTGCCATGCCCACATTGTGTACTAAACTCAAAATATCTTAAACTCTGAGCGAGGCTCAATAGTGTCATGGTTCCAATCATAAACAAAGTACAAAAAGACCTTTTCATATATCTCAGTGTTTTTTGAAAGATGACAAAACTGAAAATAGTTGCGTATTTAATTGGGGCTGATGTTAATAAGCTATTGCAAATATATTGGATAAAAGAGCATGTATGGCAGTATTCACAAAAGAGTATGAAAATATTTATCTCATTTTCGTACTTGCCATTTATAAGAAACTTCATAACATGCGAGTTCCATACGACGCTTAATTTCAGCTACAAATAATTACAGATATACTGAGGAAATAATGGGTAAATAATGGATGACAGCATTTCTTGATATAAAAAAAGCAGGAAAAAATCCTGCTTTCTTAAGGTATGTTTGAAATGGATTAGTCTCTTCTACCCAGGAATAACATCAGGTAATACAGCAACATGGCAAGCGAGGAAAGAGCCGCTACCACGTAAGTACGAGCAGCCCATTTGAGGGCATCGGCAGCCATTGCCTGCTGCTGGTTAGAGGTAATACCGCTGTGGTATAGCCATGCAAGAGCGCGTTTGCTTGCATTGATTTCAACAGGTAGGGTAATGAATGCAAAGAGGGTGAAAATAAAGTAACAACCGATAATGATCGGTAACGCAAGCGGAAACAAGCCATGTATAAACAACGAACCAAAGAACAAAATCATAAAAATTGCATTCATCAATTGAGCGCTGATGTTTTGAAGAGGTACCAGCGCCGTACGTAAGCCCAACCATGCGTATGCCTGCGCATGCTGAACAGCATGACCGCATTCATGTGCTGCCACTGCTGCCGCTGCAATATTGCGACCGTAATACACATCGGGACTTAAATTTACAGTTTTGTCTACAGGATTATAATGGTCGGTCAAAGTTCCTTCTACCGATACGACCTTTACATCGTAAATGCCGTTATCTCGCAGCATTTTTTCGGCTACTTCTTTGCCACTTAGCCCCTGAGTGAGGGGTACTTCCGAATATTCCCTGAATTTTCTCTTTAGCTTCCAACCAATATACCAGCTAAAACCAAAAGTGAGAATTAAAATAATCCAGTACATAAATTTTCAATTTTAGAGTTTTCAATACAAATATCCTTACAAATTTCTTACCAAATATTACCAGCTTGTCATGAGTATGTTTCTCAATTCGGCTTCATCGAGCGGAACGGGGTTATTTTTTATCTGGGTTTGCCGTGCAATTTTGTCAATTGCAGCTTGCTCTACCCCCAGCATTTGTAACGAAGGTATATTAAGTTGCTGAGCCCAGTCATTGATGATTTTTACGATACTGTCGGCTGCATGCTCAATATTTTTTAAGGAATCTGTTGGTTGGAGTATTTGTGCCAGTCTGTATATTTTGTGGTGGTAAGGTTGGTTGGGCAGTTTAAGCATTTTTTGCAGGTTTATTTCAAGGGTTCGTGTAAGCAAACATCCACATATGGCACCGTGAGTTGCATTATATAAGCCTCCTATACTTGAGGCAAAGCCATGTACAGCTCCCAGTCCTGCATGAGCCAGCGTAATTCCCGACAAATAGGCAGCCATTGCCATATGGGTACGACTATCGATATGCTGGGGGTCGGTATATACTTTTAGCAATGATTGTGCAGCAAGCTCAATGCCTTTTTCTGCCAGAATGTCGGTGAAAAGATTAGCCTGGGGCGAAAAATACGATTCAATCAGTTGTGTAAGTGCATCCATTCCGCTGGTAGCGGTTACCTGGGGTGGACACGTAACCTGCAGTTGAGGGTCGATGATGGCCGCATTGGGAATGAAATTGTTGTGTCTGAGCGAACGTTTATATCCGTTTTCACCGTAACGCGAAATCACGGCATTCTTGGTAGCTTCGCTACCTGTTCCAGCTGTCGTAGGTATGGCTACGAAAGGTATTTTGCTTCCCGGATGGGGTCGGTAAGTAGGTAATCCTTCGAGATAGTTTTCAATGGTATCGTTCACAGTAAGCATGGCCGATAGTGCTTTGCCCATGTCAAGGACACTTCCTCCACCAATACCAACTATACAGTCGAAAGATTCTGTTCTTAATTGCAAAAGCAGGTCGTTGACCTGATCAACGGTAGGTTCCCCGCTATGAAGTACATGGAATACCTGAAACGAACGCAACTGGGCTAAAATTTTTTCTTGCCATGGGGAAGCGGTGAAGGAATTTTTACCGGTAATAAGTAATACACGGCTACCCCATCGTTCAATAAGGTTAGGTAGGTGTGTGATAGCTCCTGGACCAAAATAAAGCAGTGGGGTAGGGGCAATACTAAAATTGTTCATATTAGCTGCATACTTTTGGGTACAATAGGGTGTATTTAACTCCCTTTCGCGGATTGGCCATCATTTTTTCCACAGTGTCGCGCCATAGTTGGTAGTGTGGTGTATTTTTATGGGCTGCTGCCGATTCCTCATTTACATAAGCCTCGTAGAGTAAAAATTTTGTAGGATTTTCCTTATCCTGAAGGACGTCGAAGCGCAAATTACCCGGCTCCTGTATCGAGGCAGCATGGTTTTTATAGGTAGCCTCTATAAAAGCCTCTACGTATTCGGGCTTTACTTCTACATATACACAGGTAGTTATCATGGCTGTGGTTCATTTGGTTCGGGTTCAATGAGTTGCATAATACGTTCAATCTGCTTTTGCTTGTTTACTTCGCGCAGGCTAAGTGCTGTTTGGGTAAAATACTGATGTCCAGAGATAAATTTGAGTTGCAGCTTGTTCCAATCGTTCAAGCTGCCTATTTTATTTTGCTCTTTAAGTTCGCGATAGAGTGTATTGGATACCGGAATAAAATCGGACCGCCCTAAATAGTCCAGGTCAGCATCACACATGATTTTTTCGAGCAGATTTTTGGGCTTAGGCGGCAACTTAGTAGCCATGATCAGCTCACAAATGATTTCAATTTGCTCGTTGGTATAATTAAATTTTGGCAAATATTCCCTGGCCAGAACGGTTCCAAAGTATTCGTGGTTGTCGTATGAAATGATATGCCCTGAGTCGTGAAACAGGGCGGCTGTCTTAAGCAGTAGTATTTCCTCGTCGCTAACGCCTTCGCCCCAGCCTATTAGCTCGACTTCGGTTATGACATCGACGGTATGCTTGACGTTGTGGTAATACAGGTAGGGTGGAAGCTCTTTTTCCAACCGGTCAAGGATGATTTCCTGTAAATCATTGAATTGTAATAAGCCAAAACGTGTTCGGAACAGGTCGTTCGGAACTTTGCCCTGCTCGTTTACCGAAAGCTCAGGTTTGATACCCTTGACCAGGTAAATATCGATATCCCCATGATATTTGATGGGCATTTTACCCATATATTCGCAAGTAAAAAATTCTTTCACCAGCTCGTAGGTATTAGCCGAAATAATAATATTTCCTGGCACTCCTGACGATTCAAGGCGGGTAGCAATGTTTACGGTGTCACCTTTTAATTCGTACGTACTTTTTTTATTACCTCCTAGTGTTGCAGTAACAGGCCCCGTATGAATGCCCATTTTTATTTCCCATATCTTGTCATTGTCCGATTGATGTTGAATCTCATCCACTATCATTACCATTTCAAGGGCAGCCAGGACGACTTCAACAGGGTTGGTGATGTTTTTTTGCGGGATACCCCCTGCACACATTAGGGTATCGCCAATGGTTTTTATTTTTTCAATTTTATACTTGTGAATTACATTTTCGAAATGAAACATGATAGAATCGAGCTGGTCGATGACTTTCTGCGAATCAATCTTATCATTCAGCCGAGAGAAACCATGGATATTGGCAAACAAAACGGTTGCCATTTGAAAGCGCAGGGTTTTTTGTTCATCTTTTTCTCCAGGCAGTTCAAGGGTGGCCTGATATTTTCCGAGCAGTTTTTTTAACTGTTCATTTTCGTCCTGCAGCTTTTCGTATAGGCTATGCAAACGGTTATTTTCTTCTTTCAGCTCCTTGTTTTGCTTTACCAATTTTGCAATTCGCCTGACCAATTCTTCATAACTCTCGGACATAATGGTATTATTATATGATGCGAAAAATAATGTTTTTCAGGATATTTTGCAGATAAAAGCTACCCATGTAACAAATTTATGGCAAAAGATGTTGCTAAACAAATGAAAAATTCCATAATGGGATAGCGCAACTATACGATAGACGTATTGGCTGTGCGTCTGGCTATCTTTAATGATTCTTACTATTTATTGGACAATTTTCGAGTTAGCCAGGGTTAGCCAAAAATTCGCTTGACTTTTTGTTCCTGCAACATCAAATCGGCCAGCGCAATGGCAGTAGCAGCTTCGACAACCACGGGAACCCTGAGAGCGATACAGGTATCGTGTCGACCTTCGACATTGAGATCGGTCATTGTTCCGGTCTTCATGTTCATGGTGTGTTGGGTAGCGTGGATACTACTGGTGGGTTTAACGGCTACGCGAAAAATCAGGTCGTTGCCGTTGGATATTCCCCCATTGATACCGCCAGCATTGTTAGTGGCAGTTTTGCCACTAGTGTCGATGAATCGGTCGTTATGTTCCGATCCACGCATGCGGGCTGCAGCAAAGCCTGAACCAAACTCAAGGCCTTTGATGGCAGGAATCGAGAATATATAGTGAGCAATGATAGCTTTGATGTTGCCAAAAAAAGGTTCCCCTAATCCTATGGGCATGTTGGTTGCAACGGTTTCGACAATACCGCCAATAGAGTCGCGATCGGCCATAGCTTTTTCCACCGCTTCTTCAATGTTGGGCGATCCTCCGGCCTCAATAAGGGTGGAACGTACCTCGATGGGATGGATGATTTTTTTGGCAATGACGCCAGCTGCTACGATACCCAGGGTAAGACGTCCCGAGAAATGTCCTCCCCCCCGATAATCCTCATATCCCCCAAATTTTTTGTGAGCTACAAAATCGGCATGCCCTGGACGCGGAGTTTCGAGCAAAAAAGTGTAGTCGCGGGATCGGGTATTGGTATTCTCAAAAAGAATCATGATGGGCGCTCCCGTAGTATGGTCGTTGAAGGTACCGCTCATGATGCGGGGCTGATCGGCCTCCTGGCGCGGGGTTGTTCCTTTGGCCCCACTTTTTCTCCGAGCTAAATCTTTTTCCAGGTCGGCTTCTGTTAGAGGAATACCTGCTGGTACACCGTCAATCACTATTCCTACACATTTCCCATGCGATTCACCAAAAATACTCAGACGAAAAAGTGTGCCAATAGAGTTCATGCCTATGAATTTTTAAGAAGTTCGATAATGGTGTTGAGTTTGTAATAGCTAATCTGTCCCGGAGCAGTCGAAAATTCATCATTTGCCGAAGCAAATGTAAATTCTGCCCCCATGAATGGTGCTGCTATGCGTGAAATTTTTCCCAGTTCGCCCATCCCCAAGGCAACGATCCGCTTGCCTGACTGATAAAGTGCAAGCAATCGAGCATTATCCGAAGGTTCGTTTACCATACAGGCTACCTTAGCTACGTTTGCCCCCATATCAAAGCATTGATTGATGACGATTTTTAGCTGTTCAAGGGTTGGGGTGTGCTCAAAGTTGTGGTACGAAATGATAACATCGCAGTTGTGGAGAACCGCTTCGGTTATTATGTTATGCTTGAAGGCATAATCGGTTTCAATTTCAACATCCACATATTTTGCTCCCGAACGAATGGCAGCCAGTAATCCTTCAGCTCGTTCTTTTTCTGTAACTTCTTTCGAAGGTCGATAGGTGGCAATCAGACGTTGACCCGACGAAAATATCTTTTCGATTTGTGATGTATTAAAACGACACAAGTCGAGACGTACCTCGGCCAGTTCAAACTTTTTCACCAGTTCAAGGCATTTTTCAAAGTTCGATTCACTGATGCTTACACAAATCATGGACGAATGTTTTAAGTTGATTGTATGTTACAGGTTTAACTATGGCATTACCGATAGCTTCGAGCAAAACCAGGTGAATGTCGTCGCCCTCGCGTTTTTTATCTTTCCGCATGGCATCCACAAGGGTATTGGGTTCAAAGTCAAAATTGGTAGGAAGCTGAAAACGTGTAATCAGCTCACGAATTCGCCTATAATCATTTTCAGAAATCATTCCCAATTGATAGGAAATATAGGAAGCATAGTTCATTCCAATGGAAACAGCCTTTCCATGGGGCAAGGCTGTGATTTTTTCGATGGCATGGGCAAAGGTGTGACCAAAGTTCAGAATACGTCTTTCGCCTTTTTCACGTTCATCGTTTTCAACTACTGCGGCTTTGATACGTACCGATTGCGCTACACAGTGCTCGATAACGTGGGAATCGTAAGCAAGAGCTCGGGATACATTGTTTTCGAGAAATTCAAATAATTCATGACTGCGAATACATCCATGCTTGATTATTTCGGCATATCCTCCTATGTATTCTTCGCGTGGCAGCGTTGTAAGCATCGAGGTATCGCATATTACAAAATCGGGCTGGTTAAATACCCCTACCATATTTTTATACCCTTCGTAGTTTACCCCGTTTTTACCCCCCACACTGGCATCGACTTGACTGAGCAGGGTAGTACTAACAAAGCCAAAGCGAATGCCCCGCATGTATATAGAAGCAGCAAAACCAGCAATGTCGCATACAATACCTCCTCCTATTCCTACCAGATACGAGCTACGGTCGGCCTCGTGCCGTATAAGCTGTCCCATGATATAGTCGATAGTACTTAAATTTTTTATTCCCTCGCCAGTTCCTATTTCTATTATCGGATAAGGAGGTAACTTATGTCGATAGTGCTTGAGAACGTTAGTATCGGTGAGGATTATAATCTTCTTATTCGTAGGAAGATAATGAGTTAAGTTTTCAATTTTTTCCCCGATAAGTATTTTCGAGATTTTATTTTCAGTCTTCAGTACAATTTCTTCCATGAAATGGGTCTAATTTTCGTTCATGATGCGTGTTTGGTGATTGATGGATTCCTCGTGAATAGCCCTAAAAATATTTTCGATAAAATGCTCGCTCAGTCCTTTTTCCCTGGCTTCTTTCATGCGTTGGGTGATAATCTGGTGCCATCGTTTGGTTTGTAATACAGCAATATTATTTTCTTTCTTAATTTTTCCAATTTCTTCGGCAATATGCATGCGTTTTTCGAGTAGTTCTACAATTTTATCGTCAATTTTATCGATCTGGGAACGAAGTTCTTCGATGGTTACCAGCGATCCGTTTTCAATGTATTCTTTTCGGATGACCAGTTTTTTAAGCAATTCACCCAGCTGATCGGGGCGTAACTGTTGCTTGGCATCGCTAAGAGCATGATCGGGATCGATGTGTGATTCGATGATTATACCATCGTAATTAAGGTCCATTGCCTTTTGCGTAATTTCGAAGAGTGTATAGCGTTTACCACAGATGTGACTTGGGTCGATGATTAAAGGGATATTAGGTATTCTACGACGAAGCTCAATGGGTATTTGCCAGTTAGGATCATTACGGTAGGCAGTTTTTTCGTAGGTAGAAAAGCCACGATGTCCAGCAGCTAGTCGGGTTACTCCGGCCATATATAGGCGTTCGATGGCACCAATCCATAGCTCGAGATCGGGGTTGACAGGGTTTTTAACCATAACAGGTACATCTACCCCTCGCAGGGCGTCGGCAATTTCCTGCACAGCAAAGGGGTTGGCAGAGGTGCGAGCACCAATCCACAGGATATCTATACCGGCTTTTAAGGCTTCGTAAACGTGCTTAACATTTGCAACTTCGGTTGCGGTAAGCATACCGGTTGCCTCTTTAACACTCTGCATCCAGGGTAGTGCCAGTGAACCATAACCTTCAAAGGTTCCCGGGCGTGTACGGGGTTTCCATATCCCTGCACGGAAAATTTTAATCCCCAATGCAGCCAGTTGCTGGGCTGTTTGTACCATCTGTGCTTCCGATTCGGCGCTGCAGGGGCCTGCTATTACCAACGGCCGATCTGTTGAAATACCTTCAAAGGTGAAGGGTTGTAAATTCATTGGTTCCATCTTTTCTAACTTTATTCCATCACTGTTTTACCTTTGGCATATTCGCCCATGATCTCGAGTCCCGATGTAAAGGGCCTGATTGCATCGAGCGATTGCCGGTACATTACATAATCGTCAAACGTAACATCTACAAAAAATTGATATTCCCAATCTTTTCCAGGTATGGGCATGGATTGTATTTTCGTTAAATTTATACCATAGTACGACAATATAGATAACACTTTCGATAGGCTTCCTGTTTCGTGTTTGAGTGCAAAACTTAAAGAAGCCTTATTGAGCACTTTGCTAACTTTATGATATCCAATACGATCGGAAAGTATTAAGAAGCGGGTATAATTGGTTTTGTTGGTTTCAATGCCCTCGGCTATGATTTCAAGACCATATTTTTCGGCAGCCAGCTTTGAGCAAATGGCAGCGCGATTTTTTAGCTTCTTCTCCGCTATTTCTTTGGCACTGAGAGCAGTATCGATACTGTCGACCAGCTTAATATGTGGATAATTGTCGAAGAAAAGCTGACATTGTAACAGGGCAATGGGGTGGGAATATACTTCTTCTATGTCTTCGATACGGGTTCCAGGCAAGGCGGCCAGATTTTGCTTGATGCGTAGGTAAATTTCTCCGATAATTTTCATGTTCGATTCGAGAAGCAAAGTATAGTTTGGCAAAATGCTACCCGCTATCGAGTTTTCTATGGCCATAATCCCCAGGTCGGCGTGGTTGTTGCGTAACGATTTAAAAAGGTCTTTAAAGGTATTTGCCGTAACAATTTCTATTTCTTCATTTTCGAAGTAGTGTTTGGCAGCAATTTCATGGAATGCTCCGAATCCTCCCTGGATAGCAATCCGTTTTACAGCTTTTTTTGTACTCATATCATTACTGTTATATTAAAAAAAAATCCCGGCATTCACCGGGACTTTTGATACTATTATGTCAAACCTATTTTAGCCCCGGTATTGCCGAAGTAAACCAAAAAAAGAAATAAAAATATACGTGGCTAAAACAGGTCATATAATTCTTTTTTGCAAATATAAACAAAATTGCGAATTAGTTAATATTTTTTTTAAGTTTAGCGGTTCGGACGGGACTCGAACCCGCGACCCCATGCGTGACAGGCATGTATTCTAACCAGCTGAACTACCGAACCTCTTTAGCTGATTTGTTTTTCAGCGGTGCAAATGTAGTATTATTTTTTTTAACTACAAAAGATTTTACGGCAAAAAAAATGAAAAATGCACGGCACCATATTTTCGGTATTGCCAAAACTTTGAATGTTGTTGAAAATCAATGTTCTTCGAATGTTCCAGGATGAGCATACCCTCAGGTTTTAACATCTGACGAGAAAAAATCAAATCGGGAATTTCGGCAATACCCTCCATTTCGTAAGGGGGATCTGCAAAAATTACATCATACTTTTTATTGCAAGTCCGAAGATATTGAAACACATCGGCTTTTAAGGGTTTAATATGAGCTAGTTCGAGTTCCTTGATGTTATTACAGATAAATTGATAGTTATGAGGGTTCCATTCAATCAGATCAATTTGCTGGCAACCCCTTGAGGCAAATTCAAAGCTTATGGCGCCTGTGCCTGCAAATAGGTCGAGTACGGAAATTTCTTCAAAAAAATAATAGTTGTTCAGTATATTAAATAAGCTTTCCTTGGCAAAATCGGTCGTAGGTCTTGCCTCCGTTACTTTTCCTTTGAGAATTCTTCCTTTGTACTTTCCTCCAATTATACGCATAGTTTCAATCCTACTAATGTTTGAAGCTGATGAGCTGGCAAAGCTAAAATTTCTTTCGCATATAGTAGGTTCTCAGGAAGGTTTTCTTCGGTGATGAATGGAAAAACGGTTTTCAATTCATTAACAATGTTGGAATATTGGGTATGGTCAATATTCCCCTCGACAAACATATGGGAATGATGGGGTGGGATAGAGAAAAGGTTTGAAACATTGACGAGAAAATACAGTATGTCGGTATATTTCTGGTAATAAAATGAATTGAATAGCAGTATTTTACCCTGTTTCATGACCAGCATATCGAAAAATTCCTGCCCTAAAAATAGGTGTACTATGGGTTGATGGCTTTCGGAATTTTTGCCCAATGCCTGCTGAATAAATGGGATAGCATGATGTTTGATGTTTACCTGTTCAAATTTTGATTTAAGCGTATTTTCCATAGTTATTGGACAGGTATATATGAGGAAGGCATCGGCTGGTGGTATAAAATGGAACATTATTTTTTCGTTATCGTCAATCTTATGATGAAATTTAAGAAAGTCCTCAAGATGATTGGCATCGAAGAGTGACTGGGGAACCAGCATAGCCCGAAACGAAGAATATCCAAAGGTGATGCTTTGAAATTTGCCCTGGATAATTTCCTGTTCTTTGAACAGGGTAGAAAGGATATCAACATCTGCATCGTTAGGTTCGGCAAAAATTTGTTTGACCCCTACAAAAGTGTTTGTTGTAGAATCAAAAATGGCCATTTGAATAAATTGGGCATTACCTTCGAGGTATAGTTCATATTTTTTTTCGGGGCCCAGCGAAAAGTTGGGATCAATGGCATTGACAATTTTCATTCGAATATAATTTTTAGATGTTTTTAAATAGTTCGGACGGAACTCGCATGTAATATGTTTTGTGCCACAAAATCAAGCAGGTATATGAAATTATCTTCATACTCGGTTGTGAATATTGCTATATGAGCTCGTTTTATCATACTATTATTTTTTAAGATATGCAAACTCGAAGAATATTTTATAACATTCAAAATGTAAAGTGTAATTAAATGTTTGTGTAAAGGTAATAAAAAAATGACAGCTGTTATGTAAAAAAAACGAAAGCTGTCATTACTTGACAGCTTTCGCTAAAATTGTTATTATCCTTTATCAAGGCTCATCTTCAATAAATCCAGTTCTGCGATGTCCTGATATACGGTATACAGTTCCTGGATCATCTTCAAATCCAATAAGGAAACTAATACTATCGGTAACCACACCCGAAATAGAACGACCCTTTCCTTGAAGAACAATACCTTCTCGTATATAAATTTTTATTGGGTAGTTGGTATCGTAATTAACCATTGAGTCGTTCATGCCAAAAGTCCTTGCAGTAACATTTATAGGACATTTAATTTTAAAACTCCAGGTGTTTCCAAGATCATCTATCCACATGGTATCCTTAGAATTATAAGCAGTGTTGTAGGTAAGAATTTTAACATACCCCAGGTGATAGATGTCTTCGAAAGTTCCGGGCGAAGTTTCGGCTTCAAACTTAACAAACCATTCGCCCGAAAGGGGGTATACAGGTGAATATTCTATTTTGGGTTCCTCCATTGTTTCGCAGCTTACCAAAATTACAATGGGGAGAATAAATGCTAATAAATATTTGTAGTTTTTCATAGTTCGTTTAATTTAAGGTTGAACTTGCGTTAGTGTTACTTCAAATGTATAACCAGCGTCCCATTCGGTTACGAATGTAATGGTTTTGTTAGAAGCATCTACTGTGAATGAGGTAATGGTAGCTACTCCACCAAAAGCACCAACGCCAAAAGAAGGTCCTAAATCAAAATCATTTGTGGCAATATTGTTGGCCGTTATTTGAGCACCAGTAGCACGATAATCGGCGCCATATTTGCGACCTAAATCGTAGTAACCTCCGATGGCATCTGAAATTTCGTATACATTATCGCCGCTTTTACGAATCATTATATATTTAAGATCTTGATATTGAGGACTTTGAACTCCATTTCTAACTACAGTTGAGGTATAAAGCCCTTCAATATTATTTATTAAATCTCCTGTTGAAATTACATAAACGATTCGTTGAGCAGTACCATCGAAACCATCTTTGTTAGTTGCAAGATAAGTAATGATGTATTTGTTTGGAGTATTAACATCAAGTGAGGATGCAGGAAAGTAGTCGCCAATAACAGTGGATTTTACAGGGATTTCTACCCCATTTTCATATGCTTTTATACCAGGGTCAGTAAAATTATCACCTTTATTAAGAACAATAACTTCATCTCCTGACATTTTAAAGTCGGGGAAATAGGTAATCCGAGAAATCCCTTCTGATTCTTTTTCCCTCTCGCACGAAGTTGTTACTGCGACAAAGATGATAGGCAGTAACAGCAGGTATATTATTTTAAATATTTTTTTCATAGTTGAAATATTTTATGGTTATAAATCTATTGCCACCAAGTTGGAGTTGTTACAGATACTTCAGCCGGGGTGTTAGGATTAGATTTCCTTTCGCTGTCGGGGAAAACCAATCGACGAGGAAATTGTCCTTTAGGCAATACTGACTGTACCGGATGTGTAAATTCACCAGGTACATAATTAGAGTCAGTATTAAGTACTCCCCATCCTTTGGACCACAGATTGGGTTATTTAAATTGAAAATTTAAAAATAAAAATAATAATAATAATTCTTAGTGTTAATAAACGGAAATAACTCGTCAGAGTTATTCTGGTTATTAACACGTTGCTT
>JAKPGM010000020.1 GCA_029550865.1 Bacteroidota bacterium | reverse complement strand
GCCACGGCCAACGATTTGGCTTACCCTGCCTGCCATACTCCGTTTTGACCAGAGCGGGTGAGGGATCATTTGTGCTTGATTTTCTTTTTGCTACCAAAATGCCACCCCTACGGGGTTGGAAGGGCAAAAATTTTAAGGGGTCGTACTCGTTAATGTTGAAAAAGGATGAAGATGATGTTGCCTTACCCTACTTACCCTACCTTATGGTACCTCATATCATCCTCACCCCGTCCTATCGGCCACCCCTCTCCTTGGAAAGGAGAGGGGCCGGGGGTGAGGATTCAAAGGGTGAGGTGGTTACAAGCTAACAGCCCCCTACAGGGTAGAAAAAAATAAAATGAGACTAAATAAAAATTTTTTTCTTGGATTCTGTAAATGTTTGTATTAACTTTGCTTAAAATATTAAAAATAAATGTTATGGAAGGAGTTATGTTTAGGTACCTTAGCTATGGGTATAAAGAAATCGGAGATCAAAAAAGATTAGAACGTCCTCCCGATAATATAGGCAAAAACATTTGCCTGAAAAATGTCCTCTTCAGGATGATTCGGGGGATAGGTCTGGGGATATTGCTTCTGATGTTGTTTCATATAGGCGGTCGCGCACAGTGTCCTTACGAGGCAAATGTCGATTCGGTACATTTTGATGACCAAACTGGAGAAACAACTTTTTACCTCTGGGTTGATAATCCTGCCGACTCGATTTATGTATGGTTTGGGGATGGCACTGAGCTGGATACTGTTGTGGAAACGAGCACTACTTTTACGATCGACCATCGATACTCCCTGGACTCTCGTGACTATTCCAGTCCATATTCTGCATACTTTTATCTCACAAACCGCGATACATCTTTTTTGGAATGCTATGGTGCATCTACTGATCATTATATCTATTTTCAAAATAAGAACTGTCAGGTATATGCATACGTCAGCAGTTCTGATTCATTAAAAGCTTCATTTGAAATTTATTCTTACAATAGCGATGAATCCCTTATAAATGTCACGCTAAAGAATAGGAATAACACGCTTGATAACTTCTCAATTACTTACAATAGCTACTATACTACCCCTACTTATTCTTTTCCTAAAGCAGGATATGATACTCTTATCATTGTTTCCCAGGGTGATTATTGTTCATCGACCGATACCCTGGAGTTTTATGTTCAGGGTTATCCCTGTAGCCAACCTACATTGGTGGTAAACAGCATAGACAGCGTGCAATACCAGTTTAATGTTACAGGAGCCAATACGGGTTCCGTATATTCATGGGAATTATATGGAATGAGTTGGGATACTACTTTCGAAACGTCGGCCTCATCATTTGTACTTACATTACCGAATAATGATAGAATTAACGTCTGGGTATATGCTTATGATCCGGTAAATAATTGTTATTCCAACTCGCTCGATACGCTTATTGTTACAGGTACTATGCAATGCTATGCATATTTTTATTATTATGAAACAGATACAGTAAACAACACTTTTGGGTTTTATAATTACTCGGCAGAGGGGAAGAAATATTTATGGGATTTTGGTGATGGTACTACCTCAACGAGCTATGATCCGGGAGTGCACACATATACCAAGGTGGATACTACTTATACCGTTTCACTTACCGTTAGCGACCCCGTATCTTTGTGTGTGCAGCGTTACGAGCGAAGAATTACGGTAGGTAGCGTATCGTGTTTGGCTGATTTTACATACTCCATTTCGGGCCAGACGGTTACTTTTACCGATAAATCGACAGGTGCCGAGGAAGTTTATTGGGATTTTGGCGATGATTATGGCTGGAGCTATGACTATAATCCATCCTATACCTATTCTGAACCGGGAATTTATGAGGTTTACCTATGGATTTGGAATTACAATTGCTATAACTGGACAAGCAAAACCATAACGGTGGGTGATATAAGTACGCTTGTGAAGGCTGGTTTCAATTATTACTACAGCAACGATACCGTTTATTTTTCGGACGATTCGCGTGGGAATATAACCCAGTACTATTGGACTTTTGGCGATGGTACTTCCTCGTCATCAAAAAATGTGCAGAAAACTTATGCAAAACCGGGCATCTATAATGTGTGTCTAACGGTTAGCAATGCAGCGGGCAAGGTAAGTTCGTATTGCGAATACGTTTGGGCGGGCGAAGCAGCATGTAATGTTGCTGCCAATTTCTCGTACCGTATCAGTAAGGATAGTGCGAAGATTATTGAATTTACCAACAGTTCGCAGGGCAATTATGATTCGTATTATTGGGATTTTGGCGATGGTGGTGTTTCAATGGAGGCTTCGCCTGTACATGCCTATACTAAGTCGGGCTATTATTGGGTATTGCTTACCGTATATGATTCGCAGACTGGATGCATGGATACCTATTATGAAACTGTGCAGGTGGGTACCATAGAATGCAAGGCCGATTTCAATTATGTGGTAGATGCTTCAACCCTTACGGTAACCTTGCAAAATAAATCCAGAGGCGGCGAAAATACATATTACTACTGGTGGTTCGATGATGGCGACTATTCCGAATTGGCCAATCCTGCTCCTAAAACTTTTGAGCAGCCGGGTAAACACTACATTGGACTGGTTATTTACGATGCGGGCACATACTGCTACTATTATACCGATAAGTATATTCAGGTGGGGGAAATGGCCTGCTCGGCAGAATTTAGCTACCTGGTCGATACGGCAACAAATACCATCCATTGCTATAATAAGTCATTAGGTGCTTCTACCTATCTGTTCTGGTATTTCGGTGATGGAAGCTACAGTTTTGAATCAAACCCGCAACATCGTTTTGCTGCCCCTGGATTCTATACTGTGGGACTTTCGACCTACGACGATAATTCTGGTTGCATGGACTACTACGAAAAAGTGGTGCAGATTTCTGGCGCAGGTAGCGACTGTGCAGCTGAATTTACATACTATGTTGATAATGAAACCCGCACTGTTAGCTTCTTCGACAATTCGTTTGGTAACATTGTAAAATACCTATGGAATTTTGGCGATGGAAATATTTCGAATACAGCTTCGGCTACTAATCAGTACAACAGTGGTGGTATCTACAATGTTTGTTTAACCGTAGTTAACGATAAAGGAAAAATCGATATCAGCTGTAAGCAAGTTAAGGTGGCAGCCGATGCAAATACAGATTGTCAGGCTAAATTTATATTTGCCATTGACTCTACCACCTCGACGGTGAAGTTCGTAAGTAAGTCGCTGGGTAACCCCATCAGTTATAGCTGGGACTTTGGGGACAATACTACCGACAACGGTGAAAAAGTAACTCACCAATACGTGAACCCCGATTATTACCTGGTAAGTCTGTATATTGTTACGGCCAATGGATGTAGGAGCGATGCATATGCTTTATTGAATATTGGCATGCCCGATACCTTGAAAGCAGCCTTTGCATACAGGGATAATGCATTTTATAAGAAGGCTGGTGGATACCCTGTCGACTTTATTGGTGCTGGATTAGGCGACGCTGCACGTATTAAATGGACTTTCGGTGATGGAAGTACCGATACTACTACCACTACACCTACCCATGTTTATTCGCAACCGGGTACCTATGAGGTCTGCTACGAAATTTCCGACCCCATTACTGGTGCAGCTGACAAGCAGTGTCGGATGATTACTGTTACAGGAATTAAAACGAATTATACCCAGACAAGATCGTTGGAAGTTTATCCGTTACCTTTTAGCAGCGAATTAAATTTGAAACTCTCACTTTCGAAGGCAGGAAATGTAAAGGTTGTAGTAACTGATCTCTCGGGTCGAAGAGTGGATATCCTTACCAGCCAACCACTGCCTGTTGGAAACCAGATGTTACAGTTTAATACAGCCAACCTAAAACGTGGAAGTTATCTATTAAGGGTCGAAACTCCCGACGATGTGTATCAACAACTGATCATAAAGCAGTAAAATGATTTTACTTGATAAAGAAGCCTGCCGTAAGGGCGGGCTTCTTTATTTTTTATTCATGACTTCTTTTATTTTTCAAGACATTTTAAAAACAATTATATTTGTTCTAAATTAACAGTTTTTGAGATGGAAGATAAAGTGGTGACTTTACTTGCTATTGACGACGATCCGCTGGTGCTTAAACTTATCGAGGCAAGTTTGGCCAGGGAACCCTATCGCATGTTGTTTGCCCCAGATGGTGAAACAGGTTTACGTATGGCTCTTGAGAATAAACCCGATTTAATTGTTCTTGATGTTGTGATGCCTGGCATGGATGGTTTTGAATTTTGTCAGCAGGCACGGAAGAATCCCATCCTGAAAAATACTCCCATCATCATGCTCACGGCGCTTGATGATAGGGATTCAAAAATACAGGGATTGGAAGCCGGTGCCGATGATTACATATGTAAGCCCTTTGATAAAATTGAGTTTCGCGCACGCATAAGAACCATCACCCGTTTAACTCAAAATTTCCTTTCCGAAATATCCCAACTCCAACATACCATTGAAGAACTCAAAAAGGAAATAGCTCAGCTCAGATAAAATAAGCAGATTTTGAAAAAGAAAACAAAAAAGCATTTCCAACTAAGGAAATGCTTTTTTGATATACTGTAAGTTCCTGTAAGTTAATCCTATTGTTTTACGATTTTCTGAATCCAGGTCTGGTTACCATCGGAAATTTTTACATAATAATATGCATTCTGTAATTTAAATTTTTCGGTCGAAAGGACGATATCTTGTTCACCTGCGGCAAAACGATGTTGTTTATAGAAGGAGTAAACCAGTTTTCCACTAATATCGTACAAATCGATAGAAAGTTTGGAATCATTAGCTAACTTCAGGCGAAGCGTAATCTGGTTGTCGAATGGGTTTGGAAATACTTCAAAGGTATTGGAACTGGTAGGCATATCAACCTGAGTTGCCGATTTTTTATGGCTTCCTGCATGTGCATACATGGCCGTTTCGGAGGTATATGATTTTTGAGGGGTTACGTATTTAATGATGACAAATACCGGATATCGTACATCGGCAGCATACCAGCGGTATGTTTCTTCGGTAATCGTATTTCCCTGTCCATACTGGATGGTACGGGTTTGTTTAACTCGCAAGACATTGTCGAGTACTATCTGATTGGGAAGAATAAGCGTTCCATAGGCATCTGCATGGATTTCATAGGAGCCCACAATAGTGGTTGAGCAAGAAGGACAGGTTTGTATACCACTAAAGTTGCCGCTAAGCCTATAGCCGTAGCTCATGGGAAATTTTAATTTTACGATTGGTCGGTCGAATTTGAGAACATTATTGCCCGAAACCGTAGCCCATTGCTCCATACTGCTGGAATTATTGTTGAAATAAAAGTAGTTACCAAATTCTTCCAGTGCAAAATTAGCATTTTCAATAGCGTTATTCTGTGGAGTGTTATTTATATCGAGCATTCGGCTGGTAAGGGCACGAGTTGTACGTTCCTGCTGGCTAAAGTCCCAAATTACATTTTGTCCCGCTGAACCTTCATTGGCTGGTGTAAGAAATACAAAATCATGGGAATCGCCTGGACGAAAACCATGGGTTTTGTATGTAAGCGTGATTTGGCCGGATACTAACAGCAAGCTTCCTACGATTCCGGCTATCATTAATCCAAGTTTTTTCATAATTTTAGGATTTAGGTATTAATACTATGTTGCTTTAAAGGTTTAGCCAAATTTACAGTTTTTTTTGTTGCAATCCAATAGTTAACTAAAATTTAAAATAACCAACAATTTTAGAAAGTTTATTGGCTTGCTCCTCGAGTTCTTTAGCCTGGTTAGCAATTGCAGTAGAATTGGTTGAATTCTTCTGGGAAACCTGGTTGAGTTGTTGAAGCGCCATATTCACCTGTTCAGCGCCAGCATTTTGTTCTTTGCTGGCCATGCTAATTTCCTGAACCAGCTGGACGGTTTTCATGATTTCGGGTTCAAGGGTTCGTACGCTATCCACCGATTTTTCGGTTTGTACCACGCAGGTTTTAGAGAGGCGGTGGATATCGTCGGCGGCCACACGGCTACGATCGGCCAGTTTTTTCACCTCAGCAGCAACGACCGAAAAACCTTTACCTGCTTCACCGGCACGAGCAGCCTCAACGGCAGCGTTGAGCGATAATAGATTGGTTTGAAAGGCGATGTCGTTGATGATGGATATCTTCTGGGCTATTTCCTGAATGTAGGAAAGGCTTTCACTGGAGTATTTTCCAACTTCTACCATTTCCTGGGCAGCAATTTTAGCGATCTTTTCTGTTTCCCCTGCATTTTGCGAATTGAGCTGGATATTGGTAACCATTTGTTCCATCGACGAAGCTACCTCTTCGGCAATAGCGGCCAATTGATTGGCATCTTCGGCCATGTATTGTGAGCTGTTGGTAAGCTCACTACTCGACGATCGCATGCGAAGAGTTTCCTCGTGAATACTCTGAACAATCTCACGTATTACACCGGTAAGCTCATTGATTGAGTCGGCCATTTGTCCTAATTCATCGCGACTATGAATGGAAATAACAGTATGTAAATTTCCATTCTTTAGTTCCTGGAGTCCCTTGAAAATGAATTTTATACGATGCGAAATGAAATGATTGAAAAGGTATATGATGAGCAGCGAAAGCAATACCACTACAACTATCGACACAAGAGTAAATAGTATAATGTAATTCTGCTTTGCATGGTTCATGGCTGCCGTATCGGTAGCCAGGTATAAGTATCCAAGATATTTTCCATCTTCAAAAAAAAGCGGCGCTACGCATAGTGCTTGTTTACCATTCTCCGACATGCTGTAGATTGGTTCACTGAGTGGACGGTCAAACACTTCAAGTCGTCGCAGGAAAGGAACCTCATCAATAGATTTGTCCAGGATGCTACTATCGTTTGAGTAGTATATTTTTTTATTTACCCCAATGATAATTGCATGAATAACCGAATCCCCCACCAGCTGTGACATGGTACGGGTATCCATGGCAGTTTCAAACTTTAATTTACCGGTCGACATTAAGCTGGCTGGTGCTGTCAGTTGCTTTTGGAACTTACGGTTGGTATCGGCAGTAAAACGCGTAATGTAAAATACGCCGGATGAGAACAATACTATTATAACCGTAAGAATAATCAGCACACCAATTTTAAAACTTAATTTTTGCTGAATGTAATTCCAGAGGTTCATAGGCTAGTTTTTAGTTAGTAGTTTTTACGCAATTAGGTTAATATATTTGTCGTTTCAATTGAGCCAATGCCTCAGCTGCCGATAATCGTCCCTCCAGCACATCGGCATATCTGAAATTCAAAGTTTTCCTGGTATTAAATAGTAATTCATTCAATCGTACATCCACCTGATTATTGCCATATTTTTTTTGTAGGTGCTGGAAGAATTTTTCATACATATCCTGTCCAAAATCGGTGTAAGAGATCGTGTTTTTCATTCCTGTGGGACACTTGGCATATTTTACCCATCGGTCGGCGGTCTCGGTGGAAGTGATGTAACGGATGAAACGTTTTCCCCCTTCTGGATTATGAGCATTTTTGGGCACTACGAAAATAACCTGAAAAAAACCACTATAGAAGGGTGATACTTTTCCAGCAAAAGAAGGAATCTCGCAGGGGCGGAGTTTTTTTAACCCTTCGGGATTGGATTTATTCCATAAGAGAATAAGCCAGGTAGGCTGGAGGTTGAATAAGCATTGCTTGTCGAAAAGTATTCGTTGAGCTATATCATAAGCCAGGTGCGAATATTCCATGTGCTGGTCTAAAACATGATATCGGGAGAGCTCTTCAAATGCCCGGTATGTTTGTTCCATGGCTGCCAACGATTCCTGTATACTCGAGAAATGGGATTTACCATAATAGGAGGTTACCAGTTGCTTAAACAGATTATCGATAGCATACTGATACTGTTTCGAAAAAAAGGTTACTTTCTCGGAGTGGGTACGATTGTATTCATCAACTGCCTTAGCATAGGAAAGGAAATCATCAAATGTCATGTCGAGGTCTTTGACTTTCAGTCCCACCTTTTTTTCAACTTCTTCACTTACAAAAAGGATATGCGTAATACCCTCGATGATGGGACCCGGGATTATGCCTCCATAGTCTTCGGCCAGGGGAATGGTTTCAAATAGGCCAGCTTTATGCGCTTCCAAAAACCAGGGTTCTTTTGAAAAATCGACCAGATACTTCTTGCCCCATTCTTTGTCGTTTACCTTTTCTCCTACCAGTCGATACCGTTCCTTATCGCAAAAAAGCACATCGAAAGGCCACTTGTTCTGCCGTACCATTTGCGCTATGGAGTCACATTCAATGAAATACAGCTCAGCTTCATCGTTAAACTTAAAAATATGATGGGGAAACTGTAAGTCAATAACCAGATCCTGATTAAGAAACGAAAATTCCCTTACAGCCTGGCGTACAAGAAGCTCTTTCTTGCCTTCGCCATACCAGTGCCCCATGATACGAAGAAGACTGTTATCGGTAATAGCGGCACTTTTAACGTTGGTGGTTGTGGGATCAAGGGAAGTATTTTCTTTTCTTCCACATCCAAGTATTCCTGTAAGAATAAGTATGACGATAAAAAATAGCGTTAACCTAACCATTTGATAACGTTTAAAACACAATGTATGTGTAATTTTAACACCCTATTAGTAATTTGCTAAGGAAAAGATAGAATTTTTTTTTTAATATTCAAAGATAAAATGATAAAAAAATTGGGGGGTATATGTATTTTTCGAGTAATATGGAAATGGTTTGCGACGAGTTATTCGCCCCATACGGTGATTACCAGGTGACGTTGTCCCCCATAATGTCGAAATTCGCAGAGGTATATACCCTGCCAGGTGCCCAATCCAAGCCTACCCTGTACAATTGGAATTACTAACGATTGTCCGAAAAGGGAGGATTTTATATGGGCAGGCATATCGTCGTCTCCCTCGAGGGTATGTGAGAATAGGGCATCACCATCAGGGATAAGATGGTCGATAAATTGGCGAAAATCTCTCCGAACCGAAGGATCGGCATTTTCGTTAATGGCTAGGGCAGCAGAGGTGTGCTGAATAAAGATATTGACTATCCCCGTCTGTGGCAGGGGCGGAAGGTGTTTGCGAATATGGTCGGTAATTAAATGATAACCACGTGAAAATTCTGGAAGGGTAATGATTTTTTGGTACCACATATTTATTTCAATGCAATCAACAGGTTACGTGTATTAACATTGTTTTTTCAGAATTGTTGAGCATTATTTAGGAACTCAGGGTACTAATTGATACACCCCCTCGATTTCGACCAACAATTCGGGACGGCAAACGTCGGCTTGAAGAAAAAGAATAGGAACCGAGCCTGCATATTCGCTAACGATGTCTTTGATTTTGGAATAATCCTCGGCATATTTTAGGTATACTCTTAAGTTCAGCAATTTTGTTTGAGAGTTATTGGGTATACCGTTTCGTTTTAAGTTCTCCGCATTTATAAGGTTGTCGATATTTTGAAGAGTCATACGGGTTTGCATCACAACATCGTATTGGGAAGCAGATAATTCACCTTTTATGGCTGCAGTGCCTGATACAAATAATATTCCTCCTTGCTGGGAGACAATAGCTTTACCTCGCTCAAATTTAGGGGTAGATTTCTGGCAGGGGATGATTGTATATTGATTGTTTGACAAAACCTGTGGAGAATATTGATGGGCATTGGCCTGGACTGGACTTTGAATAGGCAATATCTGTACTCCGGAAGCAGGCTTGAGGGCTAAAAATTCGAGGATTACCCCATGGTGACTCATGCCAATACCCGTTGCAGCCGGATAACCATGCGGAAAGGTGGACAAACCATAAAAATTGCTTCGGACATCATTGAAAATCTGATAATGCTGGCTATTATCGGTGAAATCGATAATGCGTTCGATATAATTCCATTGTCGTACAACATCCCCAAAAGTAAAGTTCTCGCTTTTTAGAATAAGTTGCATCTGCTCAAAAGCACCTATCGATTGTTCCAGTATATTACTGGATGTGCGATTTAAATTTAAACCAGCTGCGGATAGGTATGTTCCTACAGGGGTAGTTATTTTAAGATAAGGAACACCATCAACTATTTTTTTCTCGACCGATAAAACATCAGATATACAGGCATATTCTGCGACCAGCTGCGACGCAGTGCCTAAGGGGGGCTGGGGAACGACGCTGATGGGAACCCATGTACCTAATTGTTCTAAGACAAGATCTGAGATGAGTTCTTGTAATTGTGTGATTTCTTCGTTTGATTGTATTCTTACAAAATAGGTTTGTTTTATACAAACCGTCTTAGCAGAAAAATTATTGGCGAGGTATTTTTTTAAACTGTCAACACATGCTACAATCTGTTCTTTCAGGCTACCCTCTTTCGGAGTCACCGCCAGAAACCCCAATGAACAACTCGCACAGAGTACCTGATTTATAGTCGAAATGTTCATAATTGTCGGAATTGTTAAAAAATATGAGCTTCAAATGTAGTATTTTTTGACATTATTTGCACGAGAGAGCAAAAATAGTTTATAAATTTGTTTTTTAGCTTAAAACGGAATAATCATGCGACAAAATCAAATTGCAGGTTTAGTGAAGTGGTTGCTTGCGCTTGCTTTTTTGGGCTATGTGTTATTATATTTTCTCAACATAGTTCAGCCGGTTTTGATGTACCATCTGCAGCAGCCACCATTCTATCGGATGAAGGTGTTTTTTGACCAATATACCGATTATCCGGGGGGACTGGCTGAGTATGCCGGAAATTTTATGGCGCAGCTTCTGCATGCGAACGTTTCGGGAAGCCTGTTGCTTATTTGCTCGGTGTTGGCCATGATGCTTGTTGTAAAATATATATTCAGTCAAACACCCGGTGGCGGAAAAGGCTTTTTATGGATGATTCTGCCTGCAATTCCTGTTGTTGCGTTGTTTCAGAATTATTATTTTCCTTATTACGTCTTCCTTAAAATCTTACTGGCATTCATTGGTGTGGCTATTTTTGTAGCTTTGCGAAAGCATCGGATATTACAGGTGCTTATTTTTATTATTTTGACTGTAGGATTATATTATCTTGCCGGAACCACAGCATTGCTGATATTTCTATCCAGTGTGCTTGTGTACTGTGTGTTTTCCCCTGTATTCAATATAATTTCGAAAATCGCATATGTTCTTTTTGCGTTAATTGTTTCAATTGCTCTTCCCTATGTAGGTTATAAGTATCTTTTCAATATTCCACTGGAAAAAACCTGGTGGGACCTTATTCCTCCGCAACCCGTTGTGATTAGGTATGTGCCGGATAAAATGTTGTATCTTCTGGTGGGTATTCTACCGGCACTTTTATTGGTCTCGGGGTTAGTGGCCCTATTGTGGGAGAGGTTGTTAAAGACTTCTTTTGTTAGTGTCTTGAAAGCAAAGACGGCTTCCTGGGAATCGGTCATATCCTACTTTAACGTTGTGATAGTTGCAATACTTGCATTCATTACTCTTCAAAAAGTGGTATTTCCTCGACTCGATATTCAGAAAAAAAATGTTATCCTGGTTGATTATTACACCTATCGAGGCGAGTGGGGGAAGGCGGTAGATGTTGCATTATCGACAAAGGAGTATGATCTTTTTATCAATTATAACTTCAATAGGGCTGTATACAACATGGGAAAAATTGGAGAGTGGTTTTTCCGTTATCCTCAGCTATTGGGGGCAGATGGATTATTTCCCGATAAAATTGCCTCGGGACAGATAGCTTTAGTTGCCAGCGACTATTATTACGAGCTGGGTTACGTTAGTGAAGCTTTGCATTGGGCTTATGAAGCACAATCGACCACTCCCTATAATCCACGAGTGTTGCAGAGGCTTGTACAGGTAAATCTTATCGAAAGAAAACCTGAGGCAGCTGCTACCTATTTGAATATTCTGAAAACGGCTTTTTTTCAGGATGAATTTGTCAAAAAATATTCGGCTTATCTTCGCGATACCTCGCTCATCAGTAATGATCCTGAATTCAAAGAAAAGCATGCTTTAATGCCCTTGAATACCTATACGCCAGGAACAATAAATCAGAAATTAAAATTATTGATACAAACCAATTCGAGCAATCGCAGAGCGCTGGAATTCTTGGCTATGTATTATTTGTTGTCGCACATGGTGGGTGATTTTGTTAATATTTTGCCTCAAATGGCCAGGTATTATAAGCAATTGCCTCATCTATATCAACAGGCATTACTGCTTTTTATAGCAAAGACCAATGTCAACATTCGTTATCCTTTCGATAAAGATGAAATTCAGCAGGTACAGCAGTTTTTTGATTATCTTCAAAAATACCCCGATCGAAAAACTGCTCAAAATACTCTTGCCCAGTATTTTAAAGGTACATATCTTTATTATGTAACTTATGAAAGCCCCCTGGTTACCAAAATGCAGCTTAAAGCAAGAGAAGTAGAATCATATTAATTATCTGATTATGAAAAATATAGGCATGCGCGCATTTTGTAAAAGCATTTGCATAAATTGTATACAAAGGCAAGCTAAATCAAACATAAATTTTCCCGCAATGAGTAGAATATTTTTTGTGGTAATGGTAGCAGTAGTGATGACAGCCTGTCGTTTTGAGCCTGGACATTATGAAAAGTTGAACCAACTTCCCCATATTTTCCCCGATTATACCAATGTTGTAATTCCACCTAACATTGCACCGTTAAATTTTCATATCAATGATACAGCCACAAAATATAAAATAAGAATTTCCTCGGTAAAGGGCAAAGCTATAGAAATCTCACAAAGTTCGCCTTCGGTTGAGATACCCATAGGGAAATGGCACAAATTATTGGCTGCTAATAAGGGCAACGCCCTGTTCGTCGACATTTATGCAAAGAAGCAAGGGAAATGGTATAAATATGCAACCATTCGTGATAGTATTGTAGAAGACCGCATTGATTCATATCTTGTATATCGTCTTATCAATCATGTGAATATTCTCTGGCGCGAGATGGGCATTTATCAGCGAAATCTGGAGAACTTCGACGAGACGCCAATATTTCGCAATCGTTCGAATAACAATGGCTGTGTTAACTGTCATCATTTTAACCGTGCCAATCCTGCGCAAATGTCATTACACTTCCGAAAGGAGAATCCGGGAACGGTCCTGCTTGTCGATGGGAAAAAAATAAAGCTCGATACCAAGACACCTTATACCATGTCGGCATTTTCCTATCCTGCCTGGCATCCTGGAGGGAAACAATTGGCATATGTAGTGAATAGGGTTACGCAAATTTTTACTTCTACCATCGATTATCATGAAGTTGTATTTGATGGGGCTTCGGATCTGGTGGTTTATGATATTGAAAAAAATATGGTAACTACCTGTCCTCAAATTTCGTCCAAAAACCGGGAAAATATGCCCGCTTTTTCACCCGATGGTCGTTGGTTATACTATATTTCGGCTCCACCTGCGCTGAACGATTCTATGAAAGCTTTCGTTAAATTTAGTCTGGTTCGTATTCCTTACGATGCAGCAACCCATTCGTGGGGGCAGGTGGATACGGTGATTTCTGCTTCGAAAACAGGCAAAAGCATAACTTTTCCTCGTATTTCGCCCGATGGCCGGTATATTATGTTTACCATGTGCCGGTATAGCTATTTTTCTATTTTCGATCAAACTTCCGACCTATACCTCTATGATACCCTTACTAAAACATACGAGCCATTACCCATCAATACCCCTTTCACCGAGAGCTATCATACCTGGTCAAAGTCGGGACGATGGTTTGTATTTACCTCTCGAAGTATCGACAATTGTTATTCGCGTCCCTTCTTTTCGTATTTCGATAAAAATGGAAAAGCACATAAAGCTTTTGTGTTGCCACAAAAAGACCCAATGTTTTACCGAAACTTTATGAAGAATTATAATATCCCCGAACTTGTCTCAGGTAAGGTGGCCATTTCGGAAAATGAGATGAGGGACTTTGTACGTACTAAGCCGACCAAAGTACAGTTTGATTCGCTGGTAGATATCGATGCTTTGTCGGGGGCAACCTATATATATCGCAATATGCACTGAAATGTGGCGACGGTTTCGCTATGTATTGAGGGAATTTAGCTATTTTTCGCCTGGCCTTAAAAGAGGTACGTGGGTGTTGATTACGATAATCCTCGTTTTGCAGGCAGTGCTTTTGTCGTTTAAATACTACACTCAGCAGCATAGGTCTGATAATGAAATTGCATTATTACGCGTCGCCGATAGCGTCATGGATGCCACGACCGAGACCAATCATTTTCTGCACGATACCCATTTTAAGATTGACCCCAATACAGCCCCTGTGGATGCGTTTGTTAAGGTGGGCTTCCCTTCTTACATTGCCCATCGAATAGTTCGTTATCGTGAAAAAGGGGGAAAGTTTTATCGACTGAGCGATATCTGTAAAATCTATGGTGTGGATACGAGTTTGGTATATCGCTTAAAAAATCACTGGGTTTTTCCGCAGCGGGAGTATGATGATAAACGAAATGCAGGTATCTTAGAGAAGATCGAGCTTAACACTGCCGACACAGCTATTCTCGAAACATTGCCTGGTATTGGAAAGGTGCTTGCTGCAAGGATTATCAAATATCGCGATTTACTGGGAGGGTTTTATGCTGTGCATCAGCTTCAAGAGGTGTATGGACTTTCTACTGAGACCTATCAACGTATAGTAACAAGGTTGTGGGTGGATACAACCCAAGTTCGGCCCCTTGTTATCGCAACGGCAACATTCAAGGATATAGCCCGACATCCTTATTTAGGTTACCATTTGGCAAAAAAGATAGAGGCGTATCGAAAACAAAAAGTTCGAATATCGCTCGAAAGGTTAATTCAGGATACTGTTGTCACTTCTTCGCAGGCAGAGCTTTTGCGCAGGTATTGTGTTTTTTAAAATGCTAAACTCCTTGTTCCACCAGGGCATGGGCAACTTTTAAAAATCCCGCCACATTGGCTCCCTTTAAATAATTGATGTATCCATCGGGCTCTAAGCCATATTTTAAACAGTTTTGATGAATATTTTGCATAATATGTTGCAATCTTGCATCAACTTCAGAAGCTGGCCATGAGAGTTTCATAGCATTTTGCGACATTTCGAGGCCGGATGTTGCTACTCCGCCAGCATTTGCAGCTTTTCCCGGGGCATAAAGTATTCGTGCTTGCTGAAATATTTCGATGGCATCGGGTGTACAGGGCATATTAGCCGCCTCGCATACGCAGTTACAACCATTTTTTACTAATAATGCTGCATCATTGGCATCGAGCTCATTTTGGGTAGCACATGGAATAGCAATGTTGCAGGGGACTTCCCAGGGTTTTCTTCCAGCAAAGTATTTTGCTTTGGGAAATCGACGCACATATGGTTCGACTATGTCGTCGTTGCTGGCACGCAATTCGAGCATATAATCTATCTTTTCGCCTTTGATGCCGTCGGGGTCATATACATAACCATCGGGTCCCGACAGGGTAACCACACGTGCTCCCATCTCTGTGGCTTTTTTTACTACTCCCCAGGCTACATTGCCAAAACCGCTTACCGTTACGATTTTTCCTTCAATGTTATCTTTTTGGGTCGAAAGCATTTCGTTGATAAAATATACTACTCCATAGCCAGTAGCTTCGGGGCGCAATAGCGAACCACCCCACTCAATACCCTTACCGGTAAGCGTTCCATTATGCTGATGGGTTAGTTTTTTGTACATCCCAAATAGGTAGCCTATTTCTCGGGTTCCGACACCAATGTCGCCAGCTGGTACATCAATTTCTGGTCCAATGTGTTGCCATAGTCCCAGCATAAACGATTGGCAAAAGCGCATAATCTCTGCATCTGACTTGCCTTTAGGATTAAAATCTGAGCCTCCTTTGGCACCTCCCAATGGAAGGGTGGTAAGACTATTTTTAAAAATTTGCTCAAAGGCCAGAAATTTCATTATACTCAGGTTTACACTTGGATGAAATCTCAAGCCCCCCTTATAGGGCCCAAGCGCGTTGTTAAATTGCACCCTAAAACCTCTATTTACGTGGATATTACCCGCATCGTCGGTCCATGGAACTTTAAAAATTAACACCCTGTCGGGTTCGATGAGTCGTTCAATTACGCTATGCTTTTCAAAATAAGGATATTGATTATAAATGCCCTCGATGGAAATGAGCAATTCGTATACAGCCTGGTGAAACTCTTTTTCCCCTGGATTGCGTCGTTCGAGGTCGAGCATGATTTTTTTTACATCCATGATAGCAAAATTTAATATTTTATTATTCCCTTATTTATACGTCCATCTGGTTTAGCCCCCAATAAATCGGACTTTAGTACAGAAGGTTAAACAAACATAGTAAAATTAGTTTATTTTTGCAAAAGGAAGGGACGACCGACGGCGATTTTCGACCGATGGTTGTTTTGATGGAATGGTACCATCCAT
>JAKPGM010000047.1 GCA_029550865.1 Bacteroidota bacterium | reverse complement strand
TCGTTTCAAAGCGTTGGCAGGAGGAAAACCTTGAGTGGAAAGCTACAGTTATTCCGTATAGTAGAGGCCACAAAAATGTCGCGGCCAACGATTTGGCTTACCCTGCCTGCCATACTCCGTTTTGACCAGAGCGGGTGGGGGATCATTTGTGCTTGATTTTCTTTGCTACTTTCTTGTATCAAGACAAGAAAGTAGGGGAAAGGAAATAGTTACCGAGGCGATGATGGCTTGCAGTTTCATCCTCACCCCGGCCTGTTGGCCACCCCTCTCCTTGTAAAGGAGAGGGGACGGGGGTGAGGATAGAAGGGTGAGGGAACGAGGGTGAGGCGGTGTAAAAATACGTTGTGAATTAGCACAGGCCACAATCTAAGCGTTGTGCGGTGGATGGCACAAATGCGCTGAGGTGCAGAGCGGGTGGCGGATCATTTGTGCTTGATTTTCTTTGCTACTTTCTTGTATCAAGACAAGAAAGTAGGGGAAAAGAAATATTTGCCGAGGCGATGATGGATTGCAGAATTATCCTCACCCCGCCCTATCGGCCACCCCTCTCCTTGTAAAGGAGAGGGGAAGGGGGTAAGGATGAAAGGATAGTGCAGGGGGTGAGGTTTAAAGCAATCCTCACCCCGCCCTATCGGGCACCCCTCTCCTTGTAAAGGAGAGGGGAAGGGGGTGAGGATAAAAAGGGAACGGAGGTGAGGATTGAAAGAGAAAGGGACTGATGGTAAGGTTTAACTGAGGGGTAAACAAGAGGTACCTTAATACCAGGCGATGTCGGATGCAACATTGCCTCGATAGCTGAATACAATGAAGCAATATCGCATATAATGTGAGCAGCTTAACGAAGCCCTGTATATAGCTTTCTACAGTAAAGTGGTTGGAAAATAAAAAAATAGGAGGCAAACCTTTTGTTTCCTCCTATTCTATGCCATTGTGGATAAATTATTTAAATTGATCGAAAGTTCGTGCAATAATCTCAATAGCTTCACGAAGCTGTTTTTCGGTAATCACCAGCGGGGGAGCAAAGCGGATAATATGCTGGTGGGTTGGTTTGGCCAGCAGACCGTTATCTTTTAAGGCCAGACAAACATCCCAGGCTTCTTTGCCATTTTTGGGTTTTATGACCACCGCATTGAGCAGACCTTTCCCGCGTACTACCTCTATCATGTCCGATTTAATTTTTTTCAGTTCACTGCGGAAAATTTCACCCAATCGAGCTGCATTTTCGGCCAATTTTTCTTTTTCAATTACTTCCAGTGCGGCAATGGCAACTTTGCAGGCAAGTGGATTCCCACCAAACGTCGATCCATGTTCCCCTGGCTTGATGGTGAGCATTATTGGATCGTCGGCCAGTACTGCCGAGATAGGCATAACCCCACCCGAAAGGGCCTTACCCAGGATGAGGATGTCGGGACGAACCCCTTCGTGATCGCAGCATAACTTTTTACCTGTGCGACCCAGACCCGTTTGTACTTCGTCGGCTATGAACAGCACATTTTTTGCTTTGCAAAGCTCGTAGGCTTTTTTTAGATAACCTTCGTCGGGTACGTATACTCCTGCTTCGCCTTGAATGGGTTCAACCAAAAACCCAGCTACATTGGGATCTTCCAGAGCTTTTTCAAGTGCCGGAATATCGTTGTAAGGAATTTTAATGAAACCGGGGGTAAATGGTCCATACCCGCCATACGAATCGGGGTCGGTACTCATCGAAACAATAGTGATGGTACGTCCATGAAAATTATTTTCACAAACGATAATCTTGGCTTCATTCTCCTTAATACCTTTTACCTTGTAAGCCCATTTACGGCATAGCTTGAGTGCCGTTTCATCCCCCTCTGCCCCCGAGTTCATGGGCAAAACCTTGTCGTATCCAAAATATTTCGTAATATATTCTTCGTATTCTCCCAGCGCATCGCTATAAAAAGCTCGTGAGGTTAGGGTTAGTCGTTTGGCCTGTTTTTTAAGCGCTTTGATGATATGTGGATGACAATGACCCTGATTTACCGCTGAATAGGCTGACAGAAAATCAAAATAGCGTTTGCCTTCAACATCCCATACATACACCCCTTTCCCTTTGGTAAGTACAACCGGTATGGGATGATAATTGTGGGCACCATACTTATCCTCGCGTGCAATGTAATCCTGTGTAGTCATCTTTGCCATAATGATGTTATTTTTAAAAAGTTATAATTATGCATGAAAAATTTAAATAATTTGCAATTTTAGAACTCTTTTTGCGAATTTCAAAGATTTTTTTGCATAATTATTTATGTCGATATCGGTGAAGGCATGGGGATTTTTTTGAAGTTTTATCCTGTTTGGAAAAAATATTTTATCTTCAAATTCGTTTTAATAATAGACGCAACGTTTTCCAGTATTCTTATCTAACTACTAACAACTTACAAAACTAACTACCATGCCCAAAATTTCAGTCGTTGTTATCACCTACAATGAGGAACGGAATATCGAGCGTTGCTTGCAAAGCGTCCTGGGACTTGCCGATGAAATTGTTGTAGTGGATAGTTATTCTACCGATGGGACGGAAGAAATATGCAAACGCTATCCTGTACGTTTTATCCAGCATCCTTTTGAAGGATATATTGAACAAAAGAACTGGGCCACTGCTCAGGCAAATTACGATTATGTACTTTTTCTCGATGCCGACGAGGCACTTTCTGAAACACTTTGCGAGTCTATTAAACAGGTTAAAGAACATTGGACGCACGATGGCTATACCTTTAATCGGCTTACCAATTATTGTGGACGATGGATTCGTCATACCAGCTGGTATCCTGCCCGAAAACTTCGACTCTACGACCGCAGAAAAGGATGTTGGGATGGTATAAATCCTCACGATCGATTTGTTTTGTCGGAAAAATCGACCATTCGACATCTCGAAGGCGACCTTTTACATTACTCATACTATACCATCGAAGAGCATTTGAACCAGATCAATCGGTTTACTGAAATCATCGCTAACTCCTATCATCAAAAAGGCTTACATCCCATATTTCTCGTACATGTGATTTTTCACCCTCTGTGGCGATTTTTTCGCGATTATTTTGTTAAACTGGGCTTTCTCGATGGATTTTATGGATTGGTTGTGAGCGTGAGTGGTGCTTATGAGGTTTTCCTTAAATACCTTAAAATATACCATCGTATCAGCATCGAACAAAAACAACCCCCCAAGAGGCTTTGTTTTCTTACCACTTCACTGAAATGGGATGACTTCACAGAATCCTTTTTTGCTTACATGACGGGATTGCAACAGAAGGGGATTGAACTTTCGCTTGTTGCCCCAGCGGGTTCACCATTGTTAAAAAAGGCACGAAGCGCACGAATGCATTATTTTAAACTTCAACCACTCCAAAATAATGTTGTGATGCGCCTTTTAACAGTGTTTCGTTTGTTCAATTACCTTAAGGATTACCGGGTTGCTGCCGTCGTGGTCGACAATAGCGAAAAAGAAAAGTTTATTTTACGTTGTGCCCATTGGGCAAAAATTCCTCTAATTGCCCTGAAACGTGAGGACCTTGTCGAAGCTTCCATCTCGCCTCGCTTTAAACATTATTACTTCCATTATACGGTAGATGGAGTTTCCGTTGATTCTGACATAAAGTTTTATACTTACCTGATGAACCACTATAAGCTGGTAATTAACCAGGAAGCTAAAAATAATTTCGTTTCTCGATCCGAAATTGAAAGGACTTCTGTTTCAGCCGATAAGGAAAAAACAGAAGTGTAGAATTCGGTTTTAAAAATTTTTATTTTAAGTTTGTTACGTTATTCGTAGATAACGTAAGATGCCAAAAATTTCAGCAGTCATAATAACCCTAAACGAGGAGAAGAATCTTGATCGGTGCTTAAGTTCATTAGTGGGCGTAGCCGATGAGATTCTTGTAGTAGATAGCTTTTCGACCGATAAAACCGAAGAAATAGCCCGACGATATCAGGCACGGTTCATCCAACATAAGTTTGAAGGGTATATCGAACAAAAGAACTGGGCTACCGATCAGGCTACATACGATTATGTGCTCTCGCTTGATGCCGATGAAATGCTTTCAGAAACGCTAAAAGAGTCGATTCTGGAGGTAAAGAAAAATTGGACCCACGATGGCTATACTTTTAACCGCCTTACCAACTATTGTGGCCGGTGGATTCGGTATACCAGTTGGTATCCTTCTCGAAAGCTCCGGTTGTACGATAGGCGCAAAGGACAGTGGGAGGGCATTAATCCGCACGACGCTTTTGTGATGAAAAAAGGTTCACGGGTCAAACACCTCAAAGGCGACCTGCTGCATTATTCCTTTTATACAATTGGCCAGCAAATTAACCAGATTAACAAATTCTCCGAGTTACAGTCGGTAGCTTTTTATTATAAGGGTTTTCGAACCAGCATTTTTTCTATCCTTCTGCGACCCATCTGGCGTTTTTTCAGGGATTATTTCATTAAACTGGGCTTTCTCGATGGATTTTATGGCTTTGTCATTAGCGTCAATGGAGCCTACGAAGTGTATCTGAAATATCTCAAACTCAAAAAAATTATCGATGTCGAAAAATCGAAGCCACCGTATCGAATATGCTTTTTTACATCGCGCCGGCATTCCAGACCTTTTGAGCTCCAATACATCCCTGATATTTTGGATGCAGATGAATCGTACACGCGAATCGTCCTGATGGCCGATTGCCGATCCGAATTGATTCAGCGATCCAAGAAAACGCATATCAATTATATTGGCAAGTCAATCAGACTTTTTTCAGGATTAGGTCCCATTTATATCCTTCACTTAGCCCGAGTTTTCTGGCAATTACGCTTTCGTGCTTTTGTGGTCAATAATCTTTTCGACGCCCGTCTTGTAACTATATGTACTCGCCTGGGTTTGAAATCGGAACTCTATTTTCATATTGGCGAACCGTTAGCCAATGAAGAAAAGGTAGTGAAATATCTTGCACACAATCCGTTGATAAAGAAAATCTTTATTAATAAGGATGTTACGCTCAATCATTCGTCATGGCCAGTAGAAAAGCTTGTACATCTGCCCAATAATCGGATAACTATGCAACAATTGCAGCGGCATCCTAAAGTCGCTGTTTTACTCGACAAAATTCACCGTCCCAATTGTGGTTTAGGCAGGGTGTCTATCGATTTCAGTAAAGCCATTGCCGACTATGCTGCCCGTAATAATTCGCTGGATTTCAATTATCTGGTGTATGGAAAAAATGGCTATCAACATCTTAAACATGGTCGAATTTTTAAGCTGAATGATCTGTATCGATTTGTGTCGGCTCATTACGATAATTTCGATGTTTTGCATCTGCTTCACCAAACGCCTGCTTTTCATATAGCCGGAAGCAACAAAAAGGTATTAACCATTCATGATTTGAATTTTTTGTTTACAAAAAATAAGCTTAAAGCTCGTCATTATCTGAAGGATGTGCAGCGCATGGTCGATAAGGCCGATGCGGTGGTATTTATTTCTAATTTTACACGCCAGGTTTGTGAGCAGTACTTAAAATTTTACCCCCATCAGATTCTCAGGGTGATATACAATGGGGTGGAACTTCCCACAGAAGCTCCACAAAGGCCTTCGTTTTTAAAATTTGACGATCCCTATCTGTTTACCATTGGTCAGTGTTTGCCTAAAAAAAATTTTCACGTACTATTACCCTTTGTCAAATTACTGGAGGGGCGATATAAACTTATCATCGCGGGTGAAAGTGACACGGCTTATGGTGCTCAACTTCGTAAACTAATCGACCAGCTTAAATTACGGAATATAGTGTATCTGCCAGGTCCCGTCAGTGAGGCCGAAAAACAGTACCTTTACCAGCACTGCTCAGCATTTGTTTTCCCCTCCTTAGCCGAAGGATTTGGTTTGCCTGTAGTGGAGGCTATGCTGAATAAGAAACCGGTTTTCTGCTCCGATCGCACCAGCCTCAAGGAGATTGGTAGTACGCATGCATTTTTCTGGCATAGCTTTGAACCCGACTACATGCGTGAGGTTTTTGAGCAGGGAATGCTTGCGTTTAATGAGGAAAAAAGCGAAGCTGCTTACCAATATGCGCAGCAATTTACCTGGCAAAAAAATGCCGAAGAATACTACAAGCTTTATCGGGAGTTGCTGCAGGAAGAGTTTGAGGTTTTCTAAAAAAGTTTGTCAATTCGATAGCTAAGCGTAAAATTCAATCCCCATTTCGTTTCCAGTAGTTCTCCACGGTCGTATGCGATGGTGGCTTTGAGGGAAAGACGAGGGAAAATTTCCCGAATATTGGCCATCAATGCCATGCAATGATCAAGTTTGGTTGGTTCTCCAATGGTTTCGCTATTTCCATAATTTCGGGAAAAAAGGTATTGAATGATGAGGGAAACTTTGCTCGTCGAATAGCTTGCAGCCACATGATGCGCTATTACCCGGTTGTTGGTCAGTTTACGTCCAATAAGAGAGTCCGACAGGAGTATGGGTGAAGTAATCAGGGGTGTACCGATAACATATCCTTTATAGGTCCAGCCCGATCGGTATACTGTGTTGTTAAAATAGTCGTCGAGTTGAAGTTTATCCTCGATGGCTACGTAATAAGTATAGGTGTGGATGAATTCATAATTCACCTTCCACCGATGGTTGTGGCCAAGACTTATCCCCCAAATGCCATCCATCGCATTGCGAAAGCCTACACCTGTGATGTCTTCAATGAAATTTTGCCAGTATAGCTTTACCTGCCATCGTTTGTATCCAAAATCTAATCCAAAGTCTTTTGTTCCTACATGATTCCCAATTCTATTACGGGCTTCATTTTCGGGCATTCCGCTTTGGGTGGGGTCAAGTCGGTCTTCGTTGTTATAGGCAAAAAATACCTTTAAAAAATTTTTAAAATCATCGGGTAGCTGACCATACTGGGGCGAAACGCCACCCCACTGGGCGTAATGCTGAATACCTGCTGTGAACGAAATCTTTTGCGGATCGCCCAGACGAACGTAAAAGTATTTTTGATGAAGATAGGGATTTTGTACGTAGCTTTCTTTATATCCCAGCCATCCATGTGCCATCCCTGTGCTTACCTTTAACCATTTGTACTTAAAAGGTGAAATAAAGCCAGGGGTAGAAAGCATTATTTTCGGGATGGGGGGCGCATTTCCCGACCATACTGCCCCACCACTCGAAAGAAGGGTATCCTGATTGCCATAAAACTCTCTGCGTTTCCCGCCCCACAGCGCAAGCCATTTATATTGCAATCCAACATATCCCTGATAAAGCTCAACATCCTTGTTTTGTCCGAAACGCCCTATGGCATCAATGCCGTAATTGAAATGAAAAGATATAGAGTCGGCTGTGGGTGATGGGGAAAATACATTAGTGCGCACAAAGGCACCGTTTTTCATGTTTCCATACAAACCGTCCTGATTTGTAATGACATAATACGGCATGTGGCTGGCTGAGGTATAGTTGCCTCCGCCCTCCACATGCAGTACCTGTCCCCACGATGGGCACGAGATGAACAATAACCAGAGAAATTTCCTCATTACAATCGTTTACCGTTTTTGGCAAAGGTAAACGAAATTCAGAACAAACAATTCGGCCAGTGAATTATTCAACGTTTAACACTTCTTTAAACGCTCTTTTAAAGGTTTCTTTGGGCAATGCACCCAGCGCCATCTGTGGTTGCCCGTTGAGGGGCACAAATAACAGGGAAGGAATGCTTTGTATCCCAAATACTGCTGCTAATTCTTGTTCTTCTTCTGTGTTTACTTTGTAAATATCGACTTTACCCGCATATTCTTCAGAAAGTTCTTCCAGAATAGGTGCTACCATCCGACACGGTGCACACCAGTCGGCATAAAAGTCTATTACGCAGGGTTTATCCCCTTCAAACTTCCACTCCCTGTTTTGTTCATAATTAAACACCTTCTGCTTAAATTCCGATGTGGTTAAATGAGTTACCATAATAAATAATGTTTGAATGTTAAATTTAAATATTTAAATATCTATATGTGTTTATGACAAAATGCATGCCATAATATTTTATGCTCTTTGCGGGGAATTTGAAATGCATTGATGAAATCTTTTTAATTGTTAAATATAGCTATTTTTGCGGGAAAATTGTTTACCAATAACAAAAAATATTGTAAAAAGTTAACTCATTACATGATACATTCACAGGCAGGTAAAGTTGCATTATCGAATCAGAAAATTTTTCAGGTTGTATCGAAAATTGCCAGCAGCGAACGGATACAGGCCTATGTCATTGGTGGATTTGTAAGGGATACCTTGTTAGGCAAAAAATGTAAAGATATAGACATTGTGGTATTGGGCAACGGGCCTGACTTTGCACGAAAGGTGGCAGAAGAACTTCATATAAAAAAAGACGTAACCATTTTCGAAAATTTTGGTACGGCCATGATACGATGGCGTGGCTATGAGATTGAATTTGTTGGGGCAAGGCGAGAATCCTACTTACCCCATTCGCGTAAGCCATTGGTTGAGGCAGGAACCCTTGAAGAGGATCAGCTGCGACGCGATTTTACCATTAATGCGTTGGCTTTTAGCCTCAACCCCGATGATTTTGGCCAGCTGATCGATCCTTTCAACGGCATACAGGATTTGAACGACCGTATCATTCGTACGCCTACAAATCCCGACGTTACTTTTTCCGATGACCCTTTGCGCATGATGCGAGCTATCCGTTTTGCTACCCAGTTGCATTTTGACATACATCCCGACACTTTGGCAGGTATACGGAAAAATTGCCAACGGATCGATATTGTTTCCATGGAACGCATTACCGATGAATTAAACAAAATATTATCTGCTTCAACGCCGTCTATTGGATTCTATTTGCTGGACGAAACAGGACTGTTGTCTCGTATTTTTCCCGAACTTCAAGCACTTAAGGGGGTGGAAAATATTGAAGGACATTCCCACAAGGATAATTTTCGCCATACGCTCGAGGTGCTGGACAATGTAGCCAGGGTTTCGGACAATCTGTGGCTGCGATGGGCTGCTCTTTTGCACGATATTGCTAAACCAGTGACGAAAAAATACTCCCCACAAACGGGATGGACTTTTCATGGCCACGACTTTGTTGGACAAAAAATGGTGCCAACCATTTTTCGAAGATTCAGGCTGCCCCTGCACGATAAAATGCGATATGTGCAGAAACTCGTGGGGCTGCATTTACGACCCATTGTGCTGGCCAAGGAAGACGTTACCGATTCGGCTGTCCGTCGATTGCTTTTCGAGGCAGGCGACCACATCGACGATTTGATGATACTTTGTGAGGCCGACATTACCTCGAAAAATAAAAAACTCAAGGAAATTTATCTGGAAAATTTTCGGCTGGTACGCCAGAAGTTGAAAGAAATAGAAGAAAAAGATAGAATTCGTAACTTTCAGCCGCCAATCGATGGAAATGATATTGTACAAATTTTTAACATTCCTCCTTCGAAGACGGTAGGAATACTTAAAAATGCGGTCAAGGATGCTATACTCGATGGTATCATTCCCAATGAGTACGAGGCAGCATACCAATTTCTTCTCAAGAAGGCCGAGGAAATGGGTATCAAACCTGCGGTCAAATCATAGTGGCTGTGTAGCCAGCACTTTTTACCAGTTCCATTACGCGCTCGGCAGTAATGCCTTCCCCTGCAACGACCAGAGTGCGATCGGGATCATTCAAATCGACATCCCAATGAACAATAGCAGTTTCCTGTTTGAGCACGTTGGCTACCTTTGCCTTGCAGCCACTGCAACGAATATTCGTTTTGAATCTCATCTCCACCATTGCTGTAAATTTTAAAAAGTTTTGTGTGCAAGAATTATGCAATCTTTCACAGAATGTAATTTTTAAACACCAAAATCACAAAGTAGTTGCAAAGGTAAAAAGATTTTTTTAGCGGAAAACATAGCGTTCTTAGCGGTTTTAAATTTATTATAATAACAATTCCTATCAGAACCTCACACGCATCCCATCTTTTTCGAAAGGAGAGGGGTGCCCGACAGGGCGAGGCGAGGTGTTAACATCCTCCGATAATAATTTTAAAAATTTTTCTAAGGTCGGATGGCACTTGCATATAATAATATTCTACCCAACAAAATCAAGCAGGTATAAGAAAACATTTTTATACCTGTAATGAAAACTACCGTACAGGGTTGTGGCACCTCCATTATAACACAAAGTGTTACCTATAAGTTTAAAAATCCATGAAATACGATGTTTGAACACTATGTTTTACTAAAAAAGCGCATGTTTATAACTTTTTTTCCAGCGCCTGATTGATTTTTTTGGCGAGGATGAAAAAAGATGTATTTTTGCGTCGTATTGGTTCCCCAGGTGGGATTAAAAGGGAATCCGGTGCAAAACCGGAGCTGTCCCCGCAGCTGTAATCCTGTTCCTTAAAAGGAATCAGCTTTTAACACCTCTGCCACTGTCTCGTTGTTGGAGATGGGAAGGCGTTAAAAGTCAGGAAAGCCAGAAGACCTGCCAATACCTGAATTTCGTAGCTTTCGGGTGAAAAGCAAAGAATAGAACTTCTCTTTATTGATTCAGTTCTATTTTACTTTTTGCCGAAATGTTACGAATGATTTCGTCAATCATTTGTAACAATGAGGTATTTTTATTTGTTTTTACTGTGGGCTTTTTCGACCGATCTTGTCGTAGGTGCGAGTGATACCGATAGCATCATTAACATTGATGCGGTGGAGGTTGCGCGTCATCGTTTCGAAGTTCTTTCGGTTGGCGCTACTGTGCAGCCTGTCGACACTTTTCTGCTTAAAGTAAGTCGTAGTCTTTCCCTGCCCGACCTGCTCGTTTTCTCGGGACTGAATGTAAACAATTATGGACCCGGTGGGCTTTCGACCATAGCTGTACGTGGTATGTCAGCCTCCCACACAGCTGTGGTATGGGACGAGGTGAACCTGCAAAGCCCTATGAATGGACAGTTCAACCTGTCGGTGGTGCCTGCCTGCTTTCTCGATAAAGCCAGCATTCAGTATGGTGGTTCAGGGGTCAACTACGGCAGTGGCTCGATGACGGGTATTGTACACATGGGTACGGCAAACCTCTTTCAACAACCCAATCAGCTATGGTTTTCCCCCGCAATAGGAAGTTTTGGAAATAAAAGTATGGGAGCGGGATATAAATGGGGCAACCATTGGATCGCCACATCACTTAAGACCTTTCTCCAACAAGCCGACAATGACTTCCCCTTTAAAAATACCACCGATTTTTACCAACGTACCGTAAGGCAAACCAATGCAGGACTTAAACAATATGGCGTTTTCCCACAATTCGCCATACGTACCTCGGAACGTTCGATGTTAAAAGCTTCGTGCTGGATACAGCAATACAACAAAGACATCCAGACCATGATGACCAGCTCGTCCCCGAATCTTTCCCATCAAAATGACCATAATGTATGGCTAAATGTGCAATGGAAATATGTTGATTCGGCTTACATACTGTCGGTGCGAAACGCTTATTTGTATAATCAGGTCCTTTACTTCGACCCCTCGCAGGGTACTACCGATAATCATTCAAGGTCGTACATTACAGAGCTGGAGTCGAGAATTTGGGTGCGAAAAAATCATTGGTTGCAGGTGGGAATCAATTATACCATCGATAATGCTTTCTCGCAGGGATATAACGAAAATCCTACGCGCAGCCGAGCTTCCATGTTTATGCAGTACAAAATCGAAAATATTGCCAGCAGATTGAACTTGGCTTTGGGGGCACGACAGGAATATGTTTCGTACTTTACCCCGTTGGTGTATAGTGCAGGTATTGAATATCGTGTTACACAGCGGTGGCGTGTAACCGCTAACCTGTCCAAAAATTACCGCATTCCAACGCTTAACGACCTTTACTGGAAGGAAGATGCTTTTGCTAAGGGAAATCCTTCTTTAAAACCCGAATGGGGTTGGTCGGGTGAATGGGGTGTACATCAGATGTGGAACATAGGTGGGCTACAGTTGGAAGCTTCACAAATGTTTTTCTACAATAAAATTTACAACTGGATTATGTGGCAACCCGATACCGTGGGTAAATGGCAACCCATCAATAAGTCGCAGGGAAAATCCCAGGGGGTCGATCTGCGCTTTAAGTCCCAGTATCAGACGTCGCGTATTCGCTCGACTACTGCTTTTAGCTATCAGTATACCTATGCACGCACCCTACAGTCGAACGGACAGTGGGGAAATCTGCCACCCGATTACATGCCGATTCATAAGGCCAGCTTGAGTCAAATGTTCACTTACAAAAATTTGGCTGTTGGCTATATTCATAATTATACCGGGCTTAGATATACCCTGGGAAGTCGTTTACCAGCCTACCAGGTTGCCGATTTGTTTGGTCAGTACACCCTCTACAAAAATCAATTCAAACTAAGCTTACAGTTTCGGATCAACAACCTGTGGAATCAATTTTATCAGGTTCGACAATATTATGCCATGCCCATGCGAAATTATTTGTTTACGCTGATGCTTGATTTTTCTGCTAAACCATAAAATTAACGTTAAAAATTATTTCCTATGAAACACTTAAGACTCCTGTTTTATTTTGTCCTTGGTACTTTTGTTTTTGTGGCCTGTAGCGATGACAATGATGACCAGTCGAATGGATTGTATTCCAAAGGTGCTTTTATCCTGAATGAAGGAAATTATGGGCGATCAAATGCTTCGGTTAGTTTTTTGAGCTATACTACCGACAGCATCACAGAAGACATCTTTACCAAAACTAATGGTCGTCCCCTGGGCGATGTGCTTCAGTCGATGACGATTTTTCAGGGAAAAGCATATCTTGTGCTCAACAACTCTAACAAGATTGAGGTGGTTAATGCGGCTGATTTTAAGCAGGCAGGCGTTGTGGAAAATTTAACAAGTCCTCGCTATGTTGCTTTTTACCAGAACAAAGGCTATGTTACCCAATGGGGGAATGATGGTATCCATGGAAGCCTGGCTGTATTTGATGTGGCTAAGCTGAGCGTTGATACAACCATCGCCATAGGTTCGGGACCTGAAGGGATAGCCGAAATCAATAAGAAAATATGGATTGCCAATTGCGGTGGATGGGGTACCGATTCGACTATAATTGTATTTGACCCCGCAACGCTTAAAATCGAGAAAACAATTGTAGTGGGCTATAATCCGCAGCATTTTGTGCTCGATCAGCAGGGTTACCTGTGGGTGTTGTGCTCGGGTGTGGCCGACTGGGTTGATAGTGAAAACGACAAACCTTCCTCGCTGGTGAAAGTGGATGTAAAATCTTATACGGTGGTAAGCTCGGTTACCATTGGAAAAAATGCACATCCATCCATCATCGGAATCAATCGTGATAAAAACTTAATCTATTATGGGGCAGGTTATGGGTTTAATGGAATATGGAAAATGAACATTACCAGTACCGCTGTTGAATCTGCGCCTTTTATTGAAGGATATTTTTATGGTTTCTCGGTAAATGCGGCTAACGGCGAAATATATGCTTTTGATGCTAAGGATTTTAGCGTAAAGGGTGAACTCATTCGTTATTCGGCTATAGGAAACAAAATTAAATCTTACACCGTAGGACTCATTCCAAAAGCTGCAGTTTTCGCTAACTAAGCGATTGTTACCCTCTCTATATTTCGAAAGTCCCGTAAAAACGATCATGGCAAAATACGGGACTTTCATTTTTTTGCATAGGGATTCACATTGGGCCAGAATCGCCACAACCCATCTTTAAATTTAAACCCATCGTACGAAGCATCCGGCCCGTAATATTTAAAATTGTTTGTGTATAAAGGGCTTGATGGGGCAAGATGATCGAATATAATCATATCGAGCTTTTTGTTGTAATGAATTGCCATCTGCGCCATAATGGTATACTCGAATATTACCCGCGACTGTACTTTTAGCCCGTAATCGAACAGGGGATAGCCAAATATGGGTTCTCTTTCATCCGTGAACCAGAGCGTTTCGATGATTTTTTTGTTGGTAAACAGGCTGTTGTTGAGACAAGCACCCAACAATACGTACACTTTCTTCCCTTCAACTTTTTTGGGGATAATTTCATAGTATAAACTTCCATACCATCGATCGGCAGTAAATTGTTCGAAAACCGGTCGGGTGGCATATTGCTTCGATACATCGTTTAAGGGTATTACCTTGCATACACCCTGGCGAGGCGAAAGCTGTATCACTCCAGCAAACTGATGAGTGCCATCGGTAAGAGGAATGTTGAAGGTAAAAAGATTAAATTCCTTGTCGGGTGAATTTACGCGCCCTACGTGCTGTGGCCTTGCAGAACTATTAAAAGTTGTTTCATCCTTTAGCCATACTATCATCGTTTGCACAATCTCCCTGCCCAATTTTATTCGTTCCGAATCTGAATACAAGTACAACATCCTCCCTTGTAGTTCATTGATTTGTCCAACATAGTCAACTGACTGGCCAAAACCAACCGCATACCACAATAGGCAGAATAGTATCACAAGATTTCGCATGTGGAATCTGAATTTACATTTTTATTGCGCAAATTAAATTCATATCATTGAGTTTGTCTAAATTAATAAGCATAATTGAAATAGCCGTGGGGTATTTTGTATAACCAAACTGCACAATCATATCAAATATTGTATATTTTTGCAGTTTTAAAGGCAAAAAATGGAAGAACAAGGACAGGAAGAGTTGAAACATACCCCTTTTACAGCATTTCATCGTGCAATGGGGGCGCGCATGATGCCATTCGCAGGTTTTCTAATGCCAGTTGAATATTCGGGTATTACCGATGAGCATATAACAGTACGCCAGAATGCAGGTGTTTTTGATGTTTCCCACATGGGGGAAATATGGGTAAAAGGTGCATATGCCCTCGACTTCTTACAGTATGTTACCACCAATGATGTTTCAAAGCTATATGATGGCAAGGTACAGTATTCCTGCCTTCCCAATGGAAAAGGGGGTATTGTGGATGATATACTGGTATACCGATTTAATGCTGAAAAGTACCTTCTGGTCGTTAATGCGTCGAATATTGAAAAAGACTGGCAGTGGCTCAACCAGAACAATCGTGTAGGGGCTACGCTCGAAAATGTCTCGGACAATGTGGCGCAGCTGGCTATTCAAGGACCACAGGCTTACAAGATCTTGCAGCAATTAACCTCGGTTGATTTAAAACAATTAGCCTACTATACTTTTGTAGAAAGTTCTTTTGCCGGTGTACCTGACGTAATTATCTCGGCTACCGGTTATACTGGTGCTGGTGGTTTTGAACTTTATTTCGATAAGGCTTATGCCCCACAAATGTGGGAAGCTATTTTCCAGGCAGGTCAGCCCTATGGACTCAAACCTGTGGGATTGGGCGCACGGGATACCTTGCGTCTTGAAATGGGTTATTGTCTTTATGGCAACGACATTGATGATACAACTTCGCCCATAGAGGCAGGTCTTTCCTGGATTGTTAAATTTGCTCCTTACAAAAATTTTATTGATAAAGATATTTTGCTTTATCAGCAAAAGAATGGGGTAAATCGAAAAAGGGTTGGGTTTAAAATGATTGATAAGGGCATTCCTCGACACGATTATCCTATTAAAAACTCACAGGGAGAAGAAATTGGAAAAGTTACCAGTGGAACCCTATCGCCCCTGCTCAGAGAAGGCATTGGTATGGGTTATGTAGCAACCGCATTTGCACAAACGGGACAGGAAATCTTTATTAAAATTCGGGGAAAGATGCTCAAAGCTCAGATTGTAGATATGCCATTTGTTAAGTCAGGGGTGTTGGTAAAATAGTCACATCAAATGTCTAAAAAGCTTCCCATAGAGGTTTGTTTTTCGCCAGCCATGTACCATCGTTTTCACAACGATGAGGCCATCGTGGTTATTGTAGATATTTTAAGGGCAACTTCGGCTATCTGTACGGCATTTATGAACGGCGCCTCGCAGATTATACCAGTACAGACGGTGGAAGAGGCCCGAGAATACAAGCAGAAGGGGTATCTGGTGGCAGCCGAACGCGATGGTATCAAATGCGATTTTGCCGATTTGGGTAATTCGCCCTTTAACTTTACGAAGGAAGTGGTGCACAACAAAACGCTTGTCTACAGTACAACCAATGGAACTCAGGCTATTCTCATGGCGGAAAACTCTTATAAAATTGTTGTGGGGGCTTTTCTCAATATAAGTGCGCTCACCGAGTTTATTGTATCTCATCGTCGTCCAGTGGTGATTTTTTGTGCTGGCTGGAAAGATCGCTTTAGCCTCGAGGATACCATCTTTGCAGGTGCGCTTGCCGAACGATTATTACAAGAGGGACAATTCACTACCGTTTGCGATAGCACCATTGCTTCGCTTGATTTATGGTCAATTGCTAAACACGACGTTCTCGCTTATATTGAAAAGGCTGCTCAACGCCATCGGCTCAAAAAAAACGGACTCGACGATGTCCTCGAATATTGTTTCACTTCCGATTTGGCTCCTTTAGTACCTGAATTTTCGAACAATGTACTGGTTGTTGAAAAATATTGTGAAAATATTAACAATTTTTACCCAAACGTAAATAAATTAGGGAATTAATCATTACTTTTGAGGCGAATTTTTGAATAATAAACCCAATTTTAGCAAACAAAATAGATTTTTATGAGAAAGCACAATTTTAATCCGGGACCTTCGATTTTACCGGAATATACTTTGGAACAAACGTCAAAGGCGGTTTTAGATTTGAATGGGATAGGTATGTCTATCCTTGAAATTTCCCATCGCAGTAAGGAGTTTGAAGCTATTTTGAGTGAAACGCAACAGCTGTTCAAAGAATTATTAAATATTCCGTCCGGGTATTCAATTCTGTTTTTAGGCGGAGGGGCCAGTCTCCAATTTGCCATGATACCTTATAATTTTCTCAATACTAAAGCAGCTTATTTAAATTCTGGTTCTTGGGCCAGCAAGGCTATGAAGGAAGCTAAGTTTTTTGGCGAGGTGATAGAGGTGGCTTCCTCCAAAGCCGATAATTATACCTATATCCCGAAAAACTATGTGGTACCCGACGATGTCGACTATTTTCATGTTACCACTAACAATACAATATACGGTACAGAGCTGAAGAAGGATCCCGATGTTAAGGTACCAGTGTTTGCCGATGCATCATCAGATATTTTGAGCCGTCCTATGGATGTTTCGAAATATGGCATTATTTATGGGGGTGCTCAGAAAAATTTAGGACCTGCGGGGGTAGCTTTTGTGATTATCAAGAATGACCTTTTGGGCAACATTAAACGTACCATCCCTACCATGCTCGATTATCGCACCCATGTTGAAAATAATTCGCTCTACAATACTCCTCCTGTATTTGCCATATTTGCTTGTCTTCAAACACTTAAATGGTTAAAGTCGATTGGAGGGGTTGAAGCTATTTATAAGATTAATGTTGAAAAAGCTCAAATACTGTACGACGAAATCGACCGCAACAAGCTATTCCGTTGTCCTGTACGCGATGTTGAGGATCGCTCGCTGATGAATGTATGTTTTGTAATGAATGAGGAGTATAAAGATCTGGAATCGGATTTTCTCGAATTTGCCAAAACAAAAGGAATTGTTGGTATAAAGGGGCATCGTTCGGTGGGCGGATTCAGGGCTTCGATATATAATGCTCTACCTAAACAGAGCGTGATTACGCTGGTAGAAGCTATGAAAGAATTTGAAGCAAAACACTAAAATCTTACTCCTATGAAAACGGTACTGGTAGCCACAGAAAAACCTTTTGCCAAAGCGGCAGTAGAAAATATTAAGCAAATAATCACGGATGCCGGTTTTCGGTTTCAGCTACTTGAAAAATATAGCTCCAAAGAGGATTTACTCAAAGCGGTGAGTGAGGCAAATGCGTTGATTATAAGGAGCGATATTGTTGATAGGGAGGTTGTTGCAGCAGCTCCTCATCTCGAAATTGTAGTTCGTGCAGGCGCAGGTTACGACAACATTGATCTGGCTGCATGTTCCGAAAGGAAAATTGTGGCCATGAATACTCCAGGGCAGAATGCTAACGCTGTGGCCGAACTTGTTTTTGGTATGCTTATTTACAAAATTCGTAATCAATTCGATGGTTCAACGGGTACCGAACTCCGCGGAAAGACGCTGGGAATATACGGTTATGGTTATATTGGTCGTTTAGTGGCGCAAATTGCCCATGGTTTTGGCATGCAAACATCAGCTTTCGATCCATTTGTCGATAATAGTTTGATGGAAAAAGATGGCGTAAAACCTGTTCAAACAGTAAAAGATTTGTTCAGTGGCAACCAATATGTTACCTTGCATATTCCAGCCAATGATCAAACCAAACGCTCTATAGGTTTCGACCTGCTTTCTTTAATGCCTCAAGGAGCTTGTTTGGTAAATACCGCTCGTAAAGAGGTAATTGATGAGGAAGGTTTACTACAGGTGTTCGAAAAAAGAAATGATTTTGTTTATCTGGCCGATGTAGCTCCGGACAATGCCTCGGTAATTGCTGAAAAATATGCAGGACGCTATTACTTTACTCCCAAAAAATGTGGTGCACAGACCCATGAGGCGAATAATAATGCTGGCCTGGCTGCAGCACGACAGATTGTCGGCTTTTTCCAGAAGGGAGATAAAACATTTCAGGTCAATAAATTTTGATATACCTGTAAATTTTAATACATCCAGCTATGGGACTCTTTGAAACCATTAACGATGACATTAAAGCGGCCATGCTGGCCAAAGAGAAGGAAAAACTCGAAGCTTTAAGGGCAATTAAAGCTGCTTTACTACTGGCTAAGACCGAAAAAGGGGCTTCGCAAGAATTGTCTGCTGAAACGGAAATAAAAGTTTTGCAGCGAATGGTTAAACAACGCAAAGAGTCTGCTGAGATATATCAATCTCAGAATCGCCCCGATCTGGCTGAAAAAGAACTTTTTGAGGCTTCAGTCATCGAAAAGTACCTTCCCGCACAGATGTCGGCCGAGGAATTGGAAAAAGTTGTACGCGATATTGTTGCACGTGTGGGTGCAAAATCGCCTGCAGATATGGGTAAGGTTATGGGTGTTGCAACAAAAGAACTTGCCGGTAAGGCAGAAGGAAAGATGATTGCTGAAACGGTTAAAAAAGTTTTGGCTTCGCTGTAATTCCTATTCCTTATCCTGCACTGGCAATGCTTTCAAGGTATTTGATGCCAAAATAAATGTATGTAGCCGAAAGCATCTCATCGTCTTCACCTTCTACCACATAATTTACAATGCCATGCCGTTTATCAACAACTTGAACGGCATGGTTTTTTTCATCATAGCGTAGCTGATATGCCCCTTTAGAAATATTAAGCTTCGATGCCTCAATAAGCTCTTGAAACATATTCACATCCTTTTACCTCATTTGCACCTATAAACATTAGGCATGTAGTAAAGGTAAGGATTATTTTAGTTCGCCATAAGCCATTGGTCAAATTTTTGTCAACACTTTTGTGTTTGTTTTTCAACAACTTAATTTTAGGCGTCGAAGGCTAAAATTTAGTATTGATTATAGTTGAAAATGTTTTCAAAAGGTTTGCGATGTTTGGGGGGGATTTCAGGTTTGTCGGGGTACCCCAACGCTATGATTAGCACTGGACGGCTCAGCAGGGGAATATTTAGCAGTTTACGAACTTTTTTTTCGTTAAACCAGCCTATGATGCAGGTTCCTAATCCCAGCGCTGTGGCCTGCAAGCAAAAATGGGCTGTTGCTATTCCAATATCAATAAGGGTATAGGGTTTATTCTGAATGACCGACCCGATGGCCGAGGTTACGTTAGGTTTTTCGAGTATTACCACGATGTGTACTGGAGCTTGCTTAGTAAAATGGTTCATGGGTACAATGTGCTTTGAGGTGGCATCAGCCAGCTGATTCTTTAGTGCAGGATCATTGACTACAATAAATTTCCATGGCTGGGCATTGCATGCCGATGGCGCCAGATGTGCCGCCTGTAAGCATTGTTTTATTTTATCATCTTCAACAGGAGTACTGCTGAACGAACGTACACTATATCGTTGCTGTACTATTTCCAGAAAGGAAGTAAAGGTTTTTTCCATGGGTCGAGTAATTATTTTACGTAAAGTAAAAAATTTATGTCGACTTTTCCACAAAAAAAGGCGAAGTTCCCTTCGCCCTTTTCTATTGAAGCATTGCTTTTTATTTTCCAGTAACTACTCTATCGGCTTGATATTTGCCTGCTTTAAGTTTTTCAGCAACTTCAGCAAATGCATTGATGGTTTTTTCGATATCTTCCATCGAATGTGCAGCAGTTGGGATTAACCTGAGCATGATAACTCCTTTGGGCACCACTGGGTAGGTAACCATGGAGCAGAAAATATTGTAGTTTTCGCGCAGGTCGTATACTACTGCGGTAGCTTCAAAAGGATTGCCCGATAGGAAGACAGGCGTAACTGGAGAGTTGCTGTTACCCAGATTGAGCCCCTTGGCTTTCAAACCTGCCTGTAATGCTTTGACATTATCCCAGAGTTTTTTACGGAGCGATGGGTCATTTTCAATCAAATCCATTCGCTTGAGAGCTCCGATGACGCAGGCCATGGGCAATGATTTGGCAAAAATCTGCGAACGCATGTTATATCGCAGATAGTCAACAACGTCTTTTCGAGAAGCAACAAACCCTCCAATAAGTGCCATACTTTTGGCAAAGGTGCCAAAGTAAATGTCCACTTCGTTTTGAACCCCAAAATGTTCATCGGTACCTGCCCCTGTAGGACCCATGGTACCAAAGCCATGTGCATCGTCTATCAGGAGACGGAAGTTATATTTTTTCTTCAGGGCTACAATTTGGTCGAGCTTACCCAGATCGCCCGACATACCGAATACACCTTCGGTGATTACCAGCACACCACCTTTGGTTTCGGAAGCCAACTTGGTGGCTCTTTCGAGCTCTTTCTCAAGTTTTTCCATGTTGTTGTGTGGATAGACAAAACGTTTGCCCATGTGTAGACGCAGACCGTCGATAATGCATGCGTGGGCTTCGGAGTCGTACACAACAACATCGTTTCGGCTGAGCAGCGTGTCGATAATTGAAAACATGGCCTGGTAGCCATAGTTTACAACATAGGCAGCTTCTCTTTTTACAAAGCGGGCAAGTCGTTGTTCCAACTCTTCGTGCTTGTCGGTTTGCCCCGACATCATGCGTGCCCCCATGGGATAGGCTAGTCCATACTGTGCAGCTGCTTCAGCATCGGCCTTGCGTACTTCGGGATGGTTGGCCAATCCTAAATAGTTGTTTAAACTCCAGTTCAGCATCATTCGGCCCTTAAATTTCATGTACGGGCCTATTTCCCCTTCGAGTTTAGGAAACATAAAATACCCTTCGGCATCGTTCTGATATTGCCCTAAAGGACCACGATTTCTTTCAATTTTATCAAATATATCCACGGCTAAAAGATTTTTAGTAAAACAATCATTGCTAAAAATTAAACTACAAAAGTAATTTTTTTCGCATTAGGTTAAAAAGTGTTATCGTTTATTTTCCTCTTTTGTTTCCCCACAACAGGATGTGTAGTCGTGGCGAAAAGTGATACCCACTTTCGATGATTTTATCTACCAGGTCGGGTTGTAGCTGCGAATGCAGCGATATCCCCTCGAGACCGACGTATATTTTGTTAGGATTAAGCTTACATTCGGATTGCCAGAATGCGATCTCTTCCAGATCGTCGGCCGAACGAATTATAAACTTAAAAATAGCATAGGGACGTGAACTCCAGAAGCACAGAGCATCCCTGTCTATTTCCTGGTAAGCATTTTTAAGTTTTGGCGAGATGACCCAATTGTAACGCTCAATGATTTTTTCGTCCATGGCTTTACGTACGATGTGGGTTCCGTCGGCTAACCTGATATCGAGTGGGGAGGTGGGAATGATATTACCATTGGTTTCGACATGGAACTTTTTTCCAGGAAGGTAAAGTAAATCGAGACGATACAAGGTAGGCTCTCCGCCAGTAAAAATGATATGATGGCAGGGCGACTGATGAATAATTTGCAGCAAAGCTTCCCGCTCGTACTGCCGAAAATGTCCTGATTTTTCGTACCAGGTGTATTTACTATCGCACCAGTTACAGGTGAGCTGACAGAACTGAAAACGGATAAAAAGGCTATTTACGCCAGCATAATTCCCTTCACCTTGTATTGATCGAAATATCTCACTAACATAGTATTCGTCATTGACGACTGTCATGAATGCTGGAGTTTTAGAAAATTTTCGTAGCCATTTTTTCGTAAGCGACAAGCTGGACAATTATCGCAGCCCCTACCCCATGGATGCAGGGTTTCCACGCCGTTATAACAGCTGAGCGTATTTTCAATCAAATCATTCAATACGCCCATTTCATTAGCCATTTCGAATGTTTCAGCCTTATTTTTCCACATTAGCGGGGTGTGGATATATACCGGTACGTCGAGGCCGAGCGAAAGTTCAAGTGCTTTGGTGCGGATGTAGTTATCCCGACAATCGGGGTATCCCGAATAGTCGGTTTGGCAAACACCCGTGACAAGATGTATCTGCGATTGGCGATAACGATAGGCATGGGTGGCAATGATGGTAAGAAAAATGCCGTTGCGATTGGGTACAAAACTGGCAGGTAAGGCGTCCGCGAGTTGATGCTTCTGGTTATGGTCGTTCCCTCCAAGCAGAGAACTTACCGTTAACTGACGGAAAAAGTTGTCGATGTTGTACACAAAATGCTTGACCTTATATTTTTCCGCTATTCGAGAGGCATACGCTAATTCTTTGTTGTGTTGTTGTTGATAGGCAATGCTCACAGCTTCGACCGACTGAAAATTCCTCATAGCCCATATCAAGCTAACAAACGAATCCTGCCCTCCCGACAGCAGTACGTATGCTGTGTGTTGTTCCATTTCTCATGTTTTTCTTTGTGCAAAGTTAGTTTTTTTGTTGTCATGGGCACAAATAGTTACCCCCCCCCTTTGGTGTAGAAACGTCGAATTAATAAGGTAATCCAGAAATGAATTCTCGGGAAAAAAAGAAAACTGGTAAACAAATTAGAATTTTTGAAGCGTATTCATTAAATTTTCACGGTATGCTTTACCAATGGGGATGGTAATGTCGCCCTCATTGGTGCGTATCAGGATGATATTGTCATCAATTTCGTTGATAGCATTGAGATTGATAATGTAAGAACGATGAACCCTAATAAACGAAGGGGGTAATTTGGTTACAAGGGCTTTCATCGTGCTGTGTACGGTGAATTTTTCGGTGTAGGTGTTAAAGACAACGTAATTTTCAAGGGCTTCGATATACAATATCTCTTCGTATCGAAGTTTTACCAACGTGCTATTTTTCTTGATAAAAATTTCACTCTTTTTGCTACCAAGATTCAGGCTATGCCGCTGTATTCGGTTCATAACCTTTTCAATAGCCTTGGTAAATCGATTGTAAGTAAATGGTTTGAGCAAGAAATCAGCTACATCGAAATCAAAGGCATCCAGCGCATACTTACTTTTTGAAGAGGTGATAATGATTTGCGGAGGGTCAATGACCGAATTTAAAAAATCAATTCCTGTCATTTCGGGCATCTCGATATCAAGAAAAATCAGCTCAATATCGTTTTTTTTCTTAAGATAACGAATAGCATCCGGGGCATTGGAAAAAGACCCCAACAAATTAATACCTGCCGTTTTCTTAATGTAACCCTCTAAAATTTTCCTTGATAACTTATCGTCATCAACAATGATACAATTCATCTTGCCCTGTTTTCAATTACTCAAATTTAATCGTTTTTTTTTATTAACTGTTATCTGTAAATATTTTCAGTCAAAAATTATTTCTTCACTTTCATGTTTTACTTGAGTCCCATAAAAAAACATCAATAGACCCCCTGTCCCATTAGAGTTGTTGTATAATGACAATAACTAGTTTAAATGATGGGACAAATATAATAATTTGACTGCAAAGTAATCAACTTCAGTCGAATTCTACTCTGAATCTTATTAGAGTTCAGGATTATTTACTACAGAGCTCAGTAAGAACGCCAAAGGTTGATTTGGGGTGTAAAAATCCTATATTCAGGTTTTCGGCTCCTTTACGTCCTTGTTTGTCGATAAGCTGTATGCCTTTCGATTCGGCTTCTTTCAGGGCATTGTCTACATTGTCAACAGCAAAAGCGATATGATGTATTCCGGGCCCTTTTTTCTCAATAAATTTGCCGATAGGACCTTCAGGGTCGGTACTTTCCAATAATTCGATTTTAGTGTCCCCAATTTTAAAGAAAGCTGTTCTTACTTTTTGGTCGGCCACTTCTTCAATGGCATAACATTCGAGGCCTAATACTTCTTCGTAATAGCGAATGGCTTCCTGCAAATTGCTTACGGCAATGCCAATGTGTTCGATATGGGTTGGTTTAATCATAGCATAAAAAATTATGGTTTATTTTGATGTTCCTGTCTAAGCCAATCGGTGAAGGTTTTAACGGGAGTGAAGGTTTCCACGGGTATTTCGACAAAAATTGTAATCCAATGAGCCATACTACCATTCCATAATCCCGGTAGTTCCTGGACTTTTATTTTCTTACCCTGGTGAGTTTTTTCGGTAATAAACCCTGCTTTATCGTCGCGGTACTTGAGTAGGTTAAATTTGTTGCCGGCAAAATCGTTGGTAATGCATACCATATCGACGGGGTTAAAATGTGTAGCTTTTGTAAAAATTTCTTTTTGCTGGCTATCCTGTAAATTAACCTGCGATGATTCAATGATTTGAAGGGTAGGCTCACCTTTGCGGTTGAGTACCCAAAAGGGTCCCCCGCCTGGCTCTCCAGTATTTTTTACCATTCCACAAACACGGATGGGCTTGTCGAGTTTTGACTTAATATATCCCGCAAAGATAGAATTATCCAGATCTTCTGGCACCTCTATACCCAGAAACAACCGCATAAAATGCGCAATTTCGTGTTTGCGTTTTTGGGTGTAACTATCGTGCCATTCGAGATAGGTTAGATAGTCGGTTATCTGATGCTTTATTTTAAGCGCCAGTCCACCCAGGGCTTTTTTATATTGTACCGAAAGCGATTTCAGGCGATCGGGAGCAATGTTGTCGATGTTTTTGATAAAAATAAGATCGGCGGAAATAGCATTCAAGTTTTCCAACAATGCACCATGGCCTCCTGGTCGAAATAGAAAGGTTCCGTCGGATTCAACAACTGGATCATTATTTTCGTCAACGGCAATGGTGTTGGTGGAAGGTTTCTGGAAGGAATAGCTTAACTCAAATTTCTCGTGGTGGTATTTGTTACGTAATTGTTCAAATTCCCGGAGAAAAAGCGTTTCATGTTCGGGCGATACGGTAAAATGGATTTTTACGCCATTACGACCTCGGGCATGCATTAAGGCTTCCACCAGGTGTTCTTCGACGGCCGTTCGTTCCCCGTCGGGATAGTGGTGAAATTTAAGCAAACCTTTGGGTTTTAGCCCATACCCCAGTCCCTCCTCCAGAAGGAGTTGTTCAACGATTTCAGGCAGCCCTGTTAAATTAAAATATGCTGTTAAATCTTTGTCTTTTTTTGCAAAACATTGGTACAAATCATTATAAAATGGAAATTTCTCCATGTGTTGCAAAAGTAGCTCAGTGTCGTTATTGGGTGTTCGGGTGTTCAAATATTCGAATAGTCCCTTGAACATTCGGCTGGCTGCACCCGAGGCCGGAACAAACTTCACTATATCGAGTTTTGCGTGTTGTTCTTCATATATTTTTACCCACTCATCTAAATCACGAGACGATGGCTTGATGATGCCATCATTGATGGTAGCGGGTCGAACTAGCCTGGCAAAGGGGAAGCCTTCTTTGAAAGCATTAAGCTGTTTTTCTATGTCTTCAAGTGATATGCCAAGTTTCTGTATTTGATTTACTTGAATAGACGTTAGTTCCATGTTTTTTTTGGTTTAAATTTATAAAAAACTTTTCAATATTGAATTTTGCTTTTTCCCGTTAATAATTTGAAATGTTTTTAAACTGTTCAGGAGTTGTATTATCAGGTCATTTCCTATTTTACTGGTTTTTCTCACATTTCGTTTTTCACAAAGTGTGGCTGGCTTATGGTATTTTTATCGCACCTTTTGCGCCTACTTTGTTCAAAAAGAAGGTGAGTTCGTAAGCGACAACGTATTTACCGTACTTTATTTTAGTTGCAACTGGTAAATGTACAAGCGATTGGATAGCTCTATCAGGATGAGCAGAGCTATCCAATAACGTAGAGGTCAATGTTAGCGGTGTGAGGGTTAAAATTATAGACGCAGTGATACGCACATCCATTTAGTATAAGCGTGTGAGAGAGTTTGTCTTTGGCATCGAAGGCTGTCTGAGCATGACGGGTTATGGTAGGCAGATGCTCATTCAATAGCAATTTCATTTGTTGGGCTTTTTCATTGATGTAGGTTACTTTCCCCGATTTGTCGACTTCAAGAATGGCAAATGGTGCTGAATTTATCTTATTTGCCAGGTTCTCGAGATGTTTCTCTCGAATCTTACGTTCGGATATGTCGACAATAACCGCTCGAAGCCCAATGGGCAATTGGTCCTGCATGATAATATTCATGTACAACAACACGGGAATTTCTTGTTTTTCCCGGTTAATGATGGTGTATTCTTCATTGTTAATATGCTCGCCGCTGAGAAGTTTTTCAAAATTGTCGAGTACCCGCTGGCGATCGTTGGGATGAAAAAGATTAAAAAAGATGATGCCTTTGGACAGATCATTCTCGGTAAAGCCAAACTGGACTTGCGTGTGCTTATTTGCAAAAATTATTTTTCCATTAATAGCTGCTTCGCAAACCATTTCGGGTAAAAGTTCGGCAAGTTCCCTGAAACGTCTTTCGCTTTTTAGCAGCAAATCGATATTTTGTTTTTGGCGAAAAGTACTGGTTAGTATATCTGTAAAAGTTCGGATAAAGCGTTTGTCACTTTCTTTCCAGTTATGTCGCTGTTTATGGTCGACAATACACATAAATCCAGCTGATGAATGTGTGTCGAATTTGAAAGGGATAGCCATCAGGGCATGGATATCGTAAGGGCGAAAATAGGGTACAAGCTCCGTGGGGATATTGGAAATGCCTTCGTAAACAACGTGTTGATTGTTGTTAAGTTCGTGGTAGAGCTCGGGTAGCAAGGAATAAGGTATTGCCTGAAGCTCAAAACGGCGTGCAATAAAATCATCGGAATGCCACTCAAAAGTACAACTGGTAGCTTTGTTGCTTAGTATGTTTTGAAAAATAAGGATTCGATCCACCTGCATGAAGTTACCCAGCAGTCGTAACGCCTCATTGACTTTGTATTCAAAATTTTCATGTGTGTTTAAAATAAATGCGATTTGCGAAAGAATGTGCTGACGTTCCAGGGTTTTGTGTATTTTTTTCTCCGTTTCTTTGCGCTCTTTGATAGGTATCATGTAGCATACATATAGCCCCTCATTGCCTTCTATGTGATATCGCCAGCGTTGTTCTACATCAATGGAGGTGCCTGCAGCAGTCACAAATGACATTTCGAAGGTTTTATGCAAATCTTTCTGTAAGTTTGATTTATGTATTTCCCATTTGTCAGCGTTGTTGATGCTGCTGTCGATTTCGTAAAAACGCAGCACCTTAAGCTCTGTTTCGGTGAGGCCATGCCATCGCAAAAAAGCATTATTGGCAAACACAATGTAGGCATTATCATTCACTATTGCAATGGCTTCTTCGCTATGATTAATAGCGCTGACTATAAGCGTGTTTTTTTGCTCGGGCATTGATGAACTTTGTAGTTTATTTTTAAAGATGGCAAGCATTAATTCCTTTTGTGTCGCTTCGTAACGAAATTTCTGGAAATAAGCACTATAGGCCATGTTGGTTCCGTCTGCACAGCGCAACTCAAGATAATCAATTTGCTGAGGTTCAAAAGTATCGAACGAGAGTTTCGAGGTAAATGTACTTGCATCGAGGGGGTCTAAAAGATTTGATAATTCTTTTCCTACCAAAGCGTCGGCCGAAAGCGCTAATTGTTGGCGAACTGCTATCGGTGATATATAAATAATCTTATATTTCTGGTCAAAAATGATGAAAATAACATCGTTACAACAGCTTTTGTCGAGAACTGATAAAATGGATAAGGTTTTTTCCATAATGTAGAAAAACTAAAAATAATACCTCAAAATTTACATATCGTAAAAACTGTAGACCCAAAGTTTCATGAGTAATTACCGTTTGTTGAATTGTAAAGTTACTCAAAAATTGACACAGGTGGTGAATCAATAACGAAATCTTGTTGGAAAGGTTTCGTAAAAAAAAGTGAGTTTTAGCGAAAAAAGATGTATATTTAGTAAAAAATGGCACTATGGATATTCTAAAAAACACCAGATTAAGGGTAACAGCAGTATTGCTATTTTGTTTTACGGTATTAACCGAAAGCCTTTATAGTCAGGAAGTTCAACAGGTGGCACCCTTTTTTCTTCCGCGCATCGTTGTGGCGCCGGGTACATATTATATTTTAACGCAGGGTAGCAGCCCATTTCTTGAGTCAAAGTTTGGTGTTCCAAAGGGCTCTTTGGCCGATAGTAGCATCGTTATATATGAGTTCTTTCCCTTACAGGGGGCTTTTAAGGTCGTAACGCGATCGACGTTTGTACGCCATTTTTATGGTGCTGCTTTTTACAAGGACAAAATTGTTATTGCTGGAGGTTATAATGCTTCTGGCATCCCCACAAACAATGTTTTTATTTTTGATTTAAATACCCGTAAGTGGCAAGAGAGTAAGCTCACTATGTTACGAAAAAGAGCAGAATTTGCGCTTGAATCCTATGGTAACACATTGTATGCGGTTTATGGGGATGACAAAGGTACCCTTGAAAGCTTTAATGAGGCAAATGGTAAATGGCAGCTGGTAACAGCCAACTTTGCCGAGGATGCTAAACCCCTTAAGAAGATACGAGCTTCCTTTGCTATCGATAACAACCTATATCTTTTTGCCGATGGGGGTGGTTTTCAGGTGTTCAATGTATCATCGGGCAAGATTTCGAATGGGGTGGTTCCACCGGCACAGTCTTCTTTTTTTGGCGTCACGGGATGTAATCGCAAAATATATCTGGCAGCTGGTGTTGACAAATCCGGCATCGATTACAGTGTGTATATGCTGAATACTGTGGATAACTCGTGGAAAACCGTTGGGAAAGTAAGTGTGGATTTATGCGGTTCGGGATTGGTTTGCCACGGTAGGATGCTCATTTTTGTTGGTGGATCTTCAACCAACATGTTTGAGAGTACAAGCCCGGCGGGCAGTATTTTTATTTATCGCCCAATGTATTAGTGTGTGACATTTCGCTTCGAGGCATGGTTTTGCGGAGCCAGAGTTTTTGACCTACAACAGGCTCGGTACCGGGTTCCATATGATTTCGACGGTATAGCTTTCTGAGTTTAATCCCATAAAGCTGACTGATGGCATGCATGGTTTCGCCCTCCTTGACGATATGAAAATCGTATCCTACTTCAGCACGATTACGTTTGGGCTGAATATACAGGATTTCTCCCGGTCGTACTTCATATCCTTCGGGTAGGTCGTTGTATTTTCTGAGCTGCCACGAAAAAAGGTCAAGTTCTTTCGTTAACGATACCAGATTATCTCCTTCTTGGGCAATAATGTACTTTATGCGATTACGCTCATATATTTTCCGTTTTTTGAGCGAGATGGTAAAATCTTCGTCAGAATCTTTACGGTTCAGATTAACCTTTCGGGTGTAGTCGCCACTATCAAAAATATATAGCTTATTTTCCTCAATGGTACGGATAAGGTCACTTGCGTATGTTTTACTGGTGGCATATCCAGCCTTTTGAAGTCCGTGTGCCCAGCTTTTGTAATCATCCGATCGGTATTCAAACAGGAACCGATATCGGGGTGTTTTCATCAGAAAATCGGTGTGATCGCGGTACGATTCTTCTGCGCTGTCGTATTTTCTAAAACATTCATCCTTAGCATCATCGTCGTGGTAATGTTTTTCGCCATCCCAGTTATGACATTTTATGCCAAAGTGGTTATTGGCTTTTCGGGCAAGGGTACTATTACCATTGCCCGATTCAAGTATGCCCTGGGCTAAAGTAATACTGGCTGGAATACCGCTCCGCTTCATCTCTTCAACGGCAATCTTCTTGTATTTTTCAATGTACTCTTCCTTTGTAATTCGACTTTGTCCTTGGCTTGTATTCACAAATAGCCAGGCCATTGCCATTATCCACCAGGCCTTAAATGTTTTTCTCATTTGATTATCAACATCTTAACATGTACAAAAATTTGCTGCAAAATACGATGATTTATCTCAAAACGCAACAACAATGTTTTTGCCAAATTTTTAGCAATATAGGTAGAAGTCATTATGTTTCCATTAATATTATTTTGTGTGAATGTTATTATGAACGAAAATCCTTTACCTTTGCTTTATTCATTGTTAAACATACGCAAAAAGCTGCAGCAATATGATGTTTGCATTGAATACATTTTGAAATACCTCGATAGCTGTTGGGCATGTATGTTTGTTGCTTATTGCTATACATAACTTTCAACACTTTTGGGGCTTGATTGTTTTTGTTCAGAAATTCTGAAGACTGGTTAAGCATGTTTTAAAAAAATAAGATGGAATATCCCTGGCGGCATAGTCGGCGTTTTAACGCATATCCCGAATATTTTAAGCAGATTTTTGGGCATCGGGTACAGAAGCTTACTATCGATGCGGGTTTTACCTGTCCCAATCGCGACGGAACGGTAGCCAATGGCGGTTGCACCTATTGTAATAATGATGCTTTCAATCCTTCTTATAACAATCCTTCCAAGTCGATTACCCAACAGTTGCGCGAAGGGGTAGAATTTCACCAGGAACGCTATCGTACTGCAAAGATGTATCTGGCTTATTTTCAGGCTTATTCGAATACTTACAAGCCCCTGGAAGAGCTCAAAAGGATGTATGAGGAGGCTTTACGTTTTCCCCAGGTAATAGGCCTGGTTATTGGAACACGTCCCGATTGTATTGATGAGCAAAAACTCGAATATCTTGCTCGTTTAGCCGAAAAATACTACATTATCGTGGAGTATGGAGTTGAATCAATATACAACAGTACGCTCGAGAAGATCAATCGCGGACATACCTTTGAACAGTCGGTATGGGCTATCGAGCTTACAAAGAAATATGGCATAAAAACCGGTGCACATTTTATCCTGGGTTTTCCATACGAAACCGAGCAGATGATGATTGATGCGGTAAAAGTTATTTCTTCTTTACCATTAAATACCATCAAGTTTCATCAGCTGCAGATTGTGAAAAATACGGCTATGGCAAGGATGTACCGTAGTAATCCCAGCTTTTTTAAACACTATACCCTTGAGGAGTATCTTGAGCTGATATGTGCCGTCGTGGAGCGGTTGAACCCGAATTTTGTTATTGAGCGAATTGCTGGCGAAGTCCCGCCCTGGTATTTAGAAGGACCAGGATGGGGTCTCCTGCGTACCAATGATATCATCCGTCGTTTTGAGAAAAAACTGGAAGAGAAAAATACCTGGCAGGGACGTTTATATCAGCCTGTTGAGAACCTGCAGACAATTCAGTAGACACATATTGATGGCTGTTTATTCTCAGTTAAAGAAAATTACGGCACATAACTCAATATTTCTTATTTTTACCCCGTTAATATACGGTTGACGAAACTCAAAACATAACTTATGTGTCGTCTGATTAGGTATACCATCTTCTTTACCATATTTGTTTTAGTATTTCCTGTGATGATGTGGGGGCAGGTATCGTATAGCGATATACATCCCGATCGAATCAACAAGGGCAAAGAGTTGTATGACAAAGAAAAATATGTTGCCGCACAGCAGCTTTTTGACCAAATTATAGAGGATCAGCAGGCTACCCATCAACAGAGGACCGAAGCAGCATTTTATTCCTTTTTGTGTAGTAGCCGATTATATCATAAGGATGCCAAGTACAAGGGTTTGCAATTTATTGCGCAGTATCCTGAAAGTCCCCTGGTAAATTCGGTATTGTTTGAGCTGGCCAATAATGAATACGTCAATAAAAACTATAAAAATTCTATAGCCTATTATAATCAGGTTGATTACAAAGTGTTGAGCGAGGATGAAAAAGCGGAGTTGCATTTTAAGCTTGGTTACAGCTGGCTTATGATCGATAGTCTGGAACGTGCACGATTAGAGTTTTACGAGATAAAGGATATCGATAATTTATACTCATCGGCTGCTTTGTATTATTACTCGTACATTGTTTTTCAGCAAAAGAACTACGTGACCGCACTTGAAGGGTTTCGTCGTTTAAAAGATGATGAAAATTTTTCACAGGTAGTTCCCTATTACATTGTGCAATGCTACTATTATTTGGGCAAGGACGACGATCTGCTTGCCTACGCCGTACCTATCATCGATTCGGTTATTCCCTCGCGTGAGGCTGAAATAGCTTATCTTATAGGAAGTGCTTATTTTCGCAAAAATCAGTACAAGGAGGCAATTCCTTATTACGAGCGTTATCTTTCGAAAGAAAAAAAGCCCGAACGCAGCAGTTATTACCAACCAGCCTATTGCTATTACCAGGTGGGTGAATACGACAAAGCTATTCCTTTATTTGAAAAAGTGGCTGGCGAGGATAGTCAATTAGGTCAAAATGCAAGTTACCATCTGGCCTATTGTTATCTTCAGCAACAGGCCAAGGATAAGGCTATGCTGGCATTTGCCACAGCTGCTCAGGCCAATTACGATCCCAATATTCAGGAAGATGCTGCTTTTAATTATGCAGTTCTTACACTTGACCTGGCTAATACGCCCTTTAACAATGCTATCAAGGCGTTGAGCGATTATGTTGCTCGTTATCCTAATTCCCGTCGACGGGAACAAGCCTACCAATATCTTATTACGGCCTGTCTGAATACGCACAATTATCAGGAAGCGCTCAACTATTTAAATAAAATACAGAACAAGGATGCTAAAATACGTAAGGCTTACCAGCGGGCATCGTTTTTTAGAGCATTGGAATTGTTCAACAATCTCGACCTGGCCAATGCTGCCAAGCATCTGGAGCTTGCTCAGCGTTACAGTTCAAGTGACCCCGTAATTGCTGCACGCACCCAATATTGGCTGGCAGAGATTAACTATCGCAACAAGGAGTATGACGATGCATTGGAAGGCTATTTACAATTTTATGGAACGTCTGCTGCGCATCAGGCACCTGAATTTAGCGTAGCGCCCTACAACATTGGCTATTGCTATTTCCACAAAAAAAATTATACGCAAGCCCTGCAGTGGTTTCAACGTTTTTTGGAAAAGTCTTCTGAATACCCCCAATTAGTTGCCGACACCTATAACCGAATGGGCGACTGTTATTTTGCTGCTTCAAAATATAAGGAAGCTATTGCATCCTATTCGCAGGCCATTAACAAAGGGGGAGCAGATAAGGATTATGCCATGTTTCAACGTGCCTTTGCAACCGGCTTGCTAGGAGATCATCGTCAAAAAATTAATTTGCTCAACGAGCTTATTCGTACCTCACCAAATTCTGTATATCAGGACGATGCACTTTACGAAATTGGACAAAGCTATTTGGCACTACAAAATTCTGGCGAAGCTAAAAAGTACTACCGTCGAATTATTACCCAATTCCCGCTGAGTAGCTATGTTAAAAAAGCCTGGTTACAACTGGGACTTATCGACTATAATAGTAATCAGTACGATTCGGCTATTGTTAAATACAAAAAGGTCATAGCTGATTATCCCAATACCCCAGAAGCACGCAGCGCACTCAATGGCATTAAAAATATCTACATAGAGCTAAATCAGGTGGATGAATTCCTGAAGCTATCGGGTTCGATGGGCAGTGGTAGTATGGGACAGGCTGAGCAAGACTCGCTTCTGTACTTTTCGGCCGAGAATCTTTATACCAAGCAACAGTGGAAAAAAGCTATAGAGGGATTCAAAAAATACCTTCAGGCATTTCCATCCGGAAATTTTGGAGCTAATGCTCACTTTTATTTGGCCGATTGCTATTTACGGACGAATATGCCCGAGGAGGCACTCGAACATCTCAATTACGTAATAGGTTTGCCTCGAAATAGCTTTACTGAGTTGGCATTGGTAGCTGCCGCCCAGCTCAACCTCGATAAAAAGGATTATTATGCAGTGGTGTCGAATTGCGAATCGCTCGACAGCATAGCCGAGGTTGCCGAAAATCGCATCCTTGCTCGACAGGGTAAAGCATTAGGTTATTATCAGCTCAAACGATACCAGGAAGCCCTTACTGCTGCACAAAATCTATTGGGTACACCAGGTGCTTCGCAAGAAAACGAACGTGTTGCACGATATGTAATGGCAAAATCGTATCTTGCTCTGGGCGATGATACGAAAGCTATGGAACAACTCCGTCGGTTAGCCCGTGATGTCAAGAATAAGGAAGGAGCGGAGGCTAAATATCTTATAGCCGAAAACTATTTTAGCCAAAATCAGCCCGACAAGGCGATGAAAGAAATTTTTAATTTTGTCGACCTTAATACGCCTCATCAATATTGGGTAGCTAAAGCTTATATTTTGTTGGCAAAAATATATTTCCAGAAAAACAATGCTTTTCAGGCTATCAAAACTCTCGAAAGCATTATCAATAACTATGATAATAATGACGATGGCATTATAGAGGAAGCCAAACAGCTTAAAACCTCGTACGAAGAGAAGTCAAAAGCAGCAAAAGTCAATGCCAGTGCTGGTAATGAATTAAATTAGAGAAGTTTAAAATGGAAATTTAAAACGCATGCCCCATGAGGATACCTTTATCGTTATATGTTCTGTTATTCTTGAATGTTTGGGGAGGCTCTATATTTGTGGCCAGGGCACAGGATATCAAAAAAGATGTTACGGTGGTTAAGCCCTATCAGCCTGTTGTACAGGATTTTTCGAAAATAAATCTGATGCCGGCGATTGCCGATACTACGCGTTTTGCCATACAGTATGACTATCGGATTAATACTGTAAAACTCGAGGCACCTTACACCCCCAGGACTATAGCCATGGCAAAACTGGCTCAGGAGACAGTACCTGTAATACAGAACAATTACATTATGTCGGCCATTGGAAATCCATGGTCGCCTTTGCTCGAGGCTAGCTTCAATAGCGGACGATCGGGTAAAAGTAGCTGGGGATTGCTCTTTCGACATACCTCTGCCAACGGATCGGTGACCATGCAAAATTCATCCTCCAGAATTGACGCCCCCTATAGAAATACCTTTGCAGCGGTGCAGGGTAAATATTTGACCAAAAAAAACGTATGGTACTCGCAGCTTAAATATCAGTCCAATACTTACAACTATTACGGTATTGCCCCAATGGCTGCACCTATGTATGTTGCCGATAGTTTCAGACAACATATTCAAAAAGGAACGGCTTTGTTCCAGATGTCTTCCCTTACGCTCGATAGTAGTCAGTGGCAATATTCGGGTGCTCTGAACTATCAATTTTTTGCCGACCGGTACGATCATATGGAAAACCAGGCAAACATCAATGCTCATGTGGGGAAATTATTGGGCGCATTTTATGGGGGAGTAAAAGTTAGCAATCAATATCTTGGTGCTGCTGGGAAAAACGATTCATCCTATGTAAATTTATTTACCCTGCGTCCTTACTTGTCCAGGGCAGGAAAAGAATGGAAAATATCTGGAGGGCTCAATATTACCTCCGATAAACATTTTGGTGGAACAACCCTGTATGTATTTCCGTTTGCCAGTTTCGATTTTGTTGTCATGCCGCAGGTGATGAAGATAAACATCAGCTACGATGGCTATGTTCGTCCCAATAGCTACAATAGCTTGCTTGAGGAAAATATGTTCATTCAACCGGGTATATTTGGTCGTAGTACAGGCTGTAATAGCGCAATTAGTACCACGCTATCGGGAATACTTAGCGATGATATTCACTACAGCCTTACCGGAAGATACGAGAATGTTAAGGATCAGGTGTTTTTTGTTAATGCCGTAGATTCGCCTTTTTATAACTGGTTCGTTCCTGTATACGACGATGTAGAATTGATAAAATTTGAAACGAGTTTTGCTTTCAAGCTTAGTACAAAGGCACAATTGCATTTTATGGCTCATTATAACCATTTCAGCGTTTTGCGGCAAAAACATCCCTGGGGATTGCCGCAATTAACGGCCAATGGAACATTTGTTTATAACATTCAAAATAAGATTATTTCTACTACTCAGCTTTATTTTGTTGGCCCACGCTATGCACAGGATCCTCTAACAACCTCGACTACTACCTTGAAGGCTTTTGTTAATCTAAATGAGAAGATCGAATACCGTTATACTGAAAAATTTTCACTATTTTTGGAATTGAAAAATATTACTGCATCGAAGTATGCCTATTGGAATCAGTATACAAGTTATCGTTTTCAGGCATTTTTTGGCGCCATGTTTTTATTCTAACACATAGTTGATAATCTTTCAGCGGGGATGCGTTTGCGTAACAGAAAATATTGGTGGGTAGTATTGTTGTGTATTGTTGCGTGTGGGGTAGGATTGGAGTATATGTACCGAAATACTTCATGCAGAACCGAAGCATTTATATATTCCGATCTTCATCGACTTCCCCGCAATAAAGTTGCCATCGTTTTGGGTACCAGCAAGTATACGAAGAACAAGACACCTAATCCTTATTTTTACAAGCGCATTGCTGCTGCCGAGTTACTCTATAAATCGGGTAAAGTGCAATACCTGATTGTTAGTGGCGACAATTTACATCGTTCGTATAACGAGCCCATGATGATGAAACGAGAACTCAACCGAAGGGGAATACCCGATAGCGTTATTTTTCTCGATTATGCAGGCTTACGTACCTTCGATTCAGTAATTCGGGGCTATAAAATTTTCGGCCAGAACAGCTATACCGTGGTATCGCAACGTTTTCAGGTAGAACGAGCTGTATACATTGCCCATCAATATGGGATAGGCGCTATAGGTTATGTAGCCGATGAGGTAGATGGTCCCGAGCATATATTAATGGTCATCCGCGAATATTTTGCTCGTGCGCTGATGTACTGGGATATTTTAGTAAAACGACAACCCCGCTTTTTAGGGGCATCAGTTGAAATTCCCAAATAAATCGTCACTCTTTTTTCTGTCGGCTGACCACGGTGCGGATGAAATCGACGAATAGCGGATGGGGAGCTAAAACCGTACTCTGATACTCGGGGTGGAACTGTACCCCGATAAACCAGGGGTGCGAGGGTATCTCGACAATTTCTACCAGATTGCTGTCGGGGTTAATTCCCACAGCCTGCATACCAGCTTTTTCAAATATGGGTAGATATTCGTTGTTGAATTCAAACCGGTGGCGATGCCGTTCGGAGATTTGCGTGGTGCCATAGGCCTTGTAGGCACGACTCCCTTTTTTTAGCACACAGGGGTAAGCCCCCAATCGCATGGTGCCCCCTTTTTCGGTTACCCCCTTTTGACTTTCCATAAGGTCGATGACAGGATGTTCGGTGTAACGTACCATTTCTGTTGAGTGCGCATCGGCCCAACCAATTACGTTGCGTGCAAATTCAATAACAGCACACTGCATGCCTAAGCATATGCCAAAAAAAGGAATTTGATGCTCACGGGCATATTTAACCGCCAGAATTTTACCTTCTATCCCTCTGTCGCCAAAGCCAGGAGCTACGATAATGCCTTCCATGCCTCCCAGCAGGCTGTCGATAGTTTGCTCTGTAATTTTCTCGGAATGGATGCAGGTAAGATCGACCTTACAATCGTTGACGGCTCCCGCATGCTGAAGCGATTCCATGATGGATTTGTACGAGTCCTTTAACTCTACATATTTACCCACTAACGCTATTCGTACGCAGTGCTTTGGGTTTTTAAGTTTGTCCAGAAACTCAATCCATTTCCGTAAATCGGGTTCTGTACCCTCTTTCAGATTAAGCTTTTTTAGTACAATGAGGTCCAGTTTTTCCTTGAGCATCATCAAGGGTACCTCATAAATGGTGCTTACATCAATCGATTGCACCACTGCGTCGAGTTCGACGTTACAAAAAAGGGCAACTTTTTTTCGAATTTCGGGCGTAAGGTCATGTTCGGTACGTAACACCAACACGTCGGGTTGAATTCCATTTTCGAGCAATATTTTTACGCTGTGCTGGGTAGGTTTGGTTTTGAGTTCCCCCGAGGCCGAAAGATACGGAACCAATGTCAGATGGATGACAATAGCATTGCTTGGCCCCATTTCCCATTTCATCTGGCGAACGGCTTCAATGTAAGGAAGCGATTCTATATCGCCCACGGTGCCCCCAATTTCTGTGATCACTACATCGTATTTAAAGCGTGAACCCAGTAATTTTATACGACGTTTTATTTCGTCGGTGATATGAGGGATTACCTGTACTGTTTTACCTAGATAATCACCGCGGCGTTCTTTGGTAATAACTGTTTGATAGATTTTACCTGTGGTTACGTTATTGGCCTGGGATGTGGGAACACCAAGAAAACGTTCGTAGTGTCCCAAATCGAGGTCCGTTTCGGCACCGTCGTTGGTTACATAGCATTCGCCATGTTCATAGGGGTTAAGTGTACCGGGGTCGACGTTGATATAAGGGTCGAGTTTTTGAATGGTGACTGAATAGCCTCTCGATTGCAGGAGTTTGGCCAACGATGCTGAGATAATTCCTTTACCCAGCGAAGAAGTTACCCCTCCTGTAACAAAAACATATTTCGTATTGCCTGTCCCTGTACTCATAATGTAAGCGCCACCTTAATCGTTTACCATATTTTCGATGATGCGAATTTTTTGCTCAAGAACCTTGATTTCCTCCTTAGCATGGTCGATTTTTTGTTGTACTTCTTTAATCATAGCCTCTGCATTCTTGGTTTTGGCAAAAAATCCGATGTTATTCTCCCACAATACAATGTCGTTTTCGAGTTTTTTGAGCTGAGAAATCAAACGGTCGCGTTCGCGGTTGAGTTGCGACTCGCTTTTTTTGTGGGCTACCTGTTCGATTTTGCTTTTAAACTTTTCGATACGCCGCTTTCCTTCGTCGATACGTAAGCCTTCAAACAGACGGTCGAGTGCTTTTTTGTAACGCTGTTGAACCTCTTGCTTGTTTTTTAGGGGTACAAATCCTATTTCGGTCCAACGACGCTGGAATTCTTTTAGCTTCTCGAGGTTAACTTCAGCATTGCTGTCGAATTGATAATTCTCAATTTCTTCAATTAGGGCAAGCTTGGCTTTGAGGTTTTCCTCGTATTTAGTGTCAATCTGTGCAAAGTAAGCAGCCTTATTGTTGAAGAAGGTATCGCACGCAGCCCGGAAACGTTTCCATATCTGGTCGCTATATTTGCGCGGAACAGGACCTATTTCTTTCCAGCGTTTCTGGATGTTGATAAGGTCTTCGGTAGTTTTTTTCCACTCGGTGCTGTCTTTCAAGGCTTCGGCCTGTACACACAGGTCGAGCTTGAGTTGAAGATTATTGTTTTGTTCTTCCTTAATTTTGTTGTAGTAAGCCCGTTTATGATTGAAGAACTGGTCGCACGCTTTACGAAAACGTTCGTAAATCTTGTTATTATCTTTTTTGGGGGCGAAGCCAATAGTTCGCCAAACTTTTTGAATTTCGACAATCTCTTTTGAGCGTTCTTCCCATTCCTTCATGTGTTGAGGCAGATTTTGCAACATGGCCTCAATTTTTTCGCAAAGCACAGTTTTGGCTTCCAGATTTTTTATCTGTGTCGCTTTAAGATTGTCGTAGTATTCCTGATGCCGCTTATTAATTTTTGACGTTATTTCTTTGAATCGATTCCAAATTTCGGTACGATTTTCGACCGGAACAGGGCCAATTTCGCGCCATTTGTTGTGGTATTCCTGTAGCATTTTAAAAGCCTTCACGGCTGAAGGTTCCAGCAGTAAGGCTTCGGCCTGTTCGCAGAGTTTGAGCTTAGCTTCCAGATTTTTCTTCAGGTCTAAGTCTCTGAGCTCTTTGTTTATTTTGATGTAGTCGTAAAATTTCTCTACATAATAGTTATAGCTTTCCCACAGATTATTCGCCTCGTGTTGTGGCACAGGACCTACCGAACGCCATTTTTTTTGTAGTTCCCTGAATTGCTGAAAGGTTTCGTGTAGCGACTCGGTGGTGTTGGTGAGTTCCTTAATCTGTTCAATAATTTCTCGCTTGATGCGCAGATTTTCGGCTTTTTCGGCTTCGGCTTTTTTATTGTATTCGGCTTTGGCCTCCTTGTATTGTCTGAGAATAGCCTTTAGTTTTTCCTCCAAACCATCGGGTTGAGGTTTAAAATCTTCGGGGTTGCCTCCTTCTTCTAAGAACTGCTTGCGTAGGAGTTCTATTTCCGATTTATATTTTTTGTAGAATTGTATCTTAATATTCTCAATATCAACGCGTATGGCATCAATTTGCCCCTCTTTAACCAGTTTTTCGGCCAGCTGTACAAGTTCTTCCTTCGAAAGCTGACTGTAGTCGGTAGCTTCGCTGAGGGTTTCCTCGTCAATTTCCTCGTCTCTTAGTTCTTCGGGTACGGCTACATCTTCGGGCAGTATCACATGCTCGTGCACAAGACGGGATTCCTCTTCATCGAGAGTAACCGAGGTTTCGGCTACTAATTCCTCGTGGGCAGCAATTACCGTAGGGGTGTCAGCGTGCGTATGCTCAGTAAGGGCTTCGGCCTTGCTGGCTTGTTCATTTTGAACAGTGTTCACATGGTTAGGTTCCATACACAAATTTTGATATTTTTTGAAGGTACGAAAATAGATATTTACCCCTTAATTCTCAAAGGTTTTTTTAAAAAAGTATACCCTCTATAATCAACTTTTATAAAAATATTGTTGCCATGCAAGAATTGTTACCTGGATGTAAAGCATTAGGTTGCGGTACGATGAAGCGCTTGCAGGGGTGACAAATGGCATAGGTTTAAGTGGAGCTGGCGGGATTCGAACCCGCGTCCAAACAAGAAACAGAAACGCTTTCTACATGCTTAGCCAATTTTTAATTTTCGTGCGAAAACTGGCAATTGGCAGCCTATTTTCGCCTTAGTCCTGGACATCTGACTGGCCAATCAGGACACTTGACCAGCGAGCCCAAACTCACGAGCGCCGCTTGACCAACGAGCGTTGGGCTGGCTCATTGAGCGACGTCTTGTCCCCTGCACCTGGGCAAGGGATAAGCCCATCTACTATACTTCGATTAGGCTGCAAGAGCGTAGTTATATTCGCCTTTTATTTTTTGCAACCCTTGTTAAGGCCGTTGTTGCCTGGGCCTGCATGCTTACATTTCCATTTGCCTTGCTGTCAAAACCAGTCAGCCCCGCAAATGGTATTGATCTACAAATTTTATGCAAATATACAACAAAATAACAAATTTACTGCAAATACTTGAGGGATAATAAATCTGCCCTCAGCGTTTAATTCCGACATTCGCAAAACCTACCAATTTCGTGGGAGATGCCCCTTCGCGGTATGTTTTTACAAAAAAAAATTCACCTTTTTTTCAAAACGACACAACCTGTCGCTTTGATGGGGTAATTTTGTGTTAAGATTAATATCACATAGCTGATTATTTGCGAATTATGTTTTAATAGTTGAAATATAATTTTGGAAATTTTTTAGTATTAGTGTACATTTAGATAAGAAAATTCACGTTATGTGCTTCAATGGTTTTCGAGTAAAAATAACTTTACAACCGACTGATTTGGAACATATTGTGCTACCTATAGATTACCAGTATGTTTTGGGCAGTAGTCTATACCATGCCATAGCGCATGGAAATGCAAAATTTGCAGAATGGTTACATCGTGAAGGATATGGCTTTGATAATAAGCGTTTTAAGATGTTTACCTATTCAAATCTTACGGCAAAAAAGTATATTGTGAAAAACGATAGATTAATAATTCAGGAACCTCCAGTAACGTTTCAAATTTCTGTAATGAACAGCGAGATAGCAGAGCATTTAGTCAATGGCGCCTTTAGGAAGCATTTAATTGAATTGGCTGATCGTAAAAGCAAAGTGTCCTTTTATATAAGTACTGTTGAAATTTTACCAGAGGTTGACTTCGAAAATGAGATGGTTTACAAGTTGATAACTCCCTGTGTGATAAGTTATAAAAGTGATCGAGGAACAACGTATTATTCCCCTGCTGATAAAGAAATAGATTATACTACACTATTTATAAACAACATAATCAACAAATATAAAATAGTGTTCGGGTGGACGTATGAAGATGCTCTTTTTATTTTACAGAAATTTCGTAATGCATGCAGTGTAGAAGTACTAACCCCTGCGCGTTCAAAACTAATTACTATAAAAGCCAATTCACAATATGAAACAAAAGTGCGAGGTTTTCTTTATACCTTCAAATTCAAAGCACCAGTCGAACTCCATCGTATTGGTTATTACGCTGGCTTTGGTGAGAAAAATAGCATGGGATTTGGCTGGACAGAGGTTGTTTGTTAAATTTTAAACTATAGGTTATGATTAGTGAAATCTCGAATTTTATTGAATACTTAGAAAGCAACAGTCCTGAAGTTTTCATGGAAAACTTATCCCTTGATGAGGGAGTATATATTTTTCTGGAAAAGGAGGGTACTAGCCTGGTTGTCAAGGAGGAGAACATACTAAAAGTCAATAAAAACACTGCCAAAAACAAGTTGTATGAAATGTTTCTTCAAAGAGTTGCTAACACAAGGATGCTAAGTGTAAATAAAAGCTTTAACTCAACGCATAAAATTTTCTTTACTATCGGAACTCCTTTTGGAATTTCTTTTTCTGGTAAAAGTTTAAAACTGGGAAGAGAAAAAAGAATGCAAGCTGTTGAAGCGTATTTCAAAGCTGCAGAGAAATATCTGGATAAAAACAATTCTAAGTACGTAACATGGTTTAATGATTTTCAGCACTTTGTAAAAAACAAAATGTTTGATTATCTTGAAAATAGGGGAGAATATGCGAAGGTTAGCGATAAATTTATGTTTTATTTTTTCTTAAAGGAACCCGACTTAGAGGATTTTGTAAATATTCATAAACAATATCTTAGTGAAAGAATTTTTACAGACAATAGTTATAATATACCCCAAAGTACTAAGAATGCTATACCAGATAACAATACCTTTGGTATTCCGAGTGCCTTAAGTGGTTTTAATAGTAAGAAGCCGTTTCTGGAACATCGCACAGGACCCAATGATGTGAATTATCGGGTTAATTTAAATACTGCTCTCAACCTTCAAAAATTTTTTGACCTTCAACAAAAAAATAAAATATTACCCAACCCAATGCCCATTTTTGTTGATGAAAACGAACTTACCGAAAAAGCTATTAAATTTTATAAAGAGGACACACGCAAAGGATACAAAGAAATAATAGAAGACTTATTAAAAACAAAAGAAAATCTTCAGAACTTTTATCTTATATATTTTCAGGCAGGAGAAAAAGGAAGTAGAATAGTTGATTTTGATTTTGTACCTGTTTTCAGGTATAAAACGGATGACATGCCTGAGATTCAAGCGATATTTAATATAAATAGTAAAGAAAAAGGCTTATTGCTTAAAAATTATAAGATTAACAATGTGTTTGACTTTCAGGAAAAAGTTTCTGAAAAAATTTTTAATCGACAATTGATCATTAAAACTGAAAATGCAATATGGATGAAATATTTTGATACAATTGACGTAAAACCAGAATATGGTGCAACCGAGGCTATTGTAAATTTACTCTACAAGTATCGTAAAGCTATTTACGATTATATCTACAAATCGAAACAACAGGCGATTACGGGAATAATATTTGACGATATCATGTATCATTCAATTATCGATGATATAAGGCATGATAGCAGTGAGTATGACAAAACATACAGTATAAAAGAAAAGTTAAATTTATGGTTTAGTTTGTATAATTACTTTAATAAAAATCAAGAAAATATGGCATCGAAAATTCCAGAACTATTAGAAAAGTGCAAGAAAATTGCCAATAATGACAATGAGCATCTTGCAGATGACAAAGAATTTGCCTTTGCGGCAGGGCAAATTATTTATTTTCTGTTAAATCAGAGTGTGGCAAGCAATAAGACGCATGCCCTACTGGAACCTTTTTTGCAGAAAACGAGTGCAGTCCAACTACAAAATGCCATTAGTAATTTGATTGGTGCTTATAAACATGCAATTGAATTTGGCCATGGGCGTTTTGAAAGGCTATCGAAAGAAGTATTAGCATACGAGACTGAGGCAAATATTAAGGATCTACAAAGATTTATTTTGGCCGGTTATTTTGCCGAGCCTGTAATATATGAAAAAACAAAAACAGAAACTAACAATTAAAATTTAATGCTATGGCAACAATATTTAAGAATAGAGTATTTGGAGCAGCTATTGTAAAAGCTATCAATTCAAATTATAATGCCGATTTTACGGGGCAGCCACGTACTTTGCCCGATGGTACTGTATATGCTACCGACAAGGCATTTAAGTATACAATCAGAAATTACATAAAGGATGTTTTTCCTGCTGAAAAGATTTTCTACTTCAAAACCCTTAATGAGCATTTAAATCCTATTTCATTAGATGAGAATTACACAAGACTGTTTGGAGAATACCCTGATTCCAAGCAAATAAAAAACATTGTAACAAAAAATCTTTTAGATTGCATAGATGTTCGTTTGTTTGGAGCCACTTTTGCTGGTAAAACTAATGTTTCTATTCATGGTCCTGTTCAAATTAATCATGGGGTTAATATTTGGTGGGAAAACAATATATTTACCGAACAAATAACCAGTCCCTTTAGCAACAAATCTAACGATCAAGAGGCTGAAAAGGGAATGACTACCCTGGGTCGTCAATCAAAACTTCAGGAGGGGCATTATCTGCACCATTTTTCCATTAATCCTAAGAATTTGGAAGAATTAGTTGAAATAGCAGATAATGATGTAAAAACATTATCTGTTGAAGATGTCAACATCCTTAAGGAAGCAATGCGAAGAGGTGCAACCTACTATGATTCTGCATCAAAGGCGGGTACCGAAAATGAGTTGTTGATTTGGGTTCAGCTAAAGGAAAACTCAAAGTTGGTCCTGCCTAATTTTACCCAGTTAGTGAAAATGAAAAAGGAAAAAACCGATAATAAGGTAATCCTTGATTGTGGTTTATTAAAGGAAGAGTTGAATAAACATCAACAAGAAATAGAATGCGTCGAAGTATATCAAAATAAAGCATCTATCATTCTTGATAATTTGCCAGAAAATGTTAAAATAAGTGATTTGTAAATTAATCCTAAAAAGTTAAGAAATGCAAATAGGTAGATTTATGTCATTGATTAAAAAATATTTAATAGCTGCTTTTATTTTACCTTTTATAGTATTAATTTTATATTTTTTCAATGGGATATTACTATAAAAGGTGAATAATATGAAACCATATGAATCGAAATTACTGGAATACATTACTGATGCGGGTCTCGATATTTTTTCAAAGGAAGTATTGATAAAAAATATTGATTTGCCTGAGAAAGAAGTAGAGAAAGCTCTTAGAAATCTTGTTAATGCAGATTTTCTTAGAGTTATTGAAAAAGGCAAATACTGCAGATACGATTTTCGGAACGAGTTTGCAATAGGTAATTTTTTGGCAAGAGATGGCGGTATAGCTTATTGGACAGCAATGAATTATCATGGGCTTACTGAACAACTACCCAACATCATTTTTGTTCAAACAGCTAAAAAGAAGGCCGACAAAACCATCTTTGGAGTTAGGTACAGGTTTGTACAGGTTAAACAAGAAAAGCTGGTGGGTTATAAAGTCGAAGGGTATGGCAACCTGGTATATAAAATTACTGATACCGAAAAGACCATCGTCGATTGCTTTGATTTGCCGCAACATGCAGGTGGCTATAACGAAATAATTAAGGCTTTTGCAAAAGCTGAACTTAGTGCCCGAAAATTGGTTGCATACTGTAAGGCAATTGACAACATAGCAGTAACTAAGCGCATTGCATTTCTATCTGAGCTACTTGAAAAGAAAAACATGGAATTCTTTTTAGAATATGCGCAAAGAGTACGAAACGAAAAATATAATTTGTTTGACCCGCATCGTGTAAAATCGGGAAAATCGGACCGTAAATGGAGATTAATAATTAACATGTCTATCGATGAAATAATGAATATAGCAAATTCATAAAATGATTTTGCAACGTGAGATTATAAAATTAAGCGAAAAACATGGAGTACCCACTTCGACCATCGATAAAGACTGGGTTTTAGGACATTTTTTAAATGCTCTATTCGAATTTCAGTTTGCTAAAGATTTATTAGTTTTTAAAGGAGGAACCTGCCTTAGAAAATGTTATTTTGAAAATTATAGATTTTCCGAAGACCTTGATTTTACTTTGATTGATGAAAAATTTGCAATTGATGAAAGTATAATTAAGAGTTGTATAAAGAAAGCTCATGAAATCAGCGGAATTAAATTTAATTTATTCAGCTTAAGAAAACAGATATTTGAGGATACCGATCAGGGATACGAAATAGTAATTAAATTTTGGGGTGCCAACCATAAAGTCAACCAAAAGCCATTACCTGTAAATCGATGGCAAGATAAAATAAAACTTGACATTGTTTTTTCAGAAAAGGTTTTTGAACCTACGGCAATAAAACCTATCATTCATAATTATTCCGATAAAATACTGATAACCAATCAAGTAAATGTATACTCATGCAATGAGATTATTGTCGAAAAACTACGTTCATTAATTCAAAGGAACCGTCCCAGGGATATTTATGACTTATGGTATCTTGCAAAAAATATTGACATCCAATCTTATACGACACTAAAAGACTTGCTTTTAAATAAAGCACAACACAAGAAAATTAAGGTCGAACGTATTGCCCAATTCATTAACAAAGATAAGTTCAATGCTAATCAACTGGCATGGAAACAAAGCTTGCAGACACAATTAAACAGTAATGATATTCCTGATTTTGACCAGGCATACAGCCAGGTACATGATTTTATTGCAAAAATTTTAAATTCTTGAAAACTATGGAAAAACTTATATCTATTGATTTATTTGCAGATTTGGGCATGTTGAAAAAGCCTGATACGAATGATCCGGTATACCTTACTTTTAATATGCTTCATAAACCTGCGCTGCTTGGTATAGTGGGCGCTATTATTGGTGAACAGGGGTTTAAAGAAAATAAACGTTTGCCAGATTATTATCTGAAATTAAAAGACCTGAAAGTAAGCATACAACCTCTTGACCCCTATCATGAGAAAGGCAATTATAAGAAAACAGTCATTGTTTACAATAATACAACTGGTATGGCAAGCAGGGAAGAAGGAGGGAACCTCATGATAAAAGAACAAACATTAATTTCTCCTGCTTATCGCTGTTATTTTTTGCTTGACCTGCAAAATCCTTTACACGAGAAAATTGATAGTTACTTAAAAAACTATCGTGCCGAATATTTACCATATCTGGGGAAAAATGAGTTTTCGGTATGGTGGATGAACTATAATGCCTATTCATTTGACACATACGAACCAAATGAAAACTTTAAAATAAGCTCGATTTTTATTAAAGATGAACCGGTTAGTCCAAATCGCAGCATACAGCCATTCCTTCCGAATATGACCGTGTCGGGCAATACATTTTTGTATTTTGAACGCTTACCCTATGCCTATGATGAAAAACTTTTTCAATATGAATATAGAAATTTTGCTTTTACCGATTGGTCATTGAAAAAAAATTATTCAACCTCATTTGTGTTGCTTAAAATTAGTTCCAATGAAATTATTCAAGTCTTTTAAGATAATAAGAGATGAGAGCAATGTATTACTGAATAATATTGCTGGCCTAACTAATATCTTTGCCCACTCGCATGAGCATAAGGACTATGAAACCCTGTATAATCATACCAGGCTGGTACTTCACTATTTCGATTTACTCGTTGATCAACACCAATTGGAACCCTGTATAGACAGATTAATAGAAGAAATATCATTCGATGATGAAAAAATTGGGAATTACCTCAAAAAATTATTCATCCATACAATTATTTTTCACGACATTGGAAAGGTAAATCCTAATTTTCAGTCGGAAAAATTAAAAAACACGTGTGTTCAAGCAAATAATACTTTAAAAATTGGTACCGACCATTCATTTTTGAGTGCATATAGCTATTTATCGTATCATATAAGTGAAATATTCAATAGTGATATTAACGATGAATATACAAATATTCTTGCTTGCTATACTTTTCTATTTACAATACCTATTTTAAAGCATCATTCAAGTATGCTTGAAAAAGATTATGAATTTGATACCGAAAAAACTGAATCAATACATGCTTTAGTAAATCATTTAATTGGGTACGTTGAGGCAGATTATATTAACCAATTTATTATAAACGAAAATCGTCTGTGGGATTTTTTTGACGAGTATATTAATTGTCATGGAAATTATGATTTTTTCGCAATATATGCTTTGTTAAAGCTTAATTGGTCGTTACTTACGGCTGCCGATTACTATGCAACGTCGGAATATATGAACGATTTTAAAACAGAGGATTTTGGATTATTGAATCGATCGTTACGTGAAAAAATATTTAAAAATTTTACTACATGCAAAATATATAATAAAAATCTTGTAGAGCAATTGGATTATTACCTTTCATTTGAACCGAAACAGCTCGAAAAAAGTCCCCACAATTTAAATATACTTCGGCAAAGACTTGGTGCAGAGGTTTGGGTCAATTTAGAAAAGTTAAAAGATGAGCATGTTTTTTATATTGAGGCGCCAACTGGCGGTGGAAAAACTAACTTGTCTATGATCGCAATAATCCGTCTATTGCAGTTTCATCAGGAGATAAACAAGGTATTTTATGTTTTTCCATTTACAACTTTAATTACGCAAACATTAAAATCCATAAAAGAAACATTGGAATTAAGTGATGCCGAAATTGCTCAAATACACTCTAAAGCAGAAATTCTATCGAAAGATGAGGGAGAAATAGATGCTACCTATGGAAACTATTATAAAAACCAGGTGGACAATTTGTTCGTAAACTTCCCTTTTGTGCTGCTAACTCACATCAAATTTTTTGATATCCTTAAATCAAATGATAAAAAGTCAAATTATTTACTTCATCGTTTGGCAAATTCCATAGTTGTTATGGATGAAATTCAAGCATATGATCCTAAACATTGGGATAGGATTAAATATTTTATTTCCAATTATGCAAAATATTTCAACATACGTTTTATAATTATGTCTGCTACTTTACCGCGGGTACACAACATTTCGATATCAGATACAGATGTTTTAAAATTTCACGATTTGATTGAAAATCCTCAGCAGAATTATTTTAAAAATCCAAATTTTTGTAGTAGGGTTCAAATTAAATCCGACCTTCTTGAGAAACAAATTGCACTCAACGATTTAGCTGAGATAGTATATAAAAAATCAGAGGATTATGCCGTAAATAGGACAGATGGTTTAAAAAATAGCATGTTTACAATAGTAGAATTTATCTTTAAAAAAACGGCAACTGCATTTTATGAGGTGATTAATGAAAAGAATATTTTTTTAGACTATGAAATATTTGTTTTATCGGGTACTATCATAGAACCAAGAAGGAAATATATCATAGAATATTTGAAAGATCCTGAAAATCGCAAGAAAAAGATATTGGTCATTTCAACTCAGGTTGTAGAAGCGGGGATAGATATCGACATGGATTTAGGATTTAAAAATCAGTCGCTTATCGACAGCGATGAACAACTTGCGGGTAGAGTAAACAGAAATTTAAATAAGGAAAGTTGTGAATTGTACCTATTTCGATATGACGAGTCACAAAGAATATATGGCAAGGATTTAAGATACCTTGTAACTCAACAACTTGAAACCGATGAAATAAAATATATACTGCAGAATAAGGATTTTGATTCCTTTTACCAAAAAGTGATAGCAGAAATTAACAAAAAAAACAAATCGGTTTATAAAAGTAACTTCCATGATTATCAAAAATTTATTTCTTCATTTCAATTTAACAAAGTAAACTCAGAATTCAGGCTAATTGAAGAGGCTACAATTACGATATTTGTGCCCATTGACATTCCTATTGTGTGCTATAAAAATGAACAAAACTTTTCGAAAGTTGAGCTTAATTTTATGCTAAATGCCGGGATATGTTCTATGGGGGATACATCTATTTCGGGTAAAAGTATTTGGGATTACTACACGGATTTGATTTACAATAGCACAAAAGTACAGAACAAAACATTGGAATTAAAGCTTTTAAATAGCATTATGTCAAAATTCGTTTTTTCGTTGTATGCCAGTAAAATTAATGATTTAAAACCTTTTCTATTTTATAATGAAAATCAGCATGATTACAATTTTCATCAATATTATTTATTAAACTCAGCCTATATTGGTGATAATCAGATTTATAGCTTAGAGAGTGGGCTTCATGATTCGAAGCTCAAGAACAGTTTTGAGTTATTTTAATTAGTAAGAATGATTACGGGAACGCATTTTAATTATTACCATATATGCCATCGGAAGCTCTGGCTTTTTGCCAAGGGTATTAATATGGAACATAATAGTGATCTTGTTTTTGAAGGCAAGCTCATACATGAAAACACCTATACATACCGTTCTGAACGTTTTAAAGAGATTGAACTTAGTGGAATTAAGATTGATTTTTACGATCCGAAAAATAAGATTATTCATGAAATAAAGAAAAGCGATAGCTACGATATAGCCCACGTATGGCAATTAAAGTATTATTTGTACCTGCTTGACCAACATGGGGTTAAAGATGTGAAGGGAGTTATTGAATATCCTCAACTACGCAAGACTGAAGAAGTAAACTTATCGACCGAAGATATTAAAAGTATACAGGAAATAATAACTAAAATTGAGGATATTATTGGTTCTGAGGTATGTCCGGCACGGATACTACAGTCAAAGTGTAGGAACTGTAGTTACTATGACTTTTGCTGGAGTGGTGAAAGCGAAGAAGTTTAGTTTTATAAATATGTAAGAAATGAAGAAAACATACTATCTCTTTAACGCAGGAAGGTTATCGCGAAAAGATAACACTTTGAAATATGTGAGGATAAACGATGATGGGCAAGAAGTCGAGACAAAATATTTACCCGTTGAAGCCATAAATGACATTTATGTTTTTGGTTCGCTGGATGCCAATAGTGCTTTATTTAATTTTTTGGGACAGCAGGACATTGCGGTACATTTTTTTGATTATTACGAAAATTATACGGGTTCGTTTATGCCGCGAGATAGTTTGCTATCGGGTAAAATGATTTTGGCCCAGGTTAAGCATTATACACAGAAAGCTAAACGCTTGATAATAGCCCAAAAAATTCTTGAAGGTGCTATTCATAATATGGTAAAAAACCTTAAGTATTACAACAATAGAGGCAAAGATACACAGCCTTTCATTGATGCAATTCAAACTTATCAGGAGAAGTTGATTATTGCAAAAGAACCTGATGAACTAATGGGGTTAGAAGGAAATATTCGTCAACAATATTATGATGCTTTTAATTTAATCATCGACGAATTTACGATGGATGGTCGTACCCGACAACCACCCCAAAATGAGGTGAATGCATTAATTTCTTTCGGCAACATGTTGTGTTATTCACAATGTTTGCGTGCTATACATCAAACTCAACTGAATCCCACCATAAGCTATTTGCACACGCCAGGCGAGCGACGCTATTCATTGGCATTGGATTTGGCCGAAATTTTTAAGCCGATATTAGTTGACCGTGTTATTTTTAAAGTTCTAAACAAGAAGGAAATACAGGAAAAACATTTTGAGAAGCAATTGAATCGTTGTTTACTCAACGAATCAGGGAAAAAAATATTTATCAGTTCATTTGAAGAACGATTACAGGAGACCATTCAACACCGTACCTTAAAGCGCAGTGTAAGTTATAAGCATTTAATTAAGCTTGAGTGTTACAAGCTTGCTAAGCATTTGCTAGAAATAGAAGAATATAAACCTTTTAAAATGTATTGGTAACATGTATATAATTTTAGTATACGATGTGGCTGAGAAGAGGGTTAATAAAATGTTAAAGCTCTGTCGCAAATATTTGCATTGGATTCAAAACTCAGTTTTTGAGGGGGAATTGTCAGAGGCCCAGCTGACAGAGCTTAAATATAAAGCTTCAAAAATAATGGAAGAAGATTCTGATAGTATTATTATTTTTAAATCGAGAAATGAAAAATGGCTTGATAAGGAAATTATTGGTATTGAGAAAAATACAACTGACACAATCCTATAACCAGTTGTCGATCGTCTTCAAACAATACAAAGATAATGCGCTAAATAATATCATGTATGTTATTCTCATTGAATAACAAGAAGTTAATAAGTTGTCAATTGGTCAGGTAAAATTGAATATTCCAGGTCGACTAATTTTTTACCAAAATTCACCCTAAAAAAATCGATAGAATGCGCATAAATATTGAAAAATTTTATAAAATTGTAACGGCCTTTAATCGAACCATAGTGGAATTGAAATAATTTTCAAAGATGATTTTATTGTTTTCATTGAGCTCCTTTAATCGAACCATAGTGGAATTGAAATGCACTACCAGTGCCGACAATGCAAAGCTCAAAATTACCTTTAATCGAACCATAGTGGAATTGAAATTTGTATGATCGCTCGAGGCGTGGAGAAGAAAAATGCCTTTAATCGAACCATAGTGGAATTGAAATGTTGTCATTTGCAATAAATGGGGTAGCTGCAAGCAACCTTTAATCGAACCATAGTGGAATTGAAATGCCTGTGATATATATTACGACGGTGTATTATACAACCCTTTAATCGAACCATAGTGGAATTGAAATTAATTCTGAACAATGTCAGCAACAACAGACTCGTCCTTTAATCGAACCATAGTGGAATTGAAATTTTTAAGCAATGCATTAACAATAGACGCCTTGCTGCATCCTTTAATCGAACCATAGTGGAATTGAAATTTGTTCCTTAAGTTCGTTTATTCTGCATACGATGTCGCCTTTAATCGAACCATAGTGGAATTGAAATGCGTCAATGATTAGTGATTTATCCCCATAATTTATTCCTTTAATCGAACCATAGTGGAATTGAAATACGATATTTCTTGTTTTTCGATTTCTGATAGTTGGCCTTTAATCGAACCATAGTGGAATTGAAATTATGTCGCTTACAGACTTTGCACCTGCAGCTATTACCCTTTAATCGAACCATAGTGGAATTGAAATGCATAAGAGCGCATTAATGTTAATTTGCCAGCAAATGCCCTTTAATCGAACCATAGTGGAATTGAAATTCGATAGTGACTTGATGGTCAAAATAAAATTGTTCTCCTTTAATCGAACCATAGTGGAATTGAAATAAGGATTGAAATCGACGCTCAGAATAAATTACAATCCTTTAATCGAACCATAGTGGAATTGAAATGATGTCGAAACGGTTGGCACCCAAGTTTATAAATCCCTTTAATCGAACCATAGTGGAATTGAAATTGCTGCAGGGCTTCCAGTTGATCTGTCCTAATAGGCCCTTTAATCGAACCATAGTGGAATTGAAATAGCAATTAGTAGATTCATTGTGTACATTGTCATTACTCCTTTAATCGAACCATAGTGGAATTGAAATGACGAACTATACACGTACAGCATATATGATTCTATACCTTTAATCGAACCATAGTGGAATTGAAATAACAGACCGCTGTAGTATACGTGGAAAGCTTATCAACCTTTAATCGAACCATAGTGGAATTGAAATCAGGGGGGCGAACGAGGTTTTGCGGAGCAAAACCCCTTTAATCGAACCATAGTGGAATTGAAATCGCACCCGTACCGCACGGGGTACGGGGTGCGACCACCTTTAATCGAACCATAGTGGAATTGAAATAAAGTGTGTCGCGTAGCGACACGCCTTTTTCTATTTCCTTTAATCGAACCATAGTGGAATTGAAATAAAAGATAGCGTTAAAATCGTCGAATTTGTAATGTCCTTTAATCGAACCATAGTGGAATTGAAATATAACCACAAGGTTTACAGAAGCTTCCAAAAAGATTCCTTTAATCGAACCATAGTGGAATTGAAATGAATTGTTTTTTGAACATGTCACGAATTGCTTTTTCCTTTAATCGAACCATAGTGGAATTGAAATTTTTGTTGGGCAAAAGTTACATTGAGTTGGGCAAACCTTTAATCGAACCATAGTGGAATTGAAATGGGTGTATGGATACCCTCTAATTCGTTTTTAGGGGCCTTTAATCGAACCATAGTGGAATTGAAATGGGTAAAAAACAAAAAAATACCCCCTAATTTTCGCCTTTAATCGAACCATAGTGGAATTGAAATGATGTATGGCAGAAAGTTCGAAGATTCAACGTTTTCCTTTAATCGAACCATAGTGGAATTGAAATTTTTTGGAATGCTAAACTTATTTGAAACGGTAACCAACCTTTAATCGAACCATAGTGGAATTGAAATGTAAATCAAAAGGATATAGCAGTAGATGATTTGGGCCTTTAATCGAACCATAGTGGAATTGAAATAAAATCGTTTTCGGGTATCGTTCGTTTTCAGAATCCTTTAATCGAACCATAGTGGAATTGAAATATCAAGGCATGGAAAATCGTATCGCTTTCGGAAGAACCTTTAATCGAACCATAGTGGAATTGAAATAACGAATTATTGGATGTTTTAATCGAAGATTATAAGACCTTTAATCGAACCATAGTGGAATTGAAATAAGAACGGATATCACGGATTGTTCATTGAGTTAAAAACCCTTTAATCGAACCATAGTGGAATTGAAATTTATCTTTTTGGCTGCTGATGAACGGTATTTCGATCCTTTAATCGAACCATAGTGGAATTGAAATACGTCCAGCCGTGTTACGTCGATTGGTATATTCCCCTTTAATCGAACCATAGTGGAATTGAAATTGAAAGCAACAAAAAAACAAATCGATGAAGTTACAACCTTTAATCGAACCATAGTGGAATTGAAATCCAATTAATAAGTCAATTTTTGGTAGGTCACTGCCTCTCCTTTAATCGAACCATAGTGGAATTGAAATAGTATTATTGTCAAACAGAGAAAGAGGCGAAAGAACCTTTAATCGAACCATAGTGGAATTGAAATGCGAATGCAACAAAATAACATTGGTTCTTAAGTGGCCTTTAATCGAACCATAGTGGAATTGAAATAGCATTCAAGATTTTGGCTTAATAGCTGAATTAGCCCTTTAATCGAACCATAGTGGAATTGAAATTCAGATTATAAATTAATCGACGAAACTCAATTTGCCTTTAATCGAACCATAGTGGAATTGAAATAAGCAATTAACGCACTACCGAAAATTAACAGTCAACCTTTAATCGAACCATAGTGGAATTGAAATAAACAGTATCAGCGCATAATCAATGCGCATATGTCCTTTAATCGAACCATAGTGGAATTGAAATTCGAAAAGCATATTGAGGAAATTGAGAATAAATCTGCCTTTAATCGAACCATAGTGGAATTGAAATAAAATATAGACCCCCAAAAATCGCTATTGTTGATTCCTTTAATCGAACCATAGTGGAATTGAAATTTGCTGGCAACTTCACCATCAATTAATTTTGTCGAACCTTTAATCGAACCATAGTGGAATTGAAATAAAAAATCACTGTTGTCCAGCCATTCTTAAAAAAATCATTTTCACAAATACATCTATTTGATAATCAATTGTTTTTGTTTAGCTTTTCAAAAGTAAGCCCCCTTCATTTCGGGGAATAGGGATTTTTGATACTTCGCATAGTTTTCTTTAATTATGACCTTCCAGCAACCCTCGGGATTTCCAGAAAGTGGTAGACGCTGATACAATTCATCAGCTGTTGTCGAATCACAGACACAAGGTTGGAAAATGTCCAGCTGCGATTTACCATAAAATTAATTCACAGTTGCTGTCATCCGAGTTACCTTTTTCAAAAATGCGACATATATCATGGTAACGAATCAAAAAGGCAACTGACATGGAAAAGAGAATTCCTGGTGAAAAATGGAAAAAGTTACAGATTCCCGATTTACATCCTTCGGAGGAATATGCTATTTCAAACTTTGGACGGGTAAAGAGTTTTAAAGTGCATCCCCGCGGAAAAATTATCAAGATTCCAAAAATCAGAGGTTACCGGGCAATTGTTTTAAAACTTGCCAACAATAAGGTTACGACCAGATACATACACAAACTGGTAGCCGAGCATTTTTTGCCCAAAGATTCGGATCTACAGCAATACGTCATACACATCGATTTTAATAAGGACAATAACCGGGTTTCGAATCTTCGCTGGGTTACGCGTGCTACCATGTTTGCCCACCAAAAAATTAACCCCAACTACAAACGCGGTAAACGATATAATGCCAAGCTTACTGAAGAACAGGTAATTCATATCAAGAAGAGGTTGCAGGAGGAGAATGTAAAATATACCGAACTGGCCAGGGAATTCGGAATTACCCATACCCAATTGCATCGTATACGACAGGGACGCAACTGGGCTCATGTGAAAGTAAGCTGAATTTTCTTACCCTATGCATTTCCGATTTTTCCCGAGAAATAATTTTTAAAATATTACAATGCAAAGACCGCAAAGTAATCGCAAAGTTCGCAGGGAGTTTTCTTCACGTAAAACATAGTGCCCTTTACGATGGTAAATGTGTACCATACAACTGCGATCATATGGAACTCGCATGTTGAGCTACTTCACCACAGACAGGTACGAAAATAAAATTATTTCATACCCGTTTGTGAATACTGCTATTTATGCACGTTTCATCTGTCGAAAGTAAGCTATTCCTGTACTCAAGGTAAGGAGTACCACTATTACCGATCCAATCATGGCAATTTTCTGTCCAAGGTAATAGGTGGCAGGCTCAAATTTAAATTCAACGGTGTGTTCGCCTGCGGGGATTACCATGGTACGCAGGATATAGTTTGCTCGTCCATGCGGGACCTTCTGCCCATCGAGGTAGGCATTCCAGCCTTTTTCATAGAATATCTCCGAAAATACCGCAATTTGTGGTTTCTGGGCTTTTACCTGGTAGGTAAGCGCATGTGGCTTATATTGGGTAAGTTGTATAGTAGCTGTAGTATCGAATTCACATTTTTCGATTCCGGGCAATGATTTTTCCCAGCGTTTATCGACAATGGCTTCCACAGCAGGGTTAAAATCTGGTGCATTTACCGCCGCATACTCAGCATCGGGCGAATCGACCCACCTGACAGATTTTACAAACCATGCATTACCCAATCGACCGGTGTTAACCAGTGGGTCGGCTTCGGGATTGTAAATAATGTATTTACAGTTGAGCATGTTAAGGATGGGTATCTGTTGGTAAACGCTGCTATCGGGCATGCGTTTTTGTGCCGAAAGGTATTGCTGAATAAAAATAATGTTGGCACTTAATGCACCATCTATCATATCCTGGTAGCGACGTAACTTAGCCCCATGGTAGCCACCAATCGACTTATGAAAATACGAGGTATACCCGTCGTTAAATACGCTGCGGGTAAGATTAAGCACCCTGTAATGGGGATCCACATCGGATAGTATCACCTCATCGGCATGGCTTTTAACAAATTCGGGTTCCGATTTGGGAACAAAGTAATCCTTATTCAGGTAGCGACGGTCGACCGACCACATATCGACCAGAATGAGCAGGGCAAGTGGGATGGCAAAATATTCGATACGGAATGATTTTTTGACATACCACCACAGCAGGGAAGCAGCTAACCCAATATATATGAGCGAACGGAAGGTGTCGGCACGGAGAATCTGCATGCGATCTTCGCGCATAGCTGCCAGTAAATTTTCAATAGCATCATTTGGCCAACGAGCTGCTTTAAGCTGTTCGGTTAATTGTGCGTCCGACAAACTGGTGAAATCGAAAAACCATCCGGGTACCAGCAAGAAAATGAGCAATAGTCCACCTACAATATAGGCCGTATATTTAAGCGATTTCAATATCTCCTGTTGGGCAATTTTTTTCTCTATAATTTCCTTCAATGCCCAGAATCCTAACAATGGGAAAGCAAAGTTGGCAATCACAAGAATCATGTCGACTGTTCGAAATTTGTTGTAACCAGGGAAGTAATAAAAGAACAGGTCGCTAAGTACGCTGAAATTTTTTCCCCACGACAACATGATCGATAGCGCTGCGGCGATGGCCAGCCACCATTTTATCGGTCCCTTGACGACAAAAAGCCCCAGGACAAACAAAAAGCAAATGATTGCTCCGAAATAGGCAGGGCCAACGGTAAAAGGAAGTTTCCCCCAATAAACAGGGAGTTGGCGGGCTACCTCAGCAGGTATTCCAACATTTCTGAGCTGTTCGGCTGTTTTCGAACGTTCGTCGAAGCCATTTACTCCGGCACCCACAAAGTTGGGGATAAGGATAGAAAACGTTTCGGCTGTGCCGTAGCTCCACTGAAAGGCATAGTCGTGGTCGAGACCCGTAGATTTTTTAGCATCCGCATTTTTACTGGTTAGCTCCGATGGACCACGCATGCTATACTTGCTGTACTCGGCAGTAGTAAGCAGATTGGCGGCTACCGGTAATATCGAAAGCACAGCAGCAACAATGGCTATGACTCCTACCGTAATATAATGCTTGAGTTCTTTTTCCCGAATGGCGTTAAAAAGGTAAACCAGAAAGAAAATCAATATCACCAGAAAGGTATAATAGGCTATCTGCGGATGACTCTGGGAGACCAGTAAGCCAGTCGTCAGTAATACTGCCCACCCTCCGTATAGGTATTTTCGCTGGTAGAGTAGCAAAATACCTGCAACTACAGCTGGCATAAAAGCAAGAGAGTAAGCTTTGGTAATATGCCCTACGGCAATGATAATGATATTATACGAAGCAAAAGCATATCCAATGGCCGCAGCAGCGCTAAGCCACCGATTGGTGCCTATCACCTGCATCAAAAAGTAAAATCCTACCATTAACAAAAATAGAATGGCAACCGACCCTGCTGGGAGTCCCAGCGTTAGCACCTGACGTATGTATCGGTATATATTGTAGGTTTTACCCATTTTTATCAGGTAGGCAGGCATGCCACCAAACATAGAATTGGTCCACATGGGTTCGTCGTTCGGATGATTTTTCTCCCATTGAACGAGTTCATTGATCATTCCACGGGCATTTGTCATATCCGATTGCCGAAGCTGTTTGCCCGCAAATTCGGGGTAAAAGTAAATCATGCTCAGCAACAGGAAAATGATAATGATGGTCACCTGCGACCATACATTCTTGTTTTTCAAAAACGATAAGGTGGAGGCCATGTGGATATTTTTAAAGGTTAAAAATTATATTTTTTCAAGCATTGAACGCAGGCTAACTTTTTCGCCCATGTAACGTACCAACCCATCGATGGGGATACGTTCCTGCTGCATGGTATCTCTGTCGCGAACGGTAACGGTGTCGTCCTGCATTGTTTGATGATCGATGGTGATACAGTAAGGAGTGCCAATAGCATCCTGACGACGGTAGCGTCGCCCAATTGAATCTTTTTCGTCGTACTGGCAGTTAAATTCGTAACGCAGCTGCCGTACGATAGCCCGTGCCTTTTCATCGAGCCCATCTTTTCGAACCAGCGGCAGCACGGCAAGCTTTACAGGGGCCAGGGCTGGCGGTATACGTAGTACCACTCGTTCGTCGCTGGTGCCATCTTCCTTTGCAACCTTTTCTTCGGTGTATCCATTGGCCAGAATCAACAAAACCATCCGGTCGACACCGATGGATGTTTCGATAACGTAGGGCACATAGCTTTCGTTGAGTTCGGGGTCAAAGTAGGTAATTTTTTTGCCCGAAAATTTGGCATGATTGCCTAAGTCAAAGTCGGTTCGCGAGTGAATTCCCTCTACCTCTTTAAATCCAAAGGGGAATTGAAACTCAATGTCGTAGGCAGCATTGGCATAATGAGCTAGCTTGTCGTGTTTGTGGAAACGATATTTTGCCGGGTCGATACCCATGGCCAGATGCCAGCGCAAGCGTTTTTCCTTCCATACCTCAAACCAGTCGAGTTCGGTGCCAGGACGAACAAAAAACTGCATTTCCATCTGCTCAAACTCGCGCATACGGAAAATAAATTGTCGTGCCACAATTTCATTGCGGAAGGCTTTCCCTATTTGTGCTATACCAAAAGGTATTTTCATGCGTCCCGATTTCTGTACATTCAGAAAATTGACGAAAATACCCTGTGCCGTTTCGGGGCGCAGGTATATGGTCATGGCCTCGTCGGCTACCGATCCCATTTTGGTTTCAAACATTAGATTAAACTGGCGTACTTCGGTCCAGTTTCGTGTACCGCTAATGGGACATACAATGCCGCAATCGAGTATAATCTGACGCAGGGCATTCAAATCGGTCTTTTCCAGCGCTTCGACAAAACGCGTACGAATATGGTTGATTTCTTGTTGTATTTCAAGCACGCGGGCATTCGTTGTAACAAATTTCTCGCGGTCGAAGCTTTCGCCAAATTTTTTCGCAGCCTTTTCTACTTCTTTTTCAATTTTGGCTTCCAGCTTTGCTATATGCTCTTCAATGAGTACATCGGCACGATAACGTTTTTTGGAGTCGCGGTTATCGATGAGCGGATCGTTAAATGCACCCACATGCCCCGAAGCCTCCCAGGTGCGAGGATGCATAAATATAGCCGCATCAATCCCCACTATATTCTCGTTGAGCAATACCATCGAATCCCACCAGTACCGTTTGATGTTATTTTTTAGCTCTACCCCGTACTGCCCATAATCATACACAGCACTTAAACCATCGTATATTTCGCTGGAGGGAAAAATAAAACCATATTCCTTGCAATGTGCAATAAGCTTTTTAAATACCTCTTCCTGTGTAACCACGCTCATAAGTTTATCGTTATTTTTGATTTTAACATAACGGACAAAAATAATGAAATTTAAAACTTATCATAGTTTTTGTTTTAATCGTGCAGAGGGTATTGTCGGTTTGTTTGCGGGATGTTGCTCAGTAGTGTCGCTTGTAGGCGATTTCTTTTCTTCGATTTTGGCCTGCATGCGGTTGAGCTCTGTGATGACTGTTTCGTAAATTTCGTTGAATTCGTTGATCTTTTGTGAATAGTAGAGTAAGGTGCTATCGAACTGAGCCTTGGTATAGCCGTGTGCAGCCAGTACCGAGTCGGTGAGATTGACTACCGGATATCGTTGTGCACGTTGTCGAAATGCCGTTGAATTAGAAATCCCCTGTGCCAGGTGATAATCAACAAGCAGTGGAATAAGCTTATTCTTGGGAATAACATAAGCAGGAATAGATTCGTCTTTTCTTTTACAGGCCGAAAAGATAAATAATGCGCTCAATAACAGTAAAACATACTTCTGCATCAAGGTATTTTTTGCAGTTTTTGCAAAGGTAGATAAAAAACTATTTCGACCAGAAAATGTCTGAAAATACCGAATACAGTTTTCAATAAATCATGGCTTTGTTAGCGCAGCAGTTGTATTCGAACTGAATGGTGGTGTGTTCGATATTAAAATCATCCTTCAGGACAGCCTTTACATGGTTAAGGATAGTCTCGGTTTCACTAATCCGACAGTCCTCTTTCAGGTCGATATGGCATTCGAAATGAATGTCTTTATCATTAAGTTTCCAGGCATGAACGTGATGGATATTTTCAACAGCCGGTATATTTTCCAATGTTTTTTTGATTTTCACCAGATCGATTTCGGGAGGGGTAGCCTGGATAAGAATAAGGTATGCCTGACGGATGATGGAAAAAGTTTCTTTCAGGATGTAAATCCCAATGATAAAGGTAAGAATAGGATCGAGCCAGTAAATGTGGAAACGGTAGATGAATATACCGCCAATTACCACAATGACCGAAGAGAGGGTATCGCCGATAAGATGCAGGTAGGCAGCACGTACGTTGAGGTTTTCTTTACGGTGATGCTGGAGGAACGATACGGCCAGTAGGTTGGCTATGAGCCCCACGGTAGCTACGATGATCATGGTAAGCCCATGGATAGGCTCGGGATTTTGAATCCGTTCCCATGCCTCTTTGAAAATAAAAAGCACAATGATCAGCATTGATATACCATTGAGAAAAGCAGCGATGATTTCTACCCGTTTAAATCCATAGGTCTGTCGGGGAGTTGCTTCACGACTGCTAAGACGATGCGAGAAATACGCCAGCGCCATGGATACAGTATCGCCCAGGTTGTGGATGGCATCCGATATCAGTGCATAACTGTTCGAGAGGATCCCCCCTGCAATTTCAAAAAGGGTGATGATAAAATTTAATAGGGTAGCCAATAGCAGATTTTTACCAATCTTGCCATTTGAGGTGTGGCTATGATGTCCGTGATGATGCGACATAAATCAGGGTTTTATAGGCCAGTTAATCTCTATTTCCCAGTTGGCACGAATTTTCACCGTTTCGGGGTATCTCACCACTCTTTCGGGTTGACGATGCATCAGATAATTACCCGGGGTAAATACCTTGTTCCCATCGACATCCCAGATGGATCGAAGCTCGTATTCCCCTGGTTGTAAATATTCCCATTTCATTCGCTGCTCACTGGTATAGTATTGCTGATAAACTACTGTATTTTTTTGAATCAATTGAACAACACAGGGATAAAAAAAGTTTACAGGTTGTATGTATAGGGTTCCAAAGCTTTCGGAACGTTGGATCGAAAAATTGGTTTTTAGGGTATCGCTAACGATGCCATAAATATTCTCAAAAGCCGATGGAAGAATGATGAGTCGATATTTTTTTTCGGGTTCCCATTGTTTTTTAAGATAAAATTTTCGGGTCGAGAAGCTGTCGGGTTGTAAAACAAAGGAAGAAGGCTTCCACAGCGTGTCACCTGTCTCGAGTAGCTGAATGCTATCGGCAAAATATTGTTGAATGGGATATTGGGTTTCAATGGTAAGCAGTTGATTGGGAGCAATGGAAGAGCCTGCCGATACGGTGATGGTCATTTTATGGGCTTTTGTGGGCTTAGTATTCTCAGGTACAAAATATCGAAACATCAGGGTATCGGCGTTGATACGACCATTTGCGGCGTATTCGACACGCATTCTTAACGTATCTATTGCCGATAACATGGTGTCGGTAAGCCATATAAGGATGCTGTCGGATTTTTCGCGTAACTGTTCTACCTGGTACCATGGTGTGGTAAGGTGAAAGTATAGAGGGTACATGTAAATGCTGTCGCAAGCTATTGGATGGTTAAATTTAAGGGCTAATTGCTCGCGAAGCGGACGATAGTACCCGCTAATATATTGCCTGGGATTTATTTCTGTGAAAAGCCGCAAATCGGCATGCAGGGCATTCTTCAAATTTTTTAGTCGTACGCTGTCGACGACAGGTTGCTTTGTGGTATCACTGGCCGGAAGGGTGTCAGTAAGCAGGGGGATTGCGTGGCCTAAAATGTTCTGAGGGGTAAGCTCAATGACCGAGTCGAGAAAAGCAAAGGGCTCGGCGTAAGGGTCGTAACGGTAGTTGTAATTGTTGTCGCCAAAAGCATACAGTCGATATTTTCCAGTCTTCACATGGTTAATCTGGTAAAATCCATCTTTGGTTACGCGAGCCGTGTATAAGGGGCGTGTTTTTAAAGGTGCCGTATCAGCAAGGTTGGCATACAGGGTGACCAGGATACGTTCGGAAGGAGGTTGCATCCGGTATGCATCTACTACCGTCCCGTATACCCCCAAGGTATCGATGGTATCGCCTGTGCTAAAAACAAATTCAAAATTTTCCAGCACATTCCCCTCATTGTTGTCGACAATACTGTTGCCAAAGCTAAAAGTATAGGTGGTATTATCGTGCAGGGTATCGTTGTACTGAATAATCACCGATTTATCTTTGACCCACACCTTTGGCTGTTTGCGCATGGGCGGCGACACGTTAAATTCTTTGTCCAGATCTTTTAGTACGATATATTCATCAAAATCAATACGAATACGTTGTCCTTTAAAATTATTGGCATACAGGATGGGGGTGCTGCCTACCATTTTTGGGGGGGTGGTATCTTTGGGACCGCCCGATATGGTACCAACCTTGGCACATCGGTATAAAACAATAGTAAGCGTAATTAATAGAATGAGTTTTAAAATCTTTTTCCCCCTGCGCATGATAATACAATTACGGTTTCTATGTTGATGCTGCTGCCGGATCGGTAGAAACTAATTTTCGGCATCTATTTAATGAATCAGTTAGGGTATTTTTTGTCCCAAACAAGTATTTTTCCCTATTAGTCCCTTTGAACATTAAATCGCCTTAATATTTAAAATCCACGTAGGTACGAAAATTATTTTCATACCCGTTTGTGAATACTGCTATACATGCACATTTTAGCACGAAAAGTGCCAAAGGTTTGCCAACGAATAGCATTCTAACGAAGGGGTAAAGGTAACATTTCTTTACCAAATAGCCAAAAGGGTACATGTCATGATGAGGTACAAACTGTGCAGGTATGTGCCCATTTGTGGGGGATTCATTAATATTTAACTGCTATCAGTAAGATCAGCAGGAATTTTATTCACCTATTTTACTCGATACACCAACAGCATAGCATCTTTATTGGCTGCAGCAGGAACAGCTACCACAATTTGTCCCGATTCGGGTAGAAAAATTGCCGTCCTTGCCCCATTTCCTGCAAATGTACGGGTTATGGTGGTATAATTATCCTGTAATACCATCCTATATTGGGGTTGGGAAGGTTTCTGGGCTGTAGTTTGTTTTTGGTTTTTCTGGGCTGTTTTCTTTGTTGTGGTACTCGTCTTCGTTCCTGATTTTGTGCCAGATTTTGCTGCAGTTTTGGTGGGTTGCTTGGCTACTGAAGAGGATTCCTGAATGGGTTGTTTTACTTCCTTAACCTCCTGCCTGATGATATGCAAATATCCATCGCCGCAGGCTACATAAATTTGTTTTCGCGCCTCATCGAAAAATATATCGTTCGCATCCCCATCGATATCGATAGCGGCAATCTTATTGCCTTTTTCAGCGTCAACCACCAGCAGTTTAGCAGGCTTGCGGCATCCTATGAATAAGCGTTTATGGGTTTTGTCGTATGCTATGGGATAATTATCAGATACCTCGGCAAGCTGGAAAGAATTGATAAGGGTATTGCTTTTCAAATCAATTACACCAACTGCACGATTTTTCGTAAGGTTTACGTACATCTTACCTGCATTTTCGTCTATGGCCACTGCTTCGGGGTGGACGGGCAGTTTGATGGTAGTTTTGTATTTCAGCGTATTGGCATCGGCCAGCGCAATAGCCCCCTCGCCATAACCAATGTAAAGCGCTTGTTGAGCAGGACTGTATTCTACCAAACTTACGTTGTTATCGAATCGGAATGAGGTTTCCTCTTTAAAAGTGCTGGCATTAAATGCCCTGCATAATCCATCGCCCAAACAGGCTACAAGAATGATGTCGACGCCCGGCACGTATTCAACATCGATGGGTTGGCGAAGCGATTTTATCGACCGAATCGTTTTGTTATTCTGCAAATCGACAATTTCGAGCGTGTTGTTAGATAATGCAGCCAGATAAATTACATTTTGTTTGCTATTATATGCCATATGCCCTAGCCGCCCTGCGATGTTTTGAAGCACTATGGTGTTGTCCAATACAAGATGTGTGGTATCCTGTTGAGCAATGCCTGACGATAATATCGAGCTAATGGTTATACCCAATGTTAGGGCATAGATACGAATATGTGGTTTCATAAGAATTTAATTTTCTGATAAATATAAACATTATTTTGTTTTATCCAAAAAAATGTTTGATAAAAATGATTTTTTTTGCGAATATCTAATTTTTAGTCTACAGTCATTTCTGATCCATAAGTAGGGTTGTTAGATTTATTTTTTTAACACCATAGGAAATGGCGTGAACAGAGTTTTTTTAATTAATGCGATGCACAACATTTTTTTGTCTCTTTGAGAATCTAAAGTTTAAGTTTAATTCCTCCGTTAATTAAAAAGCCGTCGAGCGGAGCGTAAATTTCTTTGAACTCAGGTTTGGTTGGAGAACCAGTATAAATGGATCCATAACGTGTTTGTCGTACATCGAAGATGTTTTCAAAATTGATGTAAAGAGATATTTTTTCCCATATTTTTTCTACCATTATTCCTCCAATTACATATTGACGACCCAAGGTGCCATCTGAGAGTTTTTGATGACTATAGTAATATGCTTCCATTCCGGCTTTCCATTTTTCTTCTTTTTCAAATATAAACACAGCATTGATACGATGTTTAGGAGTAAGAGGCTTTTCAGTAATGCTGCCGATGTTGTGTATGAGGGCATTGGTGAAAGTATACCCCAGGTACAAATTAAAATGCTGATATGTCATTTTAATGTTGGTTTCAGTTCCTCGCGTATCGATATGTCCTGGTGAATTTACAAAACGATATATTCCATTTGTTTGTTGTTCGAGTATAAGCAGATGATCCAGATATGTGTAAAACAACAATTGATTGATTTGAAAAGTTAACTGGGAGCCTAAAAGCGTGCGATAGTTAACATCAACATTTCCCCCATAGCTTCGTTCAAGCGTATTGGTTGTCTTGGTAATAGGTAGAATATTACGATAATGAATACGTTCGCTTTCTTCGGTAAAGATATTGGGTGTTTTGTATCCAAATCCTCCGCCTATCCTCGAACTAAGCTTGCTTGTCCATTTGAAAAGTGCGGAAATTCTTGGTAAAACAATTACTCCGAAATCAGGATCGTAGTCGGTTCGCAGGCCAATTTCCAGATTTAGCTTTGTGGTAACTTTCCATGTATTTTGCACAAAAATGCCAGCGACTATTTGATTGTAGCTTCTGTTGGGAAAACTATCAATGGTGTTTTCGCTGAAGTGGTCAGAAATTAAATTAATTCCAGTTACCCATTCGGATAATTCACCACGATGGATATAATTTATTTCGCTGAAAGTGCTCGTTTGTGCACCATCGAACCGATAATCTGGAATGAAAATTTTTCGCTGAAAATGACTCACACTGTTTTTGGCATTTACAATGTTGTATTGGTCAAATTTGTGTTCAATCGTCAGCTGCGTAGAGTAGCGTTGGGTTTTATTTTTTTCGTAATAGCTGTGGAGGGAATCTGAGGTTCCCTGTATATAATGGATATCTCCACCCATTCGGTCTTCAAAGGTGGTGTTCAAACCCAGTGATAATTGCGTTTTCTGGTTCAAGTATAGAAAAAGTCGTGGATTGAAAACATAACGGTCGTACTTGGGAATAGCAGTAAGATCGATGTTGGCAGGATCATAAGCTTCGTTTCGGTTGTAACTTGCAAAAATTGTCGTCCCCACTTTGTTAAAGCGTTCGCCATAATACGAGTTGATATCAATACCTTTACCAGTGCTACCATTTATAAGGAAACGTAAATCTCTATCATTGCCAGGAATTTTTGTGATAAGGTTTACAAGGCCGGCTATTGCCCCTCCACCATAAAGGGTTGATGCTGATCCTTTGATGATTTCAATCTGCCTTAAATCGAGTGGTGGCGTTTGTAAAAGCCCTAATCCACTAGCAGCACCTGCATATACTGGAAATCCATCTTTTAGGATTTGTGTATAACGTCCATCAAGCCCCTGAATGCGAATTGAGGCGTTAGCTGAAGTTGCCGATGTTTGTTGCATTTGTATACCAGTGCTTTCACTAAGCATAATTCTAAGATCGCTCACCCGCATGTTGGACTTCTCTTCTATTTCCTCTTCTGCAATGAATTCCACGCGGGTTGGAATTTCCTCAATCGTCCTCGTGCTTCGGGTTGTTGATACATGCACTTCATCCATTTCAATGGTGGATGGTGTAAGATAAACTATCAGGGTATCCAACCTGCCAGGCAAAACGTCATATTGAAGACTAATGCTATTGTAACCTAAAAATTTAAATTCTATAGTGTACGTGCCTGCTGCTAAATTCTCAAATGATACCAAACCATTCATATCGGCTATTGTTCCTAAAGTGGTTCCTTTGATAAGAGCCGTTGTACCGGCCAAAGGTTCGTTGGTTTCTCGATCTTTTACTAAAGCACGAAAGTTATACTGTGAATATACAACCATATTGAATGCTGTTAGGCCTAACAGCCACAATAATGCCTGCTTCATGTTTTTAAATTTTAGAATTTGACAAAAAATATTCGTAAGAAATTAACCTGTGACTACCAAATTCTAGGCATTTTCGGGCGGTTGCCAACAGCTGTGATAAAGATTACAGGCATAATGGTTGCCGTAAAGGGGAAAAATTATTACTACAATTGGGAGATTTTGATTGGAAATAAATTGAGAAGTGTTAGAGACAGTATTGCAACACTCACAAAAACATAGTGGGGTACAACATTGGTGTTCGTGATTGTACCCATCATTATGTAATGATGTGTGACATATTTGAGACCACTCTGGCAAACTACATAATATACTTTGTTTGCAAGTATGTGCTATAAAAGATATAAACAAGCAAGCTAACAAGATCGATAAAGCCCGATCAAAAATTTTGTAAGTCATTGCCCGGGTTTCATATACTTTAAAAATGTAAACAATAAACTTTATGATTTGTTTGTGCAATATGAGATTGTTTTGTGTAAGTTTAAGTTACATTCAAAAAGTTTTATTTGTTTTAACTCGTAAATACTTTTAGTGGCAACATTTGTTAAAGTTCAATCTGCACCAGTACTTTCGAACGGAAAAATTCTTCTTCAAATATATCGACTATGGGATAAATCTTACAGGGATTTTTTATGTGATGAATTTCGGATTGTACATTATCCCCCTTAAAAGTGATTAACGAGGGAGGCGTTAGGACTGATCCATTTTGGAAGGCCACCATCTTGCCGTTTATCCATCCCAGTAATGTAGGGATATCGGTTACTGCTCTGCTCACGGCAATGTGAAATTTATCAGGTAACTGCTCAACCCGCGCATGTATTGCTTCGACATTAGTAAGCTGAATGGAAGCAGCTATTTCTTTTACTACTTTTATTTTTTTTCCTACCGAATCTACCAGGGTAAAATGCGTGTTAGGAAAAAGAATTGCCAGTGGAATACCCGGGAAGCCGCCACCTGTACCAATATCAAGAATCTTCTGGTTGGCAATAAAAGTGAAAAATTTGGCTATTGCCAACGAATGCAGAATGTGATGTTCTACAATATGATCGATATCTTTGCGCGAAACAACATTGATTTTATCGTTCCAGTATCGATATAGTTCAGGTAGCTGACTCAGTTGTTCGCGTTGAAGTGTCGATAGTTGAGCAAAGTACTTCCAGATAATCTCCATCAAAAATGACGATTGGCGTTTTTCAGGATGTTATAAAGCAATTCACGTGCACGGAAAAGCTGTGCCTTTACCGTACCGATTGGAAGTTCTAATTTTTCGGCTATTTCTTCGTACGATAACTCTTCGAAGTAGCGTAACTCGATAAGCTTTCGATAGCGAGGTTTTAGTTTATTTACAATCTCACGCATCATATTAATCTTTTGCTGCGTGATAAGATTTTCTTCAGGGTTTAGGTCTTCAGTGCGGATGGGGATGATTATCTCTTCTTTGTCTTCGGTGGTTTGTTCAATGGGTACAGTTTTTCCCCCACGTTGTTTACGGAAAAAATCAATGCAATTGTTGGTAGCTATTTTAAAAAGCCAGGTGCTGAAAGCAAAGTTGGGTGTATATTGATGTAGGTTGTTGAATGCTTTTCCAAAAGCTTCTATGGTTAAATCTTCTGCATCATCCTGATTATTAACCATTTTAAGCAACATAAAGTAAATGGCGTCCTTGTATTTGCTAAGTAGATCGGCATAGGCTCTCTGATCTCCCGCAAGAGCACGTTTTACCAATTGCAGATCCTGCAAGGCTTTTTCAGAAAGGTTCGGGCTTACCTCCATCGTTTATAGGGTCTTATTTTGTTGAGTAGATAAATGTAAAAGTTAATAAATGGTAAAATAATATCAAAAAATACTGTCCATACAACTAAACGTTTTTCTTGTAACCGTTTAAGCAACGTTAACATTACCACAAGTTGATGAATTAGCCTTACTCCAAACAAAATTAAAACAACCTCGATATAAAATTTGTTGGCAAGCAGGAATAAAAAAGAAGCATAAAACAGTACCCTTGATATTACTTCTGTGCCCAGCATGAACTTATGCAACTTCCTGTACCTTGTAAAAGTAGTCAGGTGTCGTTTTTTTTGTTCTACCCAGTCGGTGAAGGTTTTCTTTGGTTCTGTATAGGTATGAGCTTTGTTCGACCATTCTACGGCAACATTAGTTGATGTAGCCGCCTCGTTTACGAATAGATCATCATCACCAGAATCCAATTTGGCATGCGAAGCAAATCCTTTGTGTGCGAAGAAAAGCGACTTGCGATAGGCCATATTCCTTCCTACCCCCATATATGGCATTCCAGATAGGGCATAGGAGAAATACTGCAGCGCTATAAAGGCTGTTTCGTATCGTATTATCCGATTGAGAAACCCAGGATATTCGAGATAACCTCCATATCCCAGTACTATGGCTTTGTCGTCGGTAAAATGTTGGGCCATCGTTTTTATCCACTCGTTCGATGAAGGAGCACAATCAGCATCGGTAAGCAAAAGCCATTCATGGCGTGCCGCTTTGATACCGACCGTAAGGGCTAATTTTTTTCCATGCCAGAACTTTTCCTGTTCCTTTAAAAAGGTGGTTCGTAAGTGTGGATACTTTTCTTTGAATCTTTTTAGCACGTCTTCCGTTTCGTCGTCGGAGCAGTCGTTGACTACAATTACCTCATAGTTGGGATAATCCTGCTCTAATATCATTGGCAGATATTTCTCCAGATTCTCAGCTTCGTTACGGGCACAGATAACAACGGATACTGGAACAACCGCAGAAGTTGGTTGCGTTGGTTGGGCTCTTCGTACGAAACGTAAAAAAATAAAACTATAATGAATTTGCTGAATAAACCACGATATCAAATATATCGAGAGGATGATCCAGAGTATGATTTCGTTGGTAATCATTACTTTGATTTGGTTGTGTAACTGGCTGCAATAATAGTGAACTTTTTGCTGGTTACCAAATACAGTTGTAATAAGCAAACTAAACTTCATATAGCAGCATGATAGCAATTTATTTCATGCTGCCAATGAAGTAATAAAGAAGTCTATGAGAATTTGTAGCTTAATCGTGAGTAATAGGATTTACTGTTGGTACGTCGTATATGGTTGCCGTGACCTGTTGTCGGGGGGAGGAAGTACAGTTGGGTGGCGTTTGTGCTTCGACATAATAGTATGTGGTAGTACTGATCGGCGGAGTTGTGAAGTTTTGTCCGCTACCCACGCTGGTTCCTCCCGAGAGTTGAGTATACCAGTAAATTGTGGCCGATGATGGATTGGCAGTGGCTGAAAGTGTTACTGTACCGGGTCCACAACGACTACCATCGGTGACCGAAGTAATTTCCGGCAGGGTTCCCAACGAGATTACCGCTACTCCACTCATAAAACGCCAGATGGTACCGTTGGTAGCTCGTATCATGTAGTTACCATCGGTGTTTACAGTAAAGTTTAAAGCAGATCCTGTTCCTGTTTGCGATTGATTGGCGTATACGCCATTGCGATACACCTCGTAGGTGATTCCAACAGTGGAACCACTAAGGGTAAGGGTGGCAGTATCGCAATTGACGTTGTAGCTCAACTGATAAAGGGTAAGCGTGGTGCTACCAAAGTAGGTGGCATAAATGGCAGGTTCGCGGTTGGCCAAATCTATGAAATCTCCGATAGGACAATTGGAGGAAGTATTGGGACCGCTATATCCGGAAGTACATATGGCTTCTGGTGGAACAGGGGGTAGCAGGTTATAATTGCCCGAGCCAACATACAGATTACCATCTCCATTGTACGAAACCAGTTGCCCCTCAAAATCTCCTGCTACAGCAAAAACAGCATCAGGGGTAATTTGCGTCTGACTGCTCGACGTGTAGTTTCCATGAACAATAAACGGACCCCCATTTATATTCACTGACCCACTCCCCGATATGTTTACATTGCCAAATACCTCTATCAGCTGGCTACAGGTTACGGTGTCTCCCGTTAGGGTTAAATTTCCATAGATTTTTAACTTTCCACTCCCCTGGGTGGTCAAATTGCAGGGACCATTGATTTCAACATCACCAAAAATGGAAAGGATTCCACTGTTTATCATAAAATTATACTGATTCCCATTGGAAATGTTAATGCTTCCGTTTAAAGTGATATTTTTGTCGGCGCCCTGCATTAAAATGGTGACACCATTGCTGCTATTAGTTGTTGGAGGAATGTTACCACCCATCCAGGTAGCAGCCGTGTTCCAGTCGCCCGAATTTTGGGCCTCATATGTTATCTGTGCGTGCAGGGAAACTTGTATGATGCACAATAGGCATACTATAGCCCCTTTTGTACAAATAAGGTGTAGTTTCATAGGTAGTGTAGTAGTTGGGTGTTGTGTGTGTTCAAATATACTATTTTTGCACATGGATAGTATGCATGGAAGGTAATTATTTGATAAGCATACTATTTTTGTTGACGAATGTATAATTTTTATTGACAAACAGATTTTTTTTACCTTTTAAATGCTGAAATTGTGAAGTTTATTGTTGAGAAAACCGATACTGCAACAGCTGCCAGAGCTGGTAAGATCGAAACCCCTCATGGAATCGTCGAAACGCCTATTTTTATGCCAGTAGGAACAGTTGGTTCGGTGAAGGGGATCCATTTCAGGGAACTCGAAAATGATGTGGGGGCACAAATTATTCTGGGTAATACCTATCATTTGTATCTGCGTCCCGGTCTTGAGGTGTTGCGTGAGGCAGGAGGCTTGCATCGTTTTATTGGTTGGAATAAGCCTATACTAACCGATAGCGGAGGCTATCAAGTTTTTTCGTTGTCCGATATTCGCAAAATTAAGGAAGAGGGTGTACAATTTGCTTCGCACATCGATGGATCGAAGCATCTTTTCACCCCAGAATATGTTGTCGATATACAACGAATTATTGGAGCTGACATTATGATGGCCTTTGATGAATGTCCACCTTATCCTTGCGACTATAAATATGCTCAAAAATCCATGGAACTTACCCATCGCTGGCTCGATAGGGGTATAGCACGTTTTCGCAGCACTTCTCCGCTTTACGATCATGACCAAAGTTTTTTTCCCATCGTACAGGGAAGTGTTTATAAGGACTTGCGTACTCAATCGGCCGAAAAAGCTGCTTCGTACGATATGGATGGTTACGCAATAGGTGGATTAAGCGTTGGTGAGCCTGCCGAGCTGATGTATGAGATGATTGAGGTGGTGAATCAAGTGCTACCTACCAGTAAGCCTCGATATCTGATGGGGGTAGGTACCCCAGCCAACATCCTCGAAGCCATATCCCTGGGAATCGACATGTTCGACTGTGTACTCCCTACCCGAAATGGCCGAAATGGTATGCTGTTTACCCCCTATGGTATCATGAACATGCGAAACGAAAAGTGGAAAAAGGACTTCCGACCCCTCGACGAGCATAGCGATTGCTATATCGACCGTGTTTGTAGCAGGGCATACCTGCGTCACCTTTTTGTGGCTAAAGAAATGCTTGCTGCCCAAATTGCCACCTTGCATAACCTACATTTTTACCTTTGGCTTGTACGAGAGGCTCGTAAAAATATAATTAATAATACCTTTGCATCGTGGAAAAAAAATATGTTGTTAAATTTATCGAAACGTTTATAAAAAAGCTGGTATGATTTTAATTGATGGAAAGGCGACAGCGGCAGAAATCAGGAAAGAAATTTCAGAAGAAGCCTTACGTGTATACGAACAAAGAGGGTATCGCCCGCATCTGGCTGCCATCCTGGTTGGACATGACGGAGGTAGCGAAACCTATGTGGCTCACAAGGTAAAGGACTGCGAGGAGGTGGGTTTTGATTCAACGCTGGTCCGATTTGAGGATAATGTTTCAGAAGCCGAATTGCTCGACAAAATTCAGGAATTGAATGCTAATCCTCGTATCGATGGTATTATTGTTCAACTTCCCCTTCCTTCGCACATCAATGAGCAAAAAGTCATTGAAACGATCGATTACCGAAAGGATGTGGACGGTTTTCACCCGGTGAATGTGGGTCGAATGGTTATTGGTCTGCCAACCTATATTTCGGCAACCCCCTTTGGCATTGTCGAACTTTTGAAACGATATCAAATTCCTACGGCAGGAAAAACCTGTGTGGTAGTAGGTCGCAGCAATATAGTAGGGCGTCCGCTAAGCATCCTGTTGTCGCGGAAGGGTGAACCAGGCGATTGTACTGTTATCGTATGCCATAGCAGGACCCCCAATATCCAGCATTTTACCCTGCAGGCCGACATTTTGGTAGCTGCGCTGGGAAATCCTCACTTCATTAAAGCCGATATGGTAAAAGAAGGCGCTGTAGTTATCGATGTCGGTACCACACGCGTCGCTTCTGCGACAGCCAAAAATGGATGGAAATTAATGGGGGATGTCGATTTCGACACAGTAGCTCCCAAGTGTGCATACATTACCCCGGTTCCTGGTGGGGTTGGACCCATGACCCGGGTAGGTCTTCTGTACAATACTTTATTGGCCGCCGAACGAAAAATTTATCCATAAAATATTATTTTTACAAAAACAATTTTACAAATTTTTAACTTTGGACACAACACACTAATTATAAAACCTAAACACGATTGTAAGCTATGGTAGAACTTATTTTAAAGGAAGGCAAGGAAAAATCGATAAAACGTCGTCATCCCTGGGTGTTCTCTGGGGCTATTGAACAAATTCCCGACAATCTGGAAGAAGGACAATTGGTGAAGCTTTATGATAAAGAGCACAATTTCCTTGCAGTGGGACATTTTCAAAAGGGTACGATTGCGGTTCGTGTACTTTCATTTGAGGATGTGGAAATTGATCGGGACTTCTGGTACGCAAGACTATTGGCTGCATATCGCTTACGCCAGAAGTTAGGACTTGTCGAGAGCGATGATACAAATGTTTATCGACTTGTTCATGGCGAAGGGGATGAAATACCCGGTCTTATCATCGATATATATGATCGGACGGCTGTAATACAATGTCATTCTATTGGTGTATATCAGAATCGTTCGGTAATTGTGGATATATTGCAGGAAATTTATCAGCACCAACTCGATGCTATTTACGATAAAAGCGAGGCTACGCTTCCCTTTAAGTCGGGCATCAATCCGCAGAACGAGTACCTCTATGGGGTGCTGGTGGATAATCAGGTGAAAGAGAATGGGCATCTTTTCTTGGTTGATTGGGAAAAAGGTCAAAAAACAGGTCTTTTTATCGACCAACGCGATAATCGTCAACTTTTAGCCCGGTATTCGGCAGGTAAAAAGGTGCTCAACCTGTTCTGCTATACAGGGGGATTTTCGGTATATGCCCTTAAAGCCGGTGCCGACCTTGTACACTCGGTCGATAGTTCAAAATTTGCCATTGAAATGACCGAGAAAAATATTGAGCTGAACTTTGGCAGCTCTGCCAATCATGCAGCTTATCTGAGCGATGCTTTGCAATTCTTGCAGAATGCTGAAGAGAGCTACGACATCATTGTCCTCGATCCACCTGCTTATGCAAAACATGGTCAGGTACTTAACAATGCTATTCAGGCCTATAAACGAATCAATCAAAGAGCCATTGAAAAGGTTAATCCAGGCGGACTGGTATTTACCTTCTCCTGCTCACAGGTTATGACTCGCGAGAACTTCCGTAAAACAGTTTTTGCTGCTGCTGCCAATGCCAAACGTAAGGTTAGCATACTTTACCAGTTAACCCAGGCTCCCGATCATCCAGTGAATATTTATCATCCCGAAGGCGAGTATCTTAAAGGATTGGTTTTATACGTAGAATAAACATCCATGAGCTTTGAATGCCCATATTATCTCGACCATTATTGTCGTTTGCAGCAGGGTGCTTGTAATCCCGCGGTGGGAAAATGTATTTTAAAAGGGAAAGCTGTAAAAGCAAAACATCTAAAAGACAATGATAAAAAAAGCACAGAGTAACCATCGCTCTGTGCTTTAATATTTTATCCCAGACTGCCGGTAAGGAAAAAGAGAGGCTGAAACTCAAAACTTTTGTAGTGGGGCCGATAGCGTTCGGTGTTGTAGTATCGTTTAACATCTACTGTTTTTCTCTGGCTGGTTACTACATCCAACGGTACATTGTCGTATACCCCATTACGCAGGGCAACCATACGACCATGTATGCCTTTCAGGATTAAATCCAGCGCCAAATTGCCAAATGCAATGGGTACAATAGAATCGATGGCATCGGGATCGCCACCTCTTACCAGATAACCCAAACTTTGTTCTATTACATTAATGGTTTTTCCGTTGTTGTATTTGCCCGAAAGATCTCTAATCTTGCGCGATACAATATCACCAATGCTTCCAGTACGTTCGTACACATGAGTTTCGGTTTCTTTCGACGGGAGTGCAATTTCGGGCCCCCCTATCATGGAGGCACCTTCCGAAACTATCAGTACTGCATATTTGCTTGGGTTCTTATTTCTATCGTGGACGATAATTTCGATAACCTTTTCAATGTCGAACTTAACTTCGGGAATTAAACAACGAGAAGCAACGCCAGCCAACGTAGGCAGCATGGCTGTAAATCCTGCATATCTTCCAAAAACTTCAACTACCAGAATCCTTTCGTGCGAACCAGCAGTTGTGCGAAGGGTGTTGACCATATTGATGGTACGTGTTATGCAGGTGCTGAAGCCAATGCAATAATCGGTTCCTGCTACATCGTTGTCCATGGTTTTGGGAATAGCTATTACCTTGACCCCTTCCTGATACATGCGTACCGCATAACTTAGGGTTTCATCTCCACCAATAGGAATGAGATAATCGATCCCCAAATAGTCGAGGTTTTTAAGCACTTCAGGCGTCAGGTCATTTACCTCTTTCGAGTATTTGCTTTGTAGATGAACTGGCACAAGGTCCTTAGGTACATGACTGGGTCGTGTGCGTGAAGTGTGAAGAAATGAACCACCGGTACGCCCGGCTTTATTGACAATGTCTTCGGTTAGTACCATGTAATTGTTGCTATTATCCGCATTTTTGTCGCGGATTAACTCCATAATACCCAGCCATCCTCGACGTAATCCAATCACCTGAAAACCCTCATCGATAGCCCGCAGCGTAATAGCCCGTATGGCAGGGTTTAAACCCGGGACATCGCCCCCTCCCGTGAGGATGGCTATCGTGCCCCGTTTTCTGTTTAGTTCTCCCATTGTCGTTTCCGATTTTTATTTTACATGAATCAATACCATTTTTTGGCGTACTAAAATTAGACTTTTTTTTGCCCTTTTGAAAATATTGTATCGAAAAATTTATGGAACAACTATCGCGAAAAATACGAATTAGGCTTAATAGACATTTTCAGGCTACAGTATAGCTAAAAAATAAAATATTCGAACTGGATTAGCCCCCTAGAAAATCAGACTAAAGTATAGAAAAAAAACTATACTTTTATGGACATGAAAAAGAGAAAATTTACAACGGAAGAGAAGCTAAAAATTATAAAAGAAGCTTCAGAAAATGGAGTAGATGCCACATTGGAAAAGTATGGCATATACAAAGCCTCTTATTATACCTGGAAAAGCAGGTTTGAAGAAATGGGGGTAGAAGGATTGCAACATGGTATGAACCCTGCTCATTTAAAGCGCATACGTGAATTAGAGAAGGAAAACAAAATGTTAAAGCAATTACTTGCGGAAAAGGACATGGAATGTAAAATGCAGGAGGATTTGTTAAAAAAGAGATATGCCCCGGGGAAAAGAAGGCCTTAGCGACAAAGTATATTTCCCGGGGCTTAAAAAGAGACAGAGCTCTTGCAATCGCCGGTATAAGTAAACATCAATATTATTATAATCCTACTTTTAAAAGGAGAGGCAAAGAACCATCAAAAGAAACTTTGAAAATCTGTGGGGATAACATTGATAGGGTAGATAATATTGAAGTTGTTGAGAAAATAAAAACAATAAGAAAAGATCCGGACAAGAAATATGGTTATCGCAGAATGACATACGAACTATTATTAAATGGCTATATAATAAATCATAAAAAAGTTTATCGACTCATGAAAGACAATCAATTATTAAAGGAAAAACCCGCAAAACGCACAAGGGATTTTGTTAAATATAGAAAAGTAATGCCGACAAGGCCATTAGAAATATTCGAAATGGATATAAAATATGTTTGGATAGAAAAAGATAAAAGACACTGTTATATATTAAGTGTTATAGACACCTTTACAAGAGTGGTTGTTGGATGGACTTTTGGTTATAAAATAAATCAATGGCAGGTTAAAAAATTATGGGAACAAATCATCGTAAATCACCTACAGACATACGATTGTTTGAAAAGAGGTATAAACATTGAAATAAGAAATGACAATGATAGTAGATTCATTGCTAAAACTGTTCAGGAATTTTTCAAAGAAAATCATATTAATCAGGTATTCACACATCCCTATACTCCTCAGGAAAATGGACATATTGAGAGCTTCCATGCAATATTATCGGAAAAATTATCAAAATTTTCATTCTGGTCAATTGATGATTTGGAAACCGTATTAATCTTATTTTATGAAAAATATAATAATGAACGAATTCATTCATCAATCGGATATTTACCTCCTTTGGTATTCTGGAATTGTTGGGAAAAAGGGATTATTGAAGCTAAGTTTGATATGAAAAAACGACAAATCAAATTTAAGCTCTTAGTTCCCCATTATAAACTATCGAGAGATTTGAGCCTGAGGGAAGTCCCTTCCTATCAGACGAAACCCCTCGATGGGGTTGAGGATGATCAAAATTATTGTACTTATAAGATGGATGGTACCATTCCATCAAAACAACCATCGGTCGAAAATCGCCGTCGGTCGTCCCTTCCTTTTGCAAAAATAAACTAATTTTACTATGTTTGTTTAACCTTCTGTACTAAAGTCCGATTTATTGGGGGCTAAACCAGCATGAGCAATGTATTCATTATCCAGAAGATTATTTACCTTCAGGGTTAGCTGCACTTCACCCACCTTAGGCCACTTATAGGTGAAAGTATTAATCCAATCAACCAACGAGTAGGCATCGAGCTGTCGATTGGGGTTTTGGGTATTATCAAAATATTGTTTCCCCACATGCTTAAACATTAGACCTGTTTCGTAAAAGTTTACAGGTCTTAGCCGCAATGTCAAGCCAGCTATCAACGATGGCGAATAGGCTATATCGTTGTTGTCGAATTTAATGAGCACGCTATCCTTGAATATCGCATATTCGGTTTTATTTCGACTCAATGTGGCATTTCCTTCAATGTCGAGTATGCGTAATGGCTGAACTTTTGCTACTAACTCTATTCCCCTACGGTAGCTTTTTCCAACATTTTTTCGAATGGGGGTACCTACGCTATTTACTTCACCCGTAAGGATTAGTTGATCGCGATACTGCATATCATAAAATACCGCTTCGGCCGATACCAGGTCGGTTGAATAACGTATGCCTGTCTCGAGGTCGTATAGGCGTTCGGGACGAGGTTCCTCACCTTCGGCTGCATCTACAAAGTCGCTTCGCGTAGGTTCGCGATTGGCCACGGCATACGAAGCATAAGCCCTGATGTTTTTATTTATTTCAAAAAGTAAGCCCACCTTGGGGTTGATAAAATTATATTGTTTGTCAATATCTATAATGCCATCGGCATACTCACGGTTTTCCCCCCAAGCTTTGTAGGTAATATAACGATACTGTAAATCACCAAATGCCAACAACTTGGGCGTAAGTTGATAATTTATCTTGATATATCCATTGATATCGTTCTTCTGTCCCTCATTTTCGTAGAATTTTTTGCCAGTGATATCGTTGAGAAAATATCGTGCCCACATCACCTGGCCAAAATGTTTGGCCGGTGCATAACGATTAGCCCCCCCACCAAAAGTCACCGAAAGGCGGTTCGCAAAATAATTTAATCCCCATACTACCCCATAAAAATGATTATCGAGCCAGAGCCGTTGTATTACATCGGTATAGCGAATGGTATCGGTACCTTTGATACCCAGCGGCAAGCCAAAATAGTCAAGGGGCATATACCAGTCGGCAGGTACAAAATCCTGATAGTAGCCACGACCATAGGTATAATGCAATGCCACATTAAAATTCAAATCATCCGAAAAGGCGTGTGCCACATGTAGTTGAAGATGATCCTGTTCGTAATGGTCAATCATCTTGTCGAAAAATTGAATATTGCCTGCGCTATCGGTATAAGCCCCTGTCCAATTGTACCGACGCCCATACTGAGGATTATACAGGGTGGCCGAATCGATACCATACCAGGCTTGATAGGTCTCCTCTCTACCGCCAAAACCTATCAGTTTCACAATAGTTTTATCGCTATAATAGCCTGTTTGCGCGAAGTACGATTTCAGATTTGACCAACCACGGTCGATGTAGCCATCGGATTTAATGCCCGTAACTTTCCCTTCGAGAAACCAGTGAGCATTGATAAGACCGGTGCTGAACGACATAGAATTTTTCAGCGTATTAAACGACCCGACCGAGCCGTTGTATTCGTAGTAGGGTGTTTGGGATACATTATTTGTCAACAGGTTGATGGTAGCCCCGAAAGCTCCGGCTCCGTTGGTCGAAGTACCTATGCCTCGTTGTATCTGAATGCTCTGTACCGAGGTGGCAATGTCGGGCACATCTACCCAATAAACGCCGTGCGATTCGGGGTCGTTGAGAGGTATGCCGTTGATGGTAACATTGGTTTTGGAAGGTTCAATTCCTCGAATGCGCATGCTGGTATAACCAATACCGTTACCCGCATCGGAAGTGGTAACCACCGAAGGGGTTTGTGCCAGAATAAACGGAATATCTTGCCCCAACGCAACACGGGTAATTTCCTTACGGGGCACAACCGCAAAAGTCGTTGGCGTATTGGCATGGGCACGAACAGCCGACACAATTACCTCATCAAAGGTAGTTACACTCTCGGTAAGCGTGTAGCTTCGATCGACATTTCCCTGCAAATTAATCTCATCCGACAGCGTATTGTAGCCAATAAATCGTACCGAAACGCTGTAATTACCAGCCGGTAGATTACTAAACGAGAAATTTCCATTAGCATCGGTTACGGCATGCCGATTTACTCCGGAAATTTCCACGATTGCACCAGGCAGCACTTCCTGTTTATCGGTTAGCACCCGCCCCGAAAAAACGAATTGCGCATAAAAGAATCCGAAATTTGCTACAGAAAGTAGCAAAGAAACAATTACTCGCTTCATAATAAAGCATTTTTAAAGGTTAAACAATAAGTACCACAAGCGAGCAATGAAGATTACGATAAAGGTAAGCTCATTGCCTCTTAATCCCTTCGCCGGCATTACCCGGATCAGGTTCTAAGGGTATGATCTCAGCCTGTCAAGTTAAGGCACCCCCTTAGAGACGCTGCAAAGTTAAAAACTTTTTGATAAGGAAACGAAAAAAGGTGTGGGTAGAAAAAATTTTATATTTTTGCGCAAAATTACGCGCTGGTCTGGTAGCTCAGCTGGATAGAGCAACAGCCTTCTAAGCTGTGGGTCGTGGGTTCGAATCCCGCCCGGATCACCTGATTACAAACAACAAAGGCAGGTTTATACACCTGCCTTTATTTTTTAAGTGATATTTTACTATAAATCCTTGTACTCTTTTATGAAGTTTTCATACCAGATAACTTTCCAGTTACCCTCTTCATCCTCCACCAGAGCCGATAACGATTCCACCCAATCGCCCGAATTCATATACACAATCTCTCCAATGTATTCAATGGCCGGCGTATGGATATGACCGCAAATGACACCATCGTATCCTCTGGAACGTGCGAGAGAAGCTAATTCGTTCTGAAAATCACTGATATACGATACCGCTTTCTTTACCTTAGCTTTGATTTCTCGCGAAAGCGAAAAATACGGTAATCCACGTTTGGCCCGGTAAATATTGTACCACTTATTTATCTTTACTAATAGATTATATCCCACATCCCCCAGTTTCGACAGCCATTTCATATGGGTGGTAATAGAATCAAATACATCCCCATGGATGACCCAGTATTTCTTTCCATTACTTTCATACACGTACTGCTTAACAATCGACAAATTACCAATGAATAATGGAATAGCATTATCGAGAAAATCATCATGATTCCCACGAACATAAACAACTTTGGTATTCTGTTTATCCATCTTTTTTAATACCTGACGGATAAAACGATTGTGTTTCTTTTTCCACTTACTTCCCAAACGCTTAAGGTACCATCCATCAAATATGTCGCCATTAAGAATTAGCAAATCGCAGGTATGCGCTTTTAAAAATTTTGTTGCCTCTTTTGCTTTCGACTCTGGTGTTCCCAAATGAATGTCCGATAAAATAATTGTCTTGTAATGCATAATTAGTTTTTTACAAAATTGATAAGTTAAGTTAAATAAAATATTCATATTGTATTAAAAAAATATTAGAAAAATGCATGGCCTTGATAAAACAGATTTTTCGCATAACTGAACTTTAAATTTATGTTTTCGGATTTTAGGATAAAAAAGTCGCATTTATTGGTTTATCAATGCCACAAATCATTTTTTGAACATCACTGTAAGAGAAAGTTTTTTTATTCCAGAAAAATTATCGTTAATATTGTAAAAATAAAAGTTTCAAACCATACCTGATGGAAATAAGAGGACTATTGCTTTCGGGATTCCTATTAATAGGTATCCAGTTAACCGTAGTAGGCCAGCTAACGGTGAGCGGTACAGTAACCAGCGCCGAGGATAATATGGGTATACCGGGTGCTGCGGTTGTAGTAAAAGGAACCCAAATCGGAACAGCCACCGATATCGATGGTAAATACACAATAAAAGTACCGGAAGGGTATAATACATTGGTATTTAGCTTTGTAGGCTTAAAAACGCAAGAAATCGCCATTAACGGACAAACAAAGATAGACGTTGTACTCAGCCCCGATATATTTAAGCTCGAAGAGGTAGTGGTATCGGGGGTGGCCAGTGCTACGCCCAAGCGCAAATTGAGTGTATCGGTAGCCAAGGTGGGCAGCGAGGATATTGAGGCAGTACCGGCTGCTTCGGCTGCCACTGCTCTACAGGGTAAGGTAGCAGGCGTAACCATTGTAGGCGGTGGCGATCCTGGCGAATCGGCAGGTATTCGCTTACGAAGCTCTACTTCCATTATGGGTGCCCAGGAACCTCTTTTTATTGTCGACGGCGTGATTATCGATGGCGACCTATCCGACTACAACGTTAACGATATCGAATCAATCGAAGTGGTTAAAGGAGCAGCAGCTTCGGCTCTCTACGGATCGCGTGCAGGAAGCGGCGTAATTGTCGTACGTACCAAACGCGGCGCCTCGGCCGGAGAAAACCAATCCCAGATCAGAATCCGAAACGAAATGGGATTTTCTCAGCTCGCCCATAAAATAAAGCTCGCCGAACATCATCCTTACCAACTCGCCGATGATTACAAGCAACCTGGATATACCAAATATGCCGGAGTTACCTATCCCGATGGCTACACCGGTGGATTCAACAAACAAATATCGGGTTCCCGTATGCTCGACTACGACCATTATGCCGACAATCCCTACTCTTTTGTCAATGATGTGCAGGACGAAATTTTCAGACCCGGTCTCTACTATACCAACTACGTATCGGTAGCTACCAATTCCAATACCTCATCATTGCTCTTTTCGTTCGAGAACAACAACAATTCGGGTATCGTTTTCAACAAAAAAGGCCAACAACGTCAAAATTTCCGCGTCAATGCCGACCTTACCCTGATTGAAAAAATGAAAGTATCTGGAAGTATTGCCTACACAAAAACCAAAAATGACCTGGCAGGGGGCGAATGGGTGCTGAGCAATGGCGAAGTAGTTGAAAATGGAAGTGAAAATGCACTGAGTGCCTTCAGCGACGCACTCTTTATGAACCCCGATGTTGATCTCAACATGGATGCCCCAGCAAGCGATTCAACTATCCTTAAAAAATATTTTATTAAACCCGATAACTGGGCTATCTCGGGAAATCCAAAGCACACCCTGTATTACGAAAAAAGAACCGCTCAAAAGAACAATGTTCTGCTTTCGATCAACGCCAATTATCCCATTTTTAGCTGGTTGCTTTTTGATGTAGATTATGGTCTGGAAAATCGTAGTACCGAATACAATCGATATGTTCCCGTCGGATTTCAGGGCAGCGCACGCGAAAACGAAAAAAATGGTTCCCAACGATTTCAACAGCGCAATGGCTTGAGCCAGACTTTTCAAACCACCCTAAACCTTAACCAAAGCTTTGGACAATGGGTTGCCAAAGGAAAACTATCATATCTGTACGAAAAAAGCTATGAAAAAGTAGCTTTTGCCACAGGTGACTCTATCCTGGCATCGGGTATCACCTCTTTATCGGCTTTAGGGAAAAATATCTCTATCGGATCGGCATATGTCGAGGAACGTGCTCGCAATTATTTCGCTATTCTTGATGCCGACTACAAGGACAGGTACATTTTCTCGGTTCTTTTTCGCTACGATGGTTCTTCACTGTTCGGTCCCGAAAATCGATGGAATCCTTACTATCGTTACTCTGTAGCCTATCGACTGAGCAAAGATTTTTCCATCCCCCACGTCGACGAACTTAAGTTACGCTATTCGGTAGGAACCTCGGGACAGCGTCCTGGATATGACTTCCAGTACGAAACCTTCACCATTGTCAATGGACAATATTTTCCATATAGCGCATCCAATAAGGCAATAAAACCTTCCGAAACTAAAGAAACAGAAATGGGCCTAAACATCCAATTTTTTGAAAAATTCGAAGCCGAGGTCACCTATTCACAAAACACAACAACAGGATCGTTTATACCAGTACCCCTTTCGGCAGCTTCGGGATTTCGCTATCAATGGCGTAATGCAGCCACTCTCGAAGGAAGCTCGCTCGAATGGAGCCTGAGTACCCAGGCCATTAAAACCAAGAATCTGGAATGGCGCATAAATCTGTCTTTCGATCGTATTCGACAAAAAGTAACCCATCTCGAAGCACCTGCCTTTTTTGTGGGACCCTCTAACTTCGACTATTTTTACATTAAGGAAGGAGAAACCTTTGGGGTAATGTACGGTTATGACTGGGTTCGATCGCTCGACCAGATGAAAAAACAGCTTCCTGCTGGCGACAACATCGACAACTATGTAGTTAACAGCGATGGATATGTTATCCGCAAAGGCACCGAAGGAACCTACCTGGAAAAACCCATTCCACTGCTGGATGCTAATGGCCAACCCTTCTTTGGAAAAATAGCCGACATGAACCCCGACTTTAACATGTCGCTACAAACCACCCTGCAATGGAAAAAATGGAGCCTTTCGATGTTATGGAACTGGAAGCAAGGAGGCGATATCTACAACTATACCAAGCAAAATCTTTTCCTCGACAAACGCGCCGGCGAGTTCGATCAAGCCGGAAAACCTGATTATCAGAAAAAAAGCATCGACTATTATTTTACCTTTTATAATGCCTTTAAAGCAAACAGCTACTTTGTCGAAGACGGAACATTCCTTAAGCTAAGGGAGTTGGGGGTATACTATCAATTTGCTGCAGGCGAAGGAAAATTAGCTTTCCTCAAAGGTGGTAAAATAGGGGTACTGGGACGCAATCTGCTGACCTTTACCCGTTATTCGGGCTGGGATCCCGAGGTAGCCTCTGGCGCCGACAGAACCAATTACATCGTCGATATTTTTAATTATCCCAACTATCGTTCCGTTACTTTTTCATTGGAACTTAAATTTTAAGGATCATGAGACGGCTTAAAAACCTTACAAAATATGGCATAATAGCCTCTTTATTTCTGGTTTCTTGCGAAAATCTGGAGGTTGAAAACACCGATGCACCCGACCGACAGAAATTATTTGAAAACACGCGTGACCTGCGAATTTTTGCCGACAATATATACATAACCTACTGGCAAGCGCTACATGCTGCACCATATTTGAATCTGCAAATAGCAACCCTTACCGCAGCCGACCAGCTTACCGCCAGCTGGTACACCTTTGGTTGTTACGACCTTTCCATTGAACCCCGTATTGCCTGGAATAACAGTCCCAACTACGAATACCGCGACCTTACCTACGCCTTCTACAGTAACATGTATACGGTGATATACATGTGCAATACCGTCGTCAAACTCCTGAATGAAGGCAAAACCATCTCAGCCGATGCCAATACTCAAAAAGGTTATTATGCCCTCTGCTATTTCTTAAGAGGTGCTGCCCTGGGAAATATTGGACTTACCTTCGACAAAGCACAAATTGTCACCGAATACTCTGATTTGGCTACCCTCCAATTTCAACCCTACAATGTAGTTATCGATTCGGCTATTGCATCTTTGCAGAAGGCAATAGACATTTGCGACTCCACCACCTTTAATCTGGGGAACAATATCATTAATGGCACTACCCTCGACAATACATTACTTGCCCGGGCATGCCATTCCTACATTGCACGTTTTATGGTACTGGGCTCACGGACGAAAGCGGAAAATGCCGCAGTCGACTGGGCATTGGTTCTCGAACATGCTAAAAAAGGGGTTACTACCGATTTTGGGCCGCAGGGTGATGGTAACAACCGCTGGTACGACGAAATAGCCCGTTTTATTACCAATCAAGACAATACGCAACTGTTCTTTGCAAAAGTCGATAATCGAATTATCCATCTACTCGACCCAGCCTATCCTGCCCGTTACTGGAAAAACGGTCATCCGGTGAAAGTACACCCCGAAAAACGTGTAGGCGAGGCTGCTTCGATCGATGCACGTCTGGCATCCGACTTTGAATACAACAGCGCCATTCGATTCTATCCCGAACGAGGCACCTATCACTTTTCGCACTATCGCTATAAACGATGGGAAGGCTTGGGTATCACCGGCACAGGACAAATGATTGATATTTCAAGGTACGAAAATATTCTCTATGCCATAGAGGCCTATGCCATGCTTGGCGAGCTTTCTACTGCTATTAATCTGCTTAATTTCCCATTTTATCCACGCAAAACCCGCGGTCAGCTACCGGATATCCCCGCCAGCGCCGATAAAAAAACCGTACTGGAAGCTATTTTTTACGAACGTGAAATAGACTTGCTGGGACAGGGATACCTTATCGGATTCTGCGACATGCGAAGACGTGATATGCTGCAAAAAGGTACACCGCTGCACTTCCCCATTCCAGGTAACGAATTGCAAACCCTCAGCATGGATTATTATACCTTTGGCGGCATAGAAAACGCCGACGGCATTAACACTTCAAATGGAGGCTGGGAAGAATAAAGCAGCAAGAGTATGGACTATAAAATGAAAATGACTATGCATTCTTCGAAAAATGTAGCTAAAACAACCAGCGCATTCTTTTACAGAATGATAATTATACTGGCTTTCATGATACCAGTCGTTGCCATTGTACCTGGCTGTCACGATAAGGAATATGACTGGAAAAACGTTGCTCCAGGTACCCTCAAAATAATGTTGATTGATGAAGATAGCGTCGAGTTACAATTCGATACGCTGATAGGAAACAATTATACTGTGAGAAGCTACAAAGTAATTCCGCGCGGTGGAAGCATCTACCAGTGGAGTAGCTCAAGCAACAAACTCATCGTTACCCAACGACCCAACATGCCCTATATTGTAGATGTAAAGGCCAACAGCAATATTGATGATGAAGCATGGCTCACAGTCACCGAAACTACCTGGGGTGGAAAACAGGCAACGCCCGATTCTGTAAAAATTATTATTATTGGTTACTGCCCGTTCAATGCCGAACAACTTATTGGAAACGGTCGTTTCGAAAGTAAAATGACTGCCTATGCCCCCTACCCTACTACACTTAGTATTAAAAATGAAGATACGCTCATCAATCACAACTTTTTTAACATGCGATGGGCGGTTAAATACCTTATTGATCCTGGTTACGAACAAAAAATTTCGATTGTCCCCGGACAACAATTTGTTTACAACGACGAATACGTAACCGTAAAGGGTACAGGCACCTACAACACCTGTAAAAATATAATTGTTGTTAAGTTTGCAGTCTGTTACCTTTATGGGGATACGCTTGATTTCGGTTCTGGTATTGATACCCTTCGCTTGCAACCATAATATGCCCTAATTAAAATTTTTTCAAAGAAAAATTCAGATAAACGCAAAAAAAATGAAACTTTTTGCTGTTTCATGCATTTATTGAAAAAAACATTTTTTATATTAATTTTGTAGTAATTTCAGGGAGTATTTACATTTTAGCATAAAGTTTGCATATCGTTACTTACGCAACTGAAAAAAATACATAGGGATGAGACAGCTAAAAATCACCAAGTCTATTACCAATCGTGACAGTGAATCGCTTGAAAAGTATCTAAGCGAAATTGCCAAGGAAGAGATGATTACCGTTGAGGAGGAAGTACAATTGGCTCAACGGATTAAAAAGGGGGATCAAAAGGCATTAGAACGGCTGGTAAAGGCAAATTTACGTTTTGTGGTATCGGTAGCAAAACAGTACCAGCATCAGGGATTGTCGCTCCCCGACCTGATCAATGAGGGTAACGTAGGGCTGATTAAGGCAGCTCAGAAGTTTGATGAAACCAAAGGTTTCAAATTTATTTCGTATGCTGTTTGGTGGATACGGCAATCAATTCTTCAGGCTATTGCCGAGCAGTCGCGTATTGTACGTTTACCGCTGAATAAAATTGGTACACTTAATAAGATTCACAAGGCATTCAACCAATTAGAACAAGAATTTCAGCGGACACCCATGCCCGATGAAATAGCCAAGATAGTTGACCTACCCGAAGAAAAGATTGCCAGTACATTGGCGATGTCGGGTCGTCCGGTATCGGTTGATGCTCCGCTGGTAGAAGGCGAAGAAAGCTCTCTGCTCGACGTGATGGAAAATAAGGATTCGCCCATGGCCGATGTAAATTTGCTTCAGGAATCGCTTAAAAAAGAAATTCAGCGAACCCTTTCCACGCTTTCGGAAAAAGAAAGGCTGGTTATCGAAATGTTCTATGGCCTGGGAAAAAAAGAAATGTCGCTCGAGGAAATTGGCCAGGAAATCGGACTATCCCGCGAACGAACCCGTCAGATTAAAGAAAATGCACTACGTCGACTGCAGAAAAGTAGCCGAAACAAACTATTAAAGTCATATCTGGGGTAATAATGCATATCTCCCAAAAATGTTGCCACCGATCACCGATGGCAACATTTTTATTTTTGAACGTAAAACAACTATTTAACAATTGCTTTTCTTACCTTTACCGCGACAATTTGTCTAACAATAATTATTGATTACAATGTTTTTTCGCATTACGCCTGCTGTTAAAAATTTAATTATTATCAACACCTTAATGCTTATTATCACCTGGCTGGTAGGTGTTTATTATTCCATTGACTTAAATAGCATATTGGGACTTTATTTTTTCAAGTCAGAAAACTTTCATATTTACCAGTATGTAACCTACATGTTTATGCATGGGGGCTTCTGGCATCTTTTTTTCAACATGTATGCGCTCTTCATATTTGGGATAGTCCTCGAACAGGTTTGGGGAAGCAAACGTTTTCTAATATTTTATTTTGTAACTGGTATTGGGGCTGCCCTGGTACATACTGCGGTAAATTATACCCAAATCATCCCCATGATTCGCGACGCTCATTCATTTATCAACACACCATCGCCCGAGCTATTTAATGCATTTATTCGTTCGCATATTAGCGATCCCAATCGTGAAATATATACCTTTATCAATGCCTGGTCGCTCACTCCGCACGACCCCGACATGATCAATCAGGCTATCCAGATGATCAACGCCCACGTACAAATGACCCTGAATATTCCTACTGTAGGTGCTTCAGGAGCAGTTTTTGGCGTTCTCCTGGCCTTTGGTATGCTTTTCCCCAATACTCAGCTGATGTTGCTAATCCCTCCCATACCCATCAAAGCCAAATATTTTGTAATACTATATGCGGGAATTGAACTATTCTTAGCTCTACAACAACCCGGCAGTCAGGTGGCACATTTTGCCCATTTGGGTGGTATGCTTTTTGGTTATCTTCTATTGCGTTACTGGCGATACGACCGACATACTTTTTATTATTAACTCAAAGGCTAAAGGACTATGGGAATCATCGACGACATTAAGTACAATATCCGAATCGGCAATACGTTGCTAAGGCTGATTTATCTTAATGTTGGCGTATTTCTGGCAGTTAATATTATATCGTTGTTAGCTACCCTTTTCGGTTTTAAAGAAAGTTGGTACACGCTATCAACCCATTTGCTTTACATGCCTTCGAATCTTAACGAATTGATAACGCACCTCTGGACCATCCTTACCTATATGTTCATGCATGCCGATATCTGGCATATCCTTTTTAACATGTTGTGGTTATACTGGCTGGGACAGATTTTTCTTATTTACTTAAATAGCCGGCAACTCATAACGGTATACCTTATGGGAGGGTTTGCAGGGGGTGGTTTATATCTATTAATATACAATATATTTCCCTCCTTCGAGCTCTTCCGATACGGTTCTTATCTGGTAGGAGCCTCTGCCTCGGTAATGGCTGTTGTTTTTGCTATTGCTACCGTGGCACCCGAATACGTCGTTCATTTGTTCGTAATAGGACCCGTAAGATTGAAATATATTGCTCTGGCCACGCTAATCATCGACCTAATTAGTATTCAATACAGCAATGCCGGAGGACATATTGCTCATCTGGGTGGAGCGCTATTAGGCTATGTTTTTGGACTTCGAATTCGCAAAGGATCTGACATAACTGCCTGGTTTTCCAACATCTTTCTAAAAAAACCTTCATTGTTTCGTCGAAAAAGCAAAATGAAGATCATGTATCGCCGTCCCCCAGTAAACGATCTTGATTACAACCAGGAAAAGGCCGAAATACAAAAGGAAATAGACCGCATTCTTGACAAAATAGCCCAGCATGGCTACGACAGCCTTACCCGCAAGGAAAAAGAATTTTTATTTAAAGCTGGACGTCACGAATAAAAAAAATTAAAGCTTTACTGTTTTTTAGCGAAAAATCCTATTTTTGCTTTTACAATTCATAATAAATAAGGAACACTTTCATGATGAAACGTCCAATTATTTTATTTTTTTCAATCTGTCTATTCGCATGCATCGGTATGTCACAAACCGGTGATGTAAACCAGGTATTGAAAGCAGGTTTTGACAAAATAGCTTCGCAGGAATATGCTCAGGCTATCAAGGAGTTTAATAGAGCCTTGCGTATGCAACCAGGATTGGCAGAAGCTTACAAAGGACGAGCAGAAGCTAAATACTACCTGTCGCAGTACGATGAAGCTTTCAAGGATATCAATAAATCGCTTGAAATAAATAGTAATTATGCCGAAGCCTACCTGGTTCGGGGAATGTTATTCCAGGCCCAAAAACAATCTGCAGATGCCCTGAAAGATTTTGACAAAGCCCTGGCAATTAATCCGTCACTTTATGAGGCTTTAATTCAAAAAGCTATTGTGCTATATCAAAACGATAAGGAAAAGGAAGCTTTTGAGATACTTAACAATGCAATATCAAAAGATCCTAACCAGGCTGCTTTGTATTATGGAAGAGGTATTTTGTATAACAACAAACAAAAGTTTGAAAAAGCACTGGCTGACTTTAATAAAAGCATTGAGCTTAATGCTGACTACAATCCTTTTTATCTTTATCTGGCACGTGGAACAGCCTACTTAGGCATAAAAGAATATGAGCAAGCATTGAACGATTTTTCAAAAGCGATTCAAATGGTACCGAAAAGCGCCATCGCTTATAGTAGTCGCGCAAAAGTTTACTACGAAACCGAAAAATACAACGAGGCTATTGCTGACTATGAAAAAACCATTGAACTTAATCCCGACAATGCAGCTGCATACTTTAATCAGGGAATGGCATATTTTAAAATTGACGATAAACGAAGCGCATGCGAACGTTTCCATAAAGCCTGTTCTATGGGCAACAACAACGCATGCAAAATGATTCTCATCAATTGCATGGAAGAGCGTAAGAAATAATGTTCTTCCGTACCACCAGCCTAAATTAGCACAAACTTATAAAATATACTCATCACCTTTTGCGGGTATTTCAATAGCCGAAAAACCCTGTTGCTCGAGGTATTTCTTATAAGCTTGCTGTGCTTCCCAATCGCCATGGACTAAAAACGTCTTTTTAAGCTTCGTTGGGTCCTGACATTTTAAAAACTCTGCCATCTCGCAGTAATCCCCATGACCACTGTACGATTCAATCTTAAAAACCTCTGCCTTTACCGGATAAACGACGCCATGGATCGAAACCTCCTTATCGCCACGGGCAATACGAGCACCTAAGGTGGTGGGAGCACAATATCCTACAATAAGCACCGAGTTACGGGGATTGGAAATATTATTGGCCAGATGATGCTTGATACGACCCGCTTCGGCCATTCCCGAGGCAGAAATGATAACACAGGGACGGTCAAGATCATTAAGCTTCTTGGAATCCTCGACACTTCGAATGTAATGCAAACTGGCAAAACCAAAGGGATCGGGATCGTGCAACATAACATCCCATACCCCATTGTTAAAACATTCGGTATGCAATCGGAATACATCGGTAACATTTACTGCCAGCGGACTATCAACGTAAATATCTACTTTGGGTAATTTACCAGCATTAAAAAAATTGTTGAGCGAATATACAATCTCCTGAGTACGACCTACACTAAAAGATGGAATAATAAGCTTACCTTTTTTCTCAACACAGGTATGACGCAGTATTTCAAGCAGTTCTTCATCCAATTCCTCAAACGAAGGATGCAGGCGATCGCCGTAGGTCGACTCGGCAATCAAATAATCGGCCTGGGGAAAAGGAACAGGATGTTTTAGGATACGATTGATGGGACGACCAATATCGCCCGTATAAGCAATACGCTTTGTAGTACCATTTTCGGTAATCTCAATATTAGCGACGGCACTTCCAAGCAAATGCCCCGTATTGGTAAATCGCACCTTAATGTTTGAATCGATATAAAATTTACGGTTGTAAGGAACTCCTATAAACAACTCCATGCAAGCCTGTGCATCAAGCGTATCGTAAAGTGGTTCAACAGGAGGTAACCCCTGACGTTGACGCTTCTTGTTGAACGTCTGGGTATCGTGTTCATGGATATGTCCCGAATCAGCCAACATCAACACACACAAATCACGTGTAGCACTGGTACATATGACACTCCCCCGGAAACCCAACTTATACACATAAGGTATCAATCCTGCATGATCTATATGCGCATGGGTCAAAATGATGTGATCGATGGTGGAGGGATCAAAACCAAGATCACGATTCATGGCATCCGTATCAAGCCCCTTGCCCTGATACAAACCACAATCCAATAAAATTCTTTTTCCACTCTCGGTGGTGATCAGATGCTTACTCCCTGTAACTTCGCGAGCAGCTCCATAAAATTTTATCTTCATCCGAAAATATTTTTAAATGTTTTTTAATTGCCGTAAAAATCAACCCCATAAGCTTCTATTTCATGCAGCATGAAAATGAAATAATCATCCTTCAGAACCGTTTGTGCACCAATATCCTCATTTTAAACTGAATGACCGCGGTATGTAACAACTTCTCAGTTTTCATTTACTTGCAACAATGTATAAGAACTCAAATAATGAATCAATTTGCACGCAAGGTAATAAAAGCAAACCAATGTTTGTTGAAAAGCATGTTAAATATTTAAAAAACGTATAGGCTTATTTTGCCGAATCGACCTTTGAACCTAAACGTAATTTAAGGTATAATTGGACAAAAGCTATGACCAGCGCAATAAGGTTACACAGGATGATAGGCATCGAATCCAACAGCCATCCATATATTTCCCACAACGTGCAATTGACAATGTATACAATCACCATAGCCATCGAAATATCATCGACCCTACGGGTTCGGTACGACTTATATACCTGAGGCAACATGAGTATAGTACCCACGGTAGCTGCTGCATATCCAATAATATCTGTAATGAGTTGCATATACAAAAATTTTGTGCCGAAGGTAAACATTTCTCATATTTTGCTAAAATATGTTTTATTGTTAACAACAAAAAATTAAACTTTCAGTAGTGATTTGATTCAATGCATGCCTAATATTGTTCACAATCGATTAACCCAGACCAAATAGCCAGAATAATTGCAACATATTATATATCAACACACTAAAGTACTAACAAAATTCAGCGTTTCCGCATTTTTCCACTTAAAAAGTAAAAAATTACACTTTTTGTAAAGGGCAAAACCGTACCTTTGTGCTCTTGAAAACTAAATAAAATGGACACAGGAATGACAAAAGATGTAACTACAAAAGCAGCAAACAATATTCGAATACTTTCGGCTGCGATGGTTGAGAAAGCAAAATCGGGACACCCGGGAGGAGCAATGGGGGGTGCTGATTTTATTCATGTACTTTACACAGAATTTTTGCGTTACGACCCCAGCGACATGAACTGGCATATGCGCGACCGTTTCTTCCTGGACCCTGGTCATATGTCGCCCATGCTATATTCGGTACTTACCTTAATGGGGCATTATTCGATAGATGATATTAAAAATTTTCGCCAATGGGGGAGTCCTACCCCTGGTCATCCCGAGCGCGATGTAATGCGTGGTGTTGAAAACACTTCGGGTCCTCTGGGTCAGGGACATGTAATGGCCGTTGGTGCAGCCATTGCCGAACGTTTCTTATGCGCCCGCTTTGGCGAATGGATGTCGCACAAAACTTACGCATACATCTCTGATGGAGGTATTCAGGAAGAAGTATCACAGGGCGCTGGTCGTATTGCTGGGTTCTTAGGATTGAGCAACCTGATCATGTTCTACGACTCCAACGACATTCAGCTTTCCACCGAAACCAAGGCGGTAACCTCCGAAGATACCGCCATGAAATACCGCGCCTGGGGTTGGGAAGTCATCGAAATCGATGGCAATAACGTTGACCAAATTAGGGAAGCACTCCGAAAAGCCAATGCTCAGACTGAAAAACCAACCCTTATCATTGGCAAAACCATCATGGGTAAAGGGGCTGTAAAAGCCGATGGTACCAGCTTTGAACGTCAGTGTGCTACACACGGTATGCCCCTGGGCGAAGCAGGTGCTTCGTTTGAAAAAACCATAGAAAATCTTGGTGGCGACCCTCAAAATCCATTTGCCATTTTTCCCGAAGTTGCCGAATATTACCGTCAGGTTAGGGAACAAAAAATAAAAGAAGCTGCCGAACGCAAAGCTTTACAGGCCAAATGGGCTAAAGAAAATCCCGAACTGGCTGCCAAACTCGAACAGTTCCTCTCGGGCAAACTTCCCGAACTTAACTTTGCCGAGATAGCTCAAAAAGAAAATATCGCTACCCGTGCTGCTTCCTCAGCTGTACTTGGCTACCTGGCACAGAAGGTCGAGAACATGATTGTTTCGTCAGCCGACCTGGCCAATAGCGACAAGACCGATGGCTTCTTAAAATATACTACAGCTTTTACAAAAGGTAACTTCAAGGGATCTTTCCTCCAGGCAGGAGTAAGCGAACTTACCATGGCTGCCATCTGTAATGGTATTGCCCTGCACGGAGGCGTATGGGCAGCATGTGGTACCTTCTTCGTTTTCAGCGACTTTATGAAACCCGCCGTACGTCTTGCAGCATTACAGGAATTACCCGTTAAATACATATGGACGCATGATGCCTTCAGGGTTGGCGAAGATGGTCCTACGCATCAGCCTGTTGAGCAAGAAGCCCAGATTCGACTGCTCGAGCATCTCAAAAACCATAGCGGACACAACAGCATGCTGGTACTACGACCTGCCGATGCCTACGAAACCAATGTGGCATGGAAAATGGCAATGGAAAATACTAAAACGCCTACCGCTTTAATTCTCTCACGTCAGAATATCAAAGACATCCCAGCTAAACCGGGGTCTACCCGTTACCAGGATGCTCTTGAGGCACAAAAAGGTGCTTATGTAGTTCTCGATTGTGAAGGTAAACCCGACGTTATTCTCGTTGGTAGCGGTTCGGAGGTATCGACACTCTATGAAGGTGCTCAAAAGCTTATTGCTGAAAAAAAACTGAAAGTACGGGTAGTATCTGTAATATCTGAAGGTCTTTTCCGTAATCAACCCGTCGACTATCAAAAATCGGTTATCCCCGACAATATCCCTGTTTTTGGTCTTACAGCTGGGCTACCTGTTACCCTAGCAGGACTGGTAGGACCCAAAGGGCGCATCTGGGGACTCGACCATTTCGGATATTCAGCACCCGCCAAAGTACTCGACGAAAAATTCGGATTCACCCCCGAAAACGTCTATCAACAGGTGCTGAAATACTTGAGTGAATACAAATAATCTGCTTTACCTCTCCTACAAACGCTTTGCATCTTAACAAACGCTTTGCATCTTAAAGATGCAAAGCGTTTTTATTAAAGCGTTTTTTTTAATTTACTCTCAAACGTTCAAAAATTATCGCTACTTTTAAGAACCCAAATGTATGCTCAATCATGGATCAACCCCATCTAAATCGGCTGATACGGTTGATGCTGATGTTGGTAGGTAACCGACAATCCACAACCGAACTTGCTCGAAAACTCGATTGCAATGTACGCACCATTCAACGCTATCTCGAAAGTCTTAAAATGGCTGGATTAGTGGTCGAATACCATCAAAAGGGAATTCCTTTCCTGAGTACGAGCAAAGGCCCATTAAAACAACTTAGCGACCTGGTGCAGTTTTCGGAAGAAGAGGCCTTTATTCTGCACAAAGCAATCGATAGCATAGATGCTAAAAGTGCATTGAAAATGAACCTAAAGAAAAAGCTATACAACATATATCACTATTATCCCTGGATGGCCGAAATGGTTGTCAAACCCGAAATTGGAAATAATGTCGAAAAACTTACCGAGGCTATCCAGGCTGAACTATGTGTGGAACTGGTTTCGTATCGCTCGTCACACAGTAATCTGGTATCGAATCGTATCGTCGAACCCTATGAGTTTACTGTAAACTACGAACAGGTATGGTGCTATGAGCATGAATCCCAAACCTGCAAATTGTTCAATGTAGCACGGATTGGTGAAGTAAATATTCTTCAAAAACCCTGGCAATATCGGGAAAAACATCAACGTCGCTTCGTTGATATCTTTCGCAATTCACACTACGAGTATATTGGCGAAATTGAGCTAAACCTTAACGTTAGGGCTTATAATTTGCTCATTGAGGAATACCCCCTTTCCGAAAAATACCTGATACAGCAGTCCGAAAACATATGGTATCTTAAAGCCCCTGTATGTAGTTACGAAGGACCTGCCCGATTTACCCTGGGATTACTTGAAAATATCAGCATTCTCGGCGACAATAATTTCCTTACCCTTATTAACCAAAAAATTTTTTCCCTGCAAAAATGCATGCGACAGAACCTGTCGCTTTGAGTATTTAAGTTTGTAGCATTGTTTCAAACCCTCAAAACAATTGGCTATGAACATAGGAATTCCATGCGACTGCCTGGGCAGTAATAGTAAATACAGGGGTAAATATCCCTTTCCAAATTTTCTGAAAATAATCGATGGAAACGTCGTGGGTCTCATCGTTCCCGAAAGTGTCAAAAAAAACACCGAACTATACAATCTGGCGCTCCAGGAATTTAGCGATTGGTATTATTACGGCTGTCCACACTATGGTCATTTTCTTGCCCATACAAATAACATCCGCTTTTATCCCGAAACTATAACATTAAAATTTGTTGCATCCCGTAGGGAAATACCCTTATTGTACATGATTTTTATTGATGCGCTAAAACCATCGAGCTATTTTGAACCAAAAGTTTACATCCCATACAACCAACTCGACAATCTGATTGATGAGATAGAATTCAGTTTAAACCGAATGGATCAGGTTACCATTCCCTGCCTTTGCAAAATGGAACCCTTTGAATACTCATATCCATATGAGAATATATGCATGTCGGATAAAAATCTTTTTTATGAGTTTTTCCCCTGCATATTTTTAAATGATACAATCACATTTTTAATGTATGATAGCTACCAATTGCCTCAAAGCCTATTCAATGAATATCGACAAATCTTTGCCCATCAAAACTTTATACCTCGCAGCGAAAAGATCTTGATTACAAAACATTTTTTTACATTAAAACTAAAAAGCGCCCCAGGTTGGACACGCGTTATTGACATACCCACCGGCCGCTTTATGGATTTTCCTGACAATAAATTTTTGCTTTCGCACGAATGTTCTGGCGAAAATGACATTTGCACTGAATTCAAAGTACTCCCTAAACCTTTCAGTTCAAAATCATTTTTTGAAAACCACTTTAAATATCTTATGGACCTTATTAACAAGGCTAAGAAGCACAAAAAACCTATCATCGGAATTGATTACATGTGTGATTTTATCAAGCGCGACAGGTTTGCTGATGAAGATGATTATGAATAGAATTCCAGCTTAATACTACATACAGTCAAATTGTCACTTATTAAAATATTGATAATATTATATTTATAAATACAAAAAGTCATTTTGTCATTTTTTTTATCCTGGACAAAAATTTGTCTATCCTCCTTGCAGAAAGGAGAAAAAGACTATGAATCTGAATAATTTTACACTTAAGGCGCAGGAAGTCATTCAGCAAGCAGGCATTATTGCTGAGAATAAGACACATCAGGCCATAGAACCTGTACACATCATGAAAGGATTACAGGAAAAAGCCGATGATGTGACCAACTTCCTTTTAAAAAAATGTGGTGTTAACACCCATTACTTTTACTTAGCCCTTGACCGAGAACTTGATTCACTGCCCAAAGTTAGCGGTGGCGAGCAATATTTGTCGTCCGATGCCAGCAAAGCTTTACAAAAGGCACTTGAGCATAGCAAGCAACTGGGCGACCAGTTTATTGCAGTAGAATCCATACTCTACGGTATAGCTACTACTTCAAATAAGGTAGCTACCATGTTGCGCGATGCTGGCCTAACCGAAAAAGACCTAAAAGCAGCCATTGCCGAGATGCGCAAAGGAAGTCGAGTTACCTCGCATACTTCCGACGACACCTATGATGCCTTGAATAAGTACGCCATTAACCTCAATGAGCGTGCTCGTCAGGGAAAGCTTGACCCCGTCATCGGGCGCGATGAGGAAATACGACGTGTAATTCAAATTTTACTACGTCGAACCAAAAACAATCCCATTCTCATCGGAGAACCCGGTGTAGGAAAAACGGCTATTGCTGAAGGCCTGGCACATCGGATTGTCAGCGGCGACGTACCCGAAAATCTAAAAACCAAGCAAATATTCTCGCTCGACATGGGCGCCCTTATTGCTGGAGCAAGCTACAAGGGACAGTTTGAAGAACGGCTTAAGAGTGTGGTCAATGAAGTTATTTCGTCCGACGGTGAAATCATCCTGTTCATCGACGAAATACACACCCTGGTAGGCGCCGGAAAAAGCGAGGGAGCCATGGATGCTGCCAATATCCTCAAGCCAGCATTGGCAAGAGGTGAATTACGAGCCATTGGTGCTACCACATTTAACGAATACCAGAAGTATTTCGAAAAAGATAAAGCGCTTGAACGTCGTTTCCAAACCGTTATTGTTGATGAACCCGACAAACTGAGCGCAATTTCCATACTTCGTGGGTTACGCGAACGATACGAAAACCACCATAAGGTTCGTATCAAGGACGAGGCTATCATCGCGGCTGTCGAACTTTCGCACAGGTATATTACCAACCGTTATTTGCCCGATAAAGCTATCGACCTGATCGATGAGGCTGCATCACGTCTCAAACTCGAGATGAATTCAGTTCCACAGGAAATAGACGACCTGGAACGTAAGATAAAACAGCTCGAAATAGAACGTGAAGCACTCAAACGCGAAGGTGACGAAGAAAAAGTAAAACAGATTGTCGCTGAAATTGCTAACCTGGAAGAGCAACGTAAACAGCTTCGCTCGAAATGGCAGCAAGAAAAAAATATTGTTGAAGCCATTCAGCATAATAAGCAAGCCATCGAGGAATATAAATTTGAAGCCGAACAGGCCGAACGTGCAGGTGACTATGGAAGGGTAGCTGAGTTACGATACGGAAAAATTCAGGAGGCTCAACGAAATATCGAACGCTTGCAAAATGAACTTGCTCAGCTACAGGGCGACAAGCCGCTCATTAAGGAGGAAGTCACTGCCGAGGATATTGCCGAAATAGTGGCCAAATGGACAGGCATACCTGTAACGCGAATGGTACAAAGCGAAAGAGAAAAGTTATTACATCTGGAAGAAGAATTGCATAAACGCGTAGTAGGGCAAGACGAAGCTATTGCTGCGGTAGCCGATGCTGTACGACGAAGCCGTGCAGGTCTGCAGGACAGCAAGCGTCCCATCGGGTCGTTCATATTCCTTGGTACCACAGGGGTAGGTAAAACCGAGTTGGCCAAGGCGCTGGCCGAGTTTCTTTTCGACGATGAAAATATGATGACCCGTATAGATATGAGCGAATACCAGGAACGTCACTCGGTTTCTCGATTGGTGGGTGCTCCCCCAGGATATGTTGGTTATGAGGAAGGGGGTCAACTCACTGAGGCCGTAAGGCATAAACCTTACTCGGTCGTATTGCTCGACGAAATAGAAAAAGCGCATCCTGACGTATTCAACATACTGCTTCAGGTGCTCGACGATGGACGTTTGACTGATAATAAAGGACGCGTGGTGAATTTTAAAAACACCATCATCATCATGACCTCTAATATAGGGTCACATATCATACAGGATGGCATTAGCGAGATGAATGACAGCAACCGCGAACATATCCTCGAGCGTATACGTATCGATGTGATGAACCTATTACGTCAGACAATACGACCCGAATTTTTGAACCGTGTTGACGAAATTATTATGTTCAACCCGCTGTCGGCCAAAGATGTACGGGACATCGTGCGTATGCAGTTTAACCTTATCAAAAAGCAGATGTCGGAACAGTCCATTACGATCGATATCTCCGACGCTGCCGTCGATTGGTTGGCTGAAAATGGTTATGATCCACACTATGGCGCACGACCCATCAAGCGTCTTATGCAAAAACATCTGCTAAATGAGCTGTCGCGACAAATTATCGCTGACAGAATTAGCAAAAACGACCATGTACTGGTCGACAGTTTTGGGGAAGGGCTGGTACTTAGAAAAATAAATGCACCAGTAACCCAATAAAAGCAAAGATACTTGACTCATAAAACAAAAGGGGTATCACTTAATAGTGATGCCCCTTATTTTATCCATTAAAGCACCATCAAGGTAAAGTTACTCGCTTTAATAAATGGTCGGAATTTATAAGTAAATCAATGTACTGGGCACGTTGGTATACAAATGGATCGTGGATATTCTTATTGGAAAGTTTACCTTTAAAATCGGCAATGGATTGAAAACCTTTTTCATCCATCCATTTCGAAATTTCCTCGAGCATACGCCCAATTTGCTCAAACTTGTTCTGATACACCATGCTTACCACCTGAACGGCGTCGGCGCCGGCCAGCAGCATCTTTATCACATCGGATCCAGTGTGTATGCCACCATTTGCACATATCGATGCAGCAATATGTCCATACAGCAAACCGGCAAAATGCAATGCCAGCTTGTTCTCGGCCGAAGTGCTGAGTTGGTGTGAGGAAACATGCTTCATCTGCTGAATGTCGATATCGGGTTGATAAAAACGATTGAAAATAACAACCCCATCGACCCCTGCCTTGTCGAGGCGTTCTATAAAATTCAGGGGATTGGTGTAAAAGCTGCTTAGTTTAACGCTCACAGGAATTTCAACCGCATTTTTCACCGCCCTTAGAATCTCAATTTGCTGATTTTCAATTTCTTCTGCCGTAACTTCAAAACGCTTAGGAACAGCATAAAAGTTGAGTTCAAGCGCATCTATTCCGGTTTCGGCCAACTGTCGCGCATAATCTACCCACGATTCGTGCAGGATAGCATTTAAGCTCGCTATTAGAGGAATAGAAAGCGTGCTTCGAGCCTTCGACAATTTGGTTAAATGCTCTTTAGCACCTGCATGTTCGAGTCGAGGAAACAGCGTAGTCATTTCAGCATGGCGATAATTGTATTCTTCCAGCGCCTCATCAAACTCGAGTTGCTCGAGCTGAATCTGTTCTTCAAACAGCGACTTAAATACAACCGCTGCAGCTCCATGATCTTCCAATCTTTTCAGATTGTCCGGATTATCTACTAAATTACTCGCTCCTATAATTACGGGGTTGCGAAGGGATATTCCTAAATAATTTGTTTGTAAGTTTGCCATAACTTTATAATTTTAATGGTATATATATTTGAACAAATCGGACAATACAAAAGTTTAATTAAAGCACAATTTAAATGTAATAAAAATAATGGAAAATCCCCAGAAATATTATGACCTTTTGGCATACATCCGACAGTTTCCAAAGGTAGCAGTTGCCTTTTCAGGCGGGGTAGATAGCACCTTTTTGCTGGCTGCTTCCAAAGAGGCTATTGGCGCTGAAAATGTAACAGGAATCACCATTGACGCGCCCTCGTTGCCCCGCTACGAACTGGAAGAGGCTCAAAACATTGCGCAAAACTTAGGGGTTAAGCATATCATTATCATCAGCAATGAAATTGAAGATAACATCCGCTTTAATCCTATTGATCGATGTTATCACTGCAAAAAGGTTGAATTTGGAACTATCATAGCGGAAGCCCGAAAGCTGGGTATATCGGTTGTGTTCGACGGTAGCAATGCTGACGACAAGCAAGATTACAGACCTGGTCAAAAAGCCATTAAAGAGCTAAGTGTGGTAAGTCCACTGCTTCAACTTAATATTACCAAAGCTGAAATCAGGGAATATTCCAGACATCTTAACTTGCCTACCTGGAATAAACCAGCCTATGCGTGTCTTTACTCGCGTTTTCCATACAATACAGAAATTAAAAGGGAAGACCTTATTAAGGTAGAAAAAGCCGAAAAGTTTTTAATAGACAAAGGATTTAAAACGATACGCGTTCGATGTCATAACGATCTGGCGCGTATCGAAATTCATCCCTCACAAATTCAACAGATTATTTCCCCACCACTGGCCGAAGAAATTCATCAAGCGTTGGTGAGTTTTGGTTTTAAGTATGTAACGGTGGATATACTTGGCTATCGAATGGGAAGTTATAACCAGGTTTATGGCATAAAAGCCTAACGACCGCTAAGCTGTTTTACTACTTTTAAGGCCTCGTCCACGTGTCGTTGTACATCGGTCTGTGAGCTAAATACATAGGCTACCTTCCCTTCCTTGTCCACTACAAACGTTACACGTCCGGGAATAACGCCCGAACCAGCTCCGAATTGTTTTCGAACCTTGCCCTCAACATCTGCCAGTAAAGTAAATGGCAGTTTGTATTTTTGAGCAAAGGCCTTATGGCTGGCCTCATCCTGGCTACTTATTCCAATCACCTGTGCACCCGCAGAAGTGAAAGCCTCATACTGATCGCGGAAATAGCAAGCCTGTTTGGTACAACCTGGTGTATCATCCTTGGGATAAAAATAGATAACCAGGCACGACTTACCCAAATGATCCTTTAGCCGAAACTCATTTCCGTTCTGATCCTTTAAAACAAAATCGGGGACCCTATCCCCTACCTGTAAGGGTTCGCCTCCAAAAATACGACCCCAAAACGCTACTAAGGTCAATAACATAAAATATGGCTTCATTTTGCTTGTTTTTTATATAAACAACCACCCCCTTACAAAAGTTTAGTAGATGCATTTTTTAAATTTGGATCTATAAAAAGTCTTAATAGCCTAAAATTTTCGCAAAAAGGACGTTAATGAAAAACAAATGTTAATAGGAACATCTTGAAACCGTATGAAATAAACTGTTTTGCTTAAAAATCACAAACTGCATGTAATTCTTTTTAAGGCATCCCCTTCCATGTAGCTTAACGAAATTATTATTTGTAGTTGAACTACTTACTTCGCAGACAACAATTAAACCTCACCCTGCAAAATCCTTTTCCTTTACAAAAGTAGGAATGAAGAAAGGTACAACAAACTGTTGACCTAAGGTCTTCCTACAGTGGTGAAATAAAGTACATTCTGCACTAACTAAAACAAGCAATAGGAACAGAAAAAACAAATCCACCACCTGGTGATTACAAAATTCAACCCCGCCCAACATCCATAACCCTATTCCTTACATTTTTTCACCATCTAACAGGGATTTCGAATCTAATTTTAGGTAAACCAACTTAAAATTCAAGACCTATGAAAAAACTCTATTTACTCCTGTCAGCATGTGCACTGTTAGTGGGCACGACTTTAGCTCAAAACCGAGCTGTATCGGTAAAAAAAACAGCAACGCCTATCGTTATTGATGGTGAAGAAGATGCTGCGTGGGCAACAGCCGACACCTTTAATATCTGGTACTGGGGTAAAGGTAAAGCAGCTCCTAATGAACTGGATTTTAAGGCTTACTTCAAACTTTTATGGGACGACAATTACCTTTATTTTATTGGTTTTATTGACGATGACTACCTGATGACCCAGGAGAGAGCGGCAGACCTACAACTTCAAGACTGGGAAGTCGACTGCTGGGAACTGTACTGGTCGCCTGGTAACTCCACCCTCGACAACACGACCGAAATGACTCAGGTGCGACTGGCTTATGCCAATAAATCGAGCGCCGACCCAACCGCTACCACTCGACAGGGCTGGAGCGAAGGTAATTTTATGAATGGCACTGACTTTATTACCGCTGCCATGAACGACCTTGGCACAGGATATATTATCGAAGCTGCTATTGACCTTGCCGTAAGCGCCCAAGCTGCTGGCCTCGATAAAATTGGCGACAACAGCGTAGTGGGTTTCAACGCTATTGCCAACGATATTGATGCTGATGAAACTAATCGTGAAAATATTGGTGGTCCGATTGAAGGCGCCCAATGGAATCAAGCCGATACCCTCATGCGATTGACCCTATTGCCGGGAACAGCTGTTATAAATGCAAATACCATTGCATGGAAAGTATATCCAAATCCTGTTGCGAACGAACTTCGTTTTACTGCAAACAGCACTATTACCAGTGTTGAAATATTCAACACCGAAGGTAAACTTGTTTTGAAGGCAATCAAACCCAATGGTAGTGTAAATGTTGCCTTGTTACCTGCCGGTCTATATGCTATCAAAGCAACCGATATCAATGGCAAAACATATAGCCAGAAAATCATTAAAAAGTAACACATTGTATATCGATATCTAAGAAGCCTGGCATAAAGCCAGGCTTTTTGCTTATATCCGAAAATAATTTCAATGAGGAACTCGCATGTAATGTGATCTTTATCTGCATTGATGGTTCGTCGGTAAAAATTTTAGCTTAGTCGAATCACCTCACCCCCTTCCCCTCTCCTTTACAAGGAGAGGGGTGGCCGACAGGGCGGGGTGAGGATATAGATGAGGGGTGCCTGGTAAGATAGGGTCAGATTTTATTGCAACCAATACACTAACTGGTACAAGCCCTAAAATTTTTTCTCTTCCAACCCCGTAGGGGTGGCTCTTTTGGTAGCAATGGGATGGCCACCTCACCTCTTTCCCCTCTCCTTACAAAGGAGAGGGGTGCCCGATAGGGCGGGGTGAGGATAAACCTGCAATCCATCTTCGCCTCTGCAACTATTTCCTTTCCCCTACTTTCTTGTCTTGATACAAGAAAGTAGCAAAGAAAATCAAGCACAAATGATCCCTCACCCGCTCTGGTCAAAACGGCAAGTATGGCAGGCAGGGTAAGTCAAATCGTTGGCCATGGCATTTATTGTGGTCTGTACTTTACGGAATAGCTATAGCGTTTCCATTCAAGGCTTTCCTCCTGCCAACGCTTTGAAACGACAAGCGCCCCTGCGGCCATACTTGCCGTTTTGACCATTCACTGCTCTGCGTCGCCGCACATTTGTGCAGCCCACCGCACAAAGCATGGATTTTGGCCTGTGCTAATTTTCAAGGCTGTTAAAACTCCTTCTCCCCAGTCTATCTACTTTTTAATTTCACCCCCAGCCGCTGTCCTTTCAATCCTCACCCCCATTCCCCTCTCCTTTCCAAGGAGAGGGGTGGCCGATAGGGCGGGGTGAGGATGTAGATGAGGGATTCCCGACAGACTGGGGTGAGGATTAACCCGCTATCCATCTTCGTCTCAGCAAATATTTCCTTTCTCCTACTTTCTTGTCTTGATACAAGAAAGTAGCAAAGAAAATCAAGCACAAATGATCCCCTACCCGCTCTGGTCAAAACGGAGTATGGCAGGCAGGGTAAGTCAAATCGTTGGCCATGGCATTTAGTGTGGTCTGTACTTTACGGAATAGCTATAGC